>JAZPXY010000001.1:0-51993 GCA_045543875.1 Bulleidia sp.
TGTGTCATGATCCACCAGCAATACCGAATTGCCGTCCTTGATCAGATCATGCATGACACCGTTGAGGCCGGTGATATTGGCGGGATGAAGTCCGATGGACGGCTCATCCAGCACATAGAGCACGCCCGTTGTCCGGTTGCGCACCGCCCTTGCCAGCTGCATTCTCTGTCTTTCCCCTGTGGAAAGTGTTGAGGATGCTCTGTCGAGGGTGAGATAGCCAAGTCCAAGCTCCATCAAGCGTGCAGCGGTTTCCAGATATGCTTCGCAGATATTCTGCGCCATGGCTTTCATTTCTTCCGGAACCCATTCCGGAACTTTCTTCACCCATTCAACGGATTCCTTCAAAGTCATCTGACATGCCTGATCCAGGGAAATTCCCATGATCCGCGGAGCTCTTGCGGCATCGGACAGTCTTGTGCCATGGCACTCAGGGCATTCCTGTTCGGTAAGGAACTTCTCCACACGCTTCATGCCCTTTTCATCCTTGACCTTGCTCAGGGCATTCAAAACAGTGGCTGTGGCACTGTAATAGGTAAAGTCCATTTCCGCTGTCAGCGGATTGTCCTTTCCCTTCGGCCGGTAGAAAATATGTCTTTTTTCCATCGGCCCGTCATAGACGATTTCCTTTTCCTTTTCACTCAGGTCCTTAAAGGGAATATCCGTACGTACACCCATTTCCCGACAGACATCTGTCATCAGTGACCACATCAGGGAATTCCATGGTGCCACTGCCCCTTCATCGATGGTCAGATTCTCATCCGGGATCAATGTTCTGCGGTCAACCGTCCGGACCGTGCCGGTGCCCTGACAGCACGGGCACGCACCCTGACTGTTGAATGCCAGTTCTTCCGCACCCGGTCCGTAGAAATGCTCGCCGCATTCCGGACAGACGATCTCCTGCATGGCCGCAACCGCAATTGACGGTTTGACATAATGACCGTTCGGACAGCGGTGCGAAGAAAGACGGGAATACATCAGACGCAGGCTGTTCAAGAGTTCCGTACCGGTTCCGAAGGTGGAACGGATGCCGGGAACACCCGGTCTCTGATGCAGAGCCAGCGAAGCCGGCACATACAGAACCTCATCGACATCGGCACGCGATGCCTGGGTCATCCTTCTTCTTGTATAGGTCGACAGTGATTCCAGATATCTTCTCGAACCTTCGGCATACAGCACACCCAGTGCCAGCGAAGACTTGCCGGAACCGGAAACACCTGCCACTCCGACAATCTGATCCAGCGGTATATCAACATCAATGTTTTTCAGGTTGTGGACACGGGCGCCCCTGACCTGGATTTTCTTTGGTTTCTGATCCATAGTATTGTTTCCCTTCAGATGAGAAGACTGCATCTCTCATGCAGTCCATTCATTATAATTCTTTCTTTACCATTTCAATGATCGTAATATCGGCAGGAAGCCAGTCCACCAAATCCAGTTCATCCTTGCTCAGCCACCTGGCAGCCTCATGTTCCAGAAGAACAGGTCTTCCCTCTATGATTCTGCACCAGTAGCATTTCATGCTCAGATGAAACGAAGGATAGTCATACTCAATTGTCGTAAGATACTCACCTACTTCAATTTCTGTCTCCAGTTCCTCTTCGATTTCCCTTTTCAGTGCTTCCTGGGGTGTTTCACCGGGTTCAACCTTACCGCCAGGAAACTCCCAGCCGTCTTTAAACTCGCCATACCCTCTCTGGGTCGCAAATATTCTATTGTCATCACGAATGATGGCCGCAACTACGTACACAGTTTTCATATAACTCCGATCACACAGAACTATTCTCTTTTGTTTTTACATATTAGTCATCCAATAGTTTGTTTGTATTTCTTAAATATTTACCAGGAATAGGTTTATCCAATTTCCAAATAATATTCATTGGTTTGCTTCCTGTATGACTAACATATGTAGCTGTTCCAAGAAAAGCATATGGTTCTGTTTCATTTGAACTCTTATTATCTCTGTTCTTATACTGTCGTATAAACAGTGCTACTTTGGAGTTCTGCTTAAAATGATTAATGTATCTTTTTCCTGTTAACGAGTCTTCAGAGGTAGTGCTTTGGCTTTGCCAATGAAACTCGGTTTCGCTAATGGAATAATCATTATATAAGGTTGTAGGAGAGTAATCTTTATCAGATTTATTTAATGTTATTAAGAAAATATCCAGATTTTTATCCGGAAGATACTTAACACCTTCACGAATATTCGCTGGTGTCATGTAGTCACATGCAACAAACAGCTGATCTCTTGTATATGTGCAATGTAAATCCAGTGGACTATCAAACCCTAGATCGACAGGTTCATCAACAAAATCAATTATGCTCATCCGATATTCCAATAGTTCAATTAATTCTGCAAAACAGTTCGGGTTATTTCTTATAATGCGAATTCCATCTAATGGTGAATCAAAGTTTGCATCTTCCCAAGATTTATTCCAAACGGTGAATTGAAACATTTGAAGCATCCGATATTCTGCTGTCCCTGGCTTAGGCACTGTTATGATTTCATCAGTTAACAGATGCAAGAGATAATTGATCCATCTTCTAGAGTCAATCCACGCAAGTCGTACTAATGCTTTTCGCATAAAGTCTTTATCATTTAAACGTTCATCAAATGTACTTATTAGACCTGCATCAGCCTTGAACTGATAGAAAGTTTTTGATTTATAGATATCACGAATATCAATATTTGTATTATTCAAGAAATTAGCTATTGTAAACGGCAACTGGTAGTCAGCTACAAAGGTCTGCATTTTTCTAATTATACGTTTTGAAAAATTACCTCTATATGCTGCTTCAATGTTGCTAAGAATATACTCTTGAGCAACTTTTTCCATCTTGATGTAACAGCCTTTCGGTAAAAATGCGAACCCTTTTTTTATCTCTTCACGTACATCACGATGTGTTTTTTCTAAAAGTGCGGTGAATCGTTCTTCAAAATTATAGTGTTCATTTGCCTGGCCTACGAAGTCTAGAACTGTTAAATACTCCTTACCCTGACTAATACGTAAACCTCTGCCTAATTGTTGTAAAAACACAGTAAGTGACTCTGTTGGACGTAAGAATAGAATTGTGTTTACTTCAGGTATATCAACACCTTCATTATAAATATTCACTACGAAAATAAATTTAACGTTCCCAGAGCGCAAAAGCTGTGATGCCCTATTACGTACATCATCGTCAGAACTACCTGTTAATACAATTGAACTTACTCCATGTTCATTAAAGTATTGCTCCATGTATTTCGCGTGATCAATAGTGGCACAGAATCCCAATCCTTTTACATCACGTAAGTCTGCCACATACCTATTTACCGCACGCAATATGGCATCTGCACGTTGTATAGCAATAGTATTATTACCGATATATGCTTCTTCTAAATCTGATGCAGCATAACCACCATTTTTCCAGATCAATCTACCTAAATCGACAGTATCTGTTACACAAAAATACTGAAATGGTACAAGTAATTTTCGATCAATAGCTTCAGGCAATCGAATCTCCGCCGCAATTCTCCCATCAAAGTATTCCAATATGCTTTTTCCATCCATTCGTTCTGGAGTAGCAGTTAAACCTAGCAATATCTTTGGTTTGTAATATGTTAATAGTTTTTGATAAGACGGTGCTGCATCATGATGTGATTCATCAACAATAATAAAATCATAATAATCTGGATCCGTTACAGTTATCAGATCACGGTTATTGAATGAGTTAATTGATGCAAACAAATGATTATAGTCTTTTGGCTTCTGATAATTGCCTACCAGGAGATCACCAAAGTTTGGATCTTTTAGTATACCTCTAAAGCAAGCTAAGCTTTGTTTCAATATTTCTTCTCTATGCGCAACAAATAATAGACGATTATGTTTTCCAGGATGCTGTTCAACAAATCTTTTATAGTCAAAAGCTGATATAACAGTTTTACCTGTACCGGTTGCTGCCACCACAAGATTTCTGTAATATCCACGTAATTCTCTTTCAGCTTCCAATTGGTCTAAAACTTCCTGTTGATATGAATAAGGATGTATTGTGAAATTATATGTAATATTCAACGAAGGATTCCCTTTATATCGCTCAGAGTCTAACGCTTCTCTTAATCTATCGAAATCATCTGTGGTAAATGTTTCAAATTCTTTTGTATTCCAATAGCTTTCGAATGAAGCATTAATCTTTTTGAATGTATCCGGCAAATCCTTTTCAGTAATCTTCATATTCCATTCCAAGCCAGAGCTCATTGCTGTATTTGAAATATTAGAAGATCCAATATAAGCCGTTGTAAAACCAGTATCACGATAAAAAACATATGTTTTCGCATGTAACCGTGTTCGCTTTGTATCATATGATATTTTTATTTCAGTATTTGGCAGTTTAGATAGCTCAAGGATAGCTTTAGCTTCTGTTGCCCCCATATAAATAGTTGTAATAATTCTTAGATGGCCACCCTTTTCAGTGAATGCTTTTAATTCATCCAAAATTCTTATGGCACCGCTCCAACGAATAAACGATACCAACATATCTATTCGATCTGCAGAAAGAATTTCTCTTTTAAACTCTGTTTCAAGTGTTGGCTCATTAGGAGCTCCAGTCAGTAAAGAACTTCTGGCAATTGATGTTTCTGGGCGCAAAGGCTCCTTTTTTCTTACAACAAATTCCGGATTATTTTTATTGATTACGGCGTTTAATATCTGTGCATTTTCATTTTTTGTAATTACAGCCTCTTTTCTGATTTCCTTATCGGAAGAATAATCAGTCAACACATTTACAATTCGGTTAACAAGATCTGCTTTATCCTCAATTGTATCTATGTTCTCTAATACTCTTTCAATAATATCTGCAGTATATTTACTAAGTACTTTTGCAGACTCAGCTTTATCCATTTTTGTTGTAAACGCAGTAAATTCAGAATTTGTTTCAAGTTCTTCTTCAATTTGTTCATTGATAACTTGTTCGTAGAGGCCTTCTTTTAACATAACCAATCCTTTATTAATCATAATTATACAATGAAAGCATCACTTTCCATGAACAGGGTTTTGTATATACAATCTCATAAATCTTTTTTAAACACAGAAAACAAATATAATACTCACGAAGACTCAGCAGATATAAAGCAGATTTTTTATATAAATCTGTTAAGTGCGATGCAAAATTCTGTGATAATGCCAATCCTTTACGATATAAACATCTTCTCTAACAATAATGTTATGATACATATAACAATGTTTTGTGATATATTATACTGCTGATTTGAATGGACAGCAGGTAATAGAGGAATGTGTGATGGAAAACAAAGTGCTGAACAACGACCAGCTCGCCCAGGTTGCTGCCGGTGAAGATGCAACTGTGCAGAAAACAAGAACCATAACGATCGAAAGAGTTGCGATCAACGAACAGCAGTGCGTAGGCTGCGGAAGCTGTGCATCAACCTACCCTGCCGGAGCAGTCTATCCTGATGGACACATTTATAAAATTTCCATGGACTGTGTACAGTGCGGATTCTGTGTTGATGTCTGCCCGGTACAGGCAATCTATTACGGCATGTTCACTGAAGAAATTCCTCTGTGACGACAATCTGCAGTTTCAATTATGTTAAGGTACATTTAACAGGTAATTGTTAATACAAAAATAATATCTGAAAAGGAGAATTCTAATCATATCAGAAAAAGAAAAGAACGAGATCCTGAATAATCATGATGTATCTGAAGATGAACTGACTGCTGTCTCCGGCGGCTGTGTTGTGATTGACTGGGATGCACAGTGTGAAGCAACTGTCGAAAACGGCAGTTCCTGCTGGGGAACAGACGCCTGCTACGGAGTAAATGTGAAATACTACCGTGACAAGTCAAAGCACGGCTGTTCTGCTACCGTCAATTCAAGATTATGGTGCTCGAGCAGCGACAGATGCTCTTTCAACGAAGTCTTCTATGCAGAATGTGAGCAGGACTTCATTATCAGCTCCGGCGACGAGGACATGTAAAACATTCTGAGGAAATATGATGCATTCAAAGAAATGCTGCTGTCATATCAATGACAGCAGCGTTTTTGTATCTGAATACGGATCAGTATTCCTTCAGGAAAAGAATGGTGCCGCACCAGGAACATTCATAGAGAGCGAATTCCAGACCTTCATCCTTCTTCCAGTCACGGCTGTAGCGCAGAATGCCTCCCCGGCAGGATCTGTGCCGCTTGTTGTGGTATTCACGCGGATAATGTTCGATATCGTTCTTGTAGAATGCTTTTTCCTGCTGAAGTTCTTCTTCCGTCAGTCCGCCGACAACTTCTTCCAGACCGTCTGCGAGCAGTGATTCGTTTCTGTCTGTCATCATCTTTCTCCATTTGGTTCATTCCGGAATTGCTGATACATACATGATATCATCTGTATTCCGGTTAAATTGTTCAATCATGCATGAAATGTTTTTGAAAATCATGGTTAAATATAGGTAATTAGAAAGGATTCTTGTATGAAGGAAGTCCTGAATAATATACAGATTATTTTTACCGAAAACGATACCGGTGTGGCTCTGGACATTCTTTCCTTTCTGAAGGAGAAGGCAGGCAACAGCTATGTTGCGACTGATTCCGCCGTGATCATCGTTTCCGATGAGGCAACAGCTGATCCGGAGTGGCAGAAGGAAGTGCGCGCTCTGAACCCGGCTGTGCGTCTGGTTCCGGTTGGTGCCATTGTCAATGCCGACTACAGTGATCCGAAAGTCATTCCGCCGAAGATCGAGGAACTGAACTTCATCCGCATTGACGAAGATCTTCATGACAATCTCTGGGAGTCACTGACCATAGATGCCGATTTCTATGATATCCGCAATACGGTTCTGGTGAGCCGCAATGCCTGGGTGGTATCTGATCAGTCAGACTCATTTCTGATGGCGGATTACGGACAGGTCCGCAGATGCCTGCGGAAGGTAAAGGAAAAGATTGCTTCCGAAAAGGATGCCGGTTTTCTGCAGCAGCTGAAGGAAATGCAGGAATATCTGGAGATTTCCAGAAAGTATGCAAAAAAGATATTCATGCGCACCCTGCGGCAGCGTGCTTCGATTGCTGCGCTGGCTCTGCTGTTTGCCTTCATGGTGTATTTCGGTGTTCTGATCATCCGCAACCTGCAGAGAGCAGCCAGGGAAACTGCCCTGCTCGGCCAGGATTTCTCCCAGGCCAAGGCAGCCGAAAACTTCGTCATGCTGTGTGACGGTGTTGCCAATCCCTATATCGACGGCAATGTGCGCGGTGCTCTCTACAATGAGATGGTTTCCTATCTGGATAAGGAGTGGCCGACAACACCGACGGGTCTGAATTACAAATACCGTCTGTATGATCCGCATCTTCTGGCCCAGAATGACCGGTATATGATGGTCACTGCATCCAACCGCTCCACCCTGCTGTTTGATACCTATACCGGAAAGATCGAGGATGTTGTCAGTGAGGCAAATGATGATCTCAAAGCCTACTTTGTGGATCAGATCAATCAGTGCATCATCCTCGTCGATTCCGAAAACCGGATCCTGTTCGGGGATCCCGAATCACATCAGTATCTGACCAACAATGCGAATTATCCCTTTACCGGCAATACCGATATCCGCATCCGCAATGTTGAAGGATATGCCATCGTCTATGATGACAAAAATGAGTTCCTGTTCCAGGTCGGCGGTACCTACCGGCCTGTCAGCTATGTCACACCGCAGACAATGGGAACCGAAAACTATACGATTCATGATATCCGCATGTATGAAAGCGAATCGGTTGTGGCGATGGAAGTTGAAGGAATCATGAATTACTATTATTCCCCGTATGATGAAACGCCGCCCGGCGGCTGGTCCATGGAGATTGCTCCGAAGGCTGACTGTGCCGCTTCTGTATACCGGAACATCATGGCCTTTGCCGATGAGAACGGCAATGTCATCATCTTTGACCGGGAAAAGCTTGAGGCCTATACCATCGGTCTGAAGCTGCCGGATGTGAAATATCTGGTACTGCTCAGTGACAATGTGCTGGCATATCATGACGCCAGACAGGGAACGCACCTGTATCACATCAAGGAACAGGCAGATCTCGGTGAGATCTTCTCCGGATTTGAGAATATCGAATATCTCGGTGCCGGCAGATATACCGTATTCTGCTATGCCGACGGTGCCTACCACTGTCAGGATGTTGCAAACATGACACCGAAAATGGAAATCGATGAAAGTACGGTGCTGAAGAGATACACCGGCACCGACCCTGCAGACGAAGGCTATCTGTACAATGTGCATTACGGTGAAGATCATCTGATTCACTATGACATGGATGTCTATGAATCAAATGACAAGGTGCGCCGAAGTTTCTATCTGGACGGAGCCGGCATGACAAGGGCCGGGGAAGCTGTCAGTGACCAGGTCACGTCCATCCGGAAAGATGAACAGCATTTCTCCAATGAACCGGTCAATTACAGCGGTGACGTGACGGTCATCGGTCTCATTGATGACGGCTTCGGCATGGTCATCGGCACCGGTGACGGCCACTTCCGTGAATTCACCTTCGACTATGACGGCAGCTGGCGGTCGGATGCCGAAATGCGGATCCCGACCCATGCGGCTGTTGAAGAAATCATTGAATGCGAAGACTGTTACCGGATCAGAGATGCCGGCGGCTATTACTGGTACTGCTCGAAGCGCTGGCCGGTGCATCATCCCGAAAATGATTCGATGATGATTGGCATGATAAATGAAAAGATCAGGATGCACGGCTACTTCCCGCAGGATGTTCTGGATTCCCTCTCTGAGCAGACGGTAAAGGACATGGGACTGCAGGTGCTGCCGGGCAGCGACGGAAAGGAGTGGGAATGATATGAACCATATCTTTATCTCCTATTCCCGCAGGGATACGGAATATGTCAATTCTGTTGTCGCCCTGCTGAAGGATGCCGGACTGTCTGTCTGGCAGGATATTTCTGGCAAGGGCTCGGGCATTCCTTTCTCCACCAAATGGTTCTCAGCCATTGAGGAAGCCCTGCATACAAGTGCCGGTGCCGTCGTCTTTGATTCCCGGTACTGGGAAAAATCAATTCCCTGCCGGAGAGAATATGATATCGTGCAGAACCTGCACATCCCCTGCTTCAAAGTGGCAATGACGGAACAGTCGCCGGATGCGGAAGAAACCGCAAAGGAAATCATTGCCTGGTCTGAGAAGGAAGTCTACGGGCGGGAGGAAAATGACCTGCGCACCTGGCTGCTGTCTTCCCTCAATGCCCAGCGTCACAGCCGATCTCTGAATACCGGCATTCCCCACTGCACATCAAAAGCCGAAGCAAAGCAGTTTCTTTCCCGCCTTGATGCGGCAGAGAAACTGGCAGAAAAATATCACTTTGAAAGCGAACAGCCGCAGCTGCACAAGGAAATACAGAAATTCCTGAAGAAGGCACGCCGCATCACCCGCTGGGACAGAATCAAGAAGCCGCTGGTCCTTGGGCTTGCGGCCCTGCTCATCGGCGGCATTGTGCTGGCCAATGTCCTCTACAGCAAGGAGCGGGAAAAAACCGACCAGCATCTGCTTGCCCTGCGGAATCTGGATTCCATTCATGACTACATGGAGAACGATCCGGTGACGGCTCTGAAAATGCTGGCAAGTGATACAAACAATTACGGTGAATTTATCACCCTGCTGTTTGAAAACTATGCCTCTGCCCTGGATACGGTATTTCCCTCTGACTTCTGGCCGGCTGGAAGTGAAAATGCAAATACGATCGGTGAAGTGGAGTATTATTCTGAAGATTATGAGATAGAGCTGAATGATCACAACGGCACCGTGCAGATCCAGAAGAAACAGACAGATCCGAATATCCCGCCGGAAACGGTATCCGTACGGATTGCCGCAAGAGCTGAAGGCCTGGCCATATACAATCAGTATCTGGCTGTATCTGCCGGTTCAAAGGCCTATGTCATCGATATGGCAAACGGCCGGGATGCCGTGGAACTCTTCGGCTGCTGCCGTCATATCTCAGATATCCAGTTTGCCCCGGACGGCAGGATCCTGGCAGTGACCGATGCCGGTGATGTCTATGTATGGGACAATCCCATTGAAGCCATCATCTGCAGGGATGACAGGACTGCCAAGATGGGCGAGACCTGTGACAGCAGCGACGGCAGATTCCATATCGAAGCCGACCCCTACGGCACCGTAAATGTCTTTGACACAAAGACCGACAGCATCATCTGGACTTCTTCGCTGATCAGGGAACCGGTCGTCGGCTGTTCCGTTGATGAAACAGACTGGAAGATCTATGCCAAAGGCATTTCCCAGACTCTCTACTGTCTGGATGCCTCAGACATTCTTGCCGGTTACAGCAGCGACACTGCCGTACAGAAGAAAAACTACGATGAGCTGGCATTCAAGGTCATCTATCAGATGACAGACAAACTGAAGATCATCCGCTGAAAAGATACAAGGCACTGCATTCACGCAGTGCCTTTATTCATGCTTTCTTCCGGTAGCTGATGAACAGCAGATATGCAAAGAGTGCACAGAGAACTGCCCCTGCCAGCATTACTGACGGCAGGGTTCCGTATCTGTTCTGCATGATTCCGATCAGGGATACAGGAATGCCGAGGAGTCCTCCCAGCGTCAGTGCCCCGAAGCCCCTGCACAGGCGCTTCTTTGTCAGGACTCTGTCCAGTTTCTGAAATCTCTCAGCGATCAGTTCCAGGATGCCTATGATCATGAACAGTGCCGGAATCAGATTCAGCAGCGGATATATGCCGATTCCCTGTTTCAGGATCGCATATGTGCCGTACAGCCACAGGATCCATCCGATATTGCCGGGTATATCATATGCCATCCATCTGGCATCGGAGATCTTCGTTTCATACAGTTCGTCCATAATCACTTCTTTTCGGCAAGGCGGATGCAGAAGTCACATTTCTCTCCGCCGGTTCCCAGTGTCGTTGTTCTTTCAAATATCAGACCGGGGATATGGCCGTAGGAATATTCGTCATTGATGCAGAAGATCCGGGTCAGTTCCGGCACCTGCAGTTCCCTGAACAATGTATGATACGGGCATCTGATGATATCCATGCGGTATTCACCCTTTTTCTTCGGATAGAAGACATTTTCAAAACCTGATTCCGATCCGAAGAACTTTCGGGAAACCGGATCCCATACGCGGATGAAGAATTTCCGAAAGCCGGGAATTTTCGCCATCTTCTGCAGTGACTTTCCCGTCTTTTCCGATTTTGCCCAGGAATGAGCGGCAATGGCCTGCCAGCCGATTTTCTCGTCACCGGTGATTTCCTTTGCGGCAAGCTGCACGGCAGCTGCCGGGAAGATAAAGGACACATGCATGCGCATGCCTGGCGGCAGGTCTCTGTATTCTGCTTCGATATCCGTCAGGATTTCCTTTGCCCTGTTCCAGATTTCTTCAGCAGTTTTTGCCCCGGCTGTTTCCCGCAGGGCTCTTCTGATTCCTGTTTTTCTGTCAAGATCCATGGTTTTCTCCTTTACAGCAATGTGCAGACCCATGCCAGCAGCGCACTTAAGGCCAGCAGGAACAATGCCTCCTTCAGATGCGATGTCCGGTTATATCCGAACAGATGCGGTCCAAGATACGGCGCTGTTTCCGGATACCAGCGGGTAAAGAAATGGCTGCGGCAGAGCAGATAATAATCAAAGAATGCAATGTCATACAGTTTGACGGACCACATCATGAAAAGAAAACGCAGGAAGAACTGCATAAAATCAAAATGATTCCGGATGCCGTCCATGGCACCACAGACAACCGGTCCGGCCATCATGATCAGGGCAATGACGGCAAGACCGTATCCGATCATCCGGGCACCGGGAAACCTCTCCTCTTTTGGCAGGACGGCTTCCTGCACTTCCTTCGGAGCCGAAGTAAAGAATCTTTTGTCCTGGATGAAGGCAATCGCCGCATACAGAATCAGAAACAGACCGGCCATCATGATGATACTCAGCAGAATTGTCAGAAACACGGATGCACCTCCTGTAGTTAGATATTGCTAACTATAATGTATTGTAACAGATTATCCATGTTCCGAAAGAAAAAAGCTGCTTTCGCAGCTTTAGGGATCAGAAATAATACAGGATCTGGTTCAGCCTCTGCAGGGTATCGGAAATGCCGGTATGCCTTTCCATGACAGACTTTGCGGTATTCAGGTCATTGGTCAGAATGGCATCGACATTCAGGCCAACCAGGCGGTCCATGGCATTCTGGTCATTGACCGTCCAGACAAAGACCTTCTTGCCGGCCAGGTGCAGTGCCGATACGGTCTCATAGGTGGCAAATGTTTCCTGGATGGAAATGATCTGCACTTCATTCAGATTCTGAATGTCACCGAGTCCTACCGTGGAAGTATATGCCAGCAGGATATCGGGATATCTTTCATTGATATAGACAAGCGTGTC
This sequence comes from Bulleidia sp., assembly GCA_045543875.1. GTDB lineage: Bacteria > Bacillota_I > Bacilli_A > Erysipelotrichales > Erysipelotrichaceae > Bulleidia. Next base: position 12,397 of record JAZPXY010000001.1, read on the forward strand.
ATAGTCCATGGATGTGATGTCACAGTCATTCTGGAAATCATTGTCCTTGATGATCTGCACCACCCTGTCCTCTATGCCTTCATCATGACCGGTGCGCTTGATTTCGATATTGAGATACAGCCTGCCCCGGGCATACTGCAGAACTTCATCGAGCGTCGGAATGCGGGTGCCGGCATATTCAGGCGAGAAGAAGGAACCGTTGTCGAGATCTTTGATCTCGTCATAGGTGACATCCCATATATTGGCATTGAGCCCGGCCGTACGCTTCAGATTGTCATCATGAAGGACAACGATCTCGCCGTCCTTTGTCATCTGCACATCCAGTTCCACCGCTGTGGCACCGTTCTCCACGGCCTTCTCAAAGGCAGGTATGGTATTTTCCGGAGCCGCATCGGAATAGCCTCGGTGGGCCATGATCATGGTGCTGGCAGAATTGCCTCTGAGGATCCACTTGAACTGCTGGTAGCGGCTCGGAATCGAGAAATACATGCATATGACACAGAAGATGCTCCAGGCAATGCGCACCGGCTTCTTCTGCAGAATATGTTCCTTTTTCATGTTATATGTTTCCGGCACAATGCCTTCATGAAGGATCAGACGGTAGTACCTAGAGGCAACAACCGAACAGACAACCGGCTGCACCAGCCAGCCGTAAAGGACCGTCAGCACCATGACCAGGATTTCAAAATTGGTAAAGGTAACCAGTTTTGTAAGATCAAATCCCGGCTCCAGCCACATGACAATCAGGATGGCGGCAACAACGAGCAGGAAGAACAGAACGACAAACATGAGCGTCATCGCGATGATATAGGATGCCAGTGCCAGGATCAGCTTGAATCTGTTCTTGCCCTTGGTCAGCGCAAGGCTGCGCTTTGCGGCATCCCGGAAGCTCAGACGCTCGGTGACCATTGCCGGCAGAAGATAGGCAAGCCGGAAGGCACAGTAGCCGAGGACCAGAGCGACCAGCGTGGCGCTGATGCCGAGAGCCGGATATTTGTTCAGATGCTCGGTGATGAATCCCGGCAGCGTAAAGAAGCGGGTCAGCGATGAAGTATTCAGAAAATCCGAGAACGGATAGATCAGCAAGTAATACAGCATCATCAGGAAGAAGGACTTGTTCATGTTGGCAAGCGTGATATCCACGGCATTTTCAAAGCCTTCCCTGGCGCTGACTCTTTTCTTGCCGGTCAGCGAGGCATGCAGAATCGAATAGTTGCCGAACTGCTCGATACTGATGAAAAAGGAAATCAGGAACCACATGGTCAGCAGCACCAGCCATGTCAGCGGGTTCAGCAGTGCACTGACGGCATTGGCCTGGGTCAGATTGGTCTTGTTGTTTACGAACAGCAGAAACTTTTCGACATAGATCAGCACCGGGAAAAAGATGACCATGCACATGGCACGGTAAAGCATCTGGAAATATACCATTCCCTTCATATTGGCATGCAGAAGCGCCAGGGGTCTGGTACCCCTGTCAATGATTTCATCTGCAGACGGTTCTTTTTTTGTTTCTTTCTTGTTGTCTGTCATAGATCAGTGAATTTCTCCATGTATACAGTATAATGCTTTCATGCTGAAATTGCATTTCTGTCCGGGAATCATGGTATCATGAATCCCGGAGACAAGACTATGATAAAAGCCATATTTTTTGATATTGACGGGACGCTGATCCCAATGACGACAAGAAAGATGTCGGAAACCCTTCTGGAAGCACTGTACATGCTGAGAATTCAGGGAATCAAACTCTTCATTTCTTCCGGCCGTCCGCCCGTTCAGCTGCCCCACCTCGGAGCCGAATTCAATGCCTTCCCCTGGGACGGCTATGTAATGATGAACGGTCAGTACTGCCTGGATGAAAACCGTCAGTGCTTCTATGATCTGCCGATCAGAAAGGAAACACTGGAAGTCCTGATTCCCTGGCTGCAGCAGTCAGACTTCCCCTGCACTGTGACCGAAGCCGATCACGACTATGAGATCCGCTTCAATCCGAAGCGCTATGCCTATCTCAAAAGCGTCGGACGGGAAAATGAATTCCCGGAACCGGTCGATCCCATCCGGGCCCTGACCCATCCGACCTATCAGTTTTCGGCCTATATCCCGGAAGAACAGGATGAAGAATTTGTCCGCCATGCGCCTGGCCTCAAGAGTGCCAGATGGTCGCCGGACTTCGCCGATATGATCCCGGCCGAAGGCGGCAAGCCGGAAGGCATGAAAAAGATGATGGAACGCTTCGGCATCAGCCGGGAAGAGATCATGGCCTTCGGTGACGGCGGAAATGACATTTCGATGATTGAATATGCCCATATCGGTGTTGCCATGGGCAACGGCCGTGACAATGTAAAGCAGGCTGCCGACTATGTCACTCTGGACAGCGAAGAAGACGGCATTGTCCATGCCCTGCATCATTTCGGCATTCTGAGCGAGTAAAGAACATGAACTACTGCGATGCCCACTGCCATCTCGGATCCCGGCAGTTTGACAGTGACCGGAAGGAAGTCATTGCCCGAATGCTTGCGGCAGGTGTCAGGGATGCCATCATCATCTGCTGCAGCGAACATGACATGCTGGAAGGAATTCATCTGCGGCAGGAACATCCCGGCTTCCGCCTTGCCCTCAGCATCCATCCCCAGGATCTTGAAGACAGCCGCGAAGAACGGCTGGCAGAACTGCAGAAATGCATCGAAGCATATCATCCCGACATGATTGGTGAAACCGGACTGGATTACTATTCCCATCCTCATACAAAGGAAGCCCAGAAGCACTTCTTCATTGCCCAGCTGGAACTTGCCCGGCAGTATCATCTGCCCGTCAATATTCATATCCGCAAGGCGGCAGCCGATGCCCTGGAGATCCTGAAGGCACATCCCTGCAAAGGCATCATCCACAGCTACAGCGGCTCCTATGAAATGGCAGAACTTTACATGAAGGCAGGCTATGATATTTCCTTCGGTGCCAGCATTCTCTTTCCCAATGCCAGAAGACCCAGAGAGATCATTGAACGGATTCCCCTGGACCGGCTGCTGATCGAGACCGATGCCCCCTATCAGAGTCCCGTCAGGGATCACCGCCATGAACCGGCGGATGTCATCCGTATCTATGAGGAAACCGCAGATATCCGGAACATTTCCCGAGAACAGCTGTGTGAAGCCGTACTGGAAAACTTCCGGCATATCTTTGAACCATGACAAAAGGCAGTTCAGCGAACTGCCCTCTTTTGTTATTGCAGCGAATCGATCCAGCTGCTGATCTCTTCTTCAGGAGTGACCAGAGCAGCGCCGCCCTCAGAGTCAAACCGGATCTCTTTGCCATGGCTGACACGGGCACCGCGGCATAATGCCGTCATGTCTTCAATGACCGATCCCGGCCAGCCGGCATTGGTCATGAACGGAATGACTTCCTTTCCGGAGAAATCATTCTGATCCAGAAAGGTACGGACAGCCGGAGCCATCGTATACCACCAGGTCGGTGTGCCGCAGATGATGCGGTCATAGTCTCTGATGTCATACGGCAGTTCTTTGATTTCCGGTTCAAAGCCGCTCTCCGTCTCCTTCTTTCCCTGGTCAGATGCTTTGCGGTATTCTTCCGGATACGGCTGTACGGTTTCAATGGCACAGAGATCGGAAGGAATCCTTTCATGGATCATTTCGGCAATTCTTTTTGTATTGCCGTTATGCCAGGTGTAATAGACGATCAGTGTCTTCATATCAGGTTTTTGCCGGAGCTGGTGCCGATTCTGGTGGCACCGGCCTCGATCATGGCCTTGAATGTTTCCTTGTCACGCACGCCGCCGGCTGCCTTGACACCCATGTCCGGACCGACTGTCTTCCGCATCAAGGCAACATCCTCGACGGTTGCTCCGCCGGTCGAGAAACCGGTGCTGGTCTTGACGAAGTCGGCACCTGCCTCTTTGGCAAGAACACAGGCTCTGACCTTTTCTTCATCACTCAGCAGGCAGGTTTCAATGATGACCTTCAGCAGACGGCCGTCACATGCCTTCCTGATGGCAGCGATCTCATCTCTGACATAGTCATCATTGCCGTCCTTCAGCATGCCGATATTGATGACCATATCGACTTCCTCAGCCCCTGCCTTAACGGCATCGGCTGCTTCCAGGCATTTGGCATTGGTGCTCATGGCACCGAGCGGGAAACCGATGACTGTGCATACCTTTACGTCCGTTCCGGCCAGCAGTTCCTTTGCCAGCGGGATCCAGCACGGGTTGATGCATACCGAGGCAAAGTCATATTCCTTTGCTTCATTGCAGAGACTGACGATCTTTTCCTTTGTGGCATCAGGCTTGAGCTGGGTATGGTCAATGTATTTAGAGGCCTTCATCTTCTTCTCCTTCCGCGAAGTAATACTTCTTCAGCACTTCATGAACGATCGTGTCATCGCCTTCATACGGCTCGCGTCCGTATTCACGGTAGATGAACTTTTCATCACCCTTGCCGAGGATCACGATCGTGTCATTGGGATCGGCCAGTTCAATGGCCTGACGGATCGCATCATAGCGGTCGGTGATGATGATGTAATTGGTCTTCTTGATGCCGGCAGCGATTTCTTCGGCAATCTGGCGCGGGTTTTCGTCACGCGGATCGTCCTCGGTCAGGATGATCATGTCGGAATACTTGTCGAGGATCTTGCCGAAGACGACACGCTTGGCCGTATCGCGCTTGCCGGCCGAGCCGGTAATGGAGATGATGCGCTTTCCCTTCGGGGTAATGGCACTGGCATACTGGCAGACCTTTTCAATGCCGTCGGGTGTATGGGCAAAGTCAACAAGAATGTTGAACGGCTGGCCGTCCGAGATTCTCTGCATGCGGCCTTCGATCTGGCTGAGATTGCGGATCAGCGGCTTCATGTCAGCGATCGGAATGCCCTGCACATTCAGGGCGGCAATGGCTGCGACCAGGTTGGAGATATTGAATCTGGCAACCAGGTTGGTTTCCAGGTCATATTCCATGTTGGCTACCTTGAGGGTGAATCTGGTCCTGTCCTTCATCAGCTGATAGCGGATGACCTGATAGTCAGCCTCATGGTCAATGCCGTAGGTCAGCACCTTGCACGGGCAGTCCTCAACGACCTTCATGCCGTAGGGATCGTCAGCATTGGTAATGGCGACGGCACCCGGCTTGAGGCTGTCAAAGAGCTGTTTCTTGGCCAGGAAGTAATTGGTCATTGTGCCGTGATAGTCAAGGTGATCATGGGTCAGGTTGGTAAAGACGGCGACATCGAAATCGATCGACTGCACTCTTCCCTGTTCAATGCCGATGGAAGAGGCCTCAAGGGCACAGGCTTCCATGCCGGCATCGCGCATGTCTCTGAGAATGCCGTGCAGATCATCGATATTCGGCGTTGTCAGCAGCGGCGGCAGCTTGACACTGCCGTACTCGATGGCAATCGTGCCGATGTATCCGGTCGGCTTGAAGGCCGAAAGGATATCGCGGATGATGCACGAGATCGAAGACTTGCCGTTGGTGCCGGTAATGCCGAACATCGTCATGTTGTGGCTCGGGAAGCCGTAGAAGGCATCTGCCACCTTGTTGAAGGTGGAAATGACATCCTTGACCCGGATATAGGTCACATCATCGCGCATCACTTCCAGATCTTCGCTGTAGACAATGACGACGGCACCGTTTTCGACTGCCTGGTCGATGAATCTGTGACCGTCAAACATCATGCCCTTGACACAGAAAAAGATTGAATCCGGACGCTTCTTGCGGCTGTCCGCCATCAGCGACTTGATTTCGATATCCGGGGCATTTTCAAATAATTCCGTCAGTTTCATAAAGTTACACTTTCTTCTGCATACATCTGATGTTCTTTATATTCACACAGCTTCACCTTCACCATGGCGCCGTGTTCTCTATCTGTCCTGACCAGAACAGGAATATAGTCGGACGTGTAGCCGCTCATATATTCCCCCTCTTTCTGTTCAAGGATCACTTCCGCTTCCCTGCCGAGATGTTCCAGGGCATAGATGTCACGGCACTTCGCGGAAAGTGCATTGGCAATTCTGGCCCGTTCCTTCTTGGCCTGCGGCGATACCTGATCCGGCATCTTCTCGGCCCTTGTCCCGCTTCTTACCGAGAACGGGAAGACATGCAGGAAGGCAAATTCACACTGCTCGCAGAACTGCAGCGTGGCATTGAATTCTTCGTCATCTTCACCGGCAAAGCCGACGATCAGATCACAGGATACGGCAATATCGGGAATCTGTTCCCGGATCCATCTGATTTTATCATAATACTCTTTCGTGCTGTACGGTCTGCCCATGCGCTTCAGTGTCGCATCAGACCCGGCCTGCAGCGGAATATGCAGGTGTCTGGCAATGCGCTTTTCCTGCTTCATGAGCTGAATCAGCTCTTCGCTCACTTCGGTAATTTCTATGGAAGAGATGCGCAGCCTTTCCAGAGCCGGCACTTCAGCCAGCAGTCTTTTGATCAGCTGTGTCAGAGTGACATTGTATTCCCTGCCGTAGCGGCCGGTATGAATGCCGGTCAGCACGATTTCCTTATGGGTCTGCGTGATCCGCTTTGCCTCTTCAATGACGGCATCCGGTGCCATTGAGCGCTCCCGGCCTCTGGCATAGGGAATGACGCAGTAGGCACAGAACTGATTGCAGCCGTCCTGTACCTTCAGATAGGCCCGGGTGCGGTTTTCAAAGCGGTCGGTCACCAGGTTTTCAAACGGTGTCTCCTCAAACGGTTCGATGTCACGGATCTTTTCATGCGTCTGCAGGTACTGTTCCAGATATTCCGGCACTCTTGCCTTATGGGCCGTGCCGACAATGATCTCGGCATCTTCCAGCAGGCCGTCGTTGATCTGCGAATAGCAGCCGACCATGACACAGATGCCTTCCGGATTGTTCCGCTTGACGCGGTGCATCATCTTGCGGCTTTTGGAAGCGGCCGTGTTGGTCACGGCACAGGTGAAGATCAGAGCCGCATCGGTCTTCTCTTCAAACGGCTTTCGGACCCAGCCTTTCTTCTCCAGCATGCAGGAAATGCTTTCGGCTTCATACATGTTGACCTTGCAGCCGAGGTTCATGATTGAAAATGTATATGTCATACTTCCTCCCCGGCATTGCTGACAACAGCACAGGCATACATGGCAGCCGTTTCGGCTCTGAGAATGCGCGGTCCGAACGTGACCGCTTCATATCCCATTTCCACAAACTGTGTCATTTCTTCATCACTGAAGCCGCCTTCCGGTCCGATCACGACCGTAACGCTCTTTTTCCCTTTCACTGCCCGGCGCAGCGAGGAAGAAGTGCCCCAGGCATTCTCATAGGCAGCCAGACTGGCTTCACTCTTGTACGCTTCAAGGTCAGAAAAGCGGATCGTTTCCGTTACTTCCGGAATATGGCTGCGCTTGCACTGCTGGGCAGCCTCAAGACAGATATCCTGCCATCTCCGGCGCTGTTTTTCTGCTTTTTCTTCTCTCGCTTTTACGACACAGCGTGACGATATCATCGGAACAATGCGGTTTGCCCCCAGTTCCGTGGCTTTCTGCAGCACCAGTTCAAATTTCTCGCGGCGGATCAGGGCCATGACCAGAGTCAGATCGGTTTCTGATTCATTGGTGCGGGGATCCTCTTCCTCCACGATGGCCGCAAACTGCTTTCCCTTGCGGTATGTACGCGCAAAAAAGCCCCTGCCGGCATGGACAAGGCGGATCTTCTCTTCCTTCAGACGGACAACATCACGGGCATGATGTGCCTGTTCCTCCGTGAAGATATATTCATCTCCGACATGAAGCGGAATGTCACTGAAATACTGCTGCATACTGTCCGAAATTATACTCTATTTCTGGCCTTCAGCCAATACGATATCTTCGACCAGACGGCAGGCAATGCGCACGCAGTCATTGCAGTCGCACAGCACCTTGCCGGTGCCGATTCCCTTGAGTTCGGCACACTGCAGTGCCCCTGCCTCTTCCTTGAAGCGTTTCGTCATTTCCCTGGTCAGGACATAGGTACTTCCCTTTGAATCGGGACGTTCCAGATTGGCCGTGCTTTTCTTCAGGCCGGCACAGGCAATCGCTGCGCTCAGAGCGCCGCAGGTGCCCAGCGTGCAGCCGAAGCCGCCGCCGAATCCTTCCGTGATCCGGAACATTGTCTTTTCATCAATGCCCAGCTCTTTGCAGTAGCTGCAGGCCACTGCCTGCGAACATGTATATCCTTTTGCCCTTAAGACAACTCCCATTTCTTCTTTCATCGCAAATATCTCCTGTTTTTACTATTATACCCGAAAAACCGGATCATATAAAAAGCAGAGGTATTCTCAGATACCTCTGCCTGACGGATCTGCAGTTATGATTTGCTTTTCTGCCTGTATTTCAGAGTTCTTCACCATTTGTGGCAATGACGTTTCTGTACCATTCATAGCTGTCCTTCAGCGAGCGTCTGCCGGTGCCGTTGCCGTAATTGTCATAGTCGACATAGATGAAGCCGTATCTCTTTTCCATTTCCGATGAGGAACAGGAAATGATGTCAATCGGTCCCCAGGGATAATAGCCTCTCAGGTCAACGCCGTCATGAATGGCTTCCTTCATCTGTTCGATATGCGCCTTCAGATATTCAACCCGGTAAGGATCATGGATACTGCCGTCTTCCTCGACCTTGTCATAGGCACCAAGTCCGTTTTCAGTGATATAGATCGGCTTCTGGTATCTGTCCCAGTAGACATTCAGGGCATAGCGGAGTCCGATCGGATCGATTGCCCATCCCCAGTCGCTTGCCTTCAGCAAGGGATTCGGGATCTGTCCCAGTCCGTCTTCGAGGAATACTTCTCCGGACAGTCTGGTGTAGTAATAGGACAGCGATACAAAGTCGACCGTTCCCTCTTTCAGAGCCTTCTCATCTTCTTCAGTGATTTCGATGTTGTAGCCCTTGTCTTCAAAATGCCGCAGGGCATAGCCGGGATAGACACCTCTGACCATGACATCACCGTACAGCATTTCCATCTGATTGTGCCTCAGATTCCAGAAGTTGTCTTCCGGTGATGTGCTGGCCGGATAGGTCAGGTTGGAACAGAACATCATGCCGATCTCGTTGGCGGGATCGATCTCATGGGCTCTCTTTGTGGCAATGGCACAGGCCACCATTTCATTGTGAACCGCCTGGTACTTGGCTTCCATCAGGTTCTCAACCTTGTCGGAAGCAACCCCGAGATGATTGAAGGACTCATGGAAGATCAGGTTGATCTGATTGACAATGATCCACTTTCTGACTTTGCCTTTGTATCTTTCAAAGAGAACTTCGCAGTAGCGGGTAAAGAATTCAATCAGTTCGCGGCTGTACCAGCCGGTATAGTTGATTGTCAGATTCAGCGGCATTTCATAATGGCTGATCGTGATCATCGGTTCCATGTTGTTGGCAATGATCTCATCGATCAGATCATCATAGAACTTCAGACCCTCTTCATTGGGTTCTTTCTCATCCCCGTTCGGGAAGATTCTCGCCCAGTTGATCGAAGTCCGCAGTGTCTGCATGCCCGTGCCGGCAAGCAGCTTCAGGTCTTCCGTATAGGTATGGTAGAAATCGATGCCGCGTCTTTTCGGATACAGCAGGTCGTCTTCCTGCATGGCCTTCTTTACATAGGCAGTGTCAATCTCGATGTTGTAGCGCTGTTCCGGCGGCAGATCATACTGGGCGCGGTTGATGTCGGCCAGGCACCAGCCCTTGCCGCCTTCCTTCCAGGCACCTTCCATCTGGTTTGCGGCCAGTGCCCCGCCCCAGAGGAAATCTTTCGGGAATTTATCGGGATTTCTTTTCATTCCTGTTCTCCTTATACATTCAGAATGAATTTCTCAATAACCTCACCGACAGCGCCTTCATCACAGTCGGCTTCGGTGATGAAGTCACATTCCGGCTTCATCGCTTCAACGGTATTGGCAACGCCGACGCCAAGGCCGGCCGCCCTGATCATCGAAAGGTCGTTGTAGTTGTCGCCGATGGCAATGGTTTCGCTGATGTCAATGCCGACCAGATCGCACAGTCTCTGCAGTCCCGCACCCTTGGAGACACCCTTGCGGTTGACTTCCATATAGCGGTTGGAGGAATAGGATACGTCCATGTCTCTGGTCAGATCCTTTACCTCTTCGGCAATTCTCTGCAGATAGCTGTAGTCGGTATTCATGTAGATGAACTTGACGATTTCCTTTCCCTTCAGGAAATCGATGTTGTCATCAAAGATCTCGGTGCATGGCTGCCGGGCGGCAAGATATTCCACTTCTTCCGGGAAGAAGTTCTTGACCCATACCTGGTCCGGGGTATAGACGTGCATGCAGATGTCATCATAGCGCAGCCCGTATTTATACAGTGCTTCTGCCTCGGCAAAGGTAATGCCCTGGAAGTACAGCAGTCTTTCTCCCTTGTTTTCGGTAATGGCACCGCCGTTGTAGGAAATCGTATACTGATTTTCCTTTTCATACAGGCCCAGCTGCTGCAGGGTATCGTGAACGGAATTATAGCCGCGGCCGGTCGCCGGCACGAATTTGACGCCCAGGGCTGTGGCTTTGGCAATCGCATCGATGTTGCGCTTGCAGATGGTGCGGTCACGGCTGATCAGGGTCTCATCCAGATCAGCCACAATCATCTTATAGGTCATTATATGTTTCTCCGTTTCTGTCTGTCTTCATTGTAACAATTCTTCCCCGAAAGAAAAACCCGCACATCACATGCGTACAGGTTTCTTTCCGATAATCTGCTCTGAATTATCTGATCATATCCCAGGAAGTATGTTCCTGACCGCAGCTGCGGCAGCGGTATATGTCGCCTTTGGCGCCGACAGCTCTTGCCACAAGATACAGCTGGCGCTTGCCGCATTTCTTGCATTCGAAATATATCGGTCCGCCGACATATGTATAGTGTATCAGCATACAGCCGCCGTCTTCACCCCAGCAGTCACTGCCATATTCTACCGTAGCGGCACAGCCTTCCTTGCCGAAGTCGCGGCCGCCGCTTACGGCATCCAGTTCATTTTCGGAAAGAGCACTGCCGTTCTCCTTCTGTACCAGTACCACTCTGGCGGCAATATCTTTTGCGGTATCTATGCTGATTTCCATTCCGGCTTCTGCAAATACGGAAACGACTTCAGCCGCTGAATGTGTATGCAAAAGCTCCTGTTCTATCTGTCTGCGTTCCATTAGCTGATATCTCCCTCTTTTGCTTCACTATATTCTCTTCCGGTTTCAGGCAAAAGAAAAACCTGTTTTTATGCAAAACAGGTCAGGATATTTTCTTGTAGAGCCAGTTGCCGAGCATCTGCACAAGCTGAACAAAGATGATCAGGATGACGGAGCAGATAACCAGGTATTCGGTATTGTAGGACTGATAGCCGTAGCGGATGGCAATGTCACCGAGACCGCCGCCGCCTACCGTACCGGCCATGGCTGAATAGCCGACCAGGGAAATGATCAGCAGCACGACGCCGTTCAGCATGCGCGGAATCGATTCCTTGATATAGACCCGGAACAGGATCTGCCAGTCGGAAGCACCGAAGCTTCTGGCGGTTTCAATGACGCCGGGATCTGTCTCCCTCAGGGATGTCTCAAATACTCTGGCAATATAGGGAATGGCAGAAACGGTCAGCGGTACGATGGCTGCCGTGGTGCCGATCGATTTGCCGGCTATGAATCGCGTAAACGGAATGATGATGATCAGCAGGATGATGAACGGGAAGGAACGGAAGACATTGACAATGAAACTCAGAATTTCATATACGATCTTGTTCGGGCGCAGTCCGTCCGGTGCCGTCAGGGTCAGAATGATGGCCGGGAAGAAGCCGATGATGACGGAAAGCAGTGTCGACCAGAAAACCATGTACAGGGTCTGGCCGGTCGCATTCAGAATGATATCCCACATCTTACAGCACCTCCCAGAGGACCTTCTTGCCGTCAAGGTATGCACATACCTTTTCCTTGTCCTCTTCCTTTACATTGATGACCAGTGATCCGAAGACACTGGAACGGAAATCTTCGAGCTTGCCCCAGCAGATGCTGAAGTTGGTTTCCAGTTCCCTTGCCATCATTGTAATGACCGGATCATCCGAGCTTTCATCGGTGAAGAACAGCTGGATATTGACGCCTTCTTCAGGCAGATGTCCGCTTTCTTCCTGCAGGAACTGCTTGACCTCCTTAATCGGCTTGACAAACAGTTCTTCCGGCCTGCCTTCCGCCAGGACCGTTCCGTTCTTGAGGAAGGAAACTCTCTGGCATACCTGCTTGACGACTTCCATCTGATGGGTAACGATCAGGATCGTTATGCCCATCTTCTCGTTGATCTCCTGCAGCAGGGCCAGAATTTCTCTGGTAATGGCCGGATCAAGGGCCGAGGTCGCTTCGTCACATAAAAGGATCTCAGGATCAAGCACCAGTGCCCTGGCAATGGCTACACGCTGTTTCTGACCGCCGGACAGTTCCCGCGGCAGGGCATGGACCTTGTCGGAAAGACCGACCAGTTCTATCAGGCCTTCAATCTTTTTCTTTGCCTCCGGCGTCTTTGTCTTCATGCCCCAGAATTTCATCGGCAGCGCCACGTTGTCATAGACATCGAGGCGGTTCAGCAGGTTGAAATTCTGGAAGATCATTCCCATCTTTTTCTGCAGAAGACGCAGCTTTTTCGGATCGTTCAGAGTCACTGCCTCACCGTTGACGGTGATCGTTCCGGACTGGTAGTCTTCCAGGCCGTTGACACATCTCAGCAGTGTGCTCTTGCCGGCGCCGCTCTGGCCGATGATGCCGTAGATCTCATGATCATTGATGGTCATTGAGATTCCCTTCAGCACCTCCAGATCTCCGAAATTCTTTTTTACGTTCGTCAGTTCTATCATCGTTGCTTCTCCGTATAACCGTGAATACAGCGGCACCCGTTGCGGGGCACCGCTGCAATCATCTGTTTCTGTCTGTACAGTATAACTTATTTTTTGTTGATCTGGGTAATGGACTCTGTATCTGTCGGTGCATTGTTCAGAAGTCCAAGGGCATTCAGCAGATCAATGGCACGGGCATAGTTGTCAGTGTCGTTCGGAACACCGATGGAAGCGCCGTCCGGCAGTTCGGAAAGAGCCTTGATCTTTTCAGAATAGACACCCATCGGTTCGATATGGACGCCGACAGCTGCAGCCAGATGCAGTCCGCCTTCTTCATTCTGATTGTTCAGATAGCCCAGTGTCTGGAAATAGTTGGCATCGAGTTCGCCTTCTTCCAGAGTTGTATTCGGCAGAACATAGTCATTGAATTCGACAACTTCCAGTTTCCAGCCCTTTTCAGCCAGGACATCAGCTACGACATCCTTGAGGATCTCGGCATGCGGAACGAGTGTGGCACCGACCGTGATCTTGTTGTCGTCACCGGCCTGCGGAATCTCAGCTGCTTCAACCGGTTTGCCGTCTGCATCGATGAAGGATGCGATGACTGCGCCCTGATAGGTCTTTTCAATGTACTCCTTGACGGCATCGCTGGTGATTGCCGCATTCAGAGCCTTTGTCTTGTCAGATTCTTCATTGCCCTGCTTGACTGCCAGGTAGTTTGTACGCTTAATGCTGGTTTCGGCATCAAATGATTCGATTTCGACAGCCGGGTTGGTCTGATTTAGTTTTGCCTCAAGCGCATAGTTGCCGTTGATGACAGCAGCTTCCAGATCCGGCAGAGACAGCGGCAGCTGACCTGCTTCAATGGCAACGATCTCATAGCCGTGCGGGTTTACGGAATTGGCGGATGCCTCACCGGAATCTGTGCTTGATGCACCATTGGAACTGCAGCCTGCAAGTCCAAGTGCCAGAGATAATGCTGCCAATGTTTTGAGTGTTCTGTTCATGCGTTCTTTCCTCCTTGTTTTCTTTCCTTGAAAAGGACCTTCAGGATGAGGCTGGTAAAATAAAACGGCTCCCTCATATAAGGGCGCCGTAACGCTGTACCACCTTACTTCAAAATGACCTCACGATCATTTCCTCTTCAAGTACGCTGATTTTCTCAGATATACTCTATGCCTGTAACGGGGCCAACCGGTATGACCTACATTTCGGCCATACAGCTCCAGGACCATGTTCATCCGGGCTTTGCGCATCTTCTCTCAGCTGCTGAAGACTCTCTGTGCCGTTCCCTCCGGACTACTCTTCCCTTCGTTGCTTATGAATTCATCTTACCCGAAACAAAATGATTGTCAACAAAGTTTTTCACATTTTCGCAATAATTTTCAAACATAGTTTTCACAAAATGTAAGAGTTTTCAGAAGCATATTATGAATGCCCTGTTCTGCTTGTGTTACAATCACACTATGAATAAATACATTAACGAACAGATCCGTTCCTTCCTCGAGGAACATGACATGATCGCAGCTCTGGCCAATGTCAGTGCCGTCATTGCCCAGAACTATGACCGGCTCAACTGGTCCGGCTTCTATTTCGTCAAAAACGGCGAACTGATCCTCGGTCCCTTCCAGGGCAAGGTAGCCTGTGTGCACATTCCCTTCGACAAGGGAGTCTGCGGCAAATGCTACAGGGATGCGGCCGTACAGCGTATCGATGACGTCCTGGCTTTCCCCGGCCACATTGCCTGTGACTCGGCCAGCCGTTCCGAACTCTGTGTGCCGATCATCGTAAACGGCACCGTTGTCGGCGAGATCGATCTTGATTCACCGGAGAAAGAGCGCTTCGGCGAAGACGAAGTCAGAGAAATGACACAGGCTGCTGCAGATATCGCAGATGCCTGGCAGAAACATCACTGGCCGAACTGAGACACGCATGACGTGTCTTTTTTCTTAAATCACAAAAAAATAAAAGAGGAGCTTTTCAACCCCTCTTTTTTTCTCCAGCAATCGCTGGAGCCTTTGCAGAGCTACATCTCTGCGCTCATCCCCTAACAAAGGGGAATGTTTCCCGCCCCTCACTTTCGCCTAGCGGCTTCGCCTGGGCGGGCCTGCTTCGCTGGATAAGAAGTCCAGCCCTTTGTGAGATTCGACATCTCACCCTCGTCCCTGAGACTTTAGGGATTGTTTCCCGCCCCTCACTTCACCTTGCGGCTTCGCCTGGGCGGGCCCGCTTCGCTGGATAAGAAGTCCAGCCCTTCGTGAGATTCAGCATCTCACCTTCGTCCCCTAGCCTATGGGGATTGTTTCCCGCCCCTCACTTTCGCCTAGCGGCTTCGCCTGGGCGGGCCCTGCTCTACCGAGCAATTCTTTTATACTCCTAAAGAAAATGGCTGTCAACACTTTTTATGCAAAAAAAATTATTTTCTCATATCAGATTTCCTATAGATTTCCTCTTGAAATTCATGTATATGCCAGATATATTACAAAGTTAAGCATATGCAGGCATGCGTATTTTACGGTGATACCCTGGTTGAAAAATACCGTATTTACTGCAAAAAAACAGTGTTCTGTCATAAACAGACAGAACACTTTCATTTTTCATTCAACCAGATCGGCAAGTTCCCTGATCAGGGTTTCGGTCTTTTCCCAGCCGAGACACGGATCGGTAATGGATTTTCCGTATTCCGTCCCTTCTGTCTTCTGATTTCCGTCAAGCAGATAGCTTTCGATCATCAGACCTTTGACCAGATGATGAATATCGGGTGATACATGACAGCTGTGCATGATGTCCTTGGCAATACGGATCTGTTCAAGATAGCGTTTTCCGGAGTTGGCATGGTTGCAGTCAACGATCACGGCCGGATTCTGCAGATCGCGGGCATTGTATTCTTCCAGCAGATGCATCAGATCTTCATAATGATAGTTCGGGAAGCTGTTGCCGTGCTTGTCGACATAGCCTCTGAGAATGGCATGGGCAAACGGATTTCCTTCAGTTCTTACCTCCCAGCCTCTGTATACGAACTTCTGCGGGCTCTGGGCAGCCGTGATTGAATTCATCATGACTGAGATATCGCCGCCGGTCGGATTCTTCATGCCGGCTGGAATGCCGATGCCGCTGGCAACGATGCGGTGCAGCTGGTCTTCAACCGATCTTGCCCCTACTGCCACATAGCTCAGCAGATCGGAAAGATAATAATGGTTTTCCGGATACAGCATTTCTTCGGCACAGGTAAAGCCGGTCTCCCTGACGACTCTGGTATGCATGTCACGGATGGCGATCAGTCCTGCCAGCATGTCCTCACTCTTGTGCGGATCCGGCTGGTGCAGCATGCCCTTGTATCCGGTGCCGGTCGTGCGCGGCTTGTTGGTATAGACGCGGGGAACCATGAATATTTTATCAATGACTTCATCCTGCACTTTGCGCAGCCGGTGCATGTATTCGAGCACGGCATCTTCGCGGTCGGCGGAACAGGGACCGATGATCAGCAGCAGTCTTCCGTCCTTTCCGGTAAAGATATCGCGGATGATCTGATCTCGTTCATTCTTGACGGCACGGATATTGTCATCAATAGGGTATTCCTGCTTTATCTCTTCCGGGGTCGGAAGCTTGCGGATAAATTCCATTGCCATTATTTCTGTCATAAAAAAACTCCGTTTCTGTAACGGTTTCCATTATATGCCTTTTTTGCAGTTCATGAAAATACAATGACAATAAGAAAATGATATACTCATACACAAAGGAGCTGAATCCATGAACAAGATATATGAAGAAGAACTGAAAGCGATCGCCTGCGATATCTGGGATCATCCCGAGGCAGCCTTTCAGGAACACTACAGCTGCCGCCGTCAGGCAGACTATCTGCGTTCCAAAGGTTTTGAAGTAACCGAAAACATTGTCGGCATTGAAACTGCCTATATTGCAAAATACGGCAGCGGCCGTCCGGTCATTGCCCTGCTGGGCGAATATGATGCCCTCTACGGACTCGGCCAGGAGGCAGACGTTGCCGAAAAGAAGCCGAACGGTCAGGAAATGGGCCACGGCTGCGGCCATCACCTGCTCGGCACCGGCTGCATCGGCGCCGGTCTGCTGATCAGGGACTGGCTGGAAGAAAAGAAATGTCCGGGCACGATCCTGGTCATGGGATGCCCGGCTGAAGAAGCCGGATCCGGCAAGGCCTACATGGCCAGAGACGGTGTCTTCGATGATGTCGATATCGCCCTGGCTTGGCACCCTTCCGACATCACCCAGGTCGGCACCGGTTCCTCCCAGAGCTGCATCTCTGCCTACTTCCGCTTCTTCGGCAAGGCCAGCCACGCAGCTGCCGAGCCGGAACTGGGAAGAAGTGCCCTGGATGCCGTCGAACTGATGGACATCGGCGTCAACTATCTGCGTGAACATATGCCGAGCACCGACCGCATTCACTATGCCATTACCAATGCCGGCGGCAGATCCCCGAATGTTGTCCAGGCCGAAGCCGAAGTCTATTACTTTGTCCGCTCCATTACCAATTCCCGCTGCCAGGCACTCTATGACAGAGTCATCAATATTGCCAAAGGCGCGGCGCTGATGACTGAAACCAGAATGGAAATTCACTTTGATGAAGCACTGAGCAATACCCTGCCCAACTTCGTTCTCGAAGATCTGATCGAACAGTGCTTCGATGAAGCCGGCATGATCGAATATACGCCGGAAGATCTGGCCTATGCCCGGAAGTTCAAGGATCAGGGCGAACCGGTCACAAAGGATATGATCTCCGCCTCCGTCATCAACAAGGACGAAGTATTTGCGGATATGAAGAACAGTCCGATCAATACTGTCTTTGTCCGCAATGCCCACAGCGAAGACTGCAGCATGGGCTCCACCGATGTCGGCGATGTCTCCTGGGTCGTTCCGACTGCCACCTTCAATGTTGCATCCTACAGCTACGGCACCCCCGGCCATTCCTGGCAGCTGGTTGCCCAGGGCAAGGCTGACAATGCCATGAAGTCGGTATACAAGGCTTCCGAAGTACTGGCACTGGCGGCCGAGAAAATCTATGAGGATCAGAACTGGATCGACAAGGCAAAAGCAGAATTTGACAGCCGCACTGCCGATGAAAAATACCGCTGCCTGATTCCTGATGATGTAAAGCCGCATATCTCCGGCGACTGCTGAACCATCAAAAAAAGCACGGATCATAATTGACCCGTGCTTTTCACATGCCTATTCAAGTCCGAAGGTAACCGTATAGTAGTCTCCGGTTTCTCCGCCTTCGAAGTATTCTTCGAAATAGAGAACTCCCGTCTGGCCGCGGTTCTGCGGCACTTCATAGACAAGATCGCCGCTGACTGTCTCACCGACACTGATATAGTATTCCCCTGCCAGCATCTTCCCGCTCTGTGTCCGGGGATCGTCATAGGTCACCGGATAGCAGGCATCCTGATCACCCTCGCCGTAGAACAGGATGAAATCAGTATCAAACATCGGCAGTGTCTGGGTGATCGTATTGCCGATGGTGATATTGACAATGCAGAAATCATAGCCGTCCCTCGGCTTCAGGTTTTCATAGGAAGAAGCGGTGCGGGCATCATTGACGGTAAAGTCGAGAAATGCGGTAGAGATCTTATCCCCGACATAGCCGTCCATCAGGCGGCCGTCATAATACTGCTCTGCCTCATCATAGGCAGCTTGCGCCGGAACCGGATCGGCCTTGTTCATCATGTGGGCAATGACAAGCGACACGGCCATGACGGCAACGCAGGCAACTGCCAGGAATACTGTCAGCATGCCGTTTCCTTTTGCCGTGGTGCTGCCGGGATTCGGCTCCAGCCAGGAATAATCCTTTTCTTCTTCCGGCTTCGTCTTCACCGGCGTTTCGGGAATATTGATTTCCCGCAGGCATCCGCAGTACGGACATCTGTCTGTATTTTCGTTTTCGGCAGTGCAGTGCGGGCAGATCCATCTGCCGGCAGCTTTGCTGAACTGTTCACTCATAGACTGTTCATACCTCCGTTTCAAAAGATTCAGGTCTTTTCTGACCTGGCGGCGGAAGGAATCATCGTATCCTTCCAGCGGCCTGTATCCGGCCCTGCGCATCTGATCACGCAGAACCTGCAGGGCGGCAGCGGCATCATCGCAGCCGCGCATCAGCCGGTACTCATTGCCGTCGATATCAATGCAGACAACTTCATTCACTGCCGCAAAGGCAAGATCCGCAAAGCGGCTTCGCCGTTTCATGGCATAGATCCACAGGATATCCTCATACCTCAGGTAGACCAGACCGGCCGGGGTTCGGGCAATCAGGTCTTCATCATACAGCAGACACTGCCGGCATCTCACAGCCTGATCAAATGACTGCTCCATTTCCTGCAGCCTGCCCGGTTCCGCCTTCAGCCAGCTGTCTTTTGCAATCCGGACATCCCGGTAATGGCGGTACAGCAGAAAGACACCTGCCGCAATGATCAGCAGTGCCGGAATCACCATGACAGGAAGCGGAAAAAGCACCGTCAGCAGAATGCCGCCGGCTGTCAGTATCCATCCGGCCAGACAGTCTGCGGCCGGTTTCGTCATTTTCAGTTCTTCCCTGATCCGGGGTTCATTCTGCAGTGCCGGCATAAATCGTACCTGTATTCATTCTACCATGCAAATGGATGCCGCATGAAAAGAAAAAAGGCCATCCGGAGATGGCCTGTTCAGATTACTTTCTCTTGAAGAAACCCGGAATGATGCTGTCGCTGTCGTCTACGCCGAAGGACAGATCTTCTTCAACGTCTTCATAGACAGCCGGCTGCGGCTTCGGCTGAGCAACAGGGCTCTTGGTAGCGGCCGGAGCAGCTGTTTCGATCATTGTCGGTTCCGGCAGATCAAAGCCGGTAGCGATAACGGATACGATGATTGCATCGCCGATCTTGTCATTGATGGCAACACCGAAGATGATGTCGATGTCATTGCCGGCAGCCTCACGGATGTAGTCGACTGCTTCGCTGGCATCATAAGCGGACATGCTTGTGCCGCCGGTTACGTTGATGATTGCACTCTTGGCACCGGCAATCTGAGCTTCGAGCAGCGGTGACTGAATTGCACGTTCAGCAGCTTCTCTGGCCTTGTCTTCACCGTCAGCCATGCCGATTCCGAACAGTGCGGAACCCTGGCCTTCCATGACGCTCTTGATATCGGCAAAGTCGAGGTTGATCATTGCCGGTACAGCGATCAGGTCAGTGATTGTCTGTACGCCCTGACGCAGAACGTTGTCTGCTTCCTTGAATGCATCTTCAAACGGAATATGACCGATGACATCCAGAACCTTGTTGTTGGAAATGATGATCAGAGAGTCAACATATTCCTTCAGCTGTTCCAGACCCTGTTCGGCATGGATCATTCTCTTCTTGCCTTCAAAAGAGAACGGCTTTGTAACGATGCCTACTGTCAGGCATCCGAGTTCCTTTGCGATTTTTGCGAATAACGGAGAGGCACCTGTACCTGTGCCGCCGCCCAGACCTGCTGTCAGGAATACCATGTCGGCATTCTCCATTGCCTGACGGATTGCGTCTTCGCTTTCAACTGCAGCCTTGCGGCCGTTGTCCGGGTTGCCGCCGGCACCGAGGCCTTCTCTGCCGAGCTGAATCTTGTTGGCTACCGGAGAAACATCTAGAGCCTGAAGGTCAGTATTTGCGACATAGAACTCAACGCCCTGTACGCCTTCCTGAACCATTCGATTTACTGCATTGCTTCCAGCACCGCCAATACCGAATACCTTAATCTTGGCAATCTGATTGTATGTTAAATCTGCCATGTTACTTTACCTCTCCCCACTTAGTTTTTCTTTCCTTCGAGAAACAGTCCCTTGAGTTTGTTCGTTAAGGTATCCTCACGATAGACATCATTTTTCTTGTCCCGATAGGATACGGCTTTAATGAATGCATCCATGTCCAGACTGTCGTCCATGTTTCCGGTTATCGGCAGTTTGTCCTGATAAGCATAAAATAAACCGAGGCAAGCGGTCAAGCCGCCGTTCCTTCCGCCGAGCGTTTCCGGGATATAGTATCTGGTTTCTACCCCGAGCTGCTTCTGCAAAAGACGGTCCAGGCCGTCAGTCTCGCCACCTTCACCCGTAATGATAACAGTTGTTTCGTCTGCTTGCAAGATTGGACCGCATGTTTTCTGCACTGCTGCAGCCCATGCATCCACATTCGGGCGCACACAGTCAACCAGTTCCTGCTCGCTGATCGTTCTTGTTTCACCGTTCAATGACCAGATATGCACCGGATTGTCGGAACATTTTTCCTGATCCAGGCGGGCGCTGTACTTGAGCAGCTCGACAGCCATATCGGTGCGGATGCCGTACTGATCGTTCAGTGTTCCGGCAATTGTGCCAAGGCCTGCCGGCAGTACTGCCGCTGTGGTCAGACGCCCCCGTTTCAGCAGTCCCAGCGTTGTTCCTTCACGTTCCACCTTCAGGATCACAACCTGACGGTCAACTGCCTGTTCGAACAGTGCTGCTTCCTTGCCTACCGCATAGACATCCAGGAACAGATCCATGACAGCCAGACCGGCGTTTTCAACGCAGGTGACAAGATCATAGGCAAACTGTCTGTCAGCACACAGCAGATCGATATCAACTGTCAGCTGTGAGCAGCGTTCGCCAAGCGGTACCCTTCTGGTTGAGATGCCGTTGACGGTATAGCGCACACAGACAGTCTGGATCAGCGCATAATCCTTGCCGATCTCCATCTGCTGGGCCTTGCGGATGGCATTTCTGACATCCTGAATGGAAACAGTGCCGTCAATTCCCTCAACATCCACGGTAGACTTGAAAGAATACTTCTTCATATGATAGGACGGCATTGCCATGATCACGCTCTTGACATCAGCCCCGAGCATCTTCTTTGTATTGGCAACTGCCGTCTTGATGGCTCTGGTTACTTCTTCCGCGTCAACGACCTGATCATAGGTAACGCCGCTGGATGGAATTCTTTCTACTTTGATAATATTGAATCTGGTATTGAAAAATTCTCCAACAACCAGTCTTATTTCGTGATCCGCAGCTTCGAGAGCTGCGAAAATCTGTTTATCACTCATTTCGACCTCTCCTTTCAACACCATGAGTATTCTAACATAATTGTGTTTCGAAATATACTATAACAAGTCTGAATAAAGGTTTTTATAAAGGTTTTTATTGCATTTGAAACTAATCTATGTTATCTTTTTTAAGCAATTGTAGTGAAGGAGGTTATGGTATGTCCAGAGTCTGTGCCGTATCCGGTAGAAAAGCATTGTCTGGTAACAGACGTTCTCATTCCCTGCGTGCTACCCGCCGCAAGTGGAATGTCAATCTGCAGAAGGTTCATATGATCGTTGATGGCAAGCCCCAGACAGTCAAGGTCTCTGCCCGCGCATTGAAGACATTGAAAGGTCAGGCAAAGAAAGCCGCAAAGACTGCATCTGCTGAGTAAGCCGAATAAGATTAGATAAAAAAGGATTCCTGCCGGAATCTTTTTTTATTTTCTCAGTTAAGTTACTGACCGCTGTAGAACTCGGTTGATGTGCGGTTGGTCTGGATCAGCACACTGCTCTGATCAAACACTTCGATCATTTCATCGGCCGCCGCATGCACCTTGTCTTCCTCGGTATCACTCAGATAGATGACCAGTGAATACTCGCTGTATACCTTGCCGTCATCGATCCAGCCGCCGTGCGCTTCCTGAATCGTATAGCCGCCGAAATGCTTCAGCAGGATTTCTTCAGCCTTTTCCCGTGCTTCCTCCGGCGCAAAAACAGGCTGGTTGCTGTCCTTGTCGTTGGTTCCCAGGAACAGAACATACTGCACATCCGTGCTTTCCGCCTCCTGAACCGGCGCTGTTGGTGTCCTGAACATCGCTGCCAGCGACAGCACAATGGCAATCACGCTCAGAATAATTGCGGCTGTACTTTTTTTCTCAGACATTTCTTATTACCTTTCGTCGCTGCACTGCATGACGAGAACTGTCCCCTCATGGACTGTCAGCACACCTTCCTCATTTTCAATTTCGTTTGAAACCGTGTAGATGTCATCGCGGCCGATTACTGCCTTCTGCAGCGGGTACTTCATGCCTTCCAGGGAAATGCATGCCTTTTCGTCCGCAAAGACAGAGAAAAAGTGATAGCCGTTCTTTCTGATCACATGCCTGCCCTGCCGGTATGCCATGATCAGATTGCGGCGGTCATACAGCACGGCCTGTTCCGGAAACATCATGGCGAGACGGAAATTGACCCAGGTATGATCCATGCGTCCGCCCATCCGGCAGGCCAGCCAGACTTTTTCATAGCCC
The DNA here is from genome assembly GCA_045543875.1 of Bulleidia sp. Lineage (GTDB taxonomy): Bacteria > Bacillota_I > Bacilli_A > Erysipelotrichales > Erysipelotrichaceae > Bulleidia. Next base: position 35,498 of record JAZPXY010000001.1, read on the forward strand.
ATCGCCAGGGCATGGCGCAGCGCCGATTCACTGTCACTGTCATTCTTGATCGGATTCAGGACAATGACCTCTTCGGCATAACGGCGGATCAGAGCCATGTCCTCTTCCTGCACGGAATCGAAATCACCGACTGCCAGACGCATGCGGATGCCTCTTTCGGCCAGCCAGAGAGCGCCGGCATCGGCACCGATATAATCCGCTTCAACCGCCGGCAGACCGTCACAGAGCTTGAGGGCAATTACGGCATTTACAGGCAAAGTGATTCCACCGCCTTCTGAATATCATTTTTGAATACATAGCTGCCGGCCACCAGAACATCAGCACCGGCTTTTTTGCATAATTTGCCGGTATGTTCGTTGATGCCGCCGTCAACTTCGATCAGTGCTTCCGGATTGGCATTGTCAAGCCAGCTGCGCAGCGTTTCGATCTTGGAAACGCTCGCCGGCAGAAATGCCTGGCCGCCGAAGCCCGGCTCCACCGACATGACAAGAAAGAGATCAAACTGCTTCAGGAACGGCCGTACGGCATCGATCCTGGTAAACGGCTTGACGGAAATGCCGGCCTTGCAGCCAAGGGAATGAATATGATCACAGAGATCGCGGATGGCGCGGTCATCATTATCCAGTGCCTCGGCATGGAATGTAATGTAATCGGCACCGGCTTTGGCAAATACATCGGAGAAGAAGAACGGATCGCTGACCATCAGATGCACATCCTTGACAAGCGGCGACATTTTGCAGAAGCCCTTCAGAATATCCGGTCCGAATGTCAGGTTCGGGACAAAATGCCCGTCCATCACATCAAAGTGCATCCATTCTGCCTTGGAGGCATTCAGTTCATCTACCTGTTCCTTCATGCGTGAGTAATCCAGAGATAATACGGAGGGAGCTACGATCATAGGTATTTTTCCTTTCTCTGCCGGATCAGTTCCAGCACCTGAAGATAATTCTCATAACGCACACGGCAGATTTTTCCTTCCGCCACTGCTTCCTTGACGGAACATCCCGGTTCATTCTCATGGATGCAGTCATTGAAGCGGCAGCCGCCGAGATACGGCACAAAGTCCGGTACATACTGCGCCAGTTCCCTGACTCCGATATGTGAGAAGTCAATGGAAGAGAAACCGGGCGTATCGGCAACCAGACCGCCGCATACTTCATGCAGCTCGTTATGGCGGGTCGTGTGGCGTCCGCGGCCAAGAGCCTTGGAAATCTCCTGGGTAGCAAGGTGAAACGACGGTTCCAGCTGATTGAGCAGCGTGCTCTTGCCGGCACCGCTCTGACCTGTCAGCACCGTGATCTTGTCACGGAACAGAGACGCCAGCGAAGGATCAAGCGATCCCTTGGCGGTGCGGATCACCGGTATTTCACCCTTTTCATATTCACGGATGCGTTCCTCGAAATCATCACTGATGCCGAGGTCGCATTTGGTGACACAGAGAATCGGCTTTACCCCTGCCTTCATGATCAGGATGCTGAGACGGTCGATCAGAGCCGGCGAAAAATCCGGATCCTTAACGCTCATGACGATCAGTGCCTGGTCAACATTGGCAACAGCCGGACGGATCAGACGGTTGCGGCGCGGCATGATCTTCTGGATCACCCAGCGGCCGTCGGTGTATTCCGCCTCAACCAGGTCACCGGCAACCGGCGCATCCTGGCGTCTGACCTTGCCCATGACAATGGCATCAATGCGTTCGCCTTCATCATTCAGCAGAGTATATTCTTTTGATACGATTTTGACTATTCTCGCTATCATTCTTCCTCATTAATAGTAAAACAGCACAACATAGTTGTTTTCCCGCTGCACATAGGTGGAACCGGGAGAAGGCTCACTGGCAATGACAACACCGAACTTGAGCTCATCGATTTCCGACTGGCTCATGCCGGCCGTGTCACGGTTGCGCACATCAACCCGCAGGTTCATGGCTTCCAGCTGTTCCTTGGCATCATTCAGCGGCTTGCCGATGATGTCATCAGGAATTGTTACGCTCAGATACGGCTGGAAATACAGGATCAGTTCCCCGGTCGCGGCCGGATTGTACAGTGTTCCCGGCTCAATGCCTTCCTGGCGGGTGACCATGCCCGGCGAAATGCCGGTATCTTCTTCCTGGATGCTGACCTTCAGCAGCGGGTATTTTTCCGCAATGTATTCCTGGACCCGGCCCACGGTCATCTGCATGTTTCCGAAGTTTTCCATCCGTTCGCCGATGCCGCTGGAAACGGTAATGGTCAGGATCGTTCCCTTTTCCACTTCCGTATTGAACGGCGGATCAACAGAAATGATGCGGCCGTTTTCGAGATTATCGGTCAGTTCATAGACGACGTTGACTTCATCCATCGAAAGGCCGTTTTCTTCACAGACAACTCTGGCTTCATCCCTGGTCAGTCCCTCAATATCCGGCACCAGCACGGTATTGGGACCGAAATGGAGAATTCCCATCATGAACAGCGTGGCAATGATGCCGATAAACAGCACTGCCGCCACCGCCCCGCTGATGATCAGAAGCCGTCTTCTTTCCCGTTCGCGGCGGATCTTTTCCTCGCGGCTGATCCGGTTCTGTTTCGGCTGATTTCTGACTTCAGCCTCCTGCTTTGTTTCCCTGCGCTCCGGCTTCTTCGCTTCCGGCTCAGCCAGGACCAGCGGCTTTTCATTTGCCCTTTCCGGCCGCAGGCATGTCTGCAGATCACGGTACATCTCCACACAGCTTTCATAGCGCTGGCGGGGATCCTTGGCAGTCGCCTTCATAATGATGTTTTCCACCGCCTGAGGCACGGTCGGATTGACATCACGCACACGCGGGAACGGTTCCCGCATATGCTTCAGGGCAACCTGCACCGCCTGGTCAGCCTTGAACGGCACATCGCCGGCCAGCATCTCATAGAGGACAATGCCGAGGGCATAGATATCTGACTGCGGTGAAGCAGATTCGCCCTTCGCCAGTTCCGGTGCCAGATAATGCACGGAGCCCATGACATTGTTGGCCTGAGTCAGCTGCATGCTGCCTTTGGCCATGGCAATGCCGAAGTCCAGGATCTTGACGCTGCCGTCCGCCTTGACAATGACATTCTGCGGCTTCAGGTCACGGTGAATGATATTGCGGCTGTGAGCTTCGGCAACAGCCGAAGTCAGCTGCTTCATGATATCCACTGCTTCTTCATTGAGCAGCGGACCGCGGGCCCGGATCACCTGTTTCAGAGTCCGGCCCGGAAGATATTCCATCACGATGAAATGATGACCCTTATAGTCACCTACATCATAGATTTCGACAATGTTCGGATGAGAAAGCGCGGTGGCAGCCTGAGCTTCCCTTTCGAAGCGCAGGATCGAAACCGCATCGGTGCTGAGATCAGCCCGCAGGATCTTGATCGCAACTTCCCGGTTCAGGATCGTGTCAATGGCCTTGAAAACATCAGCCATGCCGCCCTTGCCGATATGCTCGATGGCCTCATAGCGGTTGGCAATGACATTCTTGCCGCTCATAGGCATCCCTCGCCTTCGAGATCGATCAGAACGATCGTAATGTTGTCAAAGCCGCCGGTATCCAGCGCTGCCTTGAGAAGCTTGCGGCCCCGCAGGGTCGGATCCATTTCATGGTTCATGACAATGCCGGTAATATGATCTTCACTGACATAGCCGTGCAGACCGTCCGAGCACAGCAGCAGACCGTCGATCTGTTCCTGATGGACACTGATGTCACAGCGTACGGATTCCCATACGCCGAGGGCATTTGTCAGTACATTCTTGCGGGGAAAGTTCTCTGCCTCTTCCGCTGTCAGCTCACCGTGCATCAGCATGTCATTGAGCAGCGTATGATCCATGGTCAGCTGGGCCATGCGGCCGTCATTCCACCAGGCATAGGCGCGGCTGTCACCGATATTGACAATATAGATGGCATGCCGGGTGATCAGAGCCCCGCAGAGTGTCGTGCCCATTCCCTTCAGGGCCGGACGCTTCAGGCCGTACTGATAGATTTCGGTATTGGCCCGCTCCACTTCTCTTTCAATGAAGGCTCTGACCTGTGATTCGGAACGGAAGGCACCGGTCTCGGAGAAGACCTTGGAAAAATGCGAAACAGCCATGCGGCTGGCAATATCGCCGCCGAGATTGCCGCCGATGCCGTCGGCAACAATCGCAAAAACGTCACGCGCCTCATTGCTGGCGATGACGTAGCTGTCCTGGTTGTTTTTTCTGATCAGTCCCCGGTCTGTGATTCCGTAATATTTCATGATGACTGTTTTGCCCTTTCGTGTTTTGCCCGCAGCTGTCCGCACGCCGCATCAATGTCGTCGCCGTGCCTTGAGCGCAGTGTCGCTTTTACGCCGTGCTTCATCAGCACATCGTAAAAGTGCAGGGCTTTCTTTTCATTGGTGGAAAGATAACCGTTTTCATCCACCTGGTTGTAGGGAATGAGATTGACATAGGCATTCATGCCGCGGATCAGATCCGCCAGCTGGACTGCCATCTCATCACTGTCATTGACGCCGTCAAGAAGAATGTATTCAAAGGTCAGACGGCGGTGATTGTCAACGCTGTAGCGCTTCAGCGATGCCATCAGGGTATCCAGCGGATACGCCTTGTTGACCGGCATCAGGCGGGAGCGCAGTTCATCATTCGGCGCATGCAGGGAAATTGCCAGATTGTACTGGTAATGACCGGCCGCAAAATCATCAATGCGGGGAACAATGCCGCAGGTCGAGATCGTGATATGGCGGGCGCCGATGGCAAGACCGTGATCGCTGTTGACGATCGAGCAGAAATTGATGACATTGTCATAGTTGTCAAACGGTTCGCCTGTTCCCATGATGACAATGTTGTCGACTCTGGCACCGACGGCATCCAGTTCCTTCTGTACATACAGAACTTCCGCTACCATCTCGCCGGCCGTCAGATCACGCTGCTTCTTCAGAAGGCCGGAAGCACAGAATGTGCAGCCCATGTTGCAGCCGACCTGTGAGGTAATGCACAGGCTCTTGCCGAAATGAAAATGCATCAGGACTGCTTCCACGGAAGCGCCGTCCTGCAGTTCAAACAGGTACTTTGTTGTCTGATCGCGGGCTACCTGACGGTCGATTTCCTTCAGGGCATCCAGGGTATAGTTTTCCTTCAGCTTTTCGATCAGGGAAGCCGGCAGATCCGTCATTTCATCAAATGACCCCACCCGCTTGCGGTATATCCACGAAAAGAGCTGCTTTGCCCGGTACGGCTTCTGTCCGTACCCGGCAAGCATCTCTTCTGTCTGTTTCAGATTAAGATCCAATATCGTCTGCATATAGTTCATCATAACATACTTGTGACTGTTCTTCAGTTCTTTTTCCGGATCGCTGCCGCGTAGAATCCGTCCGCATTGTCTTCAAACGGAAACAGCGTTTTCTCTTCCAGCAGTTCAAATTCCGGATGGCTTTTCAGAAATCCGGCGATCTGGCCGCTGTTTTCCTTGCGGTTCAGCGTGCAGGTGCTGTAGACAAGAATGCCGCCTTTCTTCAGATACGGGGCATTGGCTTCCAGCAGTGCCTTCTGCGTCTTTACCAGGGCATCGATGTTTTCCGGCTTCAGATGCCAGCGGATCTCCGGCTTGTGGGAAAGGTCGCCCAGTCCGGAACAGGGCGCATCGATCAGTATACGCTCAAAACTCTCATTTTCAAACTGGCCGGGCACGGTGCTGTCACAATGAACGGCACGGCAGATGGAAACACCGCAGCGTTCCATCAGGATCCGGATCAGGCCGGTCCGGTGCTCATGCAGTTCACAGGATACAATTTCCCCTTCGTTCTCCATGGCACAGGCGATCTGCTGGCTTTTCGTGCCGGGAGCGGCACAGACATCCAGCACCCGCATCCCCTTTTCAGCCTGCAGAAGCGGCGCCACCTGCTGGGAGTGCAGATCCTGCAGCAGGATTTCTCCGTTCTTCAGATGCTCATCGCGGCCGGCTTTGCCGTGATAGCGGAAGCTGGTGTCATTCAGCCATTCATAGCGTTCATCACTGAGGTCTTCCCGTCTGCCCTTAAGGGGATTGAGACGGCCGTATACCACTGAACGCTGCTGGTCGGCCATGGCAATGCGGCGGGCCGTCTTCTCGCCGTAGTGAGCCTTCCACATCTGCAGGATCCAGAGCGGATGCGAACAGTTGATGGACAGCGTCTTCAGATCGCTGCCTTCCTTTTTGTGAAAGCCGCGGCTTTCCGCCCGGCGCAGAACGGCATTGACAAACCGTTCCTGGCCTTTGCCGGCAAGTTCAACCGCTTCATTGACAGCGGCATAGGCCGGAACATTGTCCATGAACATCAGCTGATAGATGCTCATGTCCAAAAGCAGCGCCGTCCGCAATGCTGTCTTCTTCGCAAAAGGCCGCCACTGTTCTTCCAGCAGTGTATAATTCCGGATCGTGCCGTAGATGATCTCCGAGGCAAAGGCGACATCCTTTTCGGGAATCGAAGTATGCCGCATCAGCAGCGAGGCATAGCCATTGTCACGGAACACTCTGACCAGCACATCCAGGATCTGTTTTCTTGTACTTTCCATAATCAGTCGAGGTATAGGGGATCGATATCGATCTTCAGTCCTTTGAGATCCAGATCGGTCTCATTGATAAAGCGGCGGATGGCCCGGCGCATTTCTTCAGCATCCTTGCCTTTCAGCAGAATACGGCTGCGGCAGCGGTCATTGATCTTCAGCAGGGAAACAACGCCGATGACCTGAAAGCTGCCGGCCAGGGAAGCCTTCAGGCTCAGGGCCAGACGGTCAGTCTGCCGCTGGTCACGGCTGCTGACAGTCAGGGCTGCAAGATAGGTATAGGGAGGATACTGTCCGGCATGACGGAATTTCATCTCCTGATAGAAGAATGTTTCATAATCCTGACGGGCAGCACACTGCACGGCATAATGGCCGGGGTCATAGACCTGCAGCACGACTTCGCCGTTCTTGTCTCCCCTGCCGCTGCGGCCGGATGCCTGCATCAGCAGATCAAAGGTCACTTCACAGCTGCGGAAGTCAGTCCGGCTGAGGCCTTCGTCGCCGTTGACGATGCCGACCAGCGTGACATTGGGATAATCCAGACCCTTGGCAATCATCTGCGTACCGAGCAGAATATCTGCTTCCTGCGCGGCAAATGCCTCAAGGATCCGGGCATGGGCATTCTTGCGGCCGGTCGTATCGGCATCCATGCGGAGAATGCGGGCTTCCGGAAATTCCTTCTGCACTTCTTCCTGCAGACGCTGGGTGCCGAAGCCATAGCTCATGAAGCCGGCTTTTGAGCCGCAGGCCGGACAGGCTGCCGGCGTATGCATTTCGGTGCCGCAGGTATGGCATTTCAGCCTTCTGATATCGTGATGCCAGCTCATCGCCAGATCACAGTGCGGACACTTCAGAACTTCCTGACAGCTGCGGCAGCGCAGCTGGGAACTGTAGCCGCGGCGGTTGAGAAGCAGGATCACCTGTTCCTTTCTGGCCAGCCGCTCATGTATCTTGTCCTTCAGGACATCGGTCAGGATATAGGATCCGCCCCTGCGGATCGAATCCCGCACCGGCACAACGGTAACTTCCGGCATCGTCCGGTTGATGCGTTCTTTGAGAACGACAAGATGATACACCTTCTTCAGCGCCCGGGCATAGGAATCCAGCGACGGTGTTGCCGAGCCGAGGATCACCTTGCAGCGATGGAAGCGGCCGCGCCGGATGGCAACCGAACGGCAGTGATAGCATGGCTGCGAATCCTGCTTGTAGGATCCGTCATGTTCTTCATCCAGCACGATCAGTCCAAGATCGGCAAACGGCAGGAAGACGGCGCTTCTGGTACCGACAACGATCGAAGCCTGACGGGTCTTCACGAGCCGGTACTGTTCATATTTTTCCTGGTCGCTGAGACCGCTGTGGTAAATGGCAAGGCCTTCCTGGAAACGGTCTCTGACCCGGCTGATCATCTGCGGCGTCAGGGCGATCTCCGGCACCAGGATCAGTACCTGCTTTCCCTTCTGCAGAGCTTCCGCTGCCAGCTGCAGATAGATTTCGGTCTTGCCTGATCCGGTAACACCCTGCAGCAGAAAGACGGAATCATCACTGCTGCGGATCTCATCCATGACCCGCTGCTGTTCATCGCTCAGATGCAGGGAAGCTTCCGGTACAGCCGCATGCAGAAGCTGTCCTTCCTTTTCCTTCTCCTCGCTGATGACTGCTTCCTTTTCAATCAGAGCCCGGGCCTGATTGGGAAACTGCTTCCGCAGTTCACTGTAGGTCAGCGGCTGGTGCTCCTTCACATACAGATAGGCTTCCAGCTGTTTCGGTGTCAGCGATACTTCCTTCTCGCTCAGCCTGACCCAGCGTTCACTGACCGCACTTCTGCGGCCGCCGGCCGGCTTGACCTTTCCCGGCAGCATCGTCTGGAAACAGGCAATGACCGGAGACAGTGTATCATCGCGCATCCACAGAGCCAGATCATGCAGTTCATCGGTGATCAGGCTTTCTTCATCCAGGACGCCTTCGATATCCTTCAGCTTCATGCCGAGCCTGGCCTCTATTTCATCCCGGCTCTCATTCGTTTCTTCGACAGAATCGACAAAGCCGATCAGGGTGCGGGTGCCGAAAGACACCTGCACGCGGCAGCCGCGTTCAACATTTCCTTCATAAAGATAGGTAAATGTCTGGTCCAGTTTTCTGACCGGATGCTCGATCCAGCAGTGTACGATTCTGATCATGTCATCATTATACAGTGTTTGCCCGCCTGTTCACGGCTTCTTTTCCTTTTTGGAGAAAATCGCTTCACGGCAGTGCAAAATCAGTGATAAGGTATAGACAGAAGTATTAGAATCTATATCAGGAGATCATTATGAGAACAAGCAGAAAATACACACTGGGATTTATCGGCCTCGGCCACATGGGTCTGGCAATTGCCCGCGGCGCCGTCATGAAGGAATATCTGGAACGCTGGAGAATCTGTGTCTATGATCCTTCCCCGGAAGTCAGGGAGAAATGCAAGACCGACGGATTTGACGTTCTTTCCAGCGAACGTGAAGTTGCCGAAGAGTCGCACCTCACCCTGCTGGCCGTCACGCCGCAGATGTGCGACAGTGTCCTGGAAAAGCTCAAGGGTGCCCGCATGGAATGCCTGGTATCGATCGTGACCGGTGTATCCATCAAACATCTGCAGGAAACCCTCGACAATGTGCCGGTCATCCGCGTCATGCCGAATACACCGCTGCAGATCAGCGAAGGCTCCACCGCCATGTGCAGATCCGAGAACTGCCGGGCTGATGAATATGACTTCGTCTTCCAGCTCTTCAATTCCATGGGTGTTACCAGAACCGTTCCGGAAGACATGATCAATGTCACCGTATCCGTTCACGGCAGCATCCCTGCCTATGTATACTACTTCACCCAGTGCATCCTCGATGATGTTACGGCAAGAGGACTGGATGAAAGAACTGCCCGAGCCCTGCTGGTGCAGACGATCATCGGCGCCGGCAAGCTGATGCAGCAGGATATCGCAAGACCGCTGGATGACTTCATTGATGAAGTATGTTCCAAAGGCGGAACCACCATCGAAGCGATCAAGGCTCTGAAGGACGGCAATCTGCCGGAGCTGATCAAAGAAGCCAATGATCGCTGCATTCACCGGGCTGAAGAACTCGGAGAATAACAATACAGGGAGCTGCGGCTCCTTTTTCTTCGGCAGCCGGCCAAAGCCCGGAAATACAGAAACAGATGTTTGGTGTATAGTAATGATGAGGAAGATCGCAGGATGATAAAGAATGTAAAACTGCTGGACGATGATGCCCTGAAAGAGATCAGCGGTGCTGACCTCACTGAGAATGCCGAAGATTCCGTCGACTACTTCGTATTCCTTTACAAGCGGGCCGGAAGTACGCTGGATGAACTGAGAGCGGAACTGATTGAACAGTATCACGACAATCCTCGTCTGTATTCGACAGACGGATCGGAAGAAGATCTTCAGGAACTTATAAAAATGTACGAATCCTCGTGGGAGGGAAACACATATCATAAGCCCGATCACAGTATTCTGCTGAGAAAAAAGGAGCTGTAGAGAAACCTGCTGACTGATATCATCAGGCTTCAGGAGTACAGCTCCTTAAAACTTTTTCGTATACATGACTTCTTCCGCTTCGAGCGTGCTCTTGCGGGGGATGTCTTCTTTAAACCCGAACCGCTCATAAAGGCGGCGGGCTTTTTCATTGGCGGTAAAGACCCACAGATAGCAGCTTGCATAGCCGTTGTCATTCATATCCGCCAGCACATGGGAAAGCAGCTGCCGGCCGGCTTTGCGGTCCTGGGCTTCGGGAAGAATATGAATGCAGATCAGCTCGGCACTGTCGGCCACATCCGGACGGCGGGACGGTCCGTACCAGGCCATGCCGCAGGGTTTATCACCGTTCATGATCAGAAAACCATGATGATCACGGCTTTCGGCGGCTGCCGCGTACAGCTGTTTCTGGCGCTCATAATTGGTCATGCGGGTCATGACGCCCTTGCTGATCATTTCACTGAAGGCATGGCGCCATGATTCAATATGAATCCGTGCACATGTCTCCGCATCATCGGGACGGGCACGTCTGACTGTCAGTTCCTGCATATTGTCACCTCTGCACTGACAGTATATCTGATTCGCAAAAAACTTGCATTCTTTTTTTAAAGGTGTAAAATAAATGTCCACGCAGAAAGGAGGACAGAAAATCAATGGCTTACATCGAATTTGCGGCATTCATGCTCGCACAGTACGGTGTTCTGCATGCAACATTAGGCTATTCCATGAACTACGGCAAGTTAAGCAGCCGCAGCTGAGCAGTACATCGTTATTTGAACAAAGCAGTACAGAAATGAAAACTGTCTTTTTTTTTGCTTTTTCAGAGAAAAAAGACAGCCGGGGCTGTCATTCTTCATCCAGATATGCGAATACATCGGCCGGTCTGTATACATGGCCGAAGTGCGGATCCTTTGCGGTGCCGGGATGAGCCAGGCTCAGCAGGCAGTGCATGCCCTGCTCTTCTGCCGCATACAGGTTCTTTGCCAGATCATCAATAAACAGAATTTCATCCGGCCGCATGCCGGTTTTTTTTACGGCATCCTCAAACATCGCGGGATCAGGCTTGGATACGCCGAGACGGTAGCTGTAGGTCAGCTGATCGAAATACCTGTCAATGCCAAGATATGCCAGCTGGGTTTCGATGTTCGGCCAGGTATCAGAGATAACCCCAAGCCGGTATCCCTTCTGCTTCAGGCGGATCAGCGTTTCCTCAGCCGTACTTAGCAGATACATGTTCTCATCATTGCCGGAAATATCTTCCGCCAGCATCTTTGCCTGTTCATCGGTAATTTGATAGCCGGCATACTGCACCAGTTCACGGAAGAAGCGGGTGTAGCGGCAGATCTGTTCTTCCACATCCTTCATGTACGGTGCATCAGCCAGCGGCTGATAGGCCTTCGCAAAGGCTTCGCGCCATTTCTTCTCACTATAGGAACCGCAGATTTCCGGCGGAAACATTTTCTGAAAGGCACAGGTATAGGTCCAGTCGCCGGATGCCGGCTTCAGCAGCGTCCAGCCAAGATCAAACAATACGCATCTGATATTATGCACAGATCACCTCATCCAGATCCACATCCCAGGGATCTGTCTCAATTCTGTCAACCTTCTGTTCCTTAAAGGCAATGCCGCAGGTATGCCGGCAGCGCTTCAGAACACTGTCATAGTAGCCTTTGCCGTAGCCGGTGCGGTGATTCTCATCATCAAAGGCGGAAAGCGGCACGATCATCAGATCCATTTCTTCACACGCCACTTCCCTGTCCGTAACTGGTTCCCGGACATGAAAGCAGCCTTCCTGCAGATCATTCAGGGAATGGATTTCATAAAAGGTCAGCGTGTTTCCCGTCACCTTAGGAACTGCCAGGCGGATCTGATGATCCAGGCAGTACCTCAGAACCGGTTCGGTATCGGCTTCATCATTGAGGGTCACATAGCAGCCGACACAGTGCATCCCCTGGATCTTATGAATAAGAATGTCCGCAATGATACTGTTCTTCTCACTGCGGACATCTGCCGGTATGTTCTTTCTGGCCGCAAGACCTGTCCTGCGGGCAGTTTTCTTGTCCATGATCAGCCGATCGATCCGGACATGTCGATCTTCAGCAGCTGGTTCAGCTCAACTGCATATTCCATCGGCAGTTCCCTGGTAAACGGCTCAAGGAAGCCCATGACGATCATTTCCGTTGCCTGTTCTTCGGAAAGGCCTCTCGACATCAGATAGAAGAGCTCGTCTTCGCTGATCTTGGAGACCTTGGCCTCATGCTCGATGATCGAAGTGCTGTTTTCGCTGATGTTCAGCGGAATGGTATCACTGCGCGAGATCTTGTCGAGGATCAGGGTATCGCATTCGATCTTGGCCTTGGAATATCCGGCCTTCTTTCCGAAGCGGATCCAGTCACGGAAGTTGGTGACACCGCCGTTTCTTGAGATCGACTTGGAAACGATCGAGGAAGAGGTATGGGGAGCCAGATGAATCATCTTGGCACCGGTATCCTGATACTGGTTCTTTGAGCCTACGGCAATGGAAATGCACATGCCGTGGGCATATTCACCGGCCAGAATGCAGGCCGGATACTTCATCGAAATACGCGAGCCGATATTGCCGTCGATCCATTCCATGGTGCCGTGTGCTTCCACCTTTGCCCTCTTGGTGACGAGGTTGAGGATATTGCCGGACCAGTTCTGAACCGAGGAGTAGCGGCATTTTGCGCCTTCGCCGACAAAGACTTCGACGACTGCCGCATGCATGGAATCCTTGGAATACTGGGGAGCAGTGCAGCCTTCAACGTAGGAACACTCGGCGCCGTCATCAACGATGATGATGGAGCGCTCAAACTGTCCCATGGATTCGGAATTGATGCGGAAATAGGACTGCAGCGGCTTTTCCAGCTTCACGCCTTTCGGCACGTAGATGAAGGAACCGCCCGACCATACGGCACTGTTCAGAGCTGCCAGCTTGTTGTCGCTGGCCGGTACGATGGTCGCAAAGTACTTCCGGAACAGATCCGGATATTCTTTCAGAGCACTGTCAATATCCAGGAAGATGACACCCTTTGAGCGGACTTCATCCAGCATGTTGTGATAGACGGCTTCCGACTCATACTGGGTCGTGACACCGGCCAGATATTTTCTTTCTGCTTCCGGGATGCCCAGCTTTTCAAAGGTATTCTTGACTTCTTCCGGAACATCATCCCAGCTCTTTTCGGTATCCTGGGAAACCTTGCGGTAATAGGTAAAGTCCTGGAAGTCGATATCGCTGAGATCCGGTCCCCATGTCTGCATCGGCATTGATTCAAAGATATGGAATGCCTTCACCCGGAATTCGGTCATCCATTCCGGTTCATGCTTGTAGGCCGAGATCTGTCTGACAATATCTTCATTCAGACCCTTGCCGGTATCGATGATCGATTCAACATCATCATGAAAACCGTATTTGTAATCATCCTGGGCATAGATGGCTTCGTTGTTTCTGTTTGCTTCACTCATTGCCCTTCTCGCTTTCTTCGATCAGTTCTTCCATTGCCCGCCAGCCGATCGTCGCACACTTGATGCGGTTGGCCTGCCGGTAGACATTCTTGAAGGCAATGGCTTCTTCCAGAAGATCGCCGTCATATTCTTTGGCATCAACCATGTCAAAGTAGTTCTGCATGATCTTCTTTGCCTCATCCGTTGTCTTCCCTCTGAGAAGATCGGTCATCATCGATGTCGAGGCGGTGGAGATCGTACAGGCAACACCGTCAAAGCAGATATCCTCGATGACGCCGTTTTCGATCTTTGCCTGAACCTTGATATCGTCAATGCAGGAATCGGAAGCCATATGCTTCATCATATAGCGGTCATCATCCTTCAGCTTATGGTTATGCGGATACTGATAATGATCCATGATCAGCTCACGCAGGATCTCCGGATCAGCCAGCAGACTGTTCGTATTGCTCATAAAAACCTCCTAGAAGAAAATACCGATGGCATTTTCAAGTGTGATATTTCCGGCAGCTTCAATGAAGCGGTCAATTTCTTCCTTTGTATTGTAGAAATACAGCGATGCCCGGATCGTCTGGTCCGTGCCGATGACTTCGTGCAGGATCTTGGCACAGTGATTGCCGGAGCGCACGCAGATATTGTGGGCGCCGAGATACCCGGCCGCATCCTGGGCAAAGACACCTTTCGCATTGAAGGTAATCGGTCCGGATGTGTTGTCGGGATTGTAGAACTCGATATTGTCGAGCTTTGCGATCTTTTCGGAAAAGTAGGCACGCAGTTCAGCTTCATAGGCCTGAATGTTTTCCATGCCCAGCGACATCAGATATTCGGCCGCTGCGCCAAGGCCGATGACGCCTTCGATATTCGGCGTGCCGGCTTCGAATTTCTGCGGAGCATCCTTGTAGATGATCGATCCGTCGGACGAGAAGCGGGCATTCATACCGCCGCCGAGGAATACCGGATCCATCTTCTGCAGCAGATCATAGCGTCCGTAAAGAACACCGACGCCGTCCGGTCCGCACATCTTGTGGGACGAGAAGCCGAGGAAATCAACATCCAGATCCTTCACATCGGTGGGACGGTGCGGCACTGACTGGGCACCGTCAACAACCACCAGTGCTCCGTATTCATGGGCAATGGCCGCAATTTCCTTAATCGGCTGCAGGGAGCCGAGAACATTGGTCACATGCGCCATGGAAACGACCTTGACGCCCTCATGCATGGCTCTGCGGAAATCTTCCGCATGGCATACACCCTGGCGGTCGACCTTCACATATTCGATGCGGATCCCCTTTTCTTCCTGCAGACGGAACCACGGCAGCAGATTGGATGCGTGCTCGGCTTCCGTCGTCAGAACGACATCGCCTTCTTTCAGCCAGCGGCCGATGCCGAAGGCGATCTGGTTCAGGGAATGGGAAATGTTGGCGGTAAAGACAACCTCCCTGGGTTGGCAGTGAATGAAGCGGGCAATGATCTCACGGGTATGATCATAGGCTTTGTCAGCCTTTACGGCTGTTTCATAGTCACCGCGTTCGACATTGGAAGTATAGCCGTTCCAGAAACCGCACACAGCATCAATGACAGCCTGCGGCTTGTAGGTCGTTGCGGCATTGTCAAAATACAGCAGATCAGGACGGTTTCTGAGCATCGGAAAGTCCCGGCGAATCTTCTCTACATCGAACATAATTCCGTGATCTTCCTTTCCATCTCTTCCGCAAGCGTGCTGCGCAGTTCCTCATTTTTGAGAACTTCCGTGATCGGCATCAGATAGCCGGTGCTGATCAGGCTGGTGCACTGCTCGATCGAGAGACCTCTTGACATCATGTAGTACAGCTGGTCTTCATCAACGCGGCCGATCGACATGGCATGGCTGGCCTGTACGTCATTTTCGTCAATGAGCAGCTCCGGCAGAATCTCCGAGCGCTGGCCTTCCGCAAAGCTCAGGGCTCTTGAAGTCTGATGGCTTTCGGAACGGTAGGCGCCCTTGACGATGCGGCCGATGGCATCGATCATCAGCCGTCCTTCGGAAAGAACGACGGCAAAGTTGCGGATATCGCCGGATGTATGCGGTGCCAGGTTGGCAACCTCCATCCGGTATTCTTTCTTTTCGTTGACAAGCGAAGCTGTGGACAGCAGTGCCTTTGCGCCGCTTTCCTTCAGTTCCACCTTTACATTGCGGTATGTTTCGGCACCGTTGCATTCGCCGTAGGCGACTGTCAGATCGGCATCCTTCATTACCGTATGACACTCGCTGCTGGTTACGGTATCTTTGCTGCTGTTATAGAACAGAACGGCAGCCTTGACGCCTTCCGCAGCCTCAATGTTCACCTGCATTTTAGCGGCCTTCAGAATGCGCACGAAAACATCGCACGGACGGGTGATCTTCAGCTGCAGGCTGAGATCCTCATCGGCATTGATTTCGTAGGCGCTGTATCCTTCCGGAAGAACCAGTGTCTGTGATGTGCGGACCGTTTCCATTACTGCTCCGCACCTTTCACGCTTTCACGCACCGCACAGACGCCGATCGAAGCCGGCCGTGCGGCTGTTTCATCAGCCTCGGCTGCCGGGCTGATATTGTATTCACGGTAGATCCAGTCATAGCCTTCGCTGTCAATGCGCTGAGCCAGTTCCGGACCGCCGCTGCAGACAATACGGCCGTCAACCAGGACATGCGTATACTGGGGACGGATCATCTCCAGGAAACGCTCATAGTGGGATACGACAATGATCGACATGCCGGTTTCCTCACGCAGACGGCTGATGGCATCGCCGACGATCTTGATGGCATCGACATCGAGGCCGGAGTCAATTTCATCCAGCATCGAAAGAGACGGCTTCAGCAGTTCCATCTGAACGATCTCATTGCGCTTCTTTTCACCGCCCGAGAAACCTTCATTCAGGAAACGGTGTGCCAGGTCTTCCTTCATCTGCAGATCCTTGATGGTCTTTTCGATGGCCTTGATGAAGGTAAACAGCGGCACCGGTG
>JAZPXY010000002.1:0-50268 GCA_045543875.1 Bulleidia sp.
TTCGTTGCAGACAGCGACACAGCCGATATGTGGTACAAGGCAAAGTTGCAGTTTATCACTATTGACGAAAAGACCGAAAAGGAAAAGCCGGAACCGACCGGCAAGACCTGTCCGGAGTGCGGCGGTGAACTGCTGAAGAGAAAGTCACGCTACGGAACCTATTTCCACGGCTGTTCCAACTTCCCGAAGTGCCGCTATATGGAAAGCCTTGACGGTGAACGCATTGTCAGCCGTTCTTCCGGCACCTCCGCCAAAAAAGCGGCTGGAAAGACAGCGGCGAAGAAAACCGTCCGCAAGAGCAGAAAATCATGAAAGCAGCCGTTATCGGAGCCGGCCTTGCCGGATGTGAAGCAGCCTGGCAGCTGGCGGAAAGAGGCATTTCCGTAAGGCTTGTCGAAATGAAGCCGGTCAAAAAGACACCGGCTCATCACAGCGATGACTTTGCTGAACTCGTCTGTTCCAATTCGCTGCGCTCCAATGCCCTGACAAATGCAGTCGGGCTTCTGAAAGAGGAGATGCGGACCATCGGTTCGCTGATCATGAGTGCCGCCGATGCCAATCAGGTGCCGGCCGGCAGTGCCCTGGCCGTGGACCGGAACCGGTTTGCGGCGATGATCACCGAAAAGATCAGAAACCATCCGCTGATCGAAGTCGTTTCGGAAGAATGCGATAAAATACCGGAAGGACCGTGCGTCATTGCGACCGGACCGCTGAGTTCAGATGCGATGACAAAGGCGATCAGCGCCCTGTTCGGAGAAGAATACTGCTATTTCTATGATGCGGCGGCACCGATCGTGACCTATGAGTCAATCGATATGGAAAAAGCCTACCGCAAGTCCCGCTATGACAAGGGTGAAGCGGACTATATCAACTGCCCGATGGACAAGGAGCAGTTCGATGCCTTCTACGATGCCCTGATCACAGCTGAAACTGCAGAACTGCACAGCTTCGAAAAGGAAGTCTATTTCGAAGGCTGCATGCCGTTTGAAGAGATGGCCAGACGCGGCCGCAATACGCTGCTGTTTGGCCCGATGAAGCCGGTCGGCCTTGAGCAGGAAGGAAAGAAGCGTCCCTATGCTGTTGTCCAGCTGCGGCAGGACAATGCCGAGGCAACCCTGTACAACATCGTCGGCTTCCAGACCCACCTGAAGTGGGGCGAACAGAAGCGGATCCTGCAGATGATTCCCGGTCTCGAACACTGCGAGATCGTCCGCTACGGTGTCATGCACAGAAATACCTTCATCAATTCGCCGAAGTGCCTGCGCGAAACCTACCAGTGGAAAGACCGTGATGACCTGTTCTTTGCCGGTCAGATGACCGGCGTGGAAGGCTATATTGAATCAGCCGCATCCGGCATGCTGGCGGGAATCAACCTGGCCCATGTCCTGAAGGGAGAAGAACCGGTGAAACCGGGACCGAAAACGATGATCGGTGCCATGTCACACTATATTTCAACCGCTGATCCGAACCATTTCCAGCCGATGAATGCCAATTTCGGCATCATGTATCTGGAAGGGAAGTTCAATAAGAAAGACCGCAAGAACCAGTATGCCCCGCAGTCACTGGCGCTGATCAGGGAGATGAAAGATGGCGGACAGCTTTGAGAGGTCACTGGACCGTTTTCTCGATCACATCCGTCTCTCCCGTACCGGCAGTGCCGATACGGCGGATGCCTACCGGCGTGACATCGAGCGTTTTCTGGAATACCTGCGGGAAAACAATATTTCCTCATTTGAGAAGGTCGGCAAGGAAGACATCAGCGATTATGTCATGAAGCTGCGCTCCGGTGAGATCGGCGGCGTGCCGCTGTCCAACAGCAGTTATGCCCGCAGTCTTTCAGCGCTGAAATCCTTCTACCGCTATCTCAACCGTTCCGAAGGCATCAGCGCCAATCCGGTGCGGATGTTCAAGGGAACTGCCTCGCGCCGGAAGCTGCCGGAGTTTCTGACCTTTGAGCAGATGGAGACACTGCTGGATTCCTTTGATCTGGATGATCCGGCCGGGATCCGTGACCGCTGCATCATTGAAGTCATGTATGCCTGCGGCCTGCGAGTCAGTGAATGCGCCGGCCTGCAGATCAGTAAGATCAATCTGAAGGAACGCTATCTCAGCGTGCTCGGCAAGGAAAGCAAGGAACGCATGATTCCGTTCTATCCCCGCTGCAGCCAGCTGATCGAACTGTATCTAGCTGAAAGCCGGCCGGTTTTCATGGCTGACGGGGAAGAACACGGATATCTGTTTGTCAACCGGCGGGGAAAGCCGATCACTGCCCGCAGCATTCAGCTGCTTTGTGAAAAGAGCGGTGAAGCTGCCGGCCTGGCCGTGCATGTGCATCCGCATATGATCCGCCACAGCTTTGCGACCCATCTTCTTGACAATGGTGCTGATCTCAGGATCGTTCAGGAACTGCTTGGACATGAGAATCTCTCGACGACCCAGATCTATACCCATGTCACCCAGGACCGTCTGCAGAAGGCAGTCGATCTTGCCCATCCGCATTCCCGCCGCAATCAGTGAAAAATGATTGCTTTTGCATGCGTCTATGATAGAATTCTTACAGACAAAAGGAGATGCCGATGGAACGTAGATGCTGCGGAAAAGAAATGTCCACGCTGATACAGAACGCTGTTTGCATTGGTGTTTCTGTCTTATTTGATATCGTTTGTGAGCGGCAGCTGTCCTGTTGAGGACTGCTGTCTTTTTTTTGCATGAGAGGTGAATATGAAGACGCTGATCAGAAACGGCATGGTGCTCCATGATGGAACCGTGCAGAAAAAAGAAGTACTGTTTGATGAATCCGGCATCCTCAAGGTTGCCGACGAAATCATCATCGATGATGCTGAAATCATCGATGCCGAAGGACTGTATGTCCTGCCCGGCCTGATTGATGTTCATGTCCATTTCCGCGAGCCCGGATATGAGCAGAAGGAAACGCTGCGCACCGGCAGCATGGCGGCAGCCCGCGGCGGCTTCACGACCGTCTGTCCGATGCCGAATTTGAAGCCGTTTCCGGATGATCCCGAAACGGTCAGTGAATATCTGAAAAAAATCGGCGAAGACTGCATTGTCAATGTTCTGCCGTACGGCACCATTACCGATGAGGAAAAGGGCAGATGCGTTTCCGATATGGAAGGCATGAAGGAACTCGGCATCAGCTGGTTCTCTGATGACGGTGTCGGCGTTGCCGAAGATGACGTCATGGAGGAAGCGCTGAAGAAGGCAAAGGAACTGAATGTTCTGATTGCCTGCCACACCGAAGACATGAATTACCGCCGGCCCGGTGCCAGTGTCCATGATTCTGAATATGCCGCAGAGAACGGCTGGATCGGCATTCCTTCCGCCTGTGAGAGCGAACAGCTGAAGCGGGATCTGATCCTGGCGGAAAAGACCGGTGCCAGATATCACGGCTGTCATATTTCTGCCATCGAATCCGTTGAAGCACTGCGTCAGGCCAAGCAGGCCGGAGCGGATGTCAGTGCCGAAGTTACGGCCCATCATCTGCTGCTTGAGGACAAGGATGTCAAGGGACCGAACTGGAAAATGAATCCGCCGCTGCGGACACACGCCGACAGAATGTGCCTGATCGAAGCGCTGGAAGACGGCACTCTGGATTTTATTGCCAGCGACCATGCCCCGCATACGGAGAAAGACAAGAACCGGCCGATGGCGGAAGCTGCCTTCGGCATCGTTTCCCTGGAAACCAGCTTTGCCCTGCTTTATACCGAATTTGTATACCGGCAGAAACGCTGGACGCTGCCGCAGCTCATCAGCTGGATGGCGAAAAAGCCGGCGGAGCGTTTCGGACTGAAAAACAAGGGTGAAATCAGGGAGGAATATGACAGTGATCTGATCATTGCCGATCTCGATCATGAACATCTGATCAATGCTTCCGAGTTTTGCTCAAAAGGAAAGAATACGCCGTTTGACGGCTGGAGCGTAAGGGCCAGAGTCATGCGCACCATCGTCGGCGGCAGAACAGTATATGATGCGGAGAAGAAAGATGAAGACTGAACAGGCTGTAATACTTGAAAACACCAATATTGCAAAGGATACCTGGAAGATGCGGCTGCAGACTTCGGTTGCCGAAGATGCATCCTGCGGACAGTTTGTGCAGGTGCAGGTCCCCGGCTTCTATCTGCGCCGTCCCATCAGCATCTGCCGTATTCCGGCAGCCGATCAGATCGTTCTTGTCTATAAGACAGTGGGCGAAGGAACGGAAAAGATGGCGGCGATGAAAGCCGGTGAGACACTGGATCTGTTCGGACCGCTGGGTACCGGATTCCCGCTCGAAGACCGTGATGTCATGGTCATCGGCGGCGGTGTCGGTGTGCCGCCGCTTCTGGAAACAGCTGCCCGCTATATCCGGAACGGACATCATGTCACTGCCGTGCTCGGCTTCAATGATGCCGCAAGCGTCATTCTCGCCGATGAATTCAGAGAGCTTGGATGTGATGTGTACATCGCTTCCATGGACGGATCCTGCGGCACAAAGGGAACCGTCATCGATGCTGTCCGGGAAAACAATATCCAGGAGACATTCGTGCTTTCCTGCGGCCCGCTGCCGATGCTGAAGGCAGTCAGTGAAAAGTATTCTGATGGCTATGTGTCGCTGGAAAGCCGCATGGCCTGCGGCATGGGTGCCTGCATGGGCTGCGTTGTTAAAGATCAGGAAGGCGGAAGCCTTCGGGTATGCAAGGACGGTCCGGTCTTTGCCATCGGAAAGGCGGTGCTGTAATATGGATCTTTCTGTAAAACTGCCGGGACTTGATCTCAAGAATCCAATCATTCCTGCTTCCGGCTGTGCCGGATACGGCCGTGAACTGGCCGAGCTGTATGATCTCAGCCGGCTGGGCGGCATTGCCATCAAGAGTGCAACGCCGAAAGAGCGCTTCGGCAATCCCACGCCCCGCATTGCCGAAACACCGATGGGCATGCTGAATGCAATCGGCCTGCAGAATCACGGTGTTGACTATATCATTGAAAATGAACTGCCGTTTCTGGCGCAGTATGATACCTGTGTGCTTGCCAATGTGGCAGGAGCAGCCGAGGAAGACTATGTTGAAGTCATCGAAAAGATGAACGACAGTCCCGTTGTCGATGCCTTCGAGCTGAATATCTCATGCCCCAATGTAAAGCACGGCGGCATCGGTCTCGGCACTGATCCGGCTCTTGCTGCAAAGGTTACAAAAATGGCAAAGGAAGCAGCAAGGAAACCGGTCTATGTCAAGCTGACGCCGAATGTCACCAATATTGTCGAAATCGCAAAGGCAGTCGAAGAGGCAGGAGCGGACGGCCTGGTCATGATCAATACGCTGCTCGGCATGCGCATTGACCTGCGGACCGGCAGACCGGTGCTTGCCAACAATACCGGCGGTCTTTCCGGACCGGCCATCAAGCCGGTAGCCATCCGGGCGGTCTGGCAGTGTGCCAATGCCGTAAAGATTCCGATCATCGGTGTCGGCGGCATCAGCAAGGCCGAGGACGTTCTCGAGTTCCTGCTGGCCGGGGCAAAGGCTGTGGAAGTCGGCGCCCACAATTTTGTTGATCCGTATGTCTGTGTGAAGATTATTGATGAACTTCCCGGCGTACTGGCCAAATACGGATATGCATCTGTTCAGGATGTGATTGAAAGGAGTTCAAAATGAGCAGAACCATCGTAGCACTGGATTTTTCCACCAAGGAGGAAGTACTTTCTTTTCTGAAGCAGTTTGATGAGCCGGTCTATGTCAAAATCGGCATGGAACTGACATATGGATGCGGACTGGACATTGTCCGTGAAGTAAAGGAAATGGGCCACAAGATCTTCCTCGATCTCAAGCTTCATGACATTCCCAACACCGTCAAAGGCGGCATGAAGAATCTCGCGGCACTCGGTGTCGATATCGTCAACTGCCACTGCGGCGGCGGCATTGCCATGATGAAGGCTGCTAAGGAAGGCATTCTGGAAGGAACGCCGGAAGGACAGCAGCCGGCCAAGGTTATCGGCGTTACGATTCTGACCAGTACTTCCAAAGAAGCGATGAATGAGGAAATGGGCATTGAAGGTGAAGTGATCGATACTGTTGTCCATTATGCCCGCAATGCAAAAGAGGCAGGACTGGACGGTGTTGTCTGCTCTGTCCATGAGGCCAAAGCCATTCATGAAGCCTGCGGCGAAGCCTTCCTGACCGTTACCCCGGGCATCCGCCTGGCGGGCAACAGCGTTGATGACCAGAAGCGCGTTGCCACGCCGGAATATGCCAGGGAGCAGGGCTGCGACATGATCGTTGTCGGCCGCTCCATCACCAAGGCAGAAAACCCGCTGGAAACATACAGACAGATTGAAAAGGAGATCAGCCATGGAAGAATATAAGAAGGAATTTACGCATTTCATGCTGAAATGCAATGCCCTGAAGTTCGGGGATTTCACCCTCAAGAGCGGCCGCAAGTCACCGTTCTTCATGAATGCCGGCGCCTATGTCACCGGCGGCCAGCTGCATGATCTGGCATGCTACTATGCAAAAGCTATTCATGACAATTTCGGACTGGACTTCGATGTCCTCTTCGGACCGGCCTACAAGGGCATTCCGCTGGCTGTTGCCACCGCCATGGCCATCCATGAGCTCTACGGCAAAGAGGTCCGCTACTGCTGCAACCGCAAGGAAGTCAAGGACCACGGCGATACCGGCATCCTGCTCGGCTCCAAGCTGCAGGACGGCGATAAGGTGATCATGATTGAAGATGTCACGACCTCCGGCAAGTCGATGGAAGAGACCGTGCCGATCGTCAGAAGCCAGGCCAATGTCGAAATCAAGGGCCTGATCGTTTCCCTCAACCGCAACGAAAAGGGCAAGGGCGAGATCACGGCCCTGCAGGAAGTTGCCGAGCTGTACGGATTCCCGACAGCCGCCATCGTTTCGATGCCGGAAGTTGTCGAGATCCTGCAGGAAGAAAACATGCTCGGTGACGAACTGCTCGGACGCATCAATGCCTATTACGAACAGTACGGCGCCAAGGCCTGATGAGACTGCGAAAGCAGTCTTTTTTCATTGACGGAAGGAAAGAAAGAGAAAGATAATGGAATCAGAAAAACCTGAAAGGGGAAATATCATGAATTTCTGGGACCAGATCATTGATGACGCGGATACACCGCGTGAAGAACTGTTTTTGAAGACCCGTGATCTGTACGGGAATCTGCTGAAGCATCTGTATAATGACCCGAAAAACATTCCTGATTTCCGTATCCATTTTGCCAATGAGCAGCGCACGCTGGAAGAGGGCATGGCCTGCGGCTACAGCATCTCCACGGTTGCCTGGCATTCCGGCAAGGTGAACTATGCTATCGTCAAGGATGTATCGGAAATCGATAATTTTGAGAATTCCTACACCTGGTTTCACGATGACCTGTTCGTCGTATTTGATTTCTGCGAGGATTCGATCTCGCCGCTGCTGTTCATCACCCGGGCCTTCTGGGAAGACCTGTTCCGCCAGTATGATGTCTTCGGCATCCGCAAGGTGCGCATATCCCATCTGTATGAGGCACTGATCGCTTCCGGCGTATCGCAGT
The DNA here is from genome assembly GCA_045543875.1 of Bulleidia sp. Classification (GTDB taxonomy): domain Bacteria; phylum Bacillota_I; class Bacilli_A; order Erysipelotrichales; family Erysipelotrichaceae; genus Bulleidia. The sequence continues at coordinate 7,547 of JAZPXY010000002.1, forward strand.
ATTTCCACGGCTTCTATCAGCTTGACATCAGCCTGATCCAGACCCTGTCGGCGCTGACCTATGAAGGCGACTATATCAACTGTTCGATCCTGATTCCCCGCTATGACCATGCCGGTGAAAGAAGGACACGGCGCAACGGCGGCCTCGATGTGGCCCTGAAGGAGCCGGTGCCCTTTGCCGTATCGCACCTCAGACAGGTGCGCAAGCTGGTGGAAATGAGCGACAAGGAAGTTGCCCTGGTCGTCAACCAGCAGGGAAAGATCTGCGGCCTGACAGCTTCCAAGCCGGCCGCCTATGAATGCCATCTCAGAATGTGGGGACATCTCAGCTGGACGATCACCTACAATGAAAACAAGAAGCTCAGCTATTACAATGCCGGCTATCATATCCATACCAGACGCAGTCATGATGTGCAGATCACCAGAACATTCGGAAAGATCGGCGAAGCGCTGACGGACGAGCAGAGTGCCAGGATCGAGGCAGTCATCCGGGCCGCCTCGGCCCAGAGCCACGGAACGATCCTGATCATCGGTTCTCCTGAAGATGCCGCAGCGGAATCAAAGCGTCTCGGTGATGCCAAGAGTGCAACCGGCATCAGTACCGTAAAGCTATCCGAGAAGATGCATCTGATCCGCTATCTGACAGCGATCGACGGTGCCCTGATCATGGATACCGACTGCAGCTGTTCCTGTATCGGTGCCATCCTTGACGGCGACTTCACGGCTCGCGGCAATCCGGCCCGCGGTGCCCGTTTCAATTCCACTGTCCGCTATGTGCGCAGAAGGGCGGAACTGGGCCAGACATTTGTCGGAATTGTCCTTTCGGAAGACGGCACCATCGATGCCGTATCGGAAGACGGCGTCGAACGCATCAATCTTTCCGAATAAGTCAGGAAAATCATCTTTACACGGGATGCCGGGATGTGATAGTATTCATCTTGGCATCTTTTTGCGTGCTTTTTGCATGCTTGATGCTAATACTCACACGGCGGATTCATCATCCCGTGCACGTGGACCTAATAAACACTCAGCTGTTTATGCGCGTGTTGATGATGTTCGAAACCGTGGCGGAAAACAACGGAAAGAGAGGTTATGAAAAAATGGCTGTTGTTTCAATGAGGAAAATGCTCGAAAACGGGGTACATTTCGGACACCAGACACGCAAGTGGAATCCGCAGATGAGACCCTACATCTACACTGCCAAAAACGGTGTCTACATCATCGATCTTGAAAAGACAAGATCCCAGCTTGAAAAGGCATATGCCGAACTCAAGAAGATCACCGAAAACGGCGGCAAGGTTCTCTTCGTAGGTACGAAGAAGCAGGCGCAGGCTACCATTCTGGAAGAAGCACTCCGTTCCGGAAGCTTCTATGTCAACCAGAGATGGCTGGGCGGCACCATGACAAACTTCCGCACCATTCAGAAGTCCATCAAGAGACTGCTGGAAATCGAAGAAATGGAAAGCAGCGGAACGATCAATGTCTACACCAAGAAGGAACAGGCTAACCTGCTGAAGAAGAAGGACAGACTGGACAACTTCCTGGGCGGCATCAAGGAAATGAAGAAGCTGCCGGATGCACTGTTTGTTGTTGACCCGCTCGAAGAGCACAACGCAGTTGCTGAAGCAAGAAAGCTGGGCATCCCGGTCTTCGCTCTGATCGATACCAACGCTGATCCGAACTCTGTAGATTATCCGATTCCTTCCAATGACGATGCCGTACGTTCTGTCAAGCTGATGGTCAGCCTGATCTCTGATGCCATCGTTGAGGCAAAGGGCGGCGTCCTGGAAAATGCTTATCAGGAAGATGAAACAGAAGCTGACATCACAATGGAAGATGTCATCATCAACGTCGAACAGCAGGCTGCTGAATACGAGCGCAAGAGAAGACAGAAGTATGAAGAGCGCCGTCAGCAGATGCAGCAGAGAAGATACAACGGTGAACGCCGTGTCTTCCGCAGGGATGCAAACAATGCCCGTCCTGCCAAGGCAGAAGCTGCTGCAGAAGCAAAGACAGAGAAGCCGGCAGAGGCTGCTCCGGCAGCAGAAGCTCCGGCCAAGGAGGAGAATGCATAATGGCAATCACAGCTGCACAGGTTAAGGAATTACGTGAACTGACAGGCGCCGGCATGATGGACTGCAAGAAGGCTCTTACAGCTACTGAAGGCGATGTCAAGAAGGCAATTGACTGGCTCCGTGAAAACGGTCTGGCCAAGGCTGCCAAGAAGGAAGGCCGCATCGCGGCTGAAGGTCTGGCAAAGATCCTGATCGACGGCAACCGTGCTGTCGTTGCGGAAATCAACTCCGAAACAGACTTCGTTGCCAAGAACGAAAAGTTCCTGGCTCTGCTGGATGAAACAGTCAATACGCTGATGAAGTCCGATGTCAAGACAGTTGAAGAAGCACTGGCTCTGCCGTGCGGAGACGGCACTCTGAATGATGCCTTCATCAACGCTGTTGCAACAATCGGCGAAAAGATCACACTGAGAAGGTTTGCTGTTGTCACAAAGAACGATGATGAGATCTTCGGTTCCTACACACACCAGGGCGGCAGAATCGTTGCTGTTACTGTACTGAAGGGAACAGATGACGCTCAGGTTGCCAAGAACATGGCAATGCAGGTAGCTTCCATGAATCCGGAATACGTTTCCAGAAACGATATGCCGCAGGAAGTTGTTGCTCATGAGAGAAGTGTTCAGGAAGGCATTCTTGCCAACGATCCGAACCTGGCTTCCAAGCCGGAAAAGGTCAAGGCCGGAATCATCGAAGGCCGTCTCTCCAAGCTGCTGCAGGACATGTGCCTGGTTGACCAGGAATTCTTCCTTGACACCGACCAGAAGTGCGGTCAGTATCTTAAGAGCAACAATGCTGAAGTTGTATGCTTCGTGAAGTATACAGTCGGCGAAGGCATCGAAAAGAAGGAAGACAATTTCGCTGCCGAAGTTGCTGCCATGGCCAAGTAAGCATTTCGAAACAGAGGATCATAACAGAAAGACTTCATATCAAAAAAGATATGAAGTTTTTTATTTTGTCTAACATCTGGTTAGACATACCTAACTAATAGTGCTAGGATTCTTTCAGAAATACTCTGAAGGAGGCTTATTATGAAACTTGTGCTGATCCGCCACGGCGAAAGCGAATGGAACAAACTCAATCTGTTTACCGGCTGGACCGATGTCGATCTGAGTGAAAAAGGACATGAAGAAGCAAAGAATGCCGGCCGGCTGCTGAAGGCCGAAGGCTATGACTTCGATGTCTGCTACACATCGATCCTGAAAAGAGCGATCCATACCCTGAATCATGTTCTTGATGAAATGGATCGGGTATGGCTTCCGGTCATCAAGGATTATCACCTCAATGAAAGACACTACGGAGCCCTGCAGGGACTCAACAAGGCTGAAACAGCCGCAAAGTACGGCGATGAACCGGTGAAGATCTGGCGCCGTTCCTTTGATGTAAAGCCGCCGGCACTGGAACCGGATGATGAAAGAGCACCGCAGAATCAGGCCATGTTCCGGGAAATTCCGAAGGAAGAACTGCCGCTCCATGAATCCCTGGAAACAACGATTGAAAGAGTCGTGCCGTATTTTGAAAATGTCATCAGGAAGGATATGCAGGCCGGAAAGAGAGTTCTGATTGCTGCCCACGGCAACAGCCTGAGAGCTCTGGTCAAGTACTTTGACGGACTGTCCGATGAAGAAATCATCGGTGTCAACATTCCGACCGGCTCACCGCTGGTCTATGAGTTCGATGATGATTTCCATGTCACCGATCATTATTATCTCGGCATGAGCCAGGAAGAACTGCAGGCAAAGATGGATGCTGTCGCCAGACAGGGAAGTGCTAAGTAAAACAAAAAAAAGGATGCCGGTCATATGACCGGCATCTTTCTGTCATCAGAGATCTTTTCCCGTGAATCTGCGGTAGCCCCATACAAACAGGCAGCCGCCGAGTACCGACAGGATCACAGATGCGAACAGTCCGTGCGCGGAGAAGCCGAGCAGGCCGGCAGCCAGGGTGCCGACGAGACTTCCGACAATGCCGAGCATGCAGTTGAAGACGATATTGGAACTGTCCATTTTCATCAGCTGTGTGATGATCCAGCCGCAGCAGGCACCGATGATGAGTGAAATCAGTATTCTGATCATTGTTAAATCCTCCTTTGGATTACAACAGTATTATAACTCTGACTGACCGCCAGTCAATAGATTTTTGTATTCTGTTGTTTCCAGGCAGTGGAGAAGGAAGCCTTCACGGATATTTGTCGGACTGATAAAGATCCGCTCTGCTTCATAGATGCGGCAGATCTCAAGGATCATATGCAGACCCGGCAGAAAGACCGGCTGCCGTTTCTTTTTGACACACTGCTTCATGGCCCGCACTGTATCCGGATCGTTGTTCCGCAGTTTTTCAAAGACTTCTGCCAGCATCGAAACGGCAATGACGCTGTCTGTCCCATACAGGGCAGAGACAACCAGGCCGGCTGCCCGCATGGTTCCGCCGATGCCGATGATATCGCGGCAGGTGCAGTTCAGGGACGGATACTGTTCTCTGGCCGCAAGAAGAGCCCGGCGGCATTCTTCGGTATCCAGCGGCAGATGGGCTAGACGCACACAGCCGAGCGGAAAACTCATGGCATCGATGCAGGCATTGTCATGAAAAGAGACTAGCTCGGTGGAGCCGCCGCCGACATCAAAGGCAATGCCTTCACTGATGTCCGGCCACGACAGCTTCATGCCGCAGTAATCGTAGAATGCTTCTTCAAAGCCGCTGAGAGGATGAATCTCAATGCCGAATCCCTGCAGGGAGCGGACCAGTTCGTCCTGATTCTGAATGCGGCACGGCTCGGTAATGTCGGCATAGCGGTATCTGACTCCCATCTGATCCAGCTGCTGAGAATAGCTGCGCAGCACTTCGGCGGCTGCTTCAATGCCGGCTTCGGCCATGATGCCGTCCTGCACATAATCAATCAGATGAGCAGCTTCTGACTGATGCCTGATGATCTCAATTCTGCCGTCTCTGATCTCATAGACCAGAAGTACAATGGTGTTGGATCCGATGTCCACAATGCCGAAACGTTCCATAAATCATTCTCCTGCTGCAATAATGATAGGAGAAAGAGACACAAAAAGCCAGTCTGCATGAATGAGGAGCGTGAAAAAGGAATGAAAAGAGACATATGGTTTGCTATAATAGTTTCAGTGAAAATCGGAGGCTACGATCATGTACAAACGTGTATTGCTGAAACTGAGCGGTGAAGCTCTTTCCGGCAGCGAAAAGAATTTTGATCCGGTCATTCTGCACAGCCTTGCACAGGAAATCAAGGAAGCACAGGAACTGGGTACGGAAATTGCCATTGTCGTCGGCGGCGGAAACTTCATCCGCGGCAAGACGGTAACGGAAATCGGCATTGACCGTGTTCAGGGTGACTATATGGGCATGCTGGCAACGATCATCAATGCCCTGGCCATTCAGGCAGCGCTTGAGGCAGTCGGTGTCGACACCCGTGTCCAGACATCCATTGACATGCCGAAAGTGGCAGAGCCCTTCATTGTCAGAAGGGCAGACCGTCATCTTGAAAAGGGCAGAGTCGTCATTTTCGGCGGCGGTACGGGAAGCCCGTATTTCTCCACCGATACAACGGCAGCGCTGCGGGCCAGCGAAATCAAGGCAGAGGTCATTCTGATGGCCAAGAACGGTGTTGACGGCGTCTATTCTGCCGATCCCAAAAAGGATCCCAATGCCGTCAAGTATGATCATCTGACCTACATGGATGTACTCAATGAAGGTCTGCAGGTCATGGACAGCACAGCCACAAGCATGTGCATGGACAATCATGTTGAACTTGTCGTCTTCAATATGAACGAAAGCGGCAATATCGTCAGAGCAATCAAAGGCGAAAAAATCGGAACGGTAATCTCCGGGGAGGAATAATCAGAATGAGTTACGAAATCATAGACAGCAGCAGCGCCCGCATGGACAAGACAATTGAACACTTTCAGTCAGAACTGAATTCAGTACGCACCGGCATGGCAAATGCCAACATGCTGAACAAGGTAAAGGTTGATTACTACGGATCTCCGACACCGCTGAATCAGATCGCCGGCATTTCCGTTGTTGAAGGAAGAACGCTTGTCATCAAGCCGTACGATCCGAGTTCACTTAAAGAAATTGAAAAGGCATGCAACCAGGCTGATCTCGGAATTGCACCGCAGAATGACGGTTCGGTTGTCCGTCTGACAGTTCCGCAGCTGACCGGAGAAACCCGTAAGGAAATGACCAAGAAGGTTTCCAAGCTGGCGGAAGAGGCAAAGGTTCAGATCCGCAACATCCGCCGCGATGCCATGACGGCCGTCAAGAAGGATGAAACAATGGATGAAGATACCCAGAAGGATGCCGAAAAGGAAGTTCAGAAGCTGACCGACAAATATACAAAGAAGATCGATGAAATGGCAGATGCCAAGAGCAAGGAAATCCTCAAGGTATAATCAGAAAACCAGGGAATGTCAAAAAAGACATTCCTTTTTTTGTGTATACCGCAAATATTATTTATATGGACTTGCAGGAATCTGACAGGTAGAATGTTACTGGTAAAAATTATGCTGAAACTGAAAGATATCTGCAAAACATATATTACCGGTGATCTGAAGCAGACAGCGCTGAATCATGTATCTCTGAATCTGCGAGAAAATGAATTCGTTGCCGTGCTTGGTCCTTCCGGTTCGGGCAAGACGACCTTGCTGAACATCATCGGCGGCCTCGACCGCTATGACAGCGGCGACCTGATCATCAATGATATATCGACCAAAGACTATACAGACCGTGACTGGGATTCCTACCGCAATCACACGGTCGGTTTTGTATTTCAGTCCTATAACCTGATTCCCCATCAGACCGTGCTTTCCAATGTTGAACTGGCACTGACAATTTCCGGTGTATCCAAAGCCGAAAGAACAAGAAGGGCAGCCGAGGCACTGGAAAAGGTCGGTCTCGGCGATCAGCTGCACAAGAAGCCGAACCAGATGTCCGGCGGCCAGATGCAGCGTGTTGCACTGGCCAGAGCCCTGGTCAATGATCCTGACATTCTGCTCGCAGATGAGCCGACCGGTGCCCTGGATTCGGAAACATCGGTCCAGGTCATGGACCTGCTCAAGGAAGTTGCCAAGGACCGTCTGGTCGTCATGGTCACCCACAATCCGGAACTGGCTGAACAGTATGCCACCCGCATTGTGCGGCTCAAGGACGGCAATATCATCTCTGACACGGATCCCTATGAAGTGAAAGAGGAAAATGAAACCGTCAGCCGCAATCTCGGCAAGGCTTCCATGTCGCTTCTGACAGCCCTGTCACTGAGCTTCAACAACCTGCGCACGAAGAAGGGCAGAACCTTCCTGGTTGCCTTTGCCGGCTCGATTGGCATCATCGGCATTGCCCTGATCCTTTCGCTGTCCAACGGCGTCAATGCCTATATCCGCAATATCGAAGAAGAGACAATGTCGGAATATCCGGTGCAGATTACCGGCATGGCCCTGGACTTTACTTCCATAGTCGCAAGGTCCGGCTCGGCATCAGCGGAAGACAATGCCGAAGAAGAAATTACCGACAAGGCCCGGGAACTGCAGATGGTGACAAGAATGTTTGCCGGCTTCAACAACAATGACCTCGGCTCGCTGAAACGCTATCTTGACTCCGATCAGAGCCATATCCTGGATTATGCCAAGGCGGTCGAATACAGCTACAATGTCGAACCCCAGATCTGGCAGGTCTACAAAGACCGGATCCGCAAGGTCAATCCGGACAGTTCCTTCTCTTCGATTGGGATCGGCTCAGGCGGTTCTTCCAATACCCTGATGGCATCTGCCATGAGTACCAATATATTTTATCCGATTCCGGAAAATGAGGATCTTTATAAAAACCAGTATGATGTGCTGGCCGGCAAGTGGCCGGAAAAATACAATGAATGCATTGTTGTTCTGACTTCTTCCGGCGGTGTCAGTGACTTTGTCCTGTATGACATGGGATTCCGTGATCCGGCTGAACTGGAGAAGGTGATCAGTTCCTTTGCCAATGAAACCTATGATGCCGAAACCCATGAGCGCATGGTCCTGGACTATGAAGATTTCCTCGATGTCTCCTTCAAGCTGGTCAGCAGTGCCGACTACTATGCCTACGACAGTGAGTATGGCGTCTGGGTTGACAAGCAGAATGATGAATCCTATATGAAGAAGCTCGTCAATGAGGGGGAAGACATCCGCATTGTCGGGGTCGTAAAGCCGAAGGAAGGGGCTACGGCTGCCATGCTGTATCAGGGCATCTGCTATCCCCAGGAACTGATTGCCCATGTCGTCTCAGATGCCTCCGGAAGCGAAGTGCTGAAGGCGCAGCAGAACAGCAAAAGCACAAATGTGTTTACCGGCAAGTCCTTTGATGATCCTTCCTCGTCAGGCTTTGACATGAGCAAGCTGTTTACCATCGATGCCAATGCCTTTGAGTCGGCCTTCAGCTTTGATGCATCGAAGCTGAACATTGATTTCTCCGATCTTGATCTTGCCTCGTCTGTTGACATGTCCGGCTTTTCGATCGATCTGCCGGATATGGGAAATATCAATCTTCTCGCACTTCTGAAGGGAATCGAAATCAAGGCTGACATGACAAAGGTGCAGGAAACCGGCCAGAAACTGCTGGACGGCTTCAATGAATATACAAAGACACTGGATCCCGGCCGTGATTACAGCAATCTTGCCTCTTCGTTTGCCGAGTATCTGACAACCCCGGAAGCCAGAGCTGTCATTGCTGAAAAGGTTAATGAGATCCTGGACGGCCAGGAACTGATCAATACCGAGGCAGTGACAAAGCTGATCGAAGATCTCAATGCTGGATACATGCAGTGGCTGATCGATGAAGGCAGGGAAGTCGATCCGGAAAATCCGTTTGCCTTCTTCGGGGAATATCTCCGCACCCCGGAGGCTGCGGCCATGATTCAGGAAAGACTCGGCACACTGATCAATGATGTTGAAATCAGTGAAGATGCCGCATCCATGCTGGCCCAGGCCATCTATGACGGCTATGTCGAATATGCAAAGAACAATCAGAAGCCGGATCCGTCGCTTCTGAGCGAGACATTCTCTGAATATATCAGCAAAAGTGAAACCCAGCAGATGCTGCAGAGCGGCATCATGGCTTCGATCACCAATCTGGATGAGATCCAGACAAAGCTAAGCAACAACATCGCTTCCGCCATGAAGAACTATTCTTCAGCAATGGAGAAGGCAATTGCCTCCGGCGTGCAGCAGATGATGACCCAGATGTCCTATGGTCTGGCAAATTCGCTGAGCTCCAAGATGAGCCAGCTGGCTGCCGGAATGCAGAATGCCTTCCATGTCGATGCCGATGCCTTCAGCAATGCCGTCCATGTCGGCATGGATGAAGAATCGATGCGGGACCTGATGATGTCGATGATGTCGACCGAAAGGGCAACCTATGACGGCAACCTGCGCAAGATGGGCTATGCCGATCTCGGCGAGCCGTACACGATTTCCATCTATCCGATGGATTTTGATGCCAAGGCGGAAGTCCTGAGAATTCTTGATGACTACAATCAGGAGATGGAAGATACCGATCAGACTGACAAGATCGTTTCCTATACGGATGTCGTCGGAACCCTGATGTCATCGGTTACGACCATCATTGATACGATTTCCTATGTGCTGATTGCCTTTGTGGCCGTATCACTGATCGTTTCCTCGATCATGATCGGCATCATTACCTATATTTCCGTTCTCGAACGCATCAAGGAAATCGGCATTCTGCGTGCCATCGGTGCCTCCAAGCGGAATATTTCGGAAGTATTCAATGCCGAAACATTTATCATCGGCTTCCTTGCCGGTCTGCTAGGTGTCGGCATCACGCTGATTCTCCTGGTGCCGATCAATGCCGTGATCCATAATGTATCGGGCAATCCGAACATCAATGCCTTCCTGCCGGCTGAAGCAGGGGTGATCCTGGTCATCATCAGTGTCGTGCTGACGCTGATCGGCGGCCTGATCCCGGCAAAAAGTGCAGCCAACAAGGATCCGGTGGAAGCACTGCGCTCGGAATAGTACAGTGAGAAATCAGCAGAAACACGCTATAATGGAAAAGATCACGGAGGTGGTGTATGAGTTGTGATCATGTAGCGATTATCATGGACGGCAACGGCCGCTGGGCAAAAGCCCAGGGAAAGCCGCGGACTGCCGGACATCTGGTCGGAGCGGACAATGTCCGCACAATTGCCATTGCGGCAGATGAACTCGGTGTCAGATATCTGACTCTGTATGCCTTTTCCACTGAGAACTGGAAACGTTCGGAAGATGAGGTCGGCTATATCATGAAGCTGCCGGCTGTCTTCTTTAAGAAATATATGCAGGAATTTCTCGACCGCGGCTTCCGGATGAATATCATCGGCGAGCTGGACAAACTGCCGAAGGCAACTGAAAAGGTTCTTCAGGAAGCCATGGATGAATCAAGAAACAATACCGGTCTGAATCTGAATATCTGCATGAATTACGGTTCGCAGCGGGAAATTGTTCTGGCCGCAAATGCCTATGCAAAGGACGTACTGGAAGGAAAGAAGGAGCTCGGCATCGATACGAAGGATTTTGAGCAGTATCTGATGACAAAAGATTTCCCGCCGGTGGATCTTCTGATCCGCACCAGCGGTGAACTCCGCATATCCAACTATCTGCTGTGGCAGATCGCCTATGCCGAACTTTCCTTTGTGCCGGAATCCTGGCCGGAATTTACACCGGAAGTGCTGAAGCGCTGCCTGGATGAATTTGCCGGCCGCGACCGCAGATTCGGAGGCGTCAAGAATGTCTGAAAAAATGCGAACAAAAACGCTCGTCGCCTTTGCCATGCTTGCCGTTGTCATACCGATTCTCTGGTTCGGCGGCATTGCCATGCAGGTGCTGATGATGGCCATGGCCGGAGTTGCCTGCTATGAGACGGTCAGTCTCAACCGCAGCGACAACAGCTGGCTTTTATGCGGCATTGCCTTTGCGGCATGTGCGGTCATGATCTACTGCCCGATGAAAGATCTGCCGGCGGTGATGATGCTGTGGCTGACTGCTCTGTTCTTCATTGAACTGGTGGACGGAAAGATCAATTCCGACTTTGTCATGTATACCTACGGCATCACGATCCTGATTGCCGGCGCCATCCGCTGTGTTTACCATCTGTATGAACTGCCGCAGATCGGCGGCTTCTGGTATATGTTCTACATCGGACTCTGTGCCTTTGGCTGTGATACCGGTGCCTATTTTGTCGGCAGTGCCATCGGCAGGCATAAGCTGATTCCCCATATTTCTCCCAACAAGACATGGGAAGGGGCAATCGGCGGTTTTGTCATCGGGGCAGCATTGTCCATGGCATTCGGCTTCTGGAAACTGAGCGATCTGCCGGCGTCTCTGATCATTACGGCTTCACTTCTGCTGCCGTTTACGGCCCAGGTCGGCGATCTTGCCTTTTCATCCATCAAGCGTCATTACGGCGTCAAGGATTTCGGCAATCTCTTTCCCGGCCACGGCGGCGTACTTGACCGCGTCGACAGCATTATCTTCTGTCTGGTTGTCTTCAGCGGCCTGATGATACTCTGGGGGATCTGATTCATGAAACGTCTGACATTGCTGGGAGCGACCGGCAGTATCGGCACACAGACGGTCGATATTGTCCTTCAGCATCCCGATCTTTTTGAAATTACTGCTCTGAGTGCAGGACATAACATTGCGGTTCTGAAAAAGATCCTGGCGGATATTCCGGCCGGGATCGTCTGCGTCAGTGAACAGAGCGATGCCGAGATGCTGCAGGAAGAATATCCCGGCACGCAGTTTGTTTACGGCGATGAAGGCCTCTGCACACTGGCTTCCCGCAGCGGCTATGATCTTCTCGTCAATGCCCTGGTCGGCTTTGTCGGTTTCCTGCCGACGCTGAAAGCCATTGAAAGCGGCCATGATGTGGCTCTGGCCAACAAGGAAACACTGGTCTGCGGCGGTGCTTTGATCGATAAGGCACTGAAGCAGCATGGCCGGAAGCTGTATCCGATCGACAGTGAGCACAGTGCCATTTTCCAGTGCCTGCAGGGCAACAAGAAAGAACAGGTCAAACGCCTGATCATTACTGCCTCCGGCGGCTCTTTCCGCAATCTCAAGCGGGATGAACTGCAGGATGTCACGGTTGAGCAGGCTCTGGCCCATCCCAACTGGTCGATGGGCGCCAAGATCACCATTGACAGTGCCAACATGATGAACAAGGGCTTTGAAGTCACGGAAGCACACTGGCTGTTTGATCTGCCGTATGAACAGATCGATGTCGTCATGCATCCGGAATCGGTCGTGCACTCGATGGTCGAATATGTTGACCACAGCGTCATTGCCCAGCTCGGTGCTCCTGACATGCGGCTGCCGATCCAGTATGCCCTGACATGGCCGGACCGTTATGATTACCGTCTGGATCAGCCGCTGGATCTTGCCCGGCTCGGAAGCCTGCATTTCAGCAATCCTGACTATGAAAGATATCCGCTGCTGGCGCTTGCCTATGAAGCGGGAAAGAAGGGCGGCAATCTCGGTGCCGTCATGAATGCGGCAAATGAAGCTGCTAACCAGGCCTTCCGGGATCGGAAGATTCCGTTCCTGATGATCGAGGAGATCGTTATCGATGCCGTGCACAGTGCCGTTTTTTCGGAGCTCAATACCGTGCAGGATCTGATCGATGCCGATGCCTGGGGCCGGGAATTTGCCCTTGAAAGAATACGGAGCTTTACAAAATGACGATTGTTTACTTTCTGCTGCTGCTTTCCGTGATCATTACCATTCATGAAGCGGGACATCTGCTGGCGGCCAAGAAGTTTCATGTCTACTGCTATGAATTCTCCTTCGGAATGGGACCTCTGATCTGGAAGAAGCAGACAAAGGAAACCCAGTACAGCATCCGTGCCATCCCGATGGGCGGCTATGTATCCATGGCCGGAGAAACGGACGGCGATGAACTGTATCCGGATGTTGAAGTGCCGGATGAAAGACGGCTGATCAACCGGCCCTGGTGGCAGCGGATCATCATTCTTCTGGCCGGTGTCACGATGAATTTCCTGCTGGCATGGGTATTGTTCTCGGTGGTGTATCTGGCCCAGGGAGCCTATGTCGAATCACCGGCGGCTGTTGTCGGCAGTGTCCGCGAAAATTCACCGGCGGAACAGGCCGGATTCCAGGCCGGAGATGTCATCCTTGAAATATCGAAGGAAGACGGTGACAGCATCCGCCCGAAGACCTTCATGGACATGCAGACATTCTATATGGACGGCAGCGATATCGTTACCTATACAGTGCAGCGGGGAAGCGAAGTGCTTGATCTGAAAGTCACGCCGGAATACAGCGAAGAAAACCAGGCCTGGCTGATCGGCATTTCCAGCGGTGATGTTGTCGTAAAGCCGGTCAATCTGCTGAACTGCTGGTACTACGGTGCCAGGGAGATGGGGGATATCGCCTCACTGATGCTGAGAACGATCCGCAATCTGTTCCGCGGCATCGGCTTAAATCAGCTCTCAGGTCCGGTCGGCATCTATCAGGCGACGGAAACGTACGCCGCCATGGGCCTGCTCAGTCTGCTGTTTTTAATGGCCCAGCTGAGCCTGAATGTCGGCATCTTCAATCTTCTGCCGCTGCCGGTTCTTGACGGCGGCCAGATCGTCATTACCCTGGCTGAATGCCTGATCGGAAAGAAGATGAACGAAAAGGTCAAGCTCATTCTGTTCGGTGCCACCTGGGCAGTTCTGATCGGCCTGATGGTGTTTGTCACCTGGAATGACATTTCCCGCATCTTCGGACTGTAGCCTTTCAGAAATGCATAGAACATAAAAAAACAGGAGTGATCCTGTTTTTTTGTTTATCTACAGAGAGGCACGCCCCCTGCAGTAGGTCTGATTGACAGAGTAGTCATCATTGAGAACGACCAGGTCGGCATCAAAGCCGGCACAGATGCGGCCGATATGATCATCCAGCCGCAGCAGACGGGCAGGATTGACGGTGCAGGAACTGATGGCCTTGTCAAAGGGAACCAGTGCCTTTTCCACCAGGTTGCGCAGGCCTTCATTCATGCGCATGGTTGAACCGGCAAGATTCTTTTCTTCAACCAGATGGGCCGAGCCGTCGGGATAGATCTCGATCTCATGGCCGCCGAACATGAATCTTTCACCGGCCGCAAAGCCCTTGCACATCAGCGAGTCGGAGATCATGACGGCCTTGTCGGTATCCTTGGCATTGAAGAAGATATGCAGGGCATCGGGTGTGCTGTGATTGCAGTCGCAGATGATCTCGCTGTACAGGTCATGAAGCCGCAGAGCGAGGCCGACCATGCCGTTTTCGCGGTGCTTCAGCGGCCGCATGGCATTGTAGGTATGGGTGATCGAGGAGGCGCCGTTGGCAGCTGCCAGCAGGGCCTGCTCATAGGAGGCATCGCTGTGTCCCATGGAAACGATGACGCCGTGATCGCGGCAGTAGTGTGTCAGTTCAAAATTACTGTCATGTTCAGGGGCCAGGGTAATGATGCGGATGCGGTTGCCGGAAGCTTCCTGATATTCTCTGAATTCCTTGACGGAAGGGGGAACGATCGCTTCCGGCGGCTGCGCTCCCTTGTAGTTCATGTCAAGATACGGGCCTTCCAGATGGATGCCCAGAATCCTTGCGCCTTCATAGTCCTGCGAGGCCACGGCATTGACATTCTTCACTGCCTTCAGCAGGGTTTCCTTTGCATCAGTGACGGTTGTCGCCAGGAAACCGGTAACGCCTTCGGATACAACGCCCCTGGCCCATTTCCTGAGGCCTTCGGGATCGGCATAGTTGGTATCGAAGCCATAGGCTCCGTGGGTATGAATGTCGATGAAGCCGGGCACGATTCTCAGATCACCGTAATCGATATCAGGAATTACGGCTGGATCGGCTGCTTCAACGGCAATGATTTTTCCGTTTTCAATGATCAGGTCACAGGCCAGAAAGGAACTGATGACCCAGACACGGCTGCTGCGGATACGCATGATGAATACCTCCGGTTACAATACTACTGTATCACAACAGGTTCAGGCGTGCGCAGAAGCAAATCCTTGTTATAATAGTAGACAATGAGTGAGGTGATACTATGATCGGTGTTATTGTTACCGGACACGGAACATTTGCCAGCGGCATGAAGGAAGCAGTCCGTCTTCTGGCCGGCCGCCCGGAATCTTTCGAGGCAGTGGATTATCTGCAGGAAGAATCAACCGATGATTATGAAGCAAAGCTGAAAGCTGCTCTGACAGCGCTGAAAGGATGCTCGGGAATTCTGATCCTGGCCGATCTGCTGGAAGCGGCACCGTACAAGGTGTGCGCCGATGTCAGAAAAAAGGTGATCGATTCCAGCCGCATTGAAATTGTTGCCGGCGTCAATCTCGGCATGCTGACACAGGTCAATCTGGCAAGAGGATATGTATCTTCTGTCCGTGACCTGGCAGATCTGGCGGTGGAAGAAGGCCGTCATCACATCATTCGCTACACAGACGAAGGATAGTCTTCGCTTACAGATTACGGAGGGTTCATGGAAGGAATATTGATCGCTCTGGCAGTGTTTCTGCTGAGCATGGATCAGCAGGTTCTGACCCGCACTCTGCACCGTCCGCTGATTGCCTGCACGCTTTTTGGTGCGATACTCGGCAATCCGCAGACCGGTCTGACAGTCGGTGCGGCACTGGAACTGATGCTGCTGACATTTGATACAGAAAGGTATTTTTTAAGCCGTCCCGCCAGTGTGCTGTACAGCTGCTATGCCGTACTGCTGGCTGTTAAGGCCGGAATGAACGCCCAGGAAGCGTCCGGTGCTGCGATTGTTTTCCTCGGCATCGGCGCCGGTATCGTCCATCTTTTATCAGTACTGAATCTGGCATTCCTGAATCAGGCAAGAAAAGCTGCCGAAACCAGGAATGAAAAGAAACTGGCTGCGGCCAATTTTCTGCCGCTCATCATCAGCGGCCTGATTCCGGCAGTCATCGCCCTGGCCGGAGCTGCCAATGCCGAAAGCTTTGTAACGGCTGCGGAAACACTTGGCGATACATGGGGCTGGATCCTGGAAGGATTTGCCGTCACAGCATTTCTGCTGCCGCTGGTCGGCTTTGCCGTACTGCTGCGGAATCTTTCCGCCAAGGATATGCCGGGCGCATTCTTCGCCGGCTTTGCCTGTGCCGTTGTGGCCGGAACACTGCTTTCCTATGAGGCAGCTGCCGTTGTATGTGCCATGATTGCCTTTGGCATCGGCGCCTATGATTATCATCTGAATCTCGGAAGCAGGGATACCGTTTCCGCACCGGCGGAGAAAACAAAGAAGGGGGAAAGCAAGCAATGGTGGTAGGAACAGGAAAATATACCAACAGCAATGAAGCATTCCCGCTAGACAGAAAGACGCTGAACAAGATCTTCCTGCGCTCCTTCTTTGCGGATGCTTCGCACAATGGTGAAACCGGATCTTCCGCCGGCTGGTGCTGGGCACTGATGCCAGGTCTGAAGCAGATCCATAAAAATGAAGAAGATCTGGCTCTGGCCATGGGCCACGAACTTGAATATGTCAGTGCTGCCAGTCCGGTATCGACATTTGCAATGGGTGTCACTCTGGCTCTGGAACAGCAGAAGAGCGATCTGGAAACGATCCGCTCGGTCCGCACGGCCGCATCCGCTGCTGCTGATTCATTCGGCCGGGCACTGTTCGAATGCGCAGTGATTCCGCTGACAGCTGCCGGCTGCTGCGCGCTGGCAGTGAACGGCAATATGCTCGGCGTCGTGCTGTACTTTGTGATTCTTGCGGCACTCTCCTGTGTTCTGCGCTATGCCATGCTGTATCTTGGCTACAGCCGCGGGGTACGGGCAGCCGAAAGTCTCTGCCGTCACAGCGAGGCGCTCAGGCATGCTTCCCGTCTGGCCGGCATCTTCATGATCGGAGCCATGACATTCCTGTTTGTCCGGGGCGCTGAGCCGGGAATGTATGCAAGGGTTGAATACCAGACCGTTTCACTTGCGGACAGTCTGAAAAATGTACTGCCCGGCATTCTGCCGCTGGCCTGCATCGGCATTGTCTGGCGGATGCTTACCAAAAAGAACAGATCACTTCTGCAGTGCGTATTGCTGCTGGTGGTCATCGGTCTGCTTGGAGCTCTGCTGGGCCTGTTCGGCGGCTTCTTCGTTTCGCCGCTGCCGCTGCCCTGGCTGAATCTGTAATGAAAGACATCCTGCGGGATGTCTTTTTTGGAAACTGAAGGACAAGTTTCTATATGACTTCCGTAAGGAGGTCATGAAATGGCTATGATCAGAGAAATGCCCGGGCATGAGAAGCCGCGGGAAAAGGCACTGCAGTATGGTATCCGGACACTGAGCTCAAGAGAACTGCTGGCAATTCTCATCCGTACCGGACAGAAGGGCAGAAGCGTGCTGGAAGTTGCCGATGATCTGCTCAGAAAAGCGGGCGGCATCAGCGGCATTGCCCGCATGAGCATTCCCGAACTGAGAGAGATCAGAGGCATCTCCGACATCAAGGCACTGGAGATCCAGGCCTGTTTTGAAATCTCCCGCCGCTGTTCTCTGGAGGATGCCCTGCAGAGTGACATCATTGCCAGTCCCGATGCGGCCGTCCGCTGGCTGCAGAAAGAACTGGGCAGTTCGCTGCAGGAACAGTTTCTTGTCATCTACCTGGACCAGCATCACCGGATTCTGTTTTACCGGGTCCTGTTTGTCGGCACCATCAATGCCGGCAATGTCTATCCGCGGGAGATCTTCCGCGAAGCACTGCTCAGAAACTGCACCGATCTGCTTCTGGTGCACAATCATCCCGGTGAAGATCCGACGCCTTCCAAAGCTGATCTGGAACTGACGGTGCGGCTGCAGAAGGCAGGGAAGATGATGGGGGTAAAGATCCTTGATCATCTGATCATCACCAGAAACCGGTGCCTGTCAATGAAGCAGAGCGGTTTGCTGGAAGAACGGATGGAATGAAAGGTCTCTCCATGATAAAATATTCAGAGGTATGAATATTGCAGAAAAATTCAAAAACTTAATAAAAGAAGATTTTTCCATTCAGGGACTCATCAAGATGACACTTGTGCTGCTGATTGTCCTGCTTTTTCAGGCGACGGCCGGTTTATGGACCGGTCTTTTCACAAAGATTTTCAGCATTCTCAGTCCGTTTATTGCCGGCTTTGTCATTGCCTATATCCTCAGGCGCCTGTTCAGCCGTCTGGAAGAACATAAGATTCCGCGCCGGATCAGCATTCCTGTTGTTTATCTGGTCATCATTGTGCTTCTGATCTGGCTGCTGTACTCACTGGTGCCGATGGTACTGTCCAAGGCATCTGCACTGATCGAATCGATGATCCGCAGCATCAACTGGGTCAGTGAGATGATTTCCTCGCAGAATTCAGCCGGCATGCCGTCCTGGATCCTTTCCCTGATTCAGTCCGGAGCGGCAGCGCTGAGCGATGTCAGAAATCTGATCCCCGGTCTGACCGGATCCATTCCGGATTTTGTCAATGCTGCTCTGGGGGCGGTCACGGTCACGATCATTTCCATTGTTGTATCGCTGTTCATGAGTCTGGAGTGGGACAGGATCCGTTCCTTTATTGTCGATCTTTCGATGCGGATCAGTCCCCGCTGCTGCCGGATTCTCTTTGCCATTGATGATGAAATCGGAGAGTATCTCAAAAGTATGCTGACGCTGATGCTGATCCGCTTTGCTGAATACTCGCTGCTGTATTTTGCTGTCGGCCATCCTGACTGGCTGATCCTGGGACTTCTGACAGCGATCTCGGTACTGATTCCCTATGTCGGTCCGGTTGCCATCAACACCATCGGCATTCTGACGGCACTGACGCTTTCGACCACTCAGATCGTCATCCTGGTGGCGGCAATTGCTGTTCTTTCCCAGGTGGATGAATATATGATCGCACCTCTGGTTCATGCCCGGCGGACCCATATTTCGCCGCTGTGGAGCCTGTTCTCGATCTTTGCCGGCGGCAATCTGCTGGGCGTATGGGGCATTGTGCTGGCCATTCCGGCCTTCCTTGCTGCCAGAACTGTCTGGCATATCTATTACGGCACTGATTCAGAAGGGAAACCGGAAAAGGAGGATAAACAATGAAGAAGAAACTGATTGCCATGATCTGTTCGGTTCTGATGTGCAGCATGCTGTCTGCCTGCGGAACGGTCAGATCCGGTATCGTCTATACAATCTATCCCATCGGTTTTCTGATTGAGCGTCTGGCCGGAACCGGCTTCAATGCCCAGTCAATTCAGGAAGACTTTACGGTCGTCCAGAGGGCGCAGCTGAAGAAGGATTACCGGAACATGCTGAACGGTGCCGAGCTGTTCCTGCATATCGGTGATCTTGAACCATATCTTTCCGTCATCGCTTCGGATATCCGTTCCAGCGGCGTGACCGATATGGATCTTTCCAGTCTCAATGCCATCTATGATTTCGGCCGCTATACACCGGTATACGGCGAGGAAGGGGTCACATACCGCAAGAGCGAATACTACCGCGGAGATGCCTTTGCGTCCATCGATACCGATACTTTGGACCTGTGCCTCTGGAATGATCCGATTGCGATGCTGTCGATGGCCAAGAACATCTGTGACTGGCTGAGCCGGAACTATCCTGATCAGAAGGAACAGTTTCAGGAAAATCTATCGCATCTGGAAAAGGATCTGATCGATATGGATGCCCAGTATCAGTCACTGGCGACATCGCTGATCAACAGCAATGAAGAAATCAAGTTTGTTTCAATGACGGCCAGCTTCGGAAACTGGCAGAAGACATATGGCTTTCAGGTCTATCCTGTCGTGCTGTCCAAATTCGGCGTTCTGCCGAATGCCGAACAGCTGCGGCTGATCAAGCAGCGGATCATTACCGACAATGTGCAGTACATTGTCTATGAGCCGAACATGACCGATGACATGAAGACGCTGTTTGTCCAGCTGGAGGAAGAACTGGGCCTGACAAGAGTGGAACTGCATAACATTTCTTCGCTTACCGAAACGGAAGAAAGCATGGGCAAGGACTACATCTCGCTGATGTATGAGAACCTGAGTGTCCTTGAGACAATGAGAAAGGAAATCAGCACCTCCGGCAGCTGAGCTGGTATATTTCAATGAGCAGAAAACTATTACTGACTGACGGCAATTCAATGCTGTTCAGAGCCTATTATGCGACTGCCTACGGCAAGCCGATGACGACCTCGGCCGGACTACCGACCAATGCCGTATTCGGTTTTGCCTCAATGCTGCAGAAGGCCATCGAAATTGTCGGACCGGATGCCATGCTGGTGGCCTTTGATGCCGGCAAGCATACCTTCCGCCATGATCTGTATCCTGAATACAAGGGCGGACGGAAACCGGCACCGGATGATCTGGTGCCGCAGTTTGCCATGGCCCGCAGCCTGCTGGATGCTTTCGGCATCAGATGGGTGGAAATGACGGACATCGAAGCCGATGACCTGATCGGAACCATTTCCAAAAAATCACCGGAGTATCATACCTATATCCTGACCAGCGACCACGACATGCTGCAGCTGATCGATGAAACAACCGATGTGCTGCTGATGAAGAAGGGCCTTTCGGATATGGATGTCATGACCGTGGAAGCCCTGAAGGAATCGATGGGCATTGCGCCGCTGCAGATCATTGACATGAAGGGACTGATGGGGGACAAGAGCGACAACATCCCCGGCATCGCCGGCATCGGCGAAAAGACAGCCCTGAAGCTTCTGCAGGAATACGGAACCGTGGAAAATGTACTTGCCCATGAAGGTGAGCTGAAGGGGGCACTTCAGAAAAAGATCATGGCCGGCCATGAATCGGCGCTGCTTTCCAAGACACTGGCAACGATCCGCCGCGATGTCGATGTGACGATGACCGCCGAAGATCTTGTCTTTGCGCCGGATTATGACCGTCTGGTCACATTCCTGCGCTCGCTGGACATGAACCAGCTTGCCCAGCGCTTTGCCGAAAAGGGACATGTTTCTGCTGCTGCCGGAACAGAAGAGACAGTGACGGAAAAACCGTTCACATATGTCAGTGTCATGCCGAAGGAGGCATATTCCCGTCCCTTTGCACTGTTCATCGATGATGACAGGCAGGTTTACCGCCACGCTGAGATGCACGGTGCAGCCGTGTATTCCGAAGCCGGCGGCTATTATATTCCCGCCGATGATCTGAAAAAGGATGAAGCTTTCCTGCAGGCACTGAAAGAAGGAAAAAATGAAATTACCGGCTTTGACATCAAGCGGGCAATGCATATCTGCCGCAGCAGCGGCATTGAAATCTGCTGGCACGATGATGCCATGATCATGGCTTCCCTTGCTGATTCCACTCTGACCAGTGTGGAAAAGATCATGGAAGCCAATGCTTTCAGCCTGTCAAAGAAATACGATGAGATTTACGGAAAGCCGAACAAACCGGTACTGATTCCTGATGAAAATGATCAGACTGTATACGGCTGTGAATGGGCCCGGTTCATCGCTTCCCTGAAGGAGAAGAATGGGCCGCTGCTGAAAGAATACGGTATGGAAGATCTCTATCGGAACATGGAAATGCCGCTGACCGGGATTCTGTTCCGGATGGAACAGGAGGGCATCCGCTGTGATGCCGCCGTGCTTGATGAAATCGCCCGCGATACCTGGGCAAACATCGAAACGGAACAGCAGGAAATCTACCGCCTGGCCGGCCGGGAATTCAATATCAATTCTCCCAAGCAGCTGGCAGAAGTTCTGTTTGATGACCTGCAGCTGCCTTCCGGCAAGAAGCGCAGCACCGGGGCCGAAGTCCTCGAAAAACTGGCCGGCATTCATCCCGTCATCGATCATATACTGACCTATCGGAAGCTTTCCAAGATTTACAGCACCTATGCCGAAGGCCTGAAGAAATATATTCAGGACGACGGCCGCATTCATACCATCTACAACCAGTGTGCCACCCAGACCGGCAGACTGTCTTCCAGTGAACCGAACCTGCAGAATATCAGTGTCCGGGATGAACTCGGCAAGGAGATCCGCCGGGCATTCGTGCCGGAAGACGGCTGTGTGCTGATTTCCTCTGACTATCATCAGATCGAACTGCGCATGCTGGCGCACATGGCTGATGAAAAAGCTCTGATCGAAGCCTTCCGGGACGGCATTGACATTCATACCAAGACGGCCATGGATGTCTTTGAAAAAAGTGAGGACGAAGTTACTGCCGCTGACCGCAGAAGGGCCAAGACAGTCAACTTCGGCATTGTCTACGGCATCAGCGATTTCGGCCTGGCCCAGCAGCTGGGAACCAGCCGCAGGGAAGCAGCCGAATTCATTGATACCTATTACCGCAAGTATCCCGGCATCCGTGACTATATGAACGGCATTGTCAAATCCTGTGAAGAAAAAGGCTATGTCGAAACACTGTGCCACCGCCGGCGTGAGATTCCCGAGATCCGCGACCGTAATTATATGGTGCGTGAATTCGGCAAGCGGGCAGCAATGAACGCACCGATCCAGGGCTCGGCAGCCGATCTGATCAAGCTGGCCATGATCGATATCGACAAGGCCATGCAGGAAGCTGGTGTAAAGAGCCGCATGATCCTGCAGGTGCACGATGAACTGATCTTCAATGTGCCGGAAGATGAAATCGAAACGATGAAGGAACTGATCGACCGCGGCATGGTCAATGCCATGCAGCTGAAGGTGCCGCTGACCGCTGAGTGCTCGATCGGCAGAACCTGGTACGAGGCCAAGTAATATGCCTGAGCTGCCGGAAGTTGAAACGGTCGTCAGGACCCTGGAGCATCAGATCCCGGACCGCCGCATTACCGGTGTCAATGTAAGGTTCCGCAAAGTCATCGAAGGGGATCCGGATGAATTCTGTACGGTCCTGAACGGTCAGCATTTCCGCCGTTTTTCCAGACGCGGAAAATATCTGCTGTTTTACATGGATGATGTGCTGCTGTGCGTGCATCTGCGGATGGAAGGCAAGTTCTGGCTGCAGAAGCCGGAGGAACCGCTGAACCGGCATATGCATGTTCTGTTTGATCTTGATGACGGCATGCAGCTGCGTTATCACGATACCCGCAAGTTCGGCCGTATGGAGATCCTTCCGTATGATACGGATCTGACCCATTTCCACGATCTTGGCCCGGAACCGTTTGATGAAGCATTCTCTCCCGCCTATGTGCATGCCTTTCGGAAGATAAAGCATGTGCCGCTGAAGTCGCTGCTTCTGGATCAGCACTTTGTTGCCGGCATCGGCAATATCTATGCTGATGAGATCCTCGCTGCCTGCGGGCTGCGGCCGGGACGCTCGTGTCAGCGCATCACCCGCGAAGACGATGAACATATTGTTTCGGAAACAAGACGGATCATGAAGGCAGCCATCGCTGCCGGCGGAACTACGATCCGTTCCTATACATCATCACTGGGCATTACCGGCCTGTTTCAGACGCAATGCACAGTGCATACCATGAAAACATGTCAGCGGTGCGGAAGTGAGATCCACATGAAGCGGATCGGCGGAAGATCTTCCTATTACTGTCCGCACTGTCAGAAATAAGGAAACCAAAAAAATGAAAAAAATCGGTATTACAGGTACGATCGCCTCCGGCAAGACAACCGTCTCGATTCTTCTGAGAAGAAGAGGAATGGCGGTCTTTAACAGTGACAATTACAGTAAAATGGCTCTGCACCGGGGCAATCCCTGTCAGCCGAAGCTGACGGCGGTTCTGGGCGAAGATGTCCTTGATCAGAACGGTGATATCGAAGCAAAAAAGATGGCAGCCGCCATCTTCCTCGATGAAGAGAAACGGCTGGCAGTCAACCGCATCGTTCATCCCTATGTCCGGGAAGGCATGCACAGATTCTTTGCCAGCCATGCCGATGATGCCTTTGTCTTTGCCGAGGTGCCGCTGCTGTTTGAAGCCGGCTGGGAAGAGGATTTCGATGAGATCGTTCTCGTTGTCTGTGATCAGGAAACAGCCGTGCAGAGAATGATGGATGACAGGGGATACAGCCGTGAAGAGGCACTGGACCGCTATCATTCCCAGATCGATCCGGAAATTCAGAAACAGAAGGCAGACCGGATCATTGACAACAGCCGCGGACTCAGGGAACTGGATTCCGAGATCAATGCCTGGATGAGGGAAATGCGAAAGGAGATGCGTGATGGAAGTCAGAAGCCGTGATACCTACCGGATTGAATACAGCGGCGGCATCAGTGAAGAAATCGTTCTTTCCCTGACCCAGCTGTACCAGCCGCTGATCGGACCGGCGGCCGTCAATCTGTTTCTGACCATGGCAGCCGAGGGAATGCGTCAGCATACCCTGGAAAACCACAGCCGTCTGTTTGTTCTGTGCGGCATCGATCCTTCGGTATTTGACAGAGCCTGTGCCCGGCTTGAGGAGTATCTGCTGCTGCGCGTCTACTGCCGGCGGGGTGAAAACCGTGATCAGTATATCTATCGTCTGAATGTGCCGATGAATGCCCGGGCCTTCATGCAGTCGAATGTCTATATGTCACGTCTGCAGAAAGTGCTGGGACAGAAGAATATGGAAACGACAGTCAGCCGCCTGACGGACAATATCGTCAGCACCCAGGGCTTTCAGGATATTACCCGCATGGTCCGCTACAGTGAGGAGGAAGTACGGGAAGAATCACAGTACACAAAGATTCAGCCGCGCTATCGCTTTGCCCCCGACGATGCCACGATCAATTTCGATTATGAACGCTTTATTGCCTCGACCTCGGCGCTTGTGTTCCCGATGGAAATGCGCACCCAGGAAAATCTGCGCCTGATCGGAAAGCTGGCCACCGTGCACGGTCTTTCTGCTGACAGGATGCGGATACTGGTCAAGAAATGCGTCAATCTGGATACGATGGAATTCGACGGTGAACGGCTGCGGGTGCTGACAGAGAAAAGCACACCGGATATTACCGGCGGAAAGGATATCTATGCACTGCCGCCGGCCTCATTCCTGCAGGCAAAGCAGAACGGTGCCATGGTATCGCTGAGCGACCGCCGCATCCTCGATCATCTTGCCCTTGACATGCACTTCAGCAATGAAGTCATCAATATCATGATCGAATATATTCTCAATGTTTCGGACAACCGTCTGAACAGCCGCTTTGTCGACATGGTAGCCGGCGAATGGGCAAGAGACGGCATCACGACCCGGGAACAGGCACTCCTGGAGGCAAAGAAAAAGCCGAATTACAATAAAAACAGAGGCAGTGTCAGAATTGATGCGCCGGACTATATCATTCGTCAGATCAACAATGAACTGCCGGAAGAGACGAAAGCCAGCCAGGAGGATATTGACATGATCCGCCGGCTGCAGGAAAAGATGAAGGACTGATATGCAGAAGACAGACTTTACGATCCATCAGACAGAGAAACAGATCCGCGATACCGAAGAGCTGAAGAATGATCTGAAAAAGGATGAAACAGTGCAGAAGATGTTTGCGGCAATGAACATTCCCCAGCGCTGCATTGAGACTTCGCCGTGGAAGATCGATGAATGGCGGCGGCAGTATCAGCCCTGCATCGGCTGTACCTCGCTTGCGGAATGCCGGCAGGTGAAAAAGGGCTATTACAATGCCCTGACATACGATGGTATTCTGCAGAAAGCCATCACCCCCTGTGCCTATATGCGGGAAACTCTGAAAAAAGAAAGACATCTGGAAAACTATCTTGTTTCTGATCTTCCAAAACCGCTAAAAACTGTTTCCTTTAAAAGAATTTTGGCGGATAATGAAAGCAAGGAATATCTTCAGGTGCTGAACGAAGCGATTCAGGCTTCCTATCATTCAGAAGGACTTTACATCTACGGCACACTCGGCTCCGGCAAGACCTATCTTGCGGCCTGTGCCTGTAATGATCATGCCGCAAAAGGGGAGAAGGTAGCATTTATTCATTATCCTTCCTTTACCCAGCGCATGGCTTCTCTTGTCAAAAGCGATGAATATCAGACCGACCTGAAGCGGCTCATGTATGTCTCGTTTCTTGTGATCGATGACATCGGTGCGGAAAGCTGCACGGAATGGAACCGTGATGCGATCCTGATGACGCTTCTGAATCATCGCTATGAAGAAGGGCTGACGACCTGGTTTACATCCAACTGTGACCTGGCAAGCCTGCAGAAGCACTTCACGTTCTCGTCCCGCAGCCGCGAAGATCTGCTGAAAGCAGAACGTATTGTTGAAAGAATCCGGAATATGGCGAAAGTGACAGCGCTTACAGGCAAAGACCGCCGTATTCCGCGTTGATTTATAAAATGGCAGTGTTAAAATAGGACATTGTCTGGAGGCAAAATTATGGTCAGAAAGATTGGTGTTTTAACTTCAGGCGGCGATGCGCCGGGCATGAATTCCGCAATTCGTGCCGTAACGAGAATTGCCCTGAACAATGGTGTCGAGGTCGTCGGTGTCCACAACGGATACAAGGGACTGCTGGAAGGCACATTTGAGGCAATGGACCGTCATTCGGTATCCGATATCCAGGACCGCGGCGGTACCAAGCTTGGATCTGCGCGTCTTCCCGAATTCCGGGAAGAAGCAATTCAGGACGAATGCATCAAGAACATGAAGCGTGAAGGCATTGAAGCGCTTGTTGTCATTGGCGGCGACGGCTCCTACCGCGGAGCTCTGGCCCTGACGAAAAAAGGAATCAACTGTATCGGTCTGCCGGGAACAATCGACAATGATATCCCGGGCACTGACTTTACGATCGGTTTCGATACAGCTCTGAGAACCTGCGTTGAGAATGTCGATAAACTGAGAGATACATCCAGTTCCCATCACCGCTGCTCGCTCGTCGAAGTCATGGGCAACCGCTGCGGCGACCTGGCTCTCTACACGGCAATAGCCTGCGGTGCCGAAATGGTCATTTCACCGGAGACAGGATACAACGAACTGGAAACACTTGAACGCCTGCGTTATCTGTCCGATGCCGTGCGCAAAAACCATGCGCTTGTCATCATTTCTGAAAAGATCTGTGACGTCAATGCCCTTGCCAAGAAGGTTTCCCTGAACACCAACTTCAGCGGCAGAGCTACCGTTCTGGGTCATATTCAGAGAGGCGGCACACCAACCGCAACTGACCGAATGCTCGCCAGCAGGATGGGCGAAAAGGCAGTAGACCTTTTAATGGAAGGAATCGGCGGACACTGTGTCGGCATCATTGAAAATGAGATTACTTCCATGCCTATCGATGAGGCACTGGGCAGACCGAAGAAGAGCCGCAAGCAGCTTTACCGTCTGTTCGACCGCCTCGTATAGGAACAGAGGTAAGAATGGATTGTAATCACTTATTCAAGAAAACTAAAGTAATCTGCACGATCGGACCGGCTTCCGAAAACCGTGAAACGCTGACAAAACTGGCAATGGCAGGTATGAACATCTGCCGCCTGAATTTCAGCCACGGCAGCTATGAAGAACATGGCGCAAGAATCCGTCTGATCAGAGAGGTTTCGGATCAGACCGGAATTAATCTGGCGGTAGCGCTGGATACCAAGGGACCGGAGATCCGTCTTGGCAACTTCGCCAATGACACCGAAGAATATGAAATCGGTGAAACTGTATATTTAACAAAAGAAGAAATTCTTGGTACTCATGAACGTTTTCATATTGCCTGTCCGGAGCTTTTTGATGATCTGCATGAAGGACACTATATCCTGATCAATGACGGCAAGATGAAGCTGACTGTTCTTGACAACAACGGCGAAGAGATGAAATGCCGTGTTGATGTTGCCGGACCGATCAGTTCCCACAAGGGATGCAATGTGCCGGGCGTCAAGCTCTCGATGCCGTTCCTTTCCAAAAAGGATGCGGATGACATCCGTTTCGGATGCCAGAATGATGTTGACTTCATCTTCGCATCTTTCGTCAGAAGACCTTCTGATGTCAATCAGATCCGCAAGATCTGCATTGAGCAGGGAAAACCGCGCATCAATATTATTGCCAAGATTGAAAACCAGGAAGGCTATGACAATGTCGATGCCATTCTGGAAGCAGCAGACGGTGTCATGGTTGCCAGAGGCGACCTTGGCGTAGAAATTCCGACAATGATGGTTCCTGTCTATCAGAAGCACATCATCCGTCAGGCCAATATCGTCGGCAAGCCTGCCATCACAGCGACCCATATGCTGGATTCCATGACCCACAATCCGCGCTGCACCAGAGCCGAAGCAGCCGACGTCTGCAATGCTGTTCTTGACGGCAGCGACGGCGTCATGCTGAGTGCTGAAAGTGCAGCCGGTGACTATCCGGTGGAAGCCTGCGAAACCATGTCACAGATCGCTGAAGAAGCAGAAAGCATTCTGCCGTACCGCGAGCGTCTGGACTGGCTGCGCACCACCAGCAACAACACCGTGCAGGATGCCGTATCGCTGGCAATTGCCGATGCAACCCTGACACTGAACAATATCGGTGCCATCGTTGTCTTTACCCAGGGCGGAACAACAGCCAGAAGAATTTCCAAGTACCGTCCAAAAGTGCCGATTCTGGCCATTACCTTTACCAAGGATACACAGCGCAAGCTGGAAAGCTATTGGGGCGTGCTGCCGATCTTCTCGGATGTGCAGAACCAGCTGACCAACGATGACGATCTGGCATCGCTGTTTGCCCAGGACTACGGCATCAAAAAAGGTTCCCTGATCATTATCTCTGCCGGCTATCCGACCGGAGAAGGTTCAGCGAACATGATGAAGATCGTAGAAGTAAAATAAGTTGTCTGAATGGAGAAAAGCATGTCTTTTCTCCTTTTTGAAAACAGGAGGTCATATGAAACCAATTACAATTGCATTCTTCGGACATGCCTGTTTCCGGATCGCATGCGGTGAAGACAGTGTTCTGCTGGATCCCTATGCCGATGACAGTGTGCCCGGACTCAGACTGCCGCGCGGCATTTCAGCATCAAGGGTATACTGTTCCCATTCCCACAGCGACCACAATGCCCGCAGCCTGATCAGGGAAACAGATACGCTGTCGGATCCCTTTGAAGCAGAATTCATCACCGTTCCCCATGATGACTGTGACGGCGCCAGGCGCGGTTTCAGCGACATTACCGTTCTGAACATTCACGGTGTCAGGGCAGTCCATTTCGGCGATATCGGAAGACTTCCTTCCAAGGAAGAATACGAGATGCTGAAAGGGGCGGATATTGTCATGATTCCGGCGGGCGGCCATTACACCATCGATGCCGGCCAGGCTGCAGCCATTGTCCGCCGTCTGCATCCGAAGCTGACCATCCTGATGCATTACCGGACGGATACCGCCGGCTATGATGTGCTGGCTCATATCGATGAGGTACAGAGCGTTTTCCCGGCTATGGAAAGACTGGATCAAAGTGAAATTCTTTTCAGCGGTGAAGGGGACAGCCGGATCATTGCGCTGGAGCCGCAGCAGTCATTAAAATGAATATTGCAATTCCATCTGGTATTATGTAATATGTAATGCTCATATAAAAAAGGAGGCAGCTATGAACCCAGTCAAAAAACTGACAGAAGAAGAAATTAACAAAGTTTCTGGCGGATTCGCATTTGATTATGACTATGTTCTGAAAAAGAAGTCTGCCAGCCTCAAGTGCCCGGTGTGCGGTGCCGAAGGTACCCTTGAAACACAGACGACCGGTACAGAAGGCTATGGGGACGGAAGTGAAGTTGCGGTTGACACCAGTCTTTGTTCCAGCTGCGGAGTGCAGGTTGACATCATGCCGCAGCTGAATAAAATGCGGATTGTGCGCTTCACTGACGGAATGATCAGCGAAGAAGAAGTTCATTTCAACTGGTAAGGACAGTTTTACAGACTGTCTTTTCTTTTTGCCCGCATACAAAAAAAGATGCCAGATCATATCCCGGAAGGGAATGACTGTCATCTTTCTTTGATATCTCAGGATGACCGGCGGCGCGGCGTGCGCTGGGCGGTCTTGGACTGGATCTCGGCAATGGCTGCCTTCTGATTCAGAATGACCGGAATAACGATCGGGTTGCGGTTGGTCTTCTTGAAGAGGAAGGGCTCCAGTGAGGAGCGGATGCAGTTCTTGAGTTCACCGAATGTGGTTCTCTGCTGCATTGTCTTCTTCAGGGCATCATAGACGATCAGTTCTGCTTCCTTGAGCAGGGTCTGGGAATCCTTGATGAAGACAAAGCCGCGGGATACGATCGAAGGCCGGCAGAGGATCTTGTTGTAGCGGGAATCGATTGTGACGATGACTGCTACCAGTCCGTTTTCAGCCAGGATCGTGCGGTCCTTGATGACGCTGGTGGACAGGCCGGATGTATCATTGCCGTCAACATAGATGGCATCAGTCTGAACACGCTCGTTGGCGATGAAGCATTCTTCGTTCCGCAGTACGACAATATCGCCGTTGGAACAGATCAGGCAGTGATCTTCCGGAATGCCTGTTTCCTGGGCGGTTGCCGAATGCTGGACAAGCATCTTGTATTCGCCGTGGTTCGGCATGAAGTATTTCGGCTTGATCAGGTTCAGCATCAGCAGCTGTTCTTCCTTCGGTGCATGACCGGTGGTATGGAAGGATGTCAGCGGTGAATTGGTGACGACATTGGCACCGACTCTGGTCAGCTGGTTGATGACGCCGCCGACGGATACGCCGTTGCCGGGAATCGGGTTGCTGGAGAACAGCACAGTGTCACCCGGGATAATTCTGATGAACTTATGGGTGCCGTTGGCAATTCTGCTCAGGGCTGCCATCGGTTCACCCTGGGAACCGGTGCAGACGATGCAGATGCGGTTCGGCGGCAGGGTATTCAGTTCGTTGCCGCTGATGAAGGAACTGTCAGGAATCTTGATCGTTCCCAGACGTCTGCCGATTTCACATACATTTTCCATCGAGCGTCCGAACACGGCTACCTTGCGGCCGCAGGATACAGCAGCCTCCAGAATCTGGTTGAGACGCAGGACATTGGAAGCGAAGGTGGAAACCAGCAGTCTGCCCGGTGTCTTCTTCATCTGTTCCAGAATGGCCATGGCAACCTTGCGTTCGGAGATCGAAGATCCCGGAACGGAAGAGTTGGTGGAATCACTCATCAGCAGGGTAATGCCTGCCTGGCCCATGAAGGCCATCTTCTGATAATCAGAATTGGTTCCGACCGGTGTCAGGTCAAACTTGAAGTCACCGGTTTCAAAAATACGTCCGTTCGGCGTATTGACGAGGACACCGAGTGAATCCGGAATGGAATGCACGGTATCAACAAAGCCGACACTGAAATGTTTTGTGCGGATGCGGCTGTCAGAATTGATCTCGACAACCTTGCAGGAGCGGGAGAGGCGATGCTCTTCCAGTTTCTTTTCGATCAGCGCCTTGGCAAAGCGCGGGGCATACAGTTCCTTGAGTCTGACTGACTGCAGGAAGAACGGAATGCCGCCGATATGATCTTCATGTCCGTGGGTGATGATCAGTGCCTTGATCTTTTCACGGTTTTTTACCAGGTATGAATAATCGGGGATGACATAGTCAACGCCGAGCAGTTCATCCTCGG
This sequence comes from Bulleidia sp., assembly GCA_045543875.1. GTDB lineage: Bacteria > Bacillota_I > Bacilli_A > Erysipelotrichales > Erysipelotrichaceae > Bulleidia. The sequence continues at coordinate 39,097 of JAZPXY010000002.1, forward strand.
GGAATTTTACACCGCAGTCAATGATGATGATTTCATCCTCATGCTCGATGCAGTACATATTTTTTCCGACTTCTCCCAGGCCGCCCATCGCATAAACGAGCGTATCAGTCGCCCGATTTACAGCGTGTTCATTAAAATCCTGTTCGGCAAGCTGAGAGAAGCGGGCAGACCGTCCCGGTCTGACGCCGTTTTTTCTCTCTGTCATAATTATATTTTCCTCACTTAAAAATGAGATTTCTCTTTCGTCGGTTACATTATAACTTATCAGAGTTGCAGAAGACAACAAAAAATCCTAGAGGACAAGGGCGTTCTCAGGACTTTTGAAAGGGTCGTTCTTATCGATGTGATCATAGAAAAGAATGCCCTTGAAATGATCCAGTTCATGCTGCAGGACAATGGCCAGATAGCCTCTTGCCCTGATCTCGATATTCTGGTTAGTGCAGAGATCGAATGCCCTGACCTTGATGCGGGCGGAACGGATGACATGGCCTTCGTGCTCATTGACAACCGAAAGGCATCCTTCGCCGCTTTCCAGATAGGCAGGCTGTACGGAAGAAGAAACAATGCGGGGATTCACCAGCATGAACTGCCAGCGGATATCATTTCCTTCCGCGTCCTTGTCATCGACAACAACTGCCGTCATCTTTTTGGGAACACCGACCTGAATAGCACTGATGCCGACTGCCGGACGCAGGTTTTCCCGCTCGGCAATTTCCGGATCGGTGGAATCAACTACATATTTCAGCATATCCCTGAGGAGCTGTTCATCTTCCTGCGACAGGGGCAAAGCCACATCTTCAGAAATCTGACGGATCCGGGGATCATCATCTTTTAAAATCGTATCATTATTGATCAGCATAATAATAACCTCGTAAGTATTCTAGCAGGATTATTCATATTGTCAAAGAAAGAAGGTTGAATTCTGACACACAGGGATTATATTGAAAATGAGTGATGGAGGATTCAGAGATGAAGATCAAACAGATTATGGCAGCAGCTCTGGCTGCGATTCTGCTGGCTTCCTGCTCAGCCACGAAACAGACTGACAAAACAGGCATTGCCGGCACCGAAACGGAAAACACACCGTCAGAGACACAGTCAAAGCCTGACGAAACAGCACCTGCTGAGACAGAAAACACAACGGCAGCGAAAACTGACGGCGAACTGACGGTACAGGAAGCACTGCAGGCTGCCCTTGCGGATGCCGGCATGAAGGAAAATGAAGCAATGATTACCAAGAAGGGCATGGACACTGAACCCGGCATGAAGAAGTATGAATTTGAATTCCATAAGGGAACAGATGAATATGAGTATGAAATCAATGCCAAAGACGGAAGTATCATTTCCTTTGAAGCTGGTATCTGGCGTGAACCGGCAGGCATCGAGGGAATCATCAGCGTGGATGAGGCACTGGCAGAAGGTCTGGAAGATACCGGCAGAAATATCGAAGAATTTGACAGCTGGTCAGCGGATCTTGACGATGAGCACGGTGTTCTCCATTATGATGTCAGCTTTGAGGCCGGACGCACCGAATACAGCTATGAAATTGATCCCTACAGCGGTGCAATCACTCTGAGTGAAATCGAAACAGACTGAATTCTGTCAGTTTTTTCTTCCGTTCATAAATGGGATTGACAGATAATGATTCCTGAGGGATACATGAATGCTTCCCGGACAACTTGCAGTATAGAAATGAGGTAAAGTATATGCCGAAAAGAATTGAACTGGATTCTGAAAAGTTCGTAAACCTGTGCAGGGAAAAGAACGTGGAACTTACCGAAGAAGAGCTGGACCGCATCAGCGGCGGCCAGATCTTCTGGAACGAAAAAGAAATGGCGTATGAAATCGTCGACCACAGGACAGGCAAGGTTCTTGAAAAGGATATCGACGACTATGTTGATGCTGTCTCATGGTGCTGGGTTCTGAATGTGCCGAATAACATGATCAGCGAGGAAGAAATCATGCAGCTGCGAAGAGCAGATGACCTGCGGGTACATGAACCGGATGACGGCGGATTCAGATCCATGTGATCTGCCGGCAGTCAGATGATCTTATTATTCTATATACTGAAAAAAGGAGAAATGTATGGCAAGCAAAGAAATCAGCAATGAAGAACTGAAAAAAGTCAGCGGCGGCGGAGCTGCCCAGAGCCGGGAAATCCTTGAGTTTTTCAAGTCACGCGGATATCACTACGGGAAAGACGAGGATGACGGAGATGATCTGGATCTCTACCTGATGGACATGATGGGAGGCACCAAACTGGAAGGCTATTATGCCAGCTGCAATTTTTCTGAAGACGGAGGCAATGTCTACGGCACTCCGGACGGAGAGGATCTCACCCACGAACAGTTCATGAAGCTTCTCCGTGAGACTTTCTGACAGAAAACAGCAGTCATCTGAACTGCAGAACCGAATGACCGGAAACGTCAGCATCCATGAATGCCGGCGTTTTTCTTGTGCGTGCCGTTTTGTTTTGACAAAAGGTACGGTGAAAAGAATGGAAGCATATGCTAAAATACATCTGTTATGAGTACACTGAACAAAACTGAAGAAACGAATCGTTTCAGCATGAATATTCTGATGCCGAAAGGGCATGACAAGTGGATCACCTGGAGCATGCTGGCGCTGGTGGTTATCGGCATTGTCATGGTCGGCAGTGCGTCGATGGGCATCTACATCGGCAATACGACCCAGCTGCTGATCACGGTGATCAAACAGATCCTGTATGCCATCATCGGCTATTATGCAATGAACCGCTTTGCCCGGTATTTTTCGCTGCGCTTTCTGAAGAGCGGTGCCTTTCCGTCAGTTATCTTCTTTACCATTATTGTATTGCTGCTGTGTCTGCTGTTCCCGAATGATACCGGATCGAGAGCATGGATCTATCTGCCGGTCGGTATTACGGAAGTCAGCGTGCAGCCTTCGGAATTTGCCAAGATCGTCGTACTGCTGGTCGTTGCTGCCTACTGCGGTGATATCCGCAGAGAGTATGACAGCACCTGGCAGATGGTCAGAACACCGGTCATCTTTACGGCTCTGATCGTCATTATCGTTCTTTTCATGCAGCATGACCTTGGCTCGGCCGTGGTCATCTTTCTGCTGACCTGCATTTCCTTCCTGATTCCGAATCATCCGAAGATGCGGCGCATGCAGTTCATTCTCAAAATCCTTTTCTGGATCACCGTCGTTCTGGTTGTGCTTCTGCTTTCGCCGGGCGGTGAAAAGTTTATTGACTCCCTGAAATTCCTGGAGCCGTATCAGAAGTCCCGCATCATTTCCGCCATTGACCCGTTCTCAGACCGCTATGGCGAAGGCTATCAGCTGGTCAACGGCCTGGTTTCCTTTGCGACCGGCAGCTGGTTCGGTCTTGGCTACGGGAATTCGGTGCGCAAATACATGAACTTCCCGGCTGCCAATACCGACTATATTCTTGCTGTTCTTGTTGAAGAACTGGGCTTTGCCGGCTTTGCGGTCCTGATGGCTCTGTATGCCATCGTCATCTTCCGGCTGCTGTTCTATGCCAAGGAGATCCAGAGTGAAAAGGCGAGGATCATTCTTGTCGGCACGGCCATGTATCTTCTGATCCATATGTTCTTCAATATCGGCGGCGTGACCGGACTGATTCCGCTGACCGGCGTTCCGCTGCTGATGATCTCGGCCGGCGGTTCTTCGACCATGGCCTTCATGGCGGCAGTCGGCATCTGCCAGGCGGTCATCATCCGTTACAAGAACGGAGAGATCAAATGAGAATTGTTGCCGGCGAGTATTCCTCGCGAAGAATCGAAGCTCCAAAAGGCATTCAGACCCGTCCCACCCTGGACAAGGTCAGGGAAGCTGTCTTTTCTTCTCTGGGCGGCAGCTTTGAAGGCGGCACCTTTCTGGATCTATATGCCGGCAGCGGTGCAAATGGCCTTGAGGCACTTTCCCGCGGCTTTGACGAAGCTGTCTTTGTGGATATGAGCAGGGATGCCGTAAATGTTATCCGCCGCAATGTTGCCAGCCTTGGCTGCACTGAGAGATGCCGCGTTCTGCCGATGAAGGCGATGAAGGCACTTTCCGTATTAAAAGAAGAAGGCAGACAGTTTGATCTGATCTATATGGATCCGCCCTATGCCCGCCAGACCAATGCCGAGGTGATGAACTATATCAATGAACATCAGCTGCTGAAGAAAGGCGGAAGGGCAGTCATTGAATCAGCTAAGGAAGATCAGTTTGCCGAAAACTACGGAAGCATCTGCTTTGAAAAGGATAAGGTATACGGCATCGTCCGCATTACCTATTTCAGAAATAAGGGAGAAACAGAATGAAGGCTTGTTTTTCAGGATCCTTTGATCCGGTGACCAACGGACATATGGACATCATCAGAAGAAGTGCTGCCATCTTTGAGGAAGTTGATGTGCTGATCATGGAGAATCCCCGCAAGCACAGCGTGTTTACGTCCGAAGATAGAAAACAGATGATCGAAGCCTGTCTGCAGGCAGAAGGCATTGCCAATGCCAAAGCCGTCATCGGCAGCGGTCTTACCGTTGAGGAAGTGCACAGGCTCGGCGCCGGTGTCATTGTCCGCGGCGTTCGTTCGGTCAGCGATTATGAATATGAAGTGCTGCAGGCGACTGCCAATATGATGCTGCGGCAGGAAATCGAAACACTGTTCCTGGTCGCAAAGCCGGAGCTTTCATTCCTGAGTTCCTCCGTCATCAAGGAAATTGCCATGAACGGCGGATCCATCAAGGGTCTTGTTCCGGACTGCATTTTCGAAGAAGTATCGGAACGCCTCTCTCATTTATAAATATAGGAAGAGAACACCGCTGAGGCGGTGTTTTTTATTTTCAGAAAATATTTAGCACTTTTCCATTGACAGTGCTAAAACCCTGACGTAATATATTAGCAGGCATAGAAATGGAGTGCTAAAGAGGTGTAAAAATGCTGACGCCGAGAAGAATAGAAATCTTTAAAGCCATTGTGGATGAATTTATCAAGACAGCCGAACCGGTAGGTTCCAAAACCCTGCAGCAGAAGTACAATCTTTCGTATTCCAGTGCCACGATCCGCAACGACATGATGGTTCTTGAAGATATGGGCTATCTGGAGAAGACACATACGTCAAGCGGCCGTGTACCGAGTACACTGGGCTACAAGTTCTACTGCGAAAACCTGCTGGAGAATTCCGGCATTGACAAGCGGATGGAAGTAGCCATCCGGGATGCATTTGAAGCTTCCAACATGAATATCGAGGAAGCGGTCAGACAGAGCTGTTCGATCCTGTCGGAAATGACCAACATGACGACCGGAGCGATCGGACCGGATGCATCCGAACAGCGTCTGGAACATATCAAGCTGTTCCAGATCGACAGCCGTCACTTTGTATGTGTATTCATTACCAACACCGGTCATACCGAGACAAGGAACTTCCGGTTTGATGAAGATGTTCCGTTTTCCGATATCGAGACCTGCACGGATATCCTGAACCAGCGCCTGAAGGGCGTCAGGATCTGTGATCTTCCCGAGGAGATGGATGAACTGAAACCGGAACTGAGTTCTGTCGTCAAGCGTCACGACCTGCTGTTTACAGCCTTTGTCAAGGCATTCGTAAAGTTTGCCAGCGACAATGTCTACTTCTCAGGCAAGGACAAGATGCTGTATCAGCCGGAGTTTGAGGACATCAGCAAGCTGAAGCAGCTGATGACGATGTTCGATGACGTATCGGTCTGGAAAGAAATGGACAGCTCCAAGAACGCTCTTGCCGTTACGACCAAGCGCGGAGCCCAGCTGACATGGTACAACGACCTGGCTGTCGTCCGTTCCAAGTTCCATGTGAATGAGAACGAGACGGGGGAACTGATGGTCGTCGGACCCAGCCGGATGAATTATGACCGGGTTATAGCCATGATCGACTATGCCGCAAGAATGATCGAAAAGATGTACAACGCAGGAGGCAGAGACAATGAGTGAAGAGATGAAAACCGAAACAGCGGAAGAAACCGCAGAGGAAACCGTCACGGAAGAAACAAATGACACTGCGGCAGCTGAAGAGGAAATCGATGAGGTTGCTGCCCTGAAAGCGCAGAATGAAGAGCTTCAGAAGAAGGTCGATGTTCTGAAAAATGAATATGCCAAGGCTTATGCCGATACCGAAAACACCCGCAAGCGTCTGCAGAACGACTTTGCCCAGCGCAGCAAATACATGATGCAGAGCTTCGCCCTGGAAGTGCTGCCGGTGCTTGACAACTGTGAAAGAGCCCTGGCTCATGAAACAAGCGATGAAACCTTCCGCAAGGGCGTGGAAATGATCTACACCCAGCTGAAGACAGCTCTGGAAAAGGAAGGCGTTACAGAGATCGAGGCCGAAGGTCAGCCGTTCGATGCCAACTGGCATCAGGCCCTGATGACGGAACATCAGGACGGAGTTGAACCGGGCATGGTTCTGCAGGTACTGCAGAAAGGATATAAACTGAAAGACCGCATCTTACGGGCCGCTATGGTCAAGGTGAGTGAATAACCAAGGAGGACAAAATCATGGGAAAAATTATCGGAATTGATTTAGGTACAACAAACAGCTGTGCTGCTGTCATGGAAGGCAATGAGGCAAAGGTCATTACGAATCCGGAAGGAAACCGTACGACTCCGTCTGTTGTCGCATTCAAGAACGGCGAAAGAATCGTCGGTGATGCTGCCAAGAGACAGCTGATCACAAACAAGGAAACTGTCTATTCCATCAAGCGTCTGATGGGTACAAACCAGACAGTCACACTGGAAGGAAAGCAGTACACACCGCAGGAAGTATCCGCTATGATTCTGTCCTACATCAAGTCCTATGCTGAAGCATATCTTGGTGAAACGGTAGACAAGGCAGTCATCACTGTACCGGCATACTTCAACGATGCCCAGCGTCAGGCTACCAAGGACGCCGGCAAGATCGCTGGTCTGGAAGTAGAACGTATTATCAACGAGCCGACCGCAAGTGCTCTGGCATTCGGTCTCGACAAGAGCAGCGACAGGGAACAGAAGATCCTGGTCTATGACCTCGGCGGCGGTACATTCGATGTATCCATTCTGGATATTGCTGACGGCACATTTGAAGTTCTGTCCACAGCCGGTGATACCCATCTGGGCGGCGATGACTTCGACAACAAGATCATCGACTGGCTTGCCAACAACTTCAGGAAAGAAAACAACATCGATCTGAAGGCTGACAAGATGGCCATGCAGAGACTGAAGGAAGCAGCTGAAAAGGCCAAGAAGGACCTCTCCGGCATGGTTCAGACACAGATTTCTCTGCCGTTCATCTCTGCCGGTCCGGCCGGTCCGCTGCACCTTGAGGCAACGCTGACAAGAGCTCAGTTCGATGACATGACAAAGGATCTGGTGGAAAGAACAATGGTTCCGGTCCGCCAGGCTCTGAGTGATGCAAAACTGAATGCATCTGAACTGGATCAGGTCCTGCTGGTCGGCGGTTCCACCCGTATTCCGGCCGTTCAGGAAGCTGTCCGCAGAGAACTCGGCAAAGAGCCGAACAAATCCGTCAACCCGGATGAATGTGTCGCCATGGGTGCTGCCATCCAGGGTGGTGTCATTGCCGGTGATGTCAAGGATGTTCTTCTGCTGGATGTCACACCGCTGTCACTCGGTATCGAGACTCTCGGCGGCGTCATGACAGTTCTGATTCCGCGCAATACAACGATCCCGACTTCCAAGTCACAGATCTTCTCCACCGCAGCCGACAATCAGCCGGCAGTCGACATTCATGTCCTACAGGGTGAAAGACCGATGGCCAACGACAACAAGACTCTGGGCAACTTCCAGCTGGACGGTATTGCACCGGCCCGCCGCGGTGTGCCGCAGATTGAAGTTACATTCGATATCGATGTCAACGGCATCGTCAATGTATCGGCTGTCGACAAGGCAACAAACAAGAAGCAGTCCATTACGATCACCAACTCTTCCGGACTTTCCGATGAAGAAATCGACCGTATGGTCAGAGAAGCCGAAGCCCACAAGGCAGAGGATGACAAGCGCAGGGAAGACATCGAGACGAAGAACAGGGCAGAAGCCTACATTCATCAGATCGATGACACACTGAACAACGAAAACGCCAATATCCCTCAGGATCAGAAGGACGAAGTCAAGAAACTGAGAGATGAACTGCAGGCTGCCATTGACAGCAATGATATGGCAACCCTGAAGACAAAGCTGGATGCCCTTGAACAGGCAGCCCAGGCGATGGCGCAGCAGATGTATCAAAATCCGGGTGCCAACCCGAATCCGGGCGCTGACTTCTCGGGCGGCAGTGCCGGTGCCGGCAATGCCAATGACGACGTTGTCGATGCCGACTTCACAGAGAAGAACTAAAAAAGAAGGAACGGAATGCGGGATCGGAAGAATTCCGCATTCTGTATGTTAGGAGTATTGATATATGGCAGATAAAAGAGATTATTATGAGGTCCTCGGCGTCGAAAAATCGGCTACGGAGGATGAAATCAAGAAGGCATACCGCAAGCTGGCCAAGAAATATCATCCCGATATAAACAAGGAACCGGGAGCAGAGGAAAAGTTCAAGGAAGTCAACGAAGCGTATGAAGTTTTAAGCGACTCCAAGAAGCGTGCCAATTATGATCAGTTCGGCTTTGCCGGTGTTGACGGCTCGGCCGGCGGTTTCGGCGGCTTCTCACAGGGCTTCGGCAGCGGCAGCTTCGATGATCTGAACGATATTTTCTCGTCATTCTTCGGCGGCGGCATGGGCGGCATGGGCGGCATGGGCGGCTTCAGTTCTTCTTCCCGGGGCCGGAATGCCAACGCTCCGCGCAAGGGCGACGACAAGCTGATGCGGCTGAATATCTCTTTTATGGATGCCTGTTTCGGCAAGACGGAAACCATCCATCTGGCCGTGGATGAGCAGTGTCCCGACTGCAAGGGCAGCGGCGCCGCAAGTCCTTCCGATATTGAAACATGTTCGACCTGCCGCGGCAGCGGCACGGTGATCCAGCAGCAGCGCACTGCCTTCGGTGTCTTCCAGACCCAGGGCCAGTGTCCGGACTGCCGCGGCACCGGCAAAAGGATCCGCAAGGTATGCCCCCGCTGCAAGGGCAAGGGCTACGAGCGCAAGAATACCGACGTCGAGGTGAACATTCCGGCCGGTATCAGCAGCGGCCAGCAGCTGCGTGTGCAGGGCAAGGGCGAACGCGGATACAACGGCGGCCCCAACGGCGATCTCTATCTCGAGATCTATGTCCAGCCGCATGAAAAGTTTGAACGCGAGGGCAAGAATATCTATCTCGAGATCCCGATCTCGGCTGTTGATGCCACGCTGGGATGCTCGATCGATGTACCGACCATTCACGGAGATGTGACCATGAAGATTCCGGCCGGAACCCAGAACGGAAAACAGTTCCGTCTCAAGGGCAAGGGTGTCGTTGACATCCGCGGCGGCAAGGAAGGTGATCAGATCTGCACCGTGAATGTCAGAGTTGATGACAACCTTTCCCGCAAGGAAAAGGAACTGTACAGACAGCTTCAGGAACTGCAGGGCACAAGACAGGGTGAAAGCATCTGGGAACGCTTCAAGAAAAATTTCTCCTGATCTGAATCTTCTGCAGAAGGAGGTGTGACATGAATATAGAACAGATGACTGAACAGCTTCAGAGCATTCTGATGAATGCCGTAAGCAGAGCCAGGGAAAAGATGAACAGTGAAATCACGGCTGAGCATCTCCTGCTTGCCATGGCTGAAGACGACAGTCTGGATGGAATCTGGCAGCGGGTGAATACCGACAAGGATGAACTTGTCACCGTTCTCACCGATGCCGTGAACAGACTGCCTTCCGTCTCGGGAAACAGTGAACCGACACTGTCCAGAGACCTTTCCCAGGGCTATTCCAATGCCCTGCGGTATATGAAGGAAAAGGGCGACAGCTATATGAGCACCGCCGCTCTGCTGATCGGTCTGTTCGAAACAGGCGCCGGCATCATTGATACCCTGAAGAAACGTTTCGGGATCAGTGCTGCCATGATCCGCAGTGCAGAAGAAGACAGAAGAGGAGGTATGACCATGGATGAAAAGACCAATGAAAGCCAGCTTGACGCATTGAGCAAATACGGACATGATCTGGTTCAGGATGTCAAGGACGGCAAGATCGATCCTGTCATCGGCCGTGATGATGAAATCAGGAGGGTGATCGAGATCCTCTCCCGCAAAACCAAGAACAATCCGGTTCTGATCGGTGAGCCGGGTGTCGGCAAGACGGCCATTGTGGAAGGCCTGGCCTGGCGCATCATGAACGGCGACGTACCGCTCGGCCTGAAGGACAAGCGTCTGATTGAACTGGATATGGGCGCCCTGATCGCCGGTGCCAAGTACCGCGGCGAATTCGAAGAACGTCTGAAGGGTGTTCTCAAGCAGGTTCAGAAAGCCGAAGGCGGCATCATCCTGTTTATCGATGAGCTGCATAATCTTGTCGGTGCCGGCAAGACGGAAGGCTCCATGGATGCCGCCAACCTGCTGAAGCCGATGCTGGCAAGAGGCGAACTCAAATGCATCGGTGCCACAACCTTTGATGAATACAGAAAATACATTGAGAAGGACAGAGCACTGGAAAGACGATTCCAGAAGATCATGGTTGCCGAACCGAGTGTCGAAGATACCATCTCGATTCTCAGAGGCCTGAAGGACCGCTTTGAAAGCCATCACGGCGTTGAGATCAGAGATGAAGCGATCATCGCTGCCGCAACCCTGTCCAACCGTTATATTACGGACCGTTTCCTGCCGGACAAGGCCATCGACCTGATCGATGAGGCCTGTGCTTCCATCCGTGTCGAAATGGATTCGATGCCGGCGGAACTGGATGAACTCTCCCGCAAGATCATGACCTTGCAGATCGAAGAGACATCGCTGAAGGATGAACTCGACGAGAAGGCAAAGGAACGTCTGGAAGAGATCCGCAAAGAACTGGCTGATCTGAACGAAGTCAAGGAAGCCAAATTCTCGCAGTGGCAGGCGGAAAAGAAACAGATGGATGCCGTCAAGGAATCCAAGGAACAGCTGGAAAAGGCCAAGCTGGAACTGACCCAGGCCCAGAATGATGCCGACTATGAAACAGCCGCAAGACTGAAATACGATACCATTCCGGCACTGGAAAAAATGATTGCCCAGAGCGAGAACAGCTCCGATACAAAGATG
>JAZPXY010000003.1:0-45872 GCA_045543875.1 Bulleidia sp.
AGAAATTTTGGGTGTTTCCGGCAGAAGCGTTTCCAGATGGGAGACCGGAAGCAACATGCCGGACATCAGCCTATTGGTTGAAATTGCGGATTATTTCGATGTCAGCATCCCTGAAATCATTAATGGAGAAAGGAAAAGCGAGAAAATGAATCAGGAAGTAAAAGAGACTGCAGCCGCAATGGCGGAATACAGTCAGAATGAAGTGATAAACGGAATACAGAAGGTGACGGGAATACTGTTGTTGATATTTGGATTTTTTATCATCGTTACCGCCCTCATGAGCTTTCCAAGCGAAAGCAGCTGGGGCAGCAACTATTCCATCATCGGCGGTGTGATTCTGCTGGCAGGCTTGTGGTACGTAATTCATCCGCTTGTGAGAAAGAGAAGTCATCGCGCCATGATCATTGCCGGCTGTGCATTTTTTCTGGCGGCTGCGTTTGAAGTGAGCGACTATATTGCGACAGAACACTTCCATCAGGTACCGCGGTTCCGGCTTACGGCTGAATGGAGTTCAGAATTTCCGGATCAGGTCGTCTATAAAAAACTGTTTTATTCGGTAGTGCGCAAGAATCCGGGATCGGAAAAGGAAGAGGTTTATATTCTGAAATAAGGGAAATATTATGAATGAGAATGAAGAGATTATTAGTTTGCTGAAATCAATTAATAAGCACCTTGAAGAACTGGATGAATCTATGCTTCACATGAAGAGCGATATCAATTATATCAGCACAATAATTGAACAAAAGGAGGAAGATGCAGAGAATCAGGCGATCTATGAGGCGGCGTATCCTGAGCTTTATGAAGATAAAAAGCCAGAGAATATCGAAGCAATTTTAAGCACTGTAAAAAGACTTAACGAGAACATTGTCATAGGGACTAATAATCAGATCCGTCAGCAGGAGAAATTAAGGGATATCCTGGATGAGATGAAAGATGACATAAATGATTACTATTTGGGACTTAAGCGAACGATTGAAGCACTGAGAGAGCGTATGTTCTGACAACTTTTACAGAAGCCTTACTGGATTCACGTACGAATTGATGATGCAGAATCTGTAATAGGTTTTTACTATTTACCGAAATGTCATTGCAGCAAATGCGGGCATCTTAGTTCTTATGAAAAGCCGGTATGTCCGCATTGTCTATCCATAATGGATCGGGAAAAAAGTCAATGAATTCAGTATAAAAAAATGAATGTATCATAACTAATCTCAAGGATTTTAATGTCACTAAGGTTTTGGAAGATAATCTGTGTTGATTTTATATAGAAGCGTTTATAGTGACAGAGAAGCATTCAATAATAAAATGGATTTATTAGGTAAGGCGGAAATGATATGGGTGACAACAAAGAGATGAAAAAGACGGCGGCGGATGACGCATCCAGTTTTGTCGTACTTGCCGAAGCGATTCCCGACGTGATCCTCGAGATCCGTTATTACAGTACTTACAACTTCATCGGTGAGCGGATCCGCGGTTACGAGGAACCCATCGCACTGCTGAGCAAAGAGGCCGTTTCAGCCCTGAAGGAAGCGGCTGCAGAACTGAAGGAAAAAGGATATTGTTTTCGGATCTATGACGCCTACCGGCCGCAGTGTGCCGTCGATCATTTCGTGGCATGGGGGAAGGATGTCGGTGATGTCCGTATGAAGGCATACTTCTATCCCGACCTGAACAAGGACGAAGTATTTGAAAAGGGATTCATCGCTTACCGTTCCGGTCACAGCCGCGGCAGTACGGTCGATCTGACACTGTTTGATATGCAGAAGGGGAAAGACGTCGATATGGGCGGACCGTTCGACTGGTTCGGCGAACTGTCTTGTCCTTCCTTCCGGGGCATTACGGAAGAACAGTATCAGAACCGCATCCTGCTGAGAGAAACGATGATCAGGCACGGTTTTGAACCATACGAAGGAGAATGGTGGCATTTCACACTGAAGGATGAGCCATATCCGGACACATACTTCACATTCCCCATCAGAGCTTCATCACTGCAGGAAGAATGAGAAATACAGCACGATAGAAAATCGGAGGAAATCACATGTCTGAAACAAGAACTGTCAAAATCGAATGTCCCAACTGCAAGAAAAGAATTCCTGTTCAGGAAGGCAGAATGTCACTGCTCTGTCCGGAATGCCATCAGCGTATCAAAGTCACCAAGGAAATGTTTGAGAATACATTTGAGGAACAGGCGGAGGAAAGACAGGCTGAGCAGATCACCGAAAACCTGAAGAACCAGGTGACCAGTAACTGGGATCAGCTTTCGACGATCTGGTGGTATATCGCCGTCGGATCCTATCTGTTCGGCATGTTTGCCAATGGTGCACACCGCAGTATCCTGCTGCCGCTGCTTCTGTTTGTCATTATTGTCGGCGGCGGGTTATCCCTGTATTTCCTCAGGCCTGAGAAACTGGAAGTCCGTCCTTCCGGCTACACCTCGTTTAATAAGAAAAAGTTCGTCGCCCTGTTGCTGTGCGTGGCTCTCGGTTTTGCCGGCGCCCATTATATCTATGTCGGCCGCAAGGCAACCGGCATTCTTTACGCGGCGACCGGCGGTCTGTTCATGTTTGGCGTGATCAAAGACATTTATCTGATTGTCACCGGCAACTTCTTCGACGCGGAAGGCGGCCGACTGGAATAGTTTATGGCGGGACTGTTCACGATCAAATCCGGCGCCGATCTGCTGCGGGAGGCACTGACCCTCAGCAATGACGAAAAATATGCCGAAGCGTTGAAAACATATAAAAAGGCGTTCGAAAAGGGCGAGCCGGAGGCAGCCGAGAACATCGGCCGGTTTTATGAGCGGGGCCGCGGCGTCGGGCAGGACTATAACGAAGCCCTTTATTGGTATGAAACGGGTGCCGATGCCGGCGATATCGAATGCATGAAGAAAACCGCGGAATTCTATTACCGCGGTATAGGGACGGAACGTGACCTCGATACTGCGAACTACTGGGCCAGGCAGGTTCCGGAGGGACGGCGTGACGCGAATGTCATGAGCGTCATCTGGGATTATGATAAAAGAGAAAACCATGCCGAGGCACTGCGGCTTGTTGGTAAGGCGACAACTGCCGCGGAACATTATCAGCTGGGCCGCCGGTTCTATGACATCAAGGATAAGCTGTATGATCCCGAACTCGGCTATCAGCAGCTGAAACTCGCATCTGACAGCGATCACGCGCTGGCGATGTATTTCCTTTCCGAAAGACTTCTCGATGGGAAAGAAACACACCGTGATCCGAATGAGGCATACCGGCTGAAAGAGAAACTGGCAGAAGCCGGCGACGTGAGATGCATGCAGGAACTGTACCGGCATTACAGATACAGTACGGATCAGGCCGATATGGAAAAAGCCTTCCGCTGGCTGGAAGCGGCTTATCAGAATGGTGTCAGGACATACTGCCTGGATCTTGGCTGGTATTACCAGCATGGCACCGGCTGTCGCAAAGATACCGCCCGGGCATTTGCCTTTTACACGGAAGCCGCTTCCCTGAACATCGCCGATGCGTACCGGCCGCTGGCCATGTGCTATGCAAAAGGCGAAGGAACAGGGCAGGACGCAGTCACAGCGGAACGCTGGTTTTGCCGCGCCCTAGAGGCGGATGCCGCATTGCGCAATGAATATCTGCAGCGCGTTGAAACGGCTGAACTGCAGCCCTCGGACTGGAATTATGTATATAAACAATATCAGTACAAAGCGCAGGAAAACGATCTGCACAGCATTCTGAAGTGCGCCGAACTGCTGTATACCGGGAAGGCGGACTGCGGTGACATTGTAAGCGAAGCTGATCACTATGTGCATGCCTGCCGTCTTCTCCATCAGAAAAACCAGAATACACAGCAGGCTGAAGATCTGCTGACGAAATGCTTTGACCGTATGAATTCGATGGGCATGGCGGATACCGTGCGCGGCTATGCTCTGCGTGCCGAATACGACTGGCTGGCTGTTGCGGCTTTGCGCAGTCTGCAGCAGAACGGCCTTGCGGCAGTTGACGATCTGAAGCTGCTATACGCCGTGTATCATTACGGCAAAGGCAGCCATTTCACAGATGTGCCTTGGCTGAAAAAACATCCGAAAGAAGAACTGGAAAGACTCGCTTTCCAGGCGGTTCAGCAGGCGGCTGAAAAAGGTGATCCGGCCAGTGCCTTTGAAACCGGCCAGCGTTATTCTTTCGCCATTGGCACAGCAGCTGATCCACAGCAGGCCCAGTACTGGATGACGGCTGCCCGGGATGCAGGCTGGCCGCATGCGGAAGAAGCACTGCAGGCTATGCGGATGAGCGGCGAAGAGAAAGCGGCAGCCATGGATGATATGAAGAAACTGATCTCAGCTGAAATGGCGGCCGGACTTTATAAAGCTGCTGACATGTTCCTGCAGGGTAACGGCGGTGTATACAGCGAAGACAGATACATCAGTCTGATGGAAAAGGCAGCTGACAAAGGCAGTGTCAAAGCGATGCTCGAAGCGGCCCGCTACTGGCAGCAGCGTCCGTATTACTACGCCGATGCCGCCAAGGTATATCAGTACGGATCCATGGCCTATGAAAAGGGTTCGCCGCTTGGCTATACACTGATCGGCAGAGTCCTGGAAAACAGCCTCAATCCGGATGTGAAGCCGCGGGCCTGGATGTATTACGCTGATGCCGCCCGGCAGGCTGAACCGGAAGCCGCAAACAGATGTCAGAACCTTATAAACAAGCAGGACAGCATCTATGAAAAAGGCTGGGTTCTGCACATGCGAAACGAGAATCAGCAGGCATATCGCGTTCTTTTCCCGCTTGCCGTCACGGGAAACGGCAAGGCGCAGGATGTCTGTTACAGGATCCTGGAAAACGGCTGGAAGAAGCATGTCTCCAATGCGGAAACATACCGTATCTATACGGCTGTCTATCAGCGCAAACCAGCTGCGAAGACGGCTCTGGAACTGACCAGAATCTGTTTCAGTGAACTGAATTATGAAGAAGCCCTCAAATGGGGTGAACTCGCCGCCGCCGGCAGGGAGAAGGAAGTGTATCCGCTGCTGGTCAGGATCGGTCTGAATCTCGGCGATCAGAGCATTGCCGACAAATACGTGCCGGCTGCGGCCGAAAATGACGATCCGCTCAGCATGTATATCCATGCCATCAACCTCTTCAATCTCGCCCAGAGATATACCTGGGAGAAGAAACTGGAGATCCTGGAGAAAGCCGGCCGGAATGCGTCACGGGCAGCTTATACGCACAATTTCGCGCCGGCCCGCGAACTCAGCGGCGTCATCTCCGAGCAGTCCGCCGAACTGTCGGAACTGGTTTACAGCGCCAAACTGGCGGAATTCTATCGGGAAAGGGACGAAGCGGAACGGTACGAACAGGAAAAGATTGCATTCTGGCAGAGTCTGGCTGCTGAAACAGCCCTGATCAACGAAGCCCTCAACAGTCCGTTCGATGTCACCGACGGCTACGGCAACAGCGGCACGCTGGACGCCAACAGTAACATCGCCACGATCAACGGCACTAATGTCAGAGTCAATGCCGATGACGTTGCCCGGGCGAAGCAGAGACGGCTCGCCGAGCTGCGGAAGAAGCGCATGGAAGATGCCATGAAGGATTTGTTTTAAGATACGATAAGAACCCGGGATTCTCCGTTCCGGGTTTTCTTCTGAAAAAGAAAAAATGATCCGTGAGGATCATTTTCTGTTTTCCGTGGCAATACGGTACATCTTTGCCATCAGGGGAATATAGGTTGCCGCAAAGACGGCGGCACAGCCGCACAGTGCTTTGGTCCGGTGTTCTCTGGGAATATACATGCCGGCTGCAACACCCATCGAAAACAGGCAGAATTTTGTCAGGGCGAAGTCTTTCCAGGTGCTTTTTTCAGCATATCTGTCACCCAGATCAAGCAGTGTATCAAGGGCTTTCATGATGATGGATCTCCTTTGAATCTTTCTGTTTTTATTATAAGACATGCGTGAAAAAGAAAGAGTTAATTATTTCAGAAATGAATAATCTGGATGAGAATCTAATTCCAAAAGAACTGAAAAAAAATCTTTAGATTTGCATGTGCGTGGCGCTGGATCTGGACTGATACAGGACGCAAAAAAAGAATGAACGGGAACTTCTGTACTTTTTGTATGAAGTTCCTTTTTTTGTCTGCAGGAGTACAGGATATTGACCGGTCGGTCAATGACTGTTATTCTGATGAAAAGGATATTGACTGATCGGTCAATATGGAGGACGTATGTCATTAGAAACATTTGAGAAACTGCCGGCACAAAAGAAGGAAGCGATCCTGAAGTCTGGCATCAGGGAGTTTTCCGATAAATCGTTTCAGGAGGCAGGTACAGACAGGATCACAAAACAGTGCGGCATATCAAAAGGGCTCCTGTTCCATTATTTCGGATCCAAAAAGGATTTCTATCTTTACTGTCTGGAAACAGCGATGGAACGCCTGACGGAAAAGACGGAAGCAGCGGAAGGGAATGATTTCTATGAGATCCTGTTCGCGGAAATGGACAGAAAGATCAGAAAATGCACGCAGTATCCGGATGAAATGCATCTGGTGAATATGGCTTCCTGTGATGCCTGTGCGCAGACTGCACAGGAGAAGGAGGAGATCCTGCGAAAATACCGGGTCGGCATTCAGAAGGAATCGTCGGAAATACTGATGAGGGCAATGTCGGTGCTGGATCTGAAGGAAGGAATAAACCGTAAGACTGCTGCAGAAGGACTGCAGATCTATATCACTTCGGTAATGAACAGATATCTGATGCAGTATCAGACAGATCCGGATGCCTTTTTTCATAACAATAAAAAGATCCGGAAGGAAATGCGGGAATATCTGGACCTGATGGTATACGGGATCTGTGATAAGGGGAGATCATGAAACATATCGGAATACTGAAAGCCATGAAGCTCTGCCGGGATTATGAAAAGATGCCGGCGGAAAAGAGGGAAGAACTGCGTACTAAGAGACTGCATGATCTGGTTGAATACGCAAGAAACAACAGTCCTTTTTACCGGGATCTTTACCGGGACCTGCCGGAAAACTATACATTGGCGGATCTGCCGGAGACAAATAAGAGAACGCTGATGGAGAACTGGAATGACTGGGTCTGTGATCGTGAACTCACACTGGAAGAGACAGAACGGTTCATGGAAAACAAAGACAACATCGGCCGCAGGCTGCGTAAGAAATACCTGGTATTCACCACTTCCGGATCAACGGGAAATCCGCTCGTATGTATCTGTGACCCGACGGCAAATAATGTCATGGGCGGGATCAGTGCTGTACGAAGCTACGCGAGAAGCGAAGATATGAAGGCATTTATCCGGAGAGGCGGGAAAAGCATCGGGGTATTTGCGGATGAAGGTTTCTATCTGGGCAACAGCAGTATCCGTTCCAGATTACTGCAGATGCCATGGAAGAAAAAACAGCTGGCTGTATCCAGTGCCCTGTATCCGCTTGAAAAGATCGTGGAGCAGCTGAACCGTTTTCAGCCGGCTATGCTGGGCGGATACCCTTCCAACCTGGAGCTGCTGATCGAAGAGGCAGAGCAGGGAAGACTGAAGATATCGCCTGTCATCATCATGACAGGCGGGGAATATCTTTCAGACGCATTGCGGAAAAGACTGTCGGATACATTTCACTGTTATGTGCAGACGTCCTATTCCTGTACAGAAGGCGGTACCGTTGCCTGTGAATGCCGGGCACAGCATTTCCATATCAATGATGACTGGCTGATCGTCGAACCGGTGGATGCGGCCGGTCATCCGGTGCCGGACGGGGTGCTGTCAGACAGAATCCTGCTTACCAACCTGTATAACTATACGCAGCCGTTTATCCGCTATGAGGTAACGGACCGGGTGATCATGCACCATGAAGGGTGTCCCTGCGGCAATCCGTCCCCGTGGATCGAACTGGAGGGCAGGACAGATGATGTAACGACATTTACAGCAGACGGCAGGAATATCCGGATCGCGCCGTTGTCCCTTTATGCCGTACTGAAGGAAATCCATGAGATCCGACGTTTCCAGGCACTGGTTTATCCGGGAAACAGGATCGAACTGCGCATGGAGGAAAAGGAAGGCACAGACAGGATGAAGGCTTTTGCGGAAGCAGAGGACAGAATCTGCGGATATCTGGAAACGCAGGGCATCCATGATGTGACTATGACGCTGTCGGATGATCTGCCGAAGCAGGATGCACGCAGCGGCAAGTACAAGCACATCGTAAACATGCAGAAAGAATAAAAAAACATATCGATGATCATCCGCAGGTATTCTCTTCCGGTATCAGCAGAACAGATCAGGGAAAAAGATGACACAGTCAAAGGAAAGGACTGCAGTGAATATGCCCGGTTCCTGAGCATTTCTCTGCAGTCCTTTTTGTCTGTATTCTTTACTTCCGGGATGAATCAGGGTCCTTCTCAGTCATCCGAAGGATCGACATCGATCAGAACCTTCATTGTGGATTCACGGTTGGCATCAATATACTGATAGGCTTTGAGATAATCTTCAAATGCGAAGTGGGAGGACATCAGCGGTTCGAGTCTGATCTTTCCTTCATCGACAAGACGGATTGCATCGACATAGTCCTCGTGTCTGTACATCATGGATGTATTGAGATTGAGTTCGGAGTCATTGAGCTTGGCAAGGTCGACATTTGCCATCTTTGCAAATACAGCGACAAGAATGATGGTGCTGCCTTTGCGGGCATTCTGAATTGCCTGGTTCATGGTGATGTCATTGCCTGCGCAGTCATACATGACATCAGCCTTGTCCGGTCCGAAGGATTCTGTCAGTGCTTCAGCGAAATCTTTTTCTCGGGTGTTGTATACGTAGTCTGCACCAAGCTCCCGGGCAAGGGCAAGCCGCCTGTCACTGATATCCGTTGCCATGACTTCCTTTGCGCCAAGAGCTTTTAAGGACTGAATCAGAAGAATGCCGATCGGGCCGCAGCCAAGAACGACACTTTTTGCGCCTTTGAGATCTTCAAAACGCTTTGCGGCATGGATGGTAACAGCGAGCGGTTCAATCATTGCGCCTTCGTCATAGGACATTGTTTCCGGCAGGGCTGTAACCTTGGAAGCATCGACAGCGAAGTATTCGCTGGCTGTGCCGGTTGTCTGGAAGCCCATGACTTTCAGATTTTCACAGAGGTTGTATTTGCCGTGGAGACAGGGGTAGCATCTGCCGCAGAATACCTGCGGTTCAATGGTGACCTTCTGGCCTTCCCTGAAGTTCTTTACATACTCGCCGGTTCTGACGATCTTGCCGGAGACTTCATGGCCCTGGGTAACCGGATAGGATGTATAGGGATGTTCGCCATGATAGACATGGATGTCGCTGCCGCAGACCCTGATTCTCTTGATTTTCACAAGAACCTGATCA
Organism: Bulleidia sp.; assembly: GCA_045543875.1. GTDB lineage: Bacteria > Bacillota_I > Bacilli_A > Erysipelotrichales > Erysipelotrichaceae > Bulleidia. The sequence goes on from JAZPXY010000003.1 coordinate 9,366, forward strand.
GCCTGTACCTGCGGGATGTCGATTTCACGGAATGTAATGCGGCCGGGTTCGGTCATTACCTGCTGGATCATTTTTTCTTTCATCATTGCCTCCAACTTTTATAAAGTGCTTTTACAATAGTAAAATATCTGTTATGAATGAAAGTGTCGAGATACATTCATGCATAAAACAGCAATAAATCACCGAAATTCAGGCTCTTTTTTCACTTATGAAAAAAGAGGGCGGCAGGATTTATGAAAGAGGGGGATATTCATGGCAGAAACGGACAGACTGCATGCCGAAATCTATCATCTCATCTACAGTGAAAGACAGATTGCAAAGCAGGAAATTGCCCGCAGGCTGAATCTCAGTCTGCCTACTGTCAGCAAATACCTGAAGCAGCTTCTGACGGAAGGGCTCATCAGCAGGCAGGGGACATTCTCCTCCACCGGCGGCCGGCCGGCGGAGACATGGATGTGCAATCCGGATGCCGGCATTGCCGTCGGTGTGGAAATCCGGGCTGATCAGTTCAGAATTGCTTCGGTCAATCTCTACGGGCATATCAAAAAGCACCGGGAGTTTCCGGTACCTTTTGAAAACAATACAGCCTATTATCAGAATATCTGTTTCAGAATCAATACGTTTCTGGATGATATCCATGCCGATGAAATCAATCTGCTCGGGCTGACAATTGCCATCCAGGGAATTGTTTCAGCCGATGGCCGGCGTGTTCTTTTCTGCGGACTCATGGACAATGCCGATATCCGCAGGGATATGTTTGAACCGTATCTCTCCGTACCCTTTGATCTTGTGCATGATGCCGAGGCGGCATGCTATGCGGAACTGTTCATGCATGACGATCTGAACAATGCCCTGTATCTTTCCCTGAACCGGTATCTTGGCAGTGCGATGATTCTGAATGGACGCATGGCTTCCGGTCCCCATCTGGGAGCCGGGGTTGCGGAGCATATGATCCTGGTACCGGAGGGGAAACCATGCTACTGCGGTTCCCGAGGATGCGCGGATACCGTTCTGGGAATCAAGGCACTGGAAGAAGAAGCAGGCATTTCCGTTGAACAGCTGTTCACCAATCTTCATTACCATGAACCGCATGCGAAAGAAATCTTCGCTCAGTATCTCCGCTCTCTGGCAAGACTCATTCACAATGTGATGATGATTGTCGAAGGGGATGTGATCATCGGCGGCTATATGGAAAACTTCCTGCAGGAGGAACACTATCAGCAGCTGGAGAAGGAAATCCGCCGGTACCGTCTGCTGGAGACATCTGAGTTCCGTCTGATTCCGGGTTTCTTTGCCCAGCGGGCAGCGGCCGTCGGAGCCGGACTGATGCGGGTCAGAGACTATCTGGAATCCATCTGACAGACAGCGGCAGCGAGAATGCCGCATAAAACAGGAAATGTAACATGCCGTGTTACATATTGAACGCACCTGTTTCTTGTGCACGGTGTCTATGTTTTCTACAATCTGGTTGTAGGAAAGGAACAGAAACGATGAATCAGCTTGGAAACAAGATCGCTTCACAGCGGAAGAATCTGGGAATGACCCAGACGGAAATGGCTGAAAAACTGTCCGTTACCAGGCAGACCGTCAGCCGATGGGAAGCCGGCAGTGTGCTGCCGGATATCGATAAGATTGCCGATATTGCCTCGCTTCTTCAGGTCTCATGCGATTATCTTCTGAAAGATGAGATTGAAAAAGAGACAGACCTGCCGGCCGGAAGGATTTCCTCAAGACTTCTGGAACAGGTGAAGGGAAAGAAAGTAAGACTGACATTCTTTGATGAAGAAGCCGACATTGATCTTTTCAATACCGACTGCACAGTGATTGATTTTGAAGGAAACTGGATGAAGGCAGCAGCCGAGACCAGAAAGGGAACGATTGAAAAACTCATTCCGCTTTCATCCGTCTGCGCAATCGAATTCAGGGAGGACGACTGATGGAATATGCTGCATTTGTATTCGGCATCTTTGGCATGCTTGCCTATCTGGAAATATCGGAACTGAAGAAACGCGTCCGGCTGCTGGAAGAGGCACTGTCTTCGGTAAAAGGGACCTCCCGTCACGAAGAAAGAACTGCGCTTGTCCGGGCAGTCAGAGAATATATCGGCCAGAAGGTAATCATTGAACTGAAAGAGGATTACCAGGATCCTGATATTGTCATGTACGGCAATACGAAGCACGGAACCAACACCATCCTCGATGCTGATGATTCCTGGGTTCTGGTCCGGATTGAATCGCCGAAATTCACCAGAGAAAAACTGATCCGCAGCGAAGCAATCGAAAGGATCAGTCTTCTCAAAGATGCCTGAGCATGTCTGCTGTAAACTGAAACAGAGGTATATCCTGCAAAAAAATAAGCGTCAGCCTGCAGTTCAGGCTGGCGCTGTTTCCTTTTTCAGAAGATCATGCGATGTATCAGTTCAGGGCTAAAAAGGATAGGATTCATCATCATATTCATCTTTCGTAAGAATCTGGATATTATGATCGTTTACAATCCGGAAATACCTGCTGCAGTTTTTGCAGCGGTAAATTGCCTTGGTATTGGTTGTGAAAAGTGTTGCCCAGAACTGTCTTGAGAACTGATCACGGCCACTGTTGCCGCAGGGGCAGCTGATATCATATCCGTAATTCTCATCCGAGAAGCCGCCGGCCACCTTGTCGAGAAGATTTTCCGACAGACTCAGTTTTTTTACAGGTATTCCGAAATCCTCGGCTTTCTTCTCAAGAGCCTCCACATTGACTCCGTTGTCAGCGAGGATTTTGCATGCCGCCTTGTCGCTGAATGCATTTTTCAGCTTTTCCCGGATCTCATCGACAAGCGGCCAGAAATCCTTTCGGATCAGCGGTTCACCGCCGGTCAGTCCGATGCCGCGGATGCCGCAGCGCTCAAAGCTGTCGAGCATGACCATCAGTTCGTCCCAGCTCGGCTCGCCGGTTACGGCATGCGGTGCTGACATGAAGCAGTGCCGGCACCGGTAGTTGCACTTGCCGGTAATGGATCACTGCACACTGTCTTTGTAGCGATTATTGTAATAGCGGTATTTCTGATGGGGCAGGAGCTGTCCCTCTTCACACCGGCAGATGACTTTTTCACTTTCCCAGTAATCGTAGCGGGCACGGTCAGCCTTCGGCAGTTCATCGTAAAGGATGTCCGTCTGTCCGTCACAGTCCAGCAAAAGCGAATAATCGTGCTTTGGCATAAACTCGCACTGCGTTCCGTTTGTACGCTGAATGCCGTATGGCAGCATCAGCCAGCCGCGCAGAGCATAGGCCGGGTTCAGCAGGTACTTTCTGCAAGTCTTTGAATTATCCATATGACTCCTTTGTGATCTGAGACCACCAGTCAGAATATTGTACTATAGTATACCATGTTTTGTTTTGCCGGCATAATAATCATGGCCGGCAGATTTCTGCCCCGGCGGAAAAGACGCACTTTACATGGATTTTACAAAAAACTGATTACTGATACGGAAACGGCAGGATAAGATAAAACTGGTAAAAAGGGAGACAGGTATGATTTATTGCGTAGAAGATGACAGCGGCATCAGAAACCTCATGCTGTATACACTGGATGTCTGCAGCTTTGAAGCCCGCGGCTTTGGTGATGCGGCAGAGTTCTGGGAAGCCATGAAAGAAGCGGCGCCGGAACTGATTCTGCTCGATGTCATGCTGCCGGGAGAGGACGGAATCACGATTCTGAAAAAGATCCGTTCCGATGCTGAGACATGCGACATTCCTGTCATTATGGCGAGCGCAAAGGGCACAGAGTATGACAAGGTTCTCGGGCTTGACCTCGGCGCCGATGACTATCTGGCAAAACCATTCGGAATGATGGAAATGGTTTCCCGCGTCAAATCAGTGCTGCGCCGCTATACGCCGAAAACTGCACCGGTCATCCGCTGCGGCAATATCGAACTGAATCATGAAAAGCACAGCGTCCATGCCAATGGAAAAGAAGTTGTTCTGACGCTGAAAGAATATGATCTGCTGTATCTGTTTCTTAGAAATCAGGGAATCGTCCTTTCCCGCAATCAGATCATTGAAAAGGTCTGGGGTCTGGACTTCCTGGGTGAAACAAGAACTGTGGATGTCCATGTCGGCACGCTTCGCACCAAATTAGGTGCTGCCGGAAATCAGATTGAAACAGTGCGCGGGGTCGGATACAGAATGGAGGCCGAAAATGACGAAACGGATATTTAAATCCATCATCATTGTTGCCATTACCGTTTTCCTTGCCTCGTTTGTGCTGGTCATGGGCGGCGTCTATCAGTATTTTTCCGACCAGCAGATGAAAAGCCTGAAAACAGAAACCATGCTCTGTGCTTCGGCAGTTGAAGAAAACGGCCGGGACTATCTGGATTCAATGGCGGACGGGGACTGCCGCATTACCTGGATATCGGCTGACGGAACGGTCCTGTTTGACAATAAGGCAAAGACCGAAAAGATGGAAAACCATCTGGAACGTGAAGAGATCAGGGAGGCAATTGAAACCGGGGCCGGCGAAAGCATCCGCCGTTCCGATACCCTTCTGGAAGAACAGCTCTATTATGCCGCAAGGCTGAAAGACGGCACCGTTCTGAGGCTTTCGGCATCGCATCTGGCCTGGTGGTCACTGATCCTTTCGATGCTGCAGCCGATTCTCATCATGATGGTGACTGCTGCCGTACTCTCGCTTTATCTTGCCTATCGGTTATCAAAAAGGGTAGTGGAGCCGCTGAATAAGCTGGACCTGAATCATCCCGATGAAAACGGTGTATATGAAGAACTTTCCCCGCTTGTGAAGCGGATCGCCACACAGCAGCAACAGCTGAAGCGGCAGAAGGCAGAACTGCAGCGCAAACAGGAAGAATTCGATACTGCGACCGGCAATATGAAGGAAGGAATCATCCTGCTTTCCGAAAGCGGGGCAATTCTGAGCATCAACCGCTCGGCCGCAAACCTTTTCGGCATCAGCCGCTACTGTATCGGCAAGGATCTTCTTCTTTTCAACAATTCTTTTGAAATCCAGGAACTGCTCCGGATTGCCGCGGCCGGCAGTCACAGCGAAAAAAATATTCCGATCAAAGGCCGTGACTATCAGTTCAATGCCACTCCGATCATCAGCGACGGCAGGGTTTCCGGCATTGCCCTCATCATCCTTGACATCACGGAAAAAGAACAGGCAGAAGAAGCCCGGCGTGAATTTACAGCCAATGTTTCGCATGAACTGAAAACACCGCTCCAGAATATTTCCGGCAGTGCCGAACTGCTTTCCGGCGGTCTGGTAAAGAGTGAGGATGTGCCGAAATTTGCCGAACAGATCTATGGCGAAGCCAGAAGAATGATCACGCTGATCGATGATATCATCAGGCTCTCACATCTTGATGAAGGGGCGGATGACATGCAGAAGCAGACCGTTGATCTGTATGAACTTGCTGAACTGACGGTACGCAATCTGAAGCCGTCTGCTGAGGCAGCGGATGTAAAGCTGGTGCTGAGCGGCAGAAAAGCAGAAATGCAGGGAATTCCCCAGATGCTTTCCGGAATTATCTACAATCTCTGTGACAATGCCATCAAGTACAACCAGACGGGAGGCACGGTCAGTGTCGATGTCGAACCGTCCGGTACGGATGTGATTCTGAAAGTCAGTGATACCGGCATCGGCATTCCGCCGGAAGCACAGGATCGTATCTTTGAAAGATTCTACCGGGTTGACAAGAGCCGTTCCAAGGCTGTCGGCGGCACCGGTCTCGGCCTTTCCATTGTCAAGCATTCGGTGAGCCTGCACGGCGGTGAAATCGAAGTGCGCAGCATCATTGACAAAGGAACCACAATCATTATTACCTTCCCGGCTGAAGCAGAGACAGAAAGCAGCCGGGATGCAGAAGTCTGAATACATTCAGTATCGGAAACGGAGTGTCACTGTCAGCGGCACTCCGTTTTTTCTTTACATGTTCTTTACAAAGACGGAACACTGGATTTGATGCAGCCTTACTATACTTCACTTGAACTGAAAAGAAAGCGTGAGGGGTATGGATATATTTGATGTATTATCAATGATCGGCGGACTGAGTCTGTTTCTGTTCGGCATGGATCTGATGGGGCAGGCTCTGGAACGAAGGGCAGGCGGAAAACTGCATGATGTGCTTACCCGGATGACATCCAGCAAGCTTGCCGGTTTTCTGACCGGCTGTGCAGTCACAGCGGTCATTCAGAGTTCTTCTGCCACAACCGTCATGGTTGTCGGCTTTGTCAATTCAGGTCTGATGACGCTGAAGCAGGCTGTCAATGTCATCATGGGTGCCAATGTCGGCACCACAATTACCGGCTGGATCCTGTCTCTGGGCGGCATCAGCGGCGACAGCCTTCTGATACAGATGCTGAAGCCTTCATCATTTACGCCGATTCTGGCAATGATCGGCATCATTCTCTACATGTTCACCAAGTCGCATACAAAAAAGGATACCGGCATGATCCTGCTTGGCTTTGCGACCCTGATGTTCGGGATGGAAACGATGACTTCAGCCGTCTCCGGCCTGGCCGATGTTCCCCAGTTTCAGCAGCTGTTCCTGGCATTCAAGAATCCGATTCTCGGACTTCTGGCCGGCGCATTGCTGACGGCAGTCATTCAGTCCAGTTCGGCTTCGGTCGGCATTCTGCAGGCACTTGCCAGAACCGGACAGGTTTCCTATGGCGCTGCCATTCCGATTGTAATGGGCGACGCCATCGGCACTTGCGTAACGGCGATGATTTCTTCTGCCGGTGCGAAGAAGGAAGCCAAGCGGGCAGCCATTGTTCATCTGCTCTTCAATATCATCGGTGCCGTTTTCTGGCTCAGTGTCTATTCCGTGGTCCTGATACTGTTCCGGCCTGCAATCCTTGACACGCCGGCTTCCCTGGTCGGCATCGCAGTTGTGAATACTGCCTTTAAGGTTCTTTCCACGGCTTTGCTTCTGCCGATGTCTTCCGTGCTTGAGAAAATTGCTGTCAGAATCATTCCTGATGCCAGAACCGAGGAGAAAACCGTCCGCCTGGATGACCGTCTTCTTGCCGCTCCTGTCCTGGCCCTCGGCCAGGCCCGGAACGTTGCCATTGAGATGGGTGAAACAGCAAGGTCAGCACTGAAAAATGCAGTCGGCGCCTTCAGCGGCTATACAAAGGAAAAAGCCGAACAGGTCAGAAATGATGAAAACATGTGTGATGAGCTGGAAGATGAACTCTGTACCTATCTGATCAGACTGAGTGCCGAACAGCTGGGTCCGAAAGAAAGTGCAGAAGCGACAGCGCTGCTGAAAATCATCGGTGATTTTGAGCGTATTTCCGACCATGCCGTCAATATTCTTGAATCGGCGGAAGAACTGCGCAATAAGAATCAGACACTGACAGTAGAAGCCCTGAAAGAATATGATGTCATATCATCCGCTGTGGAAGAGGTGCTGGACTGCACATTAAAGGCATTCCGGAATGACGATCTGAATGCGGCCGTAACGGTGGAACCGCTGGAACAGGTGATCGACACCCTGAAGGAAAAATGCCGCACCAGGCACATCCTCCGCATGCAGGAAGGAAAATGCACGACCCAGGTCGGATTTGTCTGGGCTGATATCCTGACTGATCTTGAGAGGATCAGTGATCACTGCTCAAATATTGCCGGCTGTATCCTCGATGCATCCGAACAGAACCTGAATGTTCATGAATCACTGCGGGAAATCCGACATGGCAATCCGCAGTTTGATGAACTGTTCCGAACCTACGCTGAAAAATATTCCGTAACCGGATAAGCGAATGCCGCCCAGGCTGATGCCTGAGGCGGTTTTTTATTTTGAATCGTGAAATTCAATGCATTGATCATGACATGTCCGTCGGAATGAAAAGGCTTTCGGCAAAAAAGAAGCTTGAAGTTTTGGGAAGCAGTGGAATAATAATACTGATGTTTTGAAAGAAAGAATGAGAGAAACTATGGAAGAAACGAAAAAAAAGCTTAATTTCTGGCGGTGCGCAGCGATTCTGGAACTGATTGCACTGCTGATCATCGGCGTTGTATTTACGACCGGAAGAGGAGCAGCACCGGCTGAGCAGGGAGCTGCTGATGAAGTGATCACTGAACCGCTGTCACTGTGGACAGAGGGATCTGTTCCGAAACAGAAACTGATTGATTATGTGACGGCAGTGACGGATGAAACCAGCGCCGACTTCATCCCGGTGGAAGACCGTATCGCAGTATTCGATATGGACGGCACACTGGCCTGTGAGACATATTACACATACTATGACACGATGATGTTCATTGAATACTGTCTGCATGATCATCCGGACCGTGTATCCGATGAACTGAAAGAAGTGGCTGCTTCGATCAAGCCGGGATATGTAGCCGATGAAACACTTGCCCGCAATTTCGCCAAAGCCTATGCCGGCATGACGGTCGAGGAATTCTATAACTATGTTGTTGAGTTCGGTCAGAAGAAGACGGCAAGCTTCAACAATATGAGATATATCGACAACTTCTACCGGCCGATGGCAGAACTTGTCAAATACCTGTATGACAATCAGTTTACAATCTATGTCATCAGCGGCACCGAACGTACAACGACCCGTGCCATCGTGGCAAATTCCCCGATCAAGGAATATGTGACACCGGAACATGTCATCGGTACTGACTTCGAAGTCAAGCAGGCAGGTCACGAAGAGGAATCGTCCAATATGAATTACAAATATGAGGACGGTGATGAACTCGTTCTGACCGGCGGCTTCGTACAGAAGAACCTGAACAGCAACAAAACGATCTACATCGAACAGGAAATCGGTCAGCGTCCGGTTCTTGCCTTCGGCAACAGCGGCAGCGATACCAGCATGATGAACTATACGATCGATTCCAGAAATCCCTATAAGGCAGAGGCATATATGATCGTTGCCGATGACAGTGAAAGAGAATGGGGAACACAGGACTGGGACAAGAAGTCAGCAGAATATACAGAAAAAGGCTATACGTCGATTTCCATGAAGAATGATTTCTCTGTCATCTATGAAGACGGCATCACCAAGGCCGAACAGCAGTACGTACCTGCTGAATAATGACAGCTAACAAACTGCAGCAGCTGAAACAGGCTGATGCAGTTTTTTTGTTTCAGAGCAAAAAAAACCGTGCCGAAGCACGGTGGAAAATACAGTCTGAGCATTGAACAGGAAGAAGCCGCCGTCCTGGCAGAGTTTCCTTCTGAAAAATAATCAGTTGCTTCTGCTTAAGATCACCAGACAGGGACCTTAAGCTTTTTTTACATGAACGATAGATTTCTGAATGCGGCTTACGGCCGGTAAACGATTTCCCAGTTGCCGTCGCAGAACAGTTCAATATCAGTGCCGTGAACCTTTTCGATGAAATCAAACAGCATGCCCTGGGTGCCGCCGAGATCTTCACGGACATTTTCAATCAGCACTTCCGGCTTTTCCTCGCCGCTGAAGAGACCGTCCTCTGCCAGCAGCACATTATTGGCCCGGAAGTCGGTTACAGCTACCTTGAAGCGATCATCCGGCCGCACCGGCTGGCCGTTGAATGTCAGGTCACAGATTCTCTCCCCGGCCGGTCTGGCAAGATTGATGCGGTACTGTACGCCCTGGAATGCATCATAGAAATGACCTTTCAGAGACATGTCGCGGTCAATGGGATCGGTATCGCTGTTCATCTGCAGCAGCCATGCGGCGGACCATTCCATGTATTTTTTCAGCTGATCGCCGCTCATTTCCAGCAGCATCAGATTGTTGTTGTATTTCATCGCCCGGAACAGTTCGCTGCGGGTGATTTCGGTGATCAGGGAAGGCACATTGCCGCCGGGGGTCTGATATGCACAGACATCGGCCTTGCTGTAATACATAAATGAGCGCATGATCAGATCCACTTCCGCCGTGTCCATGGCAGTGCCGGTGGAAACCTTCAGCTGATTCTGAATGATTTCTTCTGTACTGCGGCCGGTGTCGGAAAGAATCGGTCCGTAATTGACATCTCCCTTAAGATGGAAGCCGAAGCCGATAAAGGAATCGGCATATTCTTTTTCTTTCTGATCATAGCCGGCAACCGCATTCACGATTTCCTGATCCGGTTCCACTTCCTTCATGGGAATTGCTGCTGACTGCCTGTCCGTCACCCGGCAGCCGTTTCCGTCACATTCCAGCTGCAGCGTGACTTCAGCCATTGACCTTGCACTGACTGGATTCTCGACAATCAGCACGCCGTTTTCTTCCATTCCTTCCACAAGCTTGTGCTCGTGTCCGGCAATGATGACTTCCAGTTCAGGGCAGGCATCTGCCAGCTCGATTACGGTCATCTCATTTGCCGAAAGCGACGGCTTTGTGCCCATATGGCATACAGCAATCTGAATATCGGTTTTGCCTTCCATCTCGCTGAGGGCCTTTTTTGTTTCTTCAATCGGATCAGTGACCTTATATCCTGAATCACTGACCGTCTGCATGTTCTGGATGTCAGGCGTGGTCATGCCGATGATGCCGATCCTGACACCGCTTCTTTCCACGATTGTCCAGGCATCGGCAATGCGGTTTCCTTCCGGATCATATACATTGCCGGTCAGAGTCTTGCCTTTGAATGAACCAACCAGACGTTCTACGGTATCCATGCCGAAATCATATTCATGATTGCCGGTGACCCAGATGTCATAGCCGATCTGATTCAGACACTGCATCATCGGCACCACCGGTTCATTGATGAACATCTCGGCATTGTTTCCCTGCACGAGGTCGCCGGCATCGATAACAATCGTGTTTTCATCGCGTTTTTCTTTGATCACGGTTGAAATTCTTGCCAGACTGCCGGAGCTGTCTGCCTCGTTTGTCAGATAATTCCAGTCCAGCATCATGCCGTGAATGTCACTTGTTGCCAGCAGCTTCAGAGTGACTTCGGGAGGTGTATTCCGGCATGCTGTCAGCGGAGCTGCCATGCATGCACACAGCAGAAGCTGTATCCATTTCCTTATATTTTTCATGATTCGAATATCCTTTGCTTTTTATTCAGTATATCAGAAACAGTGCTGTCAGAAGGACTGGTATCATTGAGATATCTGTAATTTTATCGATCTCAGCCTGCCGGATCCGGAACGCAGTGACCGTTGATATAATGGACCGCTTCAATGAGAGAATTGTCATCTGTGATCAGCTGCAGAAGGATTACGCTGACTGAATATCCGTACGGAAACAGTTTCGTGAAGACAGGGGGATTTTCTGTTTTTTCTTTTTCACTGTGCCTGTCTGCGTACAGCGGTTCGGAAGCGGCGGCAGTACGATCATTCCATAAGGAAAGCGAGGTGAATCAAATGCATGATATCGTAGGCACGATCAGACTGGGGACAGACACGGAAATCTCGGATCCGTCATTTTCCTGGACAGACTGGAAAAAACTCTCCGTTCCAACGGAAGAGGGAGTGTACAGCTGCAGCATTGAAACTGATTCTGCCGGAAACATCCGCAGTATTGAAGTCACAAAGGAAGATGCCGGTGTAACCGAAGATGACTGGTGGAAATCCCTGAAAATGGGATTTGTCAGCAGCCGCTCGGGATTGTGCGGATTCTTCCGCCGCAGCCCCGGCAATTCAGGACGGGAAAAGGAGACACTCAGCTTCACGGACAGGATCAAAAACCGCAGTGATGTCTATCTTGCTTCGGCCGGAAACGGGGATGCATTCTATACCGCAGCCGGAAAGAACGGTTCCTATCTTGTCAGAGGCTGCCGGAGAAAGGGCAGATACTATGCGCTGCGCCTGATTCTTGCCGACGCATGAATTTTCTGTCGCCGGTATGACGGTGGATATTGTCTTCAGTCGCTGTGATTTTTATAATATGAATATCTTAGGAAGTGAGGAAGAATCATGGCAGAAACTGTGACATTCTATAACATGGGTTTTCGCATGACCGCTCCGGATGTATTTGAGCATACCAAGGGACAGGTTTCCCCTATGGCGATCGGAAACAAGGGCGATGGTATATATCTCATGCTGTACACCTATTTCGCATCCAGTGCAGAAGAAATGAAGGCCTTCAGCGAAAAATCAAAAAAAGGCGAGGCGAGTGAAGAAGAAGTACAGAAAATGAGTGACACCATGGGCGCGCTGCTGACGGTCCTGGGCATTGACGGCGGCCGGGGAGAGAAAGAACTCAGAGTTGACATGGGTATGGAAGAAGGCTCGGGCGACTGCTTCACGGAAATCGGCAGATGCAATGACATTACATATTTTGCCGTGACCAGCAGGGACAGCGACGTAAAATTCCTGGCGGCAATGGCGCCGGAATATGCAGAAGAATTCCGGATTCTTCAGCCGGCCCTGATCGAGGCTCTGAAAAAGAGCGAATTTTTCGTACCGAGAGATCCCGCATCCGACCTTGTCGGCAAGATGGTCCGCTTTGAAACCAGAGACATCGACGGCAATCCCGTCAGGAGTGAAGAACTCTTTGCCGGCCATACCGTTACGATGATCAATATCTGGGCAACCTGGTGCGGCCCGTGCAAAAACGAACTGGAAGAGCTTGGCAATATTCACCGCCGCCTGGCCGGAAAGAATGCCGCTATCGTCGGCATCTGCAGTGATGCGGCAGACAAGGCGGATGAATGCAGAGCGCTGATTGCTGAAAAGAACATGACCTATATCAATATTCTGCCCTACGAAGGAATGGAGGATGACCTGTCGATAGACGGATATCCGACAACAATCTATGTCAATTCCGAGGGAAAGGTCATGACAGCGGCAGTCATCGGCGTGCCGGCGGACATTTCCGAATATGAAAAGACAATTGACAGTCTTCTTGCCGGAGGCGGGAATGAATCTGAACCGGCTCCTGCCGGCAGCGAAAAAGCGAACGCCTGCAGGGTCATTGTCAGTGATGAAGCCGGCAGTCCCGTTGCCGGAGTGAAGGTTCAGTTCTGCTCCGATACCGCCTGCATGGCAAAAGATACCGATGCTGAAGGAACAGCGTCATTTGCGGCTGAAAAAGGTCAGTATACCGTGCATGTTCTGAAAGCGCCGGAAGGCTATGCGCCCTGTACGGAAGAATTTGCCGCTCCGGAAGACCTGGGTGATGTAAAGGTCACTCTGAAAAAGGCATAATCATATCAGCCGGTGCACCTGTATGGTGCATCGGTTTTTTTTTCGTGGTGCTGGTTCAGTGTATCCGGGCAGATTATAATAGAGTTGCAGGAAACGCCAATATGCATCAGACGGCAATAACGGTTTATGCCGCAGGGGGACAAACAGATGAAACTCTATTTTATCGGGGCAGACCATGAGGTTACGGGCAGCTGCCATGTCATTGAAACAAACGGAAAGCATATCATGCTGGACTGCGGGCTGGAACAGGGCAGGGATGTCTATATGAATGAAGATCTTCCGGTTCCGCCTTCGGAAATTGATGCCGTTCTGCTGTCACATGCCCATATTGATCATTCCGGTCTTTTGCCGAAACTGGTGAAAGACGGCTTTCACGGTGCCATCTGGTGCACGGATGCCACCAGGCAGCTGTGTGAAATCATGCTGAAGGACTCGGCGCATATTCAGGAGTCGGAGGCAGAATGGGCCAGCCGCAAGGCGAAAAGAAGCGGCCGAAAGCAGGTAAAGCCTCTCTATACTGTAAGGGATGCGGAAATTGCCATGCAGTATTTTCAGCCGGTCCGGTACGGAGAAACATTTTCACCGGCCGAAGGCATCACTGCCAGATTTGAGGACGGCGGCCATATTCTCGGCAGCGCCATTACCTATCTGACGATGCAGGAAGACGGAAAGACAAGGACACTGGCATATACCGGCGATCTCGGCAATACCGGCATGCCGATCGTCAATGATCCTTCACCCCGGGAAACAACTGACTACGTCATTACCGAAAGCACCTACGGCGACCGCTTTCATGAGAAAACGGAGAATCCGGTAAAGCAGCTTGCCGATATCATGAACAGAACATTTGCCCGCGGCGGCAATGTTGTCATACCTGCCTTTGCGGTGGGAAGAACCCAGGAGATCCTGTTTTTTGTCCGGGAAATCCTGGAACACAATATGGTTTCCTATCCTGACTTTGATGTCTATGTAGACAGTCCGCTGGCGGAGGAAGCTACGGCAATCTTTGCCGACAATACATTCGGCTACTACGATGAGCAGGCAATGCAGATCATCCGCGAAGGCGGACATCCGCTTGTCTTCAAAAATCTCAGGATGGTCATCGACTCCGAAGAGTCCCGGCTTATCAATACCTCGACCCGACCGTCGGTAATCATTTCGGCATCGGGAATGTGCACCAGCGGCCGTATCAAGCACCATCTCAAGCATAATCTCTGGCGGCCGGAATGCACGGTTGCCTTTGCCGGATATCAGGCGGAAGGCACGCTGGGGCGCAGACTCGCCGACGGCGAAAAGGATGTCAGGATTTTCGGAGAAGATATTCATGCGGCAGCGGAGATCGTTCAGCTGCAGGATGTCAGTGCCCATGCCGACTGCGGCGGCCTGGTGAAGTGGCTGAGAGACAATCCGGACAGACCGAAGAATGTATTTGTGGTCCACGGCGAAGACAGCGTTGCGGAGGGATATGCAAAACTTCTGAAGGACAGATACGGTTTTACAGCTTCGGCACCGTATACCGGCTATGTATTCGATCTGCTTTACAACAGATATCTCAGCATGGAAGAGCCGGACAAGGTGCTGAAAGATGCCGAAAATAAAGAAGAAATCCGGAAAGAACAGAACCGGGAACAGGATACATACAGTCAGAACCGGTATTATAACGAACTGATGGAACAGGGGAAGAAACTGCTCCGTCTGATTGAAAAGAGAAAAGACGCAAGGAACAGCGAACTCAAGAAGTTCCTCAAGGAAATCAGCCGGCTGGTCAGCCGCTGGGAATAATCATGCTGTCATTGCAGAAAAGGCATGATTCCTGCCGGAAAAAACAGGTATGCCTTTTTATATTGTTTTCGGTCGGTGCTGTTGTATGCGATAATTAATAAACAGGAATTCAGTTATTCTGAATGTTTGAGGTAATTGAATATGAACGAGAAAAACAGCTTTTCAGAAATAATCAATAAGGTTTACCGTCCGATCGGCAGATTTGCCGACTATACTCCATGCAGTGCCGTGCTGATGCTTCTGGTGTCATTGCTGGGTCAGCTGGTCGGACTTCTGATTACCAGGATGATATTGCCGGCCGCAGACAGCAGCCCGGAAATGACGATCTTCAAGCTGTATATGGGTACAATCGGTGTCTGGCCGGTGGTGCTGCTGTTTCTGCTGCTGCCGAAAAACCGTCCGATACTGAAAACACTGGGGCAAAAAATGAAGGGCAATACGCCGAAATGGATCCTGCTGGGATTTTTGATCGGCTTTCTGGCAAATTCCTTCTGTGCTGTCTTTTCAGTTCTGTTTAAGGATATTGCCCTTTCCTTCAGCGGCTTTAATCTCAAATGGTTCCTGCTGCTGTTATTTGCCGTATTCGTTCAGTCCGGTTCGGAAGAACTGGTCTGCCGCTGCTATATCTATCAGAAGCTGCGCCGCCGCTACCGGAGTCCGTGGGTGGCTGTCATTGTCAATTCCGTGGTATTCGGCGCCATGCATATTCCGAACCCGGGTTCCAATTTCGTCGGCATTGCCCAGTGCATGCTCTTCGGTCTGCTGACTTCTGTTCTGGTCTGGAAATATAACAGTCTGTGGGGCGCAATGTTCCTCCATACTGCCTGGAACTTTACGCAGAATATTTTTTACGGACTGCCTAACAGCGGCGTTGTTTCTCCGTATTCTGTCTTCAGGCTTGAGGCAGCTTCTTCCGGTCTGTTCTTTGATCCCGGCTTCGGCATTGAGGGCGGACCTATGGTAATGGTGCTGCTGCTTCTGATCACGGCCGCACTGCTGTATTATGCCGAGAAGAAAGGCCTGCAGGAACAGGATATCTGGAAGGAAACGGAAGAGAAATATCTGGCTGCCCAGGCAGCAGAAGAAACTGCATAGGAGGACAAATGAAACATACATTTTTATGCGGAACATATACCGAAAAGGGCAGTGAGGGCATCTACCGCTTTGTCTTTGAGGACGGAAAGGTTTCTGCCTCTGATCTGTTCTGCCGCATCAGCGATCCGAAATACATCAGTGTGCAGAACGGTCTTGTCGCAACAGCGGCCTCCTTTGCGGAAGGCTGCGGCATTGCCGTGCTGGACAGGGACGGAAACATCCTGGACCGGGCGGTCTTTGAAGATCAGCCGTCCTGCTATGTCAGCTGGCATGATGACCGCATTTACTGTGCCAACTATCATGCCGGACACTTTACCGTTCTTTCCTGGCAGAACGGAAAGCTGGCAGTGATCCGGACGGTAACGATCCGGGAAAAGGCCGGATGCCATCAGGTGATCTTTCATTCTGACCGCATTCTGGTTCCGTGCCTGCTGCTTGATGAAGTGCGGATGTTCAGCTATGATCTGGAACCGCTCGGAACGATTTCCTTCCTGAAAGGAACGGGACCGCGGCATGGCGTATTCCGAAAGGACGGGTCTGTTCTTTATCTGACCAGCGAACTGAGCAATGAACTGTTTATGATCGATACCGGATCCTGGACGGTCAGAAAATCGGTCAGTGTTCTGCCGGAAGGGAAGATGCATCTGACGGACGGCGCTGCCATCCGGATGAGTGCAAATGAAAAGACCGTCTATGTATCGACCCGCACGGAAAACATCATCACGGCAGCGGATGCCGAAACACTGGCAGTAAAGCAGATCATATCCTGCGGCGGTGATCATCCCCGTGATATCTACCGCTTTGAAAACTGGCTGCTCAGTGCCAACCGCTTTACCAATGATGTCTGCGTCTTTGCGGTTCTTGAAGACGGAACCCTGCAGGATACAGGCAGCCGTACGGAAGTGATTCAGGGTGTATCCCTGGCAGTTCTTGACTGAATAAGCCTCAGCAGAGGCTTTTTTTCTGCAATCGGAAATTCATCACGGAAGCCGGGCATCGGTTTGGTATAATACGGCTATGGATAAACTTATGATCATCGGTCCGGTTGTTACGGACATTGTCAGCTATGTAAAGAAACTTCCGCTTGGCAATGAGGAAATGCAGGTGGAAGACTATGAGCAGAGAGTCAGCGGCATGGGCTATCATACAGCGCTGCTGATGAGCCTCTTTCATTTTCCCTATGAACTGCTTTCTGACTGCGGCAGCGGTGTATACGGCACGGCCGCATACGATGCCTGCCTGCAGGAAGGACTGGAAGTAAAACAGAATCATCCCGGCATTGCCGGCTGTACCTATCATATTGTGGACCCGGGAGGCAATTATCAGTATTACTGTGTGCCCGGGGCGGAATATGACTTTGATCCTGATATCATGCAGGAAATTGATCCGAAACAGTTTTCTGCCATTGCCCTCTGCGGGGACATGTTCTGCGGCGAAGGCGCAGATGACCTCATGGAAATGCTGAGGGAAATTGAACTGCCGCTGTATTTTCAGTGCGGCATGCGGATCGATGAAGCCGGCGAAGCAGCGCTGTCTTCACTGTATGACCTGAATCCGGTTCTGCTTCTGAATGAAGCGGATGCGGTATTCCTGAGAGGAAAAGAAGAGGACATTGACACTGCCGCAAAGAACCTGCATGCCCGTACCAAGGCACCGGTCATCATTCTGAAAAACGGCGAAGGTGCATACTATTATGACGGCACGGATTCCTACATTGCCCCGTTTGCTGATCAGGCAGAAAGCGAGATCTACTATGCGGCCTTCCTGGCAGCGCGGACAGCCGGGGTTGACTGGAAGAATGCGCTTGTCTTTGCCGGAGAGTGCATGCGGCTTGATGAAGATGAAGAAGCGCTGCAGCAGCTGCGCCAGCGGCTGGCAGCGATGATCATGCAGAAATAGAACTTATGTATAAGGGACTGACAAATCAGCAGGCGCAGGAGAATGCAGCCCGCGGCCTGGACAACAAAAGCGATCTTCATATGACCCGTTCCTATGAAGAGATCATCCGCAGCAATACGCTGACGTATTTTAATATTGTCAATGCCGTTCTGTTCGTGATCGTTCTGATCACCGGACATGTCAAGAACGGCATGTTTTTTCTGACCATCATTGCCAATACCCTGATCGGCATCTATCAGGAAATCAAGGCCAAAAAACTGCTGGAAAAGATGGAAATCATGGTCGCAACCAGGGTTCCGGTATGCCGTGATGAAGTCTGGACGGAAATTCCCGCCGAAGAGATCGTGCAGGATGATCTGATCCGTCTGGAAAGCGGCATGCAGATACCGGCAGACTGTCAGCTGCTGGACGGCTACCTGGAAGCGGATGAAAGCCTGCTGACCGGTGAGTCGGAACACGTTTCCCATTATAGCGGCGATGAAGTTTCGGCCGGCACTGTCTGCACGGCCGGCAGTGCATCTGCCCGGGTCATCAGGGTCGGGAAGAACTGTGCATCTTCAAAGATCATGGAAGAGGCCCGCAAGTACAGCAAGGTCAAATCGGAACTGAACGAAAATCTGAACCGCCTGCTCAGAATCATTTCCGTTGCCATCATTCCCACCGGCCTGATTCTGTTTGCGACCCAGTACTGGCTGCTCGGCCTGAGCTGGCAGGACGCTGCCCTGAAATCGGTGGCAGCAGTTGTCGGCATGATCCCGGAAGGGCTGGTGGTGCTGACCAGCATTGCCCTGGCAGTTTCGACCATGCGGCTGTCCAGACGTTCGGTCCTGGTCCAGGATCTGTTCTCCATTGAATCGCTGGCACGGGTCGATGTGCTCTGTCTCGACAAGACCGGCACCCTGACCCAGGGCAGCATGAAGGTCAGTGAGATGCGGCCGCTGCTCGACCATACCGAAACCTATGCCAGAGGCATCATCTGCAGCTTCAATGCGGCGGAAGAAAAGCCCAATGCCACATCCAGGGCACTGGGAGAGTTTTTTGGAAAATCTGAATCATTTCATATCGATTCCTATCTGCCGTTTTCCAGTGCCAGAAAATATACGGCAGCGCATATCCTCGGGGAAGGAACATTCTACCTCGGGGCGGTAAATTTCCTCTTCCCGAAGGGATGTCCGGCAGCCAACCGCTATCTTCGGGCAGCTGCGGCCGAAGGAAAGAGAATCCTTCTTCTGGCCCGTTCCGCTGCCGAACAGATTCCCGAAAGCGGAATCCCGGAAGACCTTGATCCGGTGGCAATGATCATGATCTGTGACGTGCTGCGCGAAAATGTAAGAGAGATCATGTCCTATTTCCAGAAACAGGATGTTGAGCTGAAGGTCATTTCCGGTGATGATGCGGCAACCGTTTCTTCCCTTGCCCTGCAGGCCGGCATTCCCGGCGCCGAGCATTATGTCGATATGTCGCGGGCAGAAGGCAGTATGACGGCTCTGGCCGAACACCATACCGTTTTCGGCAGAGTCACGCCGGACCAGAAGAAAGCCCTGATCGAAGCCCTGCAGGCCAACGGCCATACGGTGGCGATGACCGGTGACGGCGTCAATGATGTGCCGGCTCTGAAAACGGCTGATGTCGGCGTTGCCATGGCGGCCGGTTCTTCGGCGGCCAAGGACAGTGCTAATCTGGTTCTTCTTGACAATGACTTTGCCCATATGCCGGATATCGTTGATGAAGGCCGGCGGGTCATCAACAACATTTCCAGGGCCGCATCGATGTACCTGGTCAAGACCGTCTTTTCGATCCTGCTTTCCATCTATGTCATCGTGCTGCGCCAGGAGTATCCGTTCCTGCCGGTGCATCTTTCCCTGATTTCTGCTGTCGGTGTCGGCATTCCGACATTCTTCCTGCAGATGGAGCCAAGCTTTGAGCGGGTAAAGGGGAAGTTCTTTACCCCGGCATTCCGCAACGCGGTTCCGGCAGCTTTTACCGTCTTCCTGACGGCCATTGCCTGCCTGCTGATCCGCTTTATCTTTCATCTGCCGATCGAGCGCTATTACGGCATCTTTGTGGCTCTGACCGGATATATCTATCTCTATACACTTTTCCGGGTCTATTATCCGCCGACAAAGACCCGCATTGCCGTGCTGGCGGCGATGGCTGTTCTGCTGGTGCTGGTTCTCGTCTTTGTGCCGGAGCTGTTCAGCGTCGGCTATGAGCTGCCGGATCTGGCGGCAATTCTTCCCGGACTTGCTCTCATACCTTTTGTGAATGCAGCTCTGGCCCGTGTCTATGACTGGTTCCGCCGCAAAACAAGCCGTCAGAAAGGAGTACGGTATGCCGAAAAGAACTGAGGCGCAGTGGCTGCTGGATCATCGCCTGATCCGTTCTGTCATGACCCATAACCGCAGTGACGGAACAGGGAAAATCTATCTGTTTCTTGATTTTGACGGGGTAGTCAATGTCTTTGCGCCGCCCGGCAGCGAGAAGTACGAGCTGGCCGAAAAGACCGGACACTTTGATTTCTTTGACTGGGACTGTGTGGCAAGGCTGAATGCCTTTGCCATGGATTATCAGGTAAGCATTGTCATTTCCTCATCCTGGCGCTACGGCGGCCTGGATTACTGCCGTGAATATCTGAAGGAAGCCGGTCTGGCCGATCATGTCGTATTCAGCGATACGACATCACTGGAAGCGGATGAGCCGCGGGAAGACCTGATCATGGACTATCTGCTGGCCCATCAGGACTTTGCCGGATTCCTGATTTTTGACGATATTCACATGACCCATCTGCTTGATTATCTGGTGCAGACAGACCCCATGAAGGGGTGGGATGAAGCCTGTGATAAAAAAGCCAGAAAAATTATTAAAAAATTTGTAGATTTTTTGAAATGAATGGTGTATATTAGTTCATGCAACGCGGATATGGCGGAATTGGCAGACGCGCATGATTCAGGTTCATGTGAGGAGACTCGTGCAGGTTCAACTCCTGTTATCCGCACCATTCAGACAGTCTGAGAGATCAGGCTGTTTTTCTTTTCTGTGATCATGGGTATAATGGGAAAAACAGAGAAGGAATGTTTTATGAGTGTTTATATTATCGCAGGACTGGCTGTCCTGATCGTCATCGGCATCATCAAAAGAATCTGGGGACTGGTGAAATTCACCGTCATCGCAGGTCTGATCATATTTGTACTGAAGTATTTTCATGTGATCTAAAGAGGCAGTATGAACAGTCCGCGCAAGGCTCCCTCAGCAGGATTGCTGGCGGGAATCATCTTTACTATGATCGGCTTGATTTTTCTGCCGCTCGGCTTGTTTCTCCGCCCCCTCGGCACTGTATTTTATATTTCTTTCGGTCTGACCGGGGCCGTTCTTCTGGGAATCGGCACTGCTCTTCTGATCAGCTGGAAGCGGCGGTGCAGCGTGCAGAAGGAAGTAATGGAAAAAGGCAATTATGTCATCGCCCGCGTCTGCGAAATCAGCCGTGATGAAAGCGTCACGATCAACGGCGTGCATCCGTATTTCATCCGCTGTTCCTTTACCGATCCTGACAGCGGCATCACCCATTTCTTCCGAAGCGGGAATCTCAGCGAAGATCCTTCACCGTATCTGGAAAACGGTGAGGTCAGGGTCTATATCAATCCCGATAATCTGGATGAGTATTCGGTGGAGATACCGGAAGCTTCCGGCAGAACGGCGATATATCATTAGACGGCTGAAAAAGCCGCTTTTTCTTTTGCGATATTCTGTTATACTGTCTGTGGCTCAATGGAGGAGGCTCATATGAAGGAATATACACCTGTTAAAGAAGGCAAAGTTCGTGAGATCTATGACACCGGCGATGCCCTGATCATGGTTGCGACCGACCGTATCTCGGCATTCGATGTCATCCTGAAGAATCTGGTGACAGACAAGGGCAAGATTCTGACCCAGATGTCCCGTTTCTGGTTTGATCTGACTTCCGACATCATCAAGAACCACATGATCAGCACCGAAGTCAATGACATGCCGGAATACTTCCGCAATGAAAAGTTTGAAGGAAGATCCATGCTGTGCAGAAAACTGGAAATGCTGCCGATCGAATGCATCGTCCGCGGCTATATTACCGGCAGCGGCTGGGCAAGCTATGAAAAGGACGGCACTGTCTGCGGCATTCAGCTTCCGGAAGGACTGAAGAACTGCGACAAGCTCCCGGAACCGATCTATACACCGAGCACCAAGGCTGAGATCGGTGATCATGACGAAAATATCTCTTTTGAAAAATCCATCGAAGTACTGGAAAAGCAGTTCCCGGGCAGAGGCCAGGAACTGGCTGAAAAGCTTCGTGATTCCACTCTGGCTCTCTATAAGAAGTGTGCCGACTATGCCCTGGGCAGAGGCATCATCATTGCCGATACCAAGTTTGAATTCGGCCTTGATGAAAATGGTGAACTGGTCCTCGGTGACGAGGTTCTGACACCGGATTCCAGCCGCTTCTGGCCGCTGGAAGGCTATGAACCTGGTCATTCCCAGCCGTCCTTCGACAAGCAGTTTGTCCGTGACTGGCTGAAGGCCAATCCAGACAGTGACTACAACCTGCCGCAGGATGTCATCGACAAGACCATTGCCAAGTACAAGGAAGCTTATCTGCTTCTGAGCGGAAAAGAAATCTGAACCGGTTGATCATAACCGGTTTTTCTTGTGCCCGTGCCGGCAAACAAATTGTCTTGCGGCCCAAGATAGGGTAAAGTAATCGATAGAAAGAAGGTATTTATGACAAAAATGGAAGCGATCAGCGCGGAAAAAATCGATGCGCTGAGAGAAGCGTATTTAAAGGACGAAAAGGCAAGAGTCGTCAGAAATGCCCTGACCAAGAATGATCTGAACACGATCAGCCGGGTTTTCGACGCCGAGGCTGCCAATCCGTTCATCTTCAGCATTGATATCAAGACGATGTCGGCCACAAATCAGATGGCATCCGGCCGCTGCTGGATTTTCTCGGCCCTGAATGTCATGCGCGAGACCATCGGCAAAAAATACGGAATCAAGGAATTTGAACTGTCCCAGAACTTTGTTGCATTCTATGACAAGCTGGAAAAGGCAAACTGGTTCATGGAATGTGTTCTGCAGGAAATTGACAATCCGGTCGGAAGCCCGGAAAACAGATTCCTGCTCGACTGGGCAGTCGGCGACGGCGGCCAGTGGAACATGCTGGTCAGCCTGATCAAGAAATACGGCATCTGCCCGAAGACAGCCATGCCGGAAACCTATCAGTCTTCCCATACCAGAACCATGAACGGCATTCTCAATCAGAGACTGCGCCGCTTTGCGTCTGATGCCAGAAAGGCTGCCGGCGAAGGCAGAAAGGATGACATTCCGGCTCTGAAGGAAGAAGCCCTGAAGGAAATCTACGGCCTGATCGCATCCTGCTTTGGTCTGCCGCCGAAGTCATTCACATTCGAATACTATGACAAGGACGAAAAGCACCATGCCGAATATGATGTCACACCGCTGGCATTCTATGAAAAGTATCTGGGCACTGATCTGGATGAGTATGTCAGTGTCATCAACGGCCCGACAGCTGACAAGCCGTTCCATAAGCTCTATACAGTCAAGTATCTCGGCAATGTCGTTGCCGGCAACCGGGTTGAGCTGCTGAATCTGCCGATGGATGAATTTAAGGAAGCGACACTGAAGCAGCTGAAGGACGGCGAAGTTGTCTGGTTCGGATGCGACTGCGGCAAGGACGGCGACCGGGAGAGCGGTCTCTGGGATGATGCCCAGTTCGACTATGAGAATACACTGGACATGCATCTGGAACTGACCAAGGCAGAACAGCTTGACATGCGTCAGAGTGCGATGAACCATGCCATGGTCATCACCGGCGTCAACCTCGTTGATGACAGGCCGACCAGATGGAAGATCGAGAACTCCTGGAGTGAGAAGAGCGGCCAGAAGGGCTACTTCTCCGCCAGTGACAGCTGGTTTGACAAATACATGTATGTTGTCGCCATCAATAAGAAATATTTGTCAGAGAAGGCTCTGGCTGCCCTGAATGAGGAACCTGCGGTTCTGGAACCGTGGGATCCGTTCGGAACTCTGGCTGACTGAGGAATGTGCACTGCACATTCTTTTTTCATGAGGACTCTGCTATAATACGTGACGGAGTTAACTATGAAGATTGGAATTATTTCACTTGGCTGTGCCAAGAATCTTGTCGATACAGAAAATCTTCTCGGTCTGCTGACAGCCAGCGGGCAGGAAATCGTCACATCTTATGAGGATGCCGAGGCGATCATCATCAATACCTGCGGCTTTATTGAAAGTGCCAAGACGGAAGCCATCAGCACCATCCTCGATACAGCGGATCTGAAGGAGAAGAATCTGAAGAAGCTGATCGTCATGGGCTGCCTGAGTCAGCGCTACAAGCCGCAGCTGGTAGAAGAAATGCCGGAAGTGGACCGTTTCATTGCCATTGATGAGTATCCTCAGATGGGCACGATCCTGAGCCAGGTTCTGGGCGAAAAGATCGCCAACAGCTACGGCAAGACACCGCGCATCCTCTCCGGCAAGCCATGGATGGCATATCTGCGCATCGCTGACGGCTGTGACAACCGCTGCAGCTACTGTGCCATTCCCGGTATCCGCGGACCGATGCGCTCAGTCGCTGAGGATGAACTGGTCAGTGAAGCGGAACGGCTGGTGAAGCAGGGCGTAAAGGAACTCAACCTGATTGCCCAGGACAGTTCCCGCTATGGCTATGATCTTGACGGCCGTCTGCATCTTTCCCATCTTCTGAAGCGGCTGAATGCCATTGACGGCATTCACTGGATCCGCATTCTGTATCTGTATCCGGACGAAATTCCGGATGACCTGATCATGACGATGAAAGAATGTGAACACGTTCTTCCGTATTTTGACATTCCTGTTCAGCACGGCAGTGACCGGATGCTGAAGGCGATGTCGCGGCGCGGCAGCCGCCGGCTGATTCTGGAACGCTGCCGGAAGATCCGCGCTGAACTTCCTGATGCCGTGCTGCGGACGACGCTGATCTGCGGCTTCCCGGGCGAAAGCGAGAAAGATCATCAGGAAAATCTTTCAATGATCAGGGAAGTCGGATGGGATCATCTCGGTGCCTTTACCTACTCGCGAGAGGAAGAAACACCGGCCTATGATCTTGAAGACAGTATTCCCTATGAAGAAAAAAAGCGCCGGCTTGACGAAGTCATGAGCCTGCAGGAAAGCATCAGTGCCGAACGTCTGAAGGCACGGATCGGCGAAGTGCAGGAAGTCATGGTCGAACGCTATGACAATCTGACCGACATGTACGTCGGCCGCAGTTCCCTGTATGCACCGGATGAGGTGGACGGCAGTGTCCGCTTCCGCAGCGAAGCAAGTTACGAACCGGGTGACTTTGTCCGGGTGCGCATCAGCCACGCAGCCAGTCACAATCTGATTGGCGAAGAAATCATCTGAACAACGAAAGGCAGTTTCATGTTTCATATATCTGACCTGAAAAAATATAACCGATGCCGCCGGATGTACTGTCTTGACCAGTTTACGCCAAGACCGGAATTCCGTCCTTTTGTGCGTCTTGACCAGCAGGTATCCGATCTGGTATCGAAAAAGCTCGGCGTTGAAAATCCGTTTGTCGGCCAGCGCGGCGACGATGCCGGTCTTGCCCTGCAGGCAATGGCCGATCATGACTGGCTGATCAAGGCCCGCTTTGAATACGGTCAGCTGCGCATCAAGGTTCCTTTCCTGCACCGCAATGAGGATGGATGGGATCTGTATTTCATGTTCATCGGTCTCTATCCTCACAGCAATGACATGCAGTTCTACTGTGATACGGTCTGGGTTCTTGACAATCTGAACATTCCGCTGAAGAACATGTATGTCGTTCATCTCAATGCCAGCTATGTGCGCGGCGAGGAACTGAATGAAGATGAGCTGTTTGTGGTCAGCAGCTGCTTCTACAACAGCAAAAACAATCCGACCCTGCCGGTGGTGAAGGCTGTCCGTGATTATATGAAGGATATTGCCGAACTGCTGGATGAAATGCAGCAGGGCTTTGATGTCATACCCAAACCGGTGCGCGGCCACCAGTGCAGTGCCAGACAGAAATGCCGGTACTATGATGACTGCTTCCCGGAAGAAAAGGAACAGGAAGACAATTCCATTCTGACGCTGATCGGAGCCCAGCACCGCTATGCCATGAAGAATGAAGGCCGGCTTTATCTGCGGGATGCCGATGAAAGACGCATTGAAGGCTCGCGCATGCAGTATGCCCAGATCATGGCTGACCGTCAGGGCGGTCTCTATACCGACAAGATGGCTCTGCGGAACTGGCTGGGCCGGCTGAAATATCCGATTACCTGCATTGATTTTGAGTGGGAGCGCTATGCCATCCCGCCGTATCCCGGCATGCGTCCCTATGATGTCCTGCTGTTCGAATACTCGATCCATATCATTCACGAAGACGGAAACATTGATCATAAAGTATATCTTTCGATCCATGACCAGCGGGAAGACTTTGCCCGCGGCCTGATCCGTGATGTTCCGAAGGAAGGAACCGTTCTCGCCTACAATGCCGAAGGGGCAGAGAAGATCCGCATTCAGGAACTTGCCGATATCTTCCCGCAGTACCGGGAAGAACTGCTGGCAATCAATGCCCGCATGGAAGACCTGCAGCTGCCGTTTGAAACCGGCATGGTATATGATGTCCGGATGCGCGGCCAGTGGTCACTGAAGAAGATCATGGCGATGATGGATGACCCCGGCTACCGGGATCTGGATATCCAGCAGGGCATGGATGCCGTCTATGAATGGCGTTTCCTGGATGTCGAGGAAAAGCTTGATGAGAATGATCCGCGGGTCAGGGAACTGAAGGAATACTGCGGCATGGACTCCTATGCCATGACCGTCGTCCTGGACTGGCTGCGGAAGATCAGCGAATGAAGAGGCACTTGGCAGTGCCTTTTTTTGCATATTGCGCTACAATATAGTTAATCACTGAGTAATAGTTCAGATAATTGAAGATTATTTCGGATATTTTTTCCGTATACCCATAAATCCAGATAGAACAGGAGGTTATTATGAGGTTCGAAATTGTAGGAAAAAACGTTGAAATTACTGATTCGATGCGCGAGCAGATCGAAAAGAAGCTGTCCAACATGGACAAGTATCTTCTGATCGATCCGGACACGATTGCCAGAGTTGTGGCAAGAGTGTATCCGAATTCACAGAAAATCGAGGTGACAATTCCAACGAAAATCGGCCTCTTACGTACGGAAGTTGTCAATGACGACTTCTATGCAGCCGTGGATCTGGCCATCGACAAGCTGGAAGACCAGATCAGAAGACAGAAGACAAGACTGTCGCGCCGTCACAGAGAGCATCTTGCCCAGGCATTCATCGATGATGCCGCAAAAGAGGAAGGACCGGATATTCCGGTCCGCACCAAGAGCGTTGTGGCTGAAGAAATGGCACTGGATGAGGCCATCATGAGAATGGAGCTTCTGAGCCATAACTTCTTCATCTACAAGGATGAGGAAAGCGGTCAGATCAGTGTTGTCTACCGCCGTGCCAGCAGCGGCTACGGCCTGATCGAGGTGGAAGAAGAATAGACAAAATGAAAATCCGCAGGTTCTGCGGATTTTTTCTTTATCTCATCGAGAGAATCATCAGGATCAGATTGGTCAGGGTCAGAGCGATCACGCCCGGCACGATCGTATGCGTCTGATTGTACAGATACGACAGCAGGGCTGTCAGTCCCATGAAATAGACATAGCTGCGCAGGAACAGGGAGATGTCGGTAATCGGCACGTAGGCAATCGTGAAGACCAGTCCCACGCACAGCGCCGACAGCAGAATTGACTGCAGTTCCCGGTGGATGACATCCAGATGATCGGTCATGATCTTGAATGTCAAATTCATCATTGCTGCCTCCATGAAGCTGAAGGCAATCAGGAAGCCGGGCCGCGCATAGCCATAGCCGATCAGGGCATAGGACGGCGGAATGATCAGCTGCGCCTTGAAGAAGCTCAGGCCGAGCAGCGACCAGAGAAAGATCAGAGCCAGGCCAAGCAGGGAATACAGGATCGTGTCCGGAATGTTTTCCTTGGCCCGGTTGTAATGAATCGCAACCAGATTCCAGTCGTACATGATCAGTACGGAAGTGAAAATATTCATCGAAAACATCAGTGCGATCTGTTCCTGATCCAGAAGAATGTTCAGGAGTCTGGCAGTGACCGGAATCATGGCACTCAGAATCAGCGAGATCACAATGCGTTTGCGTGACAGTGTGGATAGTGTCTGAGACATATGTCACCTCTTTGTTACCTGTTAAGTATATCGGATATTGAAAAGAATGTCATTCGCACCATGTAAAATGCCGTTCATGCCGGATTCCTTCCGTTTGGCCCGGCACCGGAATCTAATAGGGTCTGAGGCATCGCGGTATCCGCTGCAGCAGAAGGGGGGTAGAAATGATCTATCAGAAGAAAGCAAAAAAGCGGATTGAAGACATGAGTGCAAAGGAACTCAGCAGCATTATGAAGTATCTGAGCAGTATTTACCGCAGGGCAAAAAAGAGATCCGATCTGGCAGATTACAGCGGTCTGCCGGCTGCGCCGATGTACAGGTATGACAGACAGCTGATCTACCTGATCGACCGTACCCTGCAGGACTGCTCAAGGGAAAACAGCCTGATTCTCAGAAAGACATACTTTGAGAATCAGGGCGACAGCTGGTATGCAGGCTTCCTTTCGCAGAGCACTTATTACCGGCTGAAAAAGGAAGCAGCAGTGGAATTCCTCAATTGCTTAGACTATTAAACGATGGTAGAATAATAACAGAAATATTCAGCAGCTGCGGTGTTTTTTAATCTGCACCGCGGTATCATAATTGAATTTGTCTGTGCTGTATCGGATATCCGGTGCCCCGGCATGCAGGAAGACACACTCGCTCAGCTGCGGATATGAATAAATAGCATTCAGGAGGAAATAAATAATGCTGAAAGGTATTGCCGCTTCACAGGGAATTGCTGTAGCAAAGGTTTACAAGCTGGAACAGCCGGTTCTTGACATTACAAGAGTTGAGTGCGATGTTGACGATCAGCTGGCAAAGCTCGATGCTGCTTTTGCAAAAACTGTTGAAGACATTGAAAAAATCAAGGAAGTTGCTTCAAAGAGTCTTGCGGCTGAGGAACTGGCAGTTTTTGATGCCCATCTGATGATGGCAGGCGATCCGGAACTCCGCAGCCAGATCGAAGACATGATCAAAAATGAGAAAGTCAATGCTGAATTTGCAACAGAACAGGTTGCCAACATGATGGTCTCCATTTTCGAATCAATGGATGATGCATACATGAGAGAAAGAGCAGCTGACGTCAAGGACGTAACATTCCGTCTGATGTGCAACATCTGCGGCAAGGTTATCCCGAACCTGGCTACCATTGACAGACCGGTTATCATCGTTGCCAAGGATCTGACACCTTCCGATACAGGTTCTCTGAACAAGGAATTTGCCAAAGGCTTCGCTACCGAAATCGGCGGCCGTACAAGCCACAGTGCCATCATGGCCCGTTCCCTGGAAATTCCGGCAGTTGTCGGCGTTACCGGCATTCTTGATGCAGCCCAGGACGGCGATGAAGTCATCCTCGATGCCATCAACGGCGAAGTCATCCTGAACCCGACACCGGAACAGGTTGCTGATTATGAAA
Source organism: Bulleidia sp. (assembly GCA_045543875.1). Taxonomy (GTDB): domain Bacteria; phylum Bacillota_I; class Bacilli_A; order Erysipelotrichales; family Erysipelotrichaceae; genus Bulleidia. Next base: position 38,921 of record JAZPXY010000003.1, read on the forward strand.
AGCGTGCAGAAGTATTCAAGGCTGAAAAAGAAGCTCTGAAGGCTCTGAAGGATAAGGAATCTGTTTCTGTCGACGGTCACAAGGTTCTGCTTGTCGGCAACATCGGTTCTCCGAAGGATGCTGAAGGCGTCGTTGAAAACGGCGGCGAAGGCGTTGGTCTGTTCCGTACCGAATTCCTCTACATGAAGAGCGAAGACTGGCCGGATGAAGAAACACAGTTCCAGGCTTACAAGGCTGTCATGGAAACCATGAACGGCAAGCCGGTCGTTATCCGTACACTGGATATCGGCGGTGACAAGAAGCTGAACTACTACACATTCGAAGAAGAAATGAACCCGTTCCTCGGTGTCCGTGCTGTTCGTTTCTGCCTGATGCGCAAGGATATCTTCCGCACCCAGCTGAGAGCTCTGCTGAGAGCATCCGCTTACGGTCATCTGTGCATCATGTTCCCGATGATCGCTACTGTCAACGAATTCAAGGAAGCAAAGCAGTGCTATGAAGATGCCCGTGCTGAACTGATCGCTGAAGGCGTTGCTGTCGGTGACAAGGTTGAAGTCGGCTGCATGATCGAAATCCCGGCTGCTGCTGTTCTGGCAGATCAGCTCTCCAAGTATGCAGACTTCTTCTCCATCGGTACAAACGACCTGATCCAGTACTCCATGGCTGCTGACCGTATGAGCCAGCCGGTATCCTATCTGTACCAGCCGCTGAACCCGTCCATCCTGCGTCTTGTCAAGATGACGATCGACGGTGCTCACAAGAACGGCAAATGGTGCGGTATGTGCGGCGAAATGGCAGGCGACGAACTCGCTGCTCCGCTGCTGCTCGGTCTCGGACTCGATGAGTTCTCCATGAGCGCTACCAGCATCCTGAATGCCCGCAAGATCATCACAGGTCTGAGCTATGAAGAAATGAAGGCAATGGCTGAAAAGGCAGTTGCCTGCGATACGGCTGAAGAAGTTACAGAACTCGTCAAGGCAGTTCTCTGATTTCCAAAAACCAATCTGACCGGCTGTCGAAAGGCAGCCGGTTTTCTTCTTCCCGTGATAAGATGAAAACAGGTGGATATGATGAAACAGACATGGAAAGACAATCTGTATGAAGCATTCCGGATCAGTGTATACATCTTTACCCTGATCATGCTGCTGTTCGGCTGTCTGTATGTCAGGGATCAGCACTGGCTGGATCAGAAAACGTATCATAAGGCAATACGCACGGTGCAGGCAGACGGCACCAAGGAAATCGTTGTGGCTTCTTCCAATGAAGAACTGACGCCGGAAGAAACAGATCTCTGGCAGTCATTTGCTTCCCAGTTTGAGCACAGCTGGCAGAGCGGCAGTGTTCCGTATGCCGAGATGGTTGACACCCTGCTGGAAAGTGAACTCGCCCAGTCGGTCTTTACGCCCGAAGAACTGGAAGAACTGCGGAAAACCAAGGAGCTCAGTCTGGAACTGGTACAGCAGATTATGGAAAAATATCAGAATGCAGGAGGATGAATATGAAGTGGTGGCAGAAGACAATTGCCTATGAACTGTATCCGAAGAGTTTTCTGGATACAGAAGGACAGGGAACCGGAACGATCCGGGGCATCATTGAGAAACTGGATTATCTTTCGTCGCTGGGAATCGGGGCAGTCTGGCTGACGCCGGTCTGCCGTTCGCCGATGGTAGACAACGGCTATGACATTGCCTGCTATACGGAAATTGATCCCAGCTACGGGACAATGGCAGATATGGAGGAACTCTTTGCCAGGGCAAAGGAACACGGCATCCGCATTGTGATCGATCTCGTCTTCAATCACTCCTCGGACCAGAATCCCTGGTTCCTGGCGTCAAAACAGGATCGGACCAATCCCTACAGCGACTGGTATATCTGGCGTGATGCTAAACCTGACGGCAGTGCGCCGACCAACTGGCGCGGCATTTTCGGCGGCTCAGCCTGGACCTGGTGCCAGGAGAGAGGACAGTATTATCTGCATACCTTTGCCGCCCAGCAGCCGGATCTGAACTGGGCAAATCCAAAAGTCCGCAAGGCTCTGTATGAAGCCGCAAACTTCTGGGTCGATAAGGGAGCCGGCGGCTTCCGGGTTGATGCCATTACCTATATCCGCAAGCCGGATGTGTTTGCCGACGGCATTCCGGACGGGGAAGACGGCATGGTTTCCGTGCATGACATGACAGCCAATACTCCCGGCATTCTCGATTACCTGCATGAGTTTAAGCGGGAAGTCTCTGACGGCCATGATATCTTTACGGTGGCTGAGGCCAACGGCGTCAGCGCCGATGAGCTGAAATACTGGGTCGGAAAAGACGGTGCCTTTGACATGCTGTTTGAGTTCAGCCATATCAATCTTGAATTCAAGGGTGTTGAAACCTGGTGCCGGCCCGATCCCTGGACACTGAAGGATCTGAAGCGGGCACTGGTGAATTCCCAGGATGCGACAAGGGACAACGGCTGGTATCCGGTTTTCTTTGAGAATCATGACAAGCCCCGGTGCATTGATCATTTCTTCCCGGAAACACAATATCCTGAGCGGGCAGCCAAGCTGATGGGAATGCTGCTGTATACACTGCGCGGCACACCGTTCCTGTTCCAGGGCCAGGAACTCGGCTTCCGCAATGTGAAGTGGCCGTCCATCGATCTCTATAATGATATTTCTTCCTACGGTCAGTATGACTTTGCCCTGAAGGAAGGCGGCAGTGAAGAAAGTGCACTGGCCTGTGTCCATGCCTTCTCCCGCGACAGTGCCCGTACACCGATGCAGTGGGATGACAGCCTGCACGCCGGCTTTACTTCCGGCACGCCGTGGCTTCCGGTTCATGAGGATTATCAGACCATGAATGCCGCGGCTGAAGACAGAGATCCCGATTCAGTTCTGAACTGGTATCGGAAACTGGCTGAAATCCGCCAGAGCACACCGGTGCTGAGTGAAGGGGACTTTGCCGAACTGCTGGCAGACAGTGAAACGATGTTTGCCTATTGCCGGACAAGGGAAGACAGAAAGGCAGTGATCCTGACCAACTTCTCTTCCGAACCGGCGGAATATGATACTGCCCTGACGGCAGGCATGTACGTTGTGCTGAGCAATGTTTCCGGACATGAGGAGGGAATCCTGCAGCCGCTGGAAGCTGTGCTGTATGTGAATGAATGAGCTCATACTGCAGTATGAGCTTTTTTTCTGAGCCTGAATGGAATGGAAGCGGGGATTCTGTAATACAATAGGCACATGAAAGCAGGAAACAGACAGAATGATTTCGGCTCCGGCAAGGTATGGAAGGTCATCCTGATCCAGGCTGTGCCGCTGATGATGGCGCAGCTGGTGCATCTTCTCTACAATGTCATAGACCGTATCTATATCGGCCATCTGGAAGGCATCGGGGCACTGGCTCTGACCGGCATCGGCCTGGCTTTTCCGCTGACGACGCTGACAGCCGCATTCACCAATCTGTTTGCGACCGGCGGGGCACCGCTGTTCGCCATTGCCAGAGGCGAAGGCAATGAAGAAAAGGCAGAGCGGGTTCTTTCCCAGGTGGCGATGCTGCTGGCATCTGCCTCGCTGATTCTCTTTCTGATCGGATTCTTCTTCCGCAGGCCGATTCTCTATCTGTTCGGCGCCAGTGATGCTTCCTATGTCTATGCCAATCAGTATCTGCGCATTTATCTGTTCGGCACTGCCTTTGCCATGCTGTCGACCGGCCTCAACGGTTTTATCAATGCCTCGGGATTTCCCCGGGCTGGCATGATGACGATCGTGATCGGTGCCGTTCTGAACCTGATCCTGGATCCGGTATTTATCTATTTCTTTCATATGGGAGTGGCCGGTGCTGCTCTGGCAACGATTCTTTCCCAGGCGGTTTCCTGTCTCTGGGCACTGTCGTTCTTTTACGGCGACAATGCCCCGTATCATATCCGGCGGGAATATATGCGGCCGGATACCGGCATCATCCGTGAACTGATTCCGCTCGGCATTGCCGGCTTCATCATGCAGGGGACCAATGCCCTGGTGCAGATTCTCTGCAATGTCATGCTCAGACAGTACGGCGGTGATCTGTATGTCGGCATCATGACAGTCATCAATTCCGTCCGTGAAATTCTTTCCCTGCCGGCCATGAGCATTTCCCAGGGAGCCCAGCCGGTCATCAGCTACAACTACGGTGCCCGTCTCTATTCAAGAATCAGGGATGCGATCCGCTTCATTACCTGGGGCGCGCTTGCCTATACCTTTCTGGCCTGGCTGGCAGTGCTGCTGTTCCCGGAGCGGCTGATGGGAATCTTTACCAGTGATGCGGAAATGATCCGCATCGGCACTGGTTCGCTGAAGCTGTATTTCTTCGGCTTTGTCTTCATGGCCTTCCAGCAGGCCGGCCAGTCGACCTTTACCGCCCTGAAATGTTCAAAAAGAGCGATTTTCTTCTCGCTCTTCCGCAAAGTTATTATTGTTGTGCCGCTGACACTGCTGCTGCCGGGAATGGGCTTCGGAACTTCCGGCGTCTATCTGGCCGAACCGGTTTCCAATGTCCTGGGCGGACTGGCCAGCTATACCGCCATGTACCTGACAGTATATAAAAAACTGCCGGCAGACGGTGAGCCGGCAGTCATCTGATCAGTACGGTTTTTCGTAGGTGCTGGGAATGTAGAATTCCTGCATGTCGTCGAGGCGGACGCAGCCGAGTGCATATCCGTAGACACAGCCGCAGTCAATATGGAGGATCGTGTCATCCTTGCCGTGGGCAATAATGCCGGCATATTCCTCGCCGTAGGTAAAGGTCGGCATATGTCCGACGATCAGTGTCGTTCCGTCGTTGAGAGGATTGTCATCAAGACCGATATGGGCCCAGACAAGAATCTTTTCCGGGACTTTTTTCATGTCGAAGTGACCGAATTCATCGGGCTCATCGGCAATCATTCCGGCATGCACGAGCAGGAACTTTTTGCCGTTGACATTCAGCCATTTATAGAGAAGCTTGTCTTCCAGATACAGCTTGATGTCATAGCACTGGGGAAAGGAGAGATCCATGAACTGATCCATGGTGGAATAGCCGCCGTTGTAATGGAGCCAGTTCATCATGTCATCGGTCATATCCACGGAGTTGTTGTCCTTCTTGGCATCGATCAGCTCCTGGCAGTAGCGGGCCAGCCAGACATCATGGTTTCCGAACACCAGGTGCATGTTGTCGTATTCCATGATTTCCAATAACAAAGGAATGGATTCCCTGCCGCGGTCACAGATATCGCCGTTGATCCACATTTCGTCATAATCATTAAAGTTGATTAAATCCAGCATGGCATCGAATTCTTCCTTGCAGCCATGCAGATCACTGATTACATATGTTGACATGAATACCTCAGACTACGTTCATTGTAGCACAAAAACAAAAGGCAATTTGTTCAAAACACAGATATTCACAAGCAAAAACTGTTTTGCTATAATACATACGTTAATTTGCGTAATAGTGAAGGGAGAAAACATTTATGGGAAGAGCACATGAAGTCCGCGCTGCCTCCATGGCCAAGACAGCGGCAATCAAATCAAAGCTGTATTCCAGATTCGGCAAAGAACTGTACATTGCAGCAAAGAGCGGTGTTCCTGATCCGGATATGAACCTCACCTTGAAGAGAAAGATCGCCGAAGCCAAGTCAAACCAGGTTCCTGCTGATGTTATCAAGAGAGCCATCGACAAGGCCAAGGGCGGTTCAGATGAGAGTTATGACGAAGCACGTTATGAAGGCTTTGGCCCGAACGGAAGCACAATTATTGTTGACTGTCTGACAGACAATACCAACAGATCCTATACAAACGTAAAGACGGCTTTCAACAAGAGCCACGGAGCCAAGCTGGCCGGTGCCGGTGCGGTATCCTTCGGATATGAGAATGTCGGTCTGTTCGAATTCCCGTATACGGATGAAGAGGCAATGCTGGATGCCATGATGGAAGGTGAAGTCGATGTTCTCGACATCACAGTCGATGATGATGTAATGACAGTCAAGACAGCGTTCACCGATTTCGGCAAGGCTCAGGATGTCATCGAAAAGATGCTTCCGGATATCGAATTCGATACCTGTGAAACAACGATGCTGCCGAATGAATATGTCGACCTGACAGATCCGGAAGACATCGAAGGCTTCCACAAGCTGATGGATATGCTGAACGAAGTGGATGATGTAAACAAGATTTACCACAACGTCAGAATTCCGAGCGAAGAAGAATAAGCAGAACAGAAAATGAAGACAGCGGTTCAGTCAGAGCCGCTGTCTTTTTTGAATGCCGGAATGAAATGCTTCATGTCGCTTTCCATGATCTGATAGGCAAAAGAACGGATCTCATCCAGAGTGCAGTCAAGATCACCACGGTACCACTGGAAATACAGTTCCAGAATGCCGGCAATATAATAGTCCAGATAGATTCGGCGGATATCCGATTCCATCCCGGACATGTTCAGGTACTGGCTGATCATGTCCTTCATCAGACTGATATGCCTGGCCTGTACGCCGCTGTAGGAAGGCTCGCAGGCAATGCGCTTCAGATATTCCGTATTGTGACTGATTGTATTGTTGATCAGCCGGAAGATCTCATTCAGCATCTCGCTTTCATTCTGCAGATTGTCGCCGCCGTGACGGGTTTTCTTGAACTCGGCAAATTCCCGGTACAGGGGTTCATTGATGTCGTCAAACAGCTTGGTAAACAGATCATCGATGCTGTAGAAATGAAGATAAAATGTCCGGCGGCTGATATTCAGCGCATCGCACAGACCGGTGACGGTCAGTTCATTGTAGGTCTTTGTCTGCATCTGTTTCAGCAGTTCCTTCTTGATCGCTGCTGTTGTTTTTTCGATTCTCCGGTCCATTGTTTTCCTCCTGCTGCATCTCAGATTTTCATACCTGTATATTAATACACAGGTGTGAAAAACTGTGAATTGACGCTTTCATTCGTGCAAACTAAACTGCAGTTAGA
>JAZPXY010000004.1:0-86176 GCA_045543875.1 Bulleidia sp.
TGAGAAGACCAGACTGGCATTCATTCCTTCCGGCTCCGGCAATGATCTTGCCCTGGCACTGAAGATTCCTTCTGATCCGGAAATCATTGTGCCGGAACTGCTGGACAACCAGATCCGGCGCCGCATCAATGTCGGAAAAACAACATTTCTGAACCGTTTTGACAGCAGCGGCAGGCCGGCGGAAGGAGAATACAGCCGGCTGTTCAATATCAGCAGCGGCATTGGCTTTGATGCGGCTATCTGTGAGGAAGTGCAGCGTTCGGCTGCCAAAAAGATCCTCAACAAGGTACATCTCGGCAAGCTTGTCTATCTGTATGTGGCGCTGCATCAGATCTTTGCGGCAGGACGGACAAAAACCCGCATGATTCTCGACGGCCGCGAGACGCTGACATATGATGACCTGCTGCTGGCAGTGGGAATGAATACTGCCTATGAAGGCGGCGGCTTCTGCTTCTCGCCCGATGCCGATCCGATGGATTCACAGCTCGATTTCTGTATTGCTGATCACCTGTCACAATGGGATTTCTTCCGTATCTTTCCCTATGCCTACAGCGGTGCCCATACGAAATTCAGCGGCGTCCATATCAGGAGAGGAAATCGTGCCGAAATCGAAACCGACAGGCCGATGTGGGTCCATACCGACGGTGAAATCGACTGGCAGTCCAGCCATATTATTCTGGAAGTGCTGGATGAGAAACTGAAACTGATGATATGAAAAAAGCTGAGGCATTTCAGAATGTCTCAGCTTTTTATGGCGCGCCCGACGGGGCTCGAACCCACAACCTTCTGATTCGGAATCAGATGCGCTATCCAATTGCGCCACGGGCGCTCAGCAAGCATATGTTATCTTACCACGATATGCTATAATTTTAAATATGGAAAAAAAAGCTGACAATATCCGGCTGATTGTCTGTGATGTCGACAATACCATCATACCGTCACATGAGAAGGCAATGTCCAGACGTCTGGCCGAAGACTTTAAAAAAGCAATGGACAAGGGAATCCGTGTCATTGTCAATACCGGACGTCATTATACCTTCCTGCAGGACAGCCTGTTTGAAGATCTGCCGATGGATCTGATCGGAACGATCAACGGTGCCTGTGTTACTGACAGGGAAGGGAAGGCTCTGAAAAAGTATCCGATGACCGAGAATCAGATGAAGGCCATCACGATGCTGTGCCTCAGCAACAATGTCGGCCTGGGATTCAAGTTCGAAGATCATATCGTTACCTATGCCCACCATCAGAAATTCATCAAAGGCTATCTTGATGAAAACAGTCCCTGGGAGGATCAGATCATCGATGATTCGATGCGGCAGAGACATCATCTGCAGCATGGCTGTCCGCTCGGCACTTTCCTTGTCGGCGGCAAAAATATTGTCAGGCCGTTTGTGGAAGTGATTCCCGAACTGCAGTTTGCCTGGTCCTACCGCGGCGGCTTCGATGTCTTTCTGACATCGGTCGACAAATCTCTGACGGTAGAGGCGGCTCTGGAAAAGTACGGACTGAACTGGGAAAATGTCATTGCCTTCGGCGATGCCGGCAACGATACTCCGTTTGTGGAAAAAGCCGGTATCGGTGTTGCCATGGGCAACGGCAGGGATGACATCAAGGCAGCAGCCGATATCATCGCCGATGACTGCCGCAGCGACGGCGTTGCCAAAGTTCTGGAAGATCTGAAGATCGTCTGAAGAGGATACAGTAAAGCCAGGATTGGAAGATGTGCAGGCCAGCTGCCTTCTGCAGCGATGAGGAATTCCCGGCTGAAGGAAGAAAAGGCAAAATAGAGACAGAAGGAATCCTGGCGGCAGGATTCTTTTATTTTTGCCGGGCATGATCATGAACATACGTATAATGAGTGTATGAAAGGGAAGGCATATGGACTTAAGAGTACTTGAATACTTTCTTGCGGCAGCAGAAGAAGAAAACATATCACATGCGGCAGAGCTTCTGCATGTGTCGCAGCCGACCGTATCCAGACAGCTGAAGGAACTTGAACAGGAAATAGGCCGCACACTTTTTGTCAGAACAAACAAGAACGTCACACTGACAGAAGACGGGATTCTGTTCAGGGAAACAGCACGGGATATCCTGCGCCTCTACGAGAAGGCAAAAACAAACCAGACAGAGAACCGGGAACTGGAAGGAGAACTGAACATTGCCGCAGGCGAGACGGAATCATTTGATCTTGTTGCCGGAAAAATCAGGGAGTTCCATCAGAAACATCCAAAAGTCCTGTTCCGCATCCTGTCGGGAAACGCGGAAGAAGTATGTTCACTGATCGACAGGGGAATTGCCGACATCGGCTTTATCATACAGTCAGCCGATACGATGAAATACGAGGTATGCAGCCTGAATACGGCAGAGAGATGGGGGATTCTGGTGAACGGTGATCATCCGCTTGCCGGCATGAAACATGTCACCCTTGAAGACCTTACGGATGAACCGCTGATTGTTCCCGAAAACAGCCGGCTCCGCAATGATATCCGTGAATGGCTCGGTTCCGGGAGACATGTGGCAGCGACATATACTCTGTTCAGAAACGCCGTGATCATGACGAAAATCTGCGGCTGGTCAGCAGTCTGTCTGGAAGCCGGGAAATATATCTCGGACGATATGATATTTATTCCGCTCCATCCTGAGAGAACAGCTTCTGCATCACTGATCTGGAGATCGAATACTGTTCTGAGTCCGGCAATGCAGGCATTTCTGAACGAAATCCGGAATACAGATAATGAATAACAGATGATTTGATATAGGCATTTCACATTCTGAGGAATACAAAACATAATGGAACTGTAAACAGAAGGAGAGTGAAATGCAGAACTTTATCTATCATATGCCGGTTAAGGTTTATTTCGAAGAAGGCGGTGTCAGAAAATATCTTCCGCAGGAAATGAAGAAATACGGGCAGAACATCATGATCGTTTACGGCGGCGGGTCTGTCAGAAAAAACGGAATCCTTGATGAACTGAAAACCGTTCTTGAACAGTGCGGCAAAACGGTGTTTGAATTCGGCGGTGTGGCGTCCAGTCCTTCCTACGAAAAAATCTGTGAAGGCATTGCCATGTATAAAAAAGAGAATATCGATCTGCTGATTGCTCTGGGCGGCGGCTCTGTCGTTGACAGCACAAAGATTATTGCGGCCGGTGCAGAGACAGATACGGATATCTGGGAAGAGGAAATGATTCAGAAACATATCCCGGAAAAGATGGGCAGATATGCAGTTGTCCTGACAATCTCCGGCGCCGGTGCCGAAATGGATCACCTCGGTGCCTGCACAAACGAAAAGATCAATGAGAAAAGGACATTTACCGGACCGTATGCGGATTTTGTCATTGAAGACCCTGCCTATGTAATGTCCGTGCCGCTGCGTGTATTTACACCGGGTGTCTATGATTCCCTGAGCCACTGCATGGAAACATATTTCGGAAACGGTACAAACGTATGGGATGAAATCAATGAAGCTCTGATGAAGAATATCATCCGCAACGGCAGGGCACTGATGGAAAACCCCGACAGTATGGAAATCCGTTCCAATCTGATGTGGGATGCTTCCCTGATTCAGTCTTTCAGCTTCTATACCGGCAAACCCGGTGATTTCCAGGCTCACAGCATGGAAAACATGCTTGCCGCATATACCCACGCAACCCACGGAGTGCAGCTTGCCGTTCTGCAGCCGGCTTACTATGAATTTGCTGCAAAGGATGCACCGGAACCATTTGCCCGCTTTGCCAGAAATGTCATGGAAGTGGATTCGGCCGGAAAGAGTGAGGCAGAAATCGCAGCCGAAGGAATTGCAGAATTGAGAGAATACATCCGCTGTCTGGGCCTGCCGCAGACATTTGCGGAAGCAGGCATTGAAGTCAGTGAAGAAACAGCAGCTGCAGCTGCCGAAACATGCGGTGTTTCGACAGCTAACCCGCGTCCGCTGACACGGCAGGAAATCCGGGAAATCCTTCTTTCCTGCAGATGAAAAAAGACGGCCCGTTCAGGCCGCCGTCATTCAGATTAATTTCAGGTATTTAAAGGCATTGTACAAACCGTCGTCGTCTGTTCCGGTAGTGATATAGTCGGCGGCGTTTTTTGCGCTTTCATTGCCGCTTCCCATTGCGACCGAATACCCGCAGAGTTCAAACATCGGAATGTCGACTGCCTCATCTCCGAAGGCAATGGTATTTTCAGGTGTTTCACCAATGTGTTCCAGCAGGGTGCGGATGGCATTGGCCTTGTTGATGCCGCTGGGACTGACATCGCCGTGCGAGCAGTTGGGTGCATCACCGCCCCAGCAGCCGACATGCAGACCGGCGAATTCCTCGCAGGCATTGAGATAGTCCTGCCAGCTGTTCAGGCGGAAGCTGATCTTGTTGACATCATCGCGGTAGGGGCTGGCATTGTAGATCATCTTTTCAAAGAAGTCACCGTACTGCGGCTCGCGGCCGTATTTTTTCCGGTAGGCTTCATAGCTGACTTCCTTATAGCGTTCGGAAGGATAGAGACCGCTGTTGCATTCCAGATAGAATTCCAGATGATTGGCCTTGCACCAGTCGACAACGTGACGGCATTCCTCCGCTGTCAGTTTCTGATGGAGGATCACTTCGCCGTGGTCTTCGACATAGCAGCCGTTGCCGCCGATCATGCCGTCCAGGCCGACTGCCCAGATATCATCATATACTTCGGCTTTGGAACGGCCGGTGCAGATATATGCCTTGTGGCCGTTGGCCCGGGCCTGACGGATTGCCTTTGCGGCAGATTCCGGAACCTTGTTGTAGATTGGTGAACATAATGTTCCGTCAACATCAATAAACAGTACTTTTCCCATGGCGTTTATCCTTTAAATATATTTTCATTGAGACGTTCAAATGCTTCCTGCACACGGCTGAAAGGAAGGGCCAGATTCATGCGGATGGACCAGCGGCCGTGGAACGGTCTGCCGTCCTGCCAGAAGACACCGACTTCCCAGCCTTTGCGCAGGAGTTCATCAATATCCGTATTGTTCCGGCGGCAGAATTCCTCGCAGTCGATATACAGCATATAGGTGCCCTGCGGCTTTGACAGAGTTACTCCCTGGAAGTGATCGCAGATATAGTGATATGCCCAGTCAACATTCCCGGACAGCACTTCTTTCAGTTCCGTGACCCATTCTTTTCCTTCTTCGCTGTAGGCACCGATCAGGGCATACATGGAGAGGACGTTCATGGAATTGTAATGGGAGAGGGAAGACTCCTTCAGGACGCGGTCATGCAGCCATTTGTCATAGATGATGTGATAGCTGCCAATCAGACCGGCCAGGTTGAATGTCTTGGACGGTGCATACATGGCAGCGGTATGATTTCTGGCATAGTCACTGACGCTCTGGCAGGGAGTGTGATGATATTCTTCGAGGATCAGATCGGACCAGATCTCGTCACTGACGACCCATACCTGATGGCGTTCGAAGATCTCATATGCCTTTTCCAGTTCTTCCTTTTCCCAGACACGGCCGGTCGGGTTATGCGGATTGCACATGATGGCAGCGTGAATGTTTCCTTCTGTGATCCGCTTCTCCATATCTTCATAATCCATGCGCCAGATGCCGTTTTCATCCTTGTAAAGAGGCGAGTGAACAATATGGAAGCCGTTGTTTTCCAGGGATCCGGTAAAGCCGATATAGGTCGGAGAGTGCAGCAGAATACTGCCGCCTTTGCCGGCCAGCACATTCATTGCCGAAACAACGCCGCCGAGAACTCCGTTTTCATAGCCGATATGCTCGGGCTTCAGACCTACGGTGTGATTGTGTTCCTGCTGCCAGCGGATGATGGCTTCATAGTATTCATCCCGGGGTGTGAAATAGCCGAAGGCAGGATGCTCGATTCTTTCCTGCATTGCCTTCTGGATGGAAGGGACAACCGGAAAGTTCATGTCTGCGACCCACATCGGAATGATGTCATATCCTTCCTTCAGGGTGAAGCCGTCAAATCCGAATTTCTGTTCTGCCGGACAGTCGACAGCGATTGCATCATGGTGACGCCGGTCCATGATCGAAGTGAAATCAAACTTTGTCATTTCTTGTCTCTCCTTGGAAGATGCTGTAATCTTCATTCTCTGTATCATGAATACGGTGCTTTTTGCGGGTCAGAGGATCACGGAAGGTGATTTCGTCGGCCCAGAGTCCCATATTCCTGAAATCTTTTGAGGCAGTGCCGTAAAGCGGGTCATTGACAATCGGGAAGCCGTGATGGGAAAGATGCACGCGGATCTGATGCGTGCGTCCCGTTTCCAGCTCACATCCGAACAGAAGATATCCGTTTTCGGCAGCGAGGCACTCTGCTCTTGTCAGTGCCTCAGCGCCGTTTTTGCTGACACGGTATACACCATTCTGGTGGCGGTCACGGCCGATCCGGTCGGAGAAAACATATTTCTTTCCGGGTTCACTGCGGCCGCGGGTGACAGCCAGATAATGGCGGCGGATTTCCTTCTTTGCCAGCTGGGCATCCAGCCAGGGCTGGAAGAAGGGAATTTTACTGAAAAGAACCAGTCCCTGCGTATCCTTGTCAAGACGGTGTATCGGCCTGACCGGGGCATGAATGCCGTGTTCTTCCTGCCATCTGGCAGCCTGGGCGCAGAGGCAGCCTGTATCACCCGGTTCACCGTGGATGATGCATCCGGGTTCTTTATGCACAATATAGACAAAGTCATTTTCATAAACGACCTGGCATGGCTTTTCAGCTGCCAGCCAGCCGCTTTCTTCAGAAGGTATCAGAACGGCAATGCTGCGGGTGCCGATGACTTCAGAACTGTTTCGGACCGGCTCATCATTGAGCAGGATCTGCCGGTTCTGAATCAGAAGATAGCGGTTCTTTTTTGAAATCATGTATTCATTCAGGAAATCTTCAATCGTCTTTCCGGCATACTGCTGGGAAGGGTGGATGATGATTCTGTCGCTTTTGCGTTCGTATTTCATATCTTACCTCACGCTGTCTGCTTCCAGAACCGTTATGCTTTCGACATGCGGCGTATTCGGGAACAGATCGAAGGGGATGACGGTGACTACATGATAGGCACACTTGAGATCCTTCAGGTTGCGGGCCAGCGTTGCCGGGTTGCAGGATATATAGATAATCTTGCGGGGATGCACTTTCATGACAGCTTCGATCATGTTCTGATCCATGCCGCTGCGGGGCGGGTCAGCCAGAAGCGTATCCACCGGCATCCGCATTGCTGTTTTCAGAAGACCTTCTGCCGCATCTGCACAGAGGAATTCACAGTTGTCAATGCCGTTGGCTCTGGCATTGGCCTTGGCATCACGGATGGCATCCGGAACATTTTCGATGCCGATGACCTTAGCTGCTTTGTCATGTGCCATCATCGACATGGCACCGATGCCGCAGTAGGCCTCGACCAGCACATCACAGGGATCGATCTTGGCAACTGCTGTTTCATAGAGCTGCTTTGCCTGGCTGATGTTCAGCTGGAAGAATGCCTGCGGCGAAAGCTGCAGGGTGATGCCGTGAACGGCAAGCGAAATGGTCTCGCTGCCGGCAAGACATCTGGTTTTCGGACCGAAGATCTGCGGTGAACGGCGGGTTGTATTGACGGACTGGAAGAGTCCTGCCATATGCGGAATCTTCATGATCTCAGCAATGAGATCGGCTGAAAAGGTATCTTTGCCGCTGATCAGGGCACACTGGATCTGACTGTCGGCACAGCGCATGACCAGATAGCGCAGTCCTGTTTTTGTGCGGCTGTCATAGGCATGAATGCCGGCCCGGTTCAGAATCTTCATGAGACGGCGGCGGGCTGTTTCCATTGTTTCATCATGCATCAGGCATTTTCGGACGGGAATGAAATGATTGCTGCCGGCCCGGTACATGCCGCTGTACAGTTCACCGTCCAGCTCCCTGACAGGCAGTTTGCACTGGGAACGCCAGCCGTCGGTTTCCTGGCTGCCGTGAATGGCACGGATAAAATGCCGCTTCACATTTCCGTATTTGTACAGGGCTTCAGCCAGCAGTTCGGTTTTTGCCTTCAGCTGGGCATCATAGTTCATGATCATCAGCGGACAGCCGCCGCATTCCGCCTGATGCTGGCAGACAGGCCTGATCCGGTCTTCCGATTTCTTCAGAAGCCGCAGGCACTGTCCTTTGGCATAGGTTCCGTGATCTTCCGTGATCTTTATGACTGCCGATTCTCCCGGCAGCACACCGTCGCAGAAAACCGGCCGGCGCTGATCATAGCCGATTCCTTCTCCGTTGATTCCCATTTTAACAAAGTTCATTTTCATATGTTTTACCAGAGTATAGCGAGATTGGTATCGCTGCAGAATGTTTCAAGTCCGTAAATGACGTAGATGTCCGTGCTTTCGCGGTATCTTTCATCAATATGTTCGGAGATGCTTTCCGTATAGTAGCGAAGATCAAAGACTTCGATCTCTTCATATTCCTGTGCCAGATAGGGCAGAAGAATATGGGCGTAGGAGTCCTTCACGACAATGGCCCGGCGGCCGTTATGATTGCCGGTCTTGATGTTTACATAGCCATGGTTGCCGTCCAGGTAATAGGTATACTGATCCTTTTCCTGCAGACGTTCATCGATAAACATGGAATCCGTGACACGGCCGTCCTCAAAGCTGACTGCGACGGCAGTGTTCTTTTCCGGAATGATCCTGCGGATCGTATCGGGAGGCGTCCAGAAAGCGCCGGAGCGGGAATACATGGTGCCGCGGAAACTGTCGGAGACATCAGCATAGGTGAAGCGCTGCGGTTCCTTGTTCAGGACCTGACGGCAGATGGCCTGATAGCCGATCAGCGCACCTTTTTCATTCCAGTGGTGATCGGTGCGGTAATAGCCGTCATCGATCTTCACAATATCATCAGTGATATCAATGAAGTTCTGTCCGGACAGTCTGCTGCCGATGGAAGCGATCAGTTCCTTTTCATTGACATTGGCAGCACCTGCCGGCAGATATTTCTGCTCGCCGTAGCAGGCTCCCGGCACCAGCATGACATTCAGCCGCATGCCGGTATCTTCCGAGAATTCATTCAGATAGCTGATATTCTTTTCCGTATTGTCAGAATCATAGGTCAGAAACTGCTGGATCAGCCGGTGATCCCGGGCCAGCCAGACGCCGTTGTTTTCAATTGCGCCAAGGTCGATCCGGAGGGAAGCCTTGCGCCGGATCCAGGCATCGCGGCCGACAAAATGGTCAGAGAACCATTTTTCAAATGAAGTATCAAAGTCGCCGAAGAAGATGTTCCGGGCAGAAACGGAAGGGAAGGGTTCCAGCATCCGGTTTTCGTTCTCGGAGAATTCCTTTTTCGGCATCAGCGGACTGACAATGGCCAGCCCGAAAATGAACAGGCAGAAAACACCTGATACCGCTGTCCTGATCTGTTTTTGTCTGAGTTCAGTCTTTTTCATCTTTTCTCCTAGAACCGGAAATAAAGGAATGGGTTGTACGAAGCATCGACGATGAAGGCAGTGCAGATCACCAGCATGAGCAGCACCAGAACCGGCTGTACCAGGGCGAAGGCATCATCCTTCAGGAAATTGAAGCGTGAGGATGCAATCGGAGTGCAGGCAGCAGCACAGACTGCCAGCAGAACCAGATTGTCACGCAGGAAATACAGGGTATAGGCATTGGCGAAACAGGATGCCCTGCCAAACAGCATGCCGAGATAATGCAGCATCTGGGAAAAATCGGTGAAGGCAAACAGCACCCAGGCAATCAGAACAATAAACATCGTATAGACATGTGTCAGCCAGGCTGGTGTTTTTTTCAGCACCTTCAGCAGGAATACTTTCTCAATGATCAGCACGATGCCGTAGAAAACTCCCCACAGCACAAAATTCCAGGAAGCCCCGTGCCAGAAGCCGGTCAGAAGCCAGACAATCATGATGTTGAGGATCTGCCGCTTCAGGCCGCGGCGGTTGCCGCCGAGCGGAATATAGACATAGTCCCGGAACCAGCCGGACAGCGACATGTGCCAGCGGCGCCAGAAATCGGTGATGGAACGGGCGGTGTAGGGGTAATTGAAATTCTCAAGGAAATCGAATCCGAACATTTTTCCAAGACCGATTGCCATATCGGAGTAGCCGCTGAAATCAAAATAGATCTGAAAGGCATAGCAGATGATTCCCAGCCATGCTGTCAGGACGCTGCTCTGATCATAGGAGAGGGTATTGATCGTCTCAAAGATTTGACCGGCACTGTTGGCCAGCAGAACTTTTTTGGAAAGACCGGTCATGAAGCGGACCACGCCGGCATAGAACTTGTCGCCTGTTTCCCGGCGGTGATCAAGCATTTCCGCAACATCACGGTAGCGGACGATCGGGCCGGCAATCAGCTGCGGAAACATGGTTACATAGGCACCGAAACTGACGGCAGAAGGCTGCGGGTCGGTATCATGACGGTAGATGTCAATCGGATAGGACATTGCCTGGAAGGTATAGAAGCTGATGCCGATCGGCAGTCCGAGATGCAGCGGCTTCAGAAAGGAAATGCCGAGGGCATTGAGATTGGCAATCAGAAAATCACTGTATTTGAAAAAGCCGAGCAGAGCCAGATTCAGGACAATGCATGCAGTCAGATATTTTCTCGCCCGGTCCCGGTCTTTGTCGCGACAGCGGCCGATCAGCCGGCCGAACAGCCAGTTGAAGAGAATGGAAAAAACCATGACCAGAACATAGACCGGTTCACCCCATCCATAAAAAAACAGGCTCACAGCCAGAAGCACGGGATTGCGGAACCTGCGCGGGACAAGAAAATACACTGCCAGGACGGCAGGAAGATATGCGAACAGAAATGTCAGACTGCTGAATACCATCGGTTTTTCCTTATAAAATACGCTGTATATTATAACAATGTTCCTGCCGAAAAGACAGCGTCTGAGAAAGCACAGGACGGCGTAAATTGTGAATAAATGCACAGATCTGAAAACCGTTGTAAAAAGCCATTCAAGCAACTAAAATGAGAAATAGAGAAAACGCAAGGAGGAAAAGGAATAACAATGAACAAATTACTTAAGTCTTCTCTGGCTGCTTTCATGGCTGCAGCGATGATCGGCTGTTCTTCTCAGCCGGCTGCTTCCGATGCAGGTGACAGCGGCGAAACTGCTCAGAGCTCCTCAATCAGTGTCGGCTTCGTCAGTGACGTAGGCGGTATTGATGACAAGTCCTTCAACCAGACATCCTGGGAAGGTATCAAGAAGTTCGGTGATGAAAACGGCCTGAAAGAAGGAACAGACTATTCTTTCCTGCAGTCCAACAACGAAGCTGACTATATCCCGAACCTGTCCGCATTTGCTGAAAAGGGCGTTGACCTGATCGCAGCTGCCGGCTTCATGTTCGGTGATGCAATTACCGAAACAGTCACACAGTATCCGGATCAGAAGATCCTGATCATCGACGTTGACTGGCTCGAAGGCGAGAACCTGCAGCAGGCTGTATTCGCAGAGCATGAAGGTTCCTACCTGGTCGGTGTTGTTGCCGGTCTGAAGGCAATCGAAAACGGCTCCAAGCATGTCGGTATGGTTATCGGTCAGGAATCTGAATCCATGTTCCGTTTCTGGGCCGGCTACCAGCAGGGCGTATGGGCTGTCTGCCCGGACTGCATCATCAGCTATGACAATGCTGACAACTTCACAAGTCCTGAAAAGGGTCAGTCCCTTGCTCAGAAGCAGTACAATGCCGGTGCAACTGTCATCTTCGCATGCGCAGGTTCCACAGGCAACGGCGTCATCAAGGAAGCTTCCGAAAGACGCGGCAACGGTGAAGATGTATGGGTCATCGGTGTTGACACAGACCAGTATTCCTATGGCGTATACGGCGACGGTTCCCAGTCTTCTGTTCTGACATCCATGATGAAGAGAGTTGACGTTGCTACATACAACGCCTGCAAGCAGGTTGCTGACGGCACCTTCAAGGGCGGCGTTGTCCGTTACACACTGGCTGACGGCGGCGTAGGCCTGCCGGCAGAAAACCCGAACCTGACAGACGATGTTCTGAAAACTGTAAAGGATTACACAGACAAGATCGTCTCCGGTGATGTCAAGGTTGAAAGCACACCTGTTGTTGAAAAGGGTGCAAGCGATCTGACAGTCGGCTGGTAATCGGCACATCAAATCTATAATCAAGAACGGAACTGCATAATAATGCGGTTCCGTTTTTTGTTGATGTTAGCTGCTGATGTTAGTTGACTTTGTGAAAGAGGGCAGTAAACTGTATGTAGTTAGGCAAAACTAACTGGAGGACAAAATGCCGGAAGGAATGATTGTCAACCACTGTGCACCGACCCTTGCGGGGCTGAAAACCGCAAGTCTGTTTACGTGCAGTTACCGTACCAGAAAAGAACTGTATGCCGAAATTGCCGCTATCAACAGAAATCTCAATGCCAAGGGTGTGCATATGATGGTGATCGGATGGACAAAGAGCAGGGCCCTGATCTTTGTCTACCGTCCGCGGCTTCTGAAAAAGGATCTGCAGGATGAAGGCATCCGTGAAATCCTGAAAGAAAAGGGATATGATCCGGATCATATGGGCATGTGTCTGACATCACTGATTTCTCATCTGAAAAAGGATCAGACATTTCCCCATGAAATCGGATGTTTTCTCGGCTATCCGAGCGGCGATATCATCGGCTTCATGGATTCGCAGAGACGCTGTATTCATGCCGATATCTGGCAGGTTTACGATGATGCCGAAAACGCTCTCAGACGGCTGGATGCAATGCACAGATGCACCAGAAGCTATCAGGAACATTTCCGCCGGGGCATGTCTCTGGAAAGTCTTGCCGTATCTGAACAGAAAGGTTGAATGAAATATGAGCAAAGCAGCAGTAGTGTATTACAGCAGCACCGGCAACACGGAAAAAATGGCTGAAGCCGTTGCCGAAGCGGCAAGAGCGAAAGGAACAGAAACCGATCTGATTTCCTGTGAATCCTTTGCCGGCAATATCGGCGATTATGATGCCGCTGCCTTCGGATGTCCGGCAATGGGCGATGAAGTTCTGGAAGAAACGGTCTTTGAACCGATGTTCGCAGCACTGGAAGACAAACTGTCCGGGAAGAGAATCGGACTGTTCGGCTCCTATGGATGGGGTGACGGAAAGTGGATGCGTGACTGGGCTGACAGATGCCGCAGTGCCGGTGCCGTACTGATCAATGACGGTGTCATTGCCAATAATGAACCGGATGAGGACGCCCTGGCACAGTGCCGTGCACTTGGTGAAGAACTCGCCTGAAAAGTATCTTCGGATACTTTTTTTCGGCTTTGGCACTAACTTTGTTATACATCTTTTCGGGCAGTGTCAACGGTATAATTATTTTCAGAAAAACAGGTGAAGGAGGCATAGGTATTATGGGTTGGTTAAGGACCAGATTTATCGCTTACGGATTTCTGCTGGGAACAGCCGGCGTAAAGATTCTGACATCCCGGGAGGCGAAAAAACTCTATACAAAAACGGCAGCTCTCGGCATGCGCTGTGCCGATGATGTTCTGCAGACGGTTCAGGAACTCAGGGAGAACTGCGAGGATATTATCGAGGATGCCAGAGTCATCAATGATGAATATTACCGTGAGGAAGAAGAACGGCTGATTGCTGATGCAAAAGCTGTTCTTGAAAACTGTTCCGAAAAGGAATAAAAGCGGAAAGGAAAAAACCGATGAAGTGTACGATTCTGCATGCGTCCGAAGGAAGGATGCGCGTTCATATCTGTCAATCCCGCATGACATCTGATCAGGCTGATCTGCTGGATCAGTATCTGAACAGTCTGGAGAATGTCATACGGGCGGATGTCAGTGAACGAAGCGGCAATGCCGTGATCCGCTACCGCGGCAGTGCAGAACCTGTCGTCCGCGCTCTGTCGGTTTTTCATTATGAAGACTGCGGTTTCGCAGTTAGAGAACATAACGGCCGGCAGCTGAACCGCGAATTTGAAGAAAAACTGTTCTGGCATGTCGCAAAAAGGATTGTCAGGCAACTGTTTCTTCCCCTGCCGGTAAGGCACGCAGTCTGTGTTTACAAAAGTCTGCCGTATCTGAAGGAAGGGGCAGAGCTGCTGCTGAAGGGACGGATGGAAGTTCCGCTTCTGGATGCCGTAACCATCGGCACATCGATTCTGATGAAGGACTTCAGCACTGCCTCATCGATCATGTTTCTGCTCGGACTCAGCGAGATTCTGGAAGACTACACACACCGGAAATCAGTTGACGATCTGGCCCGGACAATGTCACTGAATATTGACAATGTCTGGATGGTTTCAGAGAACGGACAGGAAATTCTTGTCAGTGTCAATGACATCAGAGAGGGAGATCTGATCATTGTCAGAACCTCCAACATGATTCCCCTTGACGGCATCGTGGAAAGCGGAGAAATGAGCGTAAACCAGTCTTCCATGACCGGTGAATCGGCTCCGGTGCACAAGAAAAAAGGTGCGGCAGTCTATGCCGGAACTGTCGTTGACGAGGGTGAGTGCAGAATCAGAGTCACCCATACCTCAGGCAGCGGCCGGTACGACAGAATCGTAAAGATGATCGAAGAATCGGAAAAACTGAAATCGCAGGCAGAAAGCCGGGCGGCTCATCTGGCTGACAGTCTGGTTCCGTACAGCTTTGCCGGAACGGCACTGACCTGGCTTCTGACCCGCAATGTCAGCCGGGCCATGGCTGTGCTGATGGTTGATTATTCCTGTGCCCTGAAACTGTCGATGCCGATATCTGTGCTTTCGGCGATGCGCGAATGTGCGGATCATCACATTAGTGTCAAGGGTGGAAGCTTTCTGGAAAAGGCGGCAGAGGCGGATACGATTGTCTTTGACAAGACCGGAACCCTGACATATTCCATGCCGCGGGTGAAGGAAGTCATTCCCTTCGGCGGCAATGACAGTGATGAAATGCTGCGGCTGGCCGCATGCCTGGAAGAACATTATCCGCACTCGATTGCAAATGCCGTAGTCAGGGAAGCAGAAAAACGCGGCCTGCGGCACGAAGAGCGTCATGCCAGGGTGGAATACATCGTTGCCCACGGCATTGCCAGTTCCATTGACGGAAAGAAGACCGTCATCGGCAGTCATCATTTTGTGTTTGAAGATGAAAAATGCCGCATTCCGCGCGGGGAAACAAAGAAGTTCAGAGAACTGCCGGCAGACTGCAGCCATCTGTATCTTGCGGTCGGCGGCAGACTTGCGGCAGTCATACTGATTGAAGATCCGATCCGTGAAGAAAGCCGGGACGTCATACAGAAACTGAAAGAAAGAGGAATTTCCCGAACTGTCATGATGACGGGAGATTCGGCCCGGACAGCTGAAGCTGTTGCGGCCAGAGTCGGTGTTGACCTGTGGCGGGCAGAAGTGCTGCCGGAGGACAAGGCACAGTTCATTCAGGATGAACATGAAGCGGGAAGAACGGTCATCATGCTGGGAGACGGCATCAATGATTCTCCGGCTCTTGCCGAAGCCGACTGCGGCATTGCCGTCAGCGACGGAGCAGCCATCGCCCGTGAGATCGCCGATGTCACAATTACCGATGACAGCCTGAATGCCCTGCTGACATTCAAGGATATTTCCGACGGGCTGAACCGGCGTATTCACGGCAATTACCGTTTTATCATGACCTTCAATACAGCCCTGATCCTGCTGGGGGCTTTCGGTATTCTGCCGGCGACGACAACAGCCTATCTGCATAATTTTTCCACCCTTGCCGTCAGCATGAAATCGATGACGGATCTGCTGCCGGAAGCATGACAGAATGAACATGAAAACAGGACGTTCACGCAATTGTGAGCGTCCTGTTTTTTAATAGTCAAAGCGCATGACAGCACAGTTGGGAATGCCGTAGGAAGCAAATTCCTCATTGGTCATGGAAGTGAAGTAGGACTGCACCAGCCGTGCCAGTCCGTTATGGGCAACAAGGATATATACCGTATCTTCCTGAGAGGTGATTTCATCAAGAAGCCCATAGACACGATGCGCTGCCTGGAACATGCTTTCGCCGCCTTCATAGCGGTCGGCAAACCGTTTCTTTGCCTCATGGAATTCCATGCCGTCTCTGGCTGTTCCTTCATAGATGCCGAAGGACTGTTCTGCGATCCGGTCATCGGTGCGCATCGGAATGCCGGTGATTTCGGAAATGGTGCGGGCAGTATCAGCGGCCCGGATCAGCGGTGAGGATATGATCATGTCAGCCCGGATGCCTTCGGCAAGCATGGCTTCGGCTGTCTGCCTGGCCTGGGCAAAGCCTTTTTCCGTCAGACCGATATCAGTGGCACCGCAGATCTTGTTCGAAACATTCCAGAATGTTTCGCCATGGCGTATAAAGTAGAAATGTCCCATAGGATCTCCTAGTATTTCAGCCGGCTGTGCGTCAGGGATACGGCCGGTGCATCTTCTTCGCCGGTGTCTTTGACAAGGCGGATCTCGGAAAGATAATTCCAGCCCTGTTTCTGCAGAAACTGCAGCATCTTTTCGTAATAAGGCTTCATGACAACGCTGACATCACAGCCTTCGGCTGCTGCCGTTTCTTCGGCTTTGGCAAACAGGGCAGAGGCGATGCCTTTGCGGCGGTATTCCGGACGGACATAAAGATCGGTGAGAACAATGTCAGCCTGCGGCTGCAGGATCATATAGCCGGCATATTTTCCGTCCCGGACAGCAGCGAATACATATTCCTGCTTCTGCAGGGCTTCATCGATTTCCTGCTGGGATCTTTCAATATCCTGATCCATGCGGATCTTTTTCAGCGCCGCCAGTTCCCTGCGGCAGTCGGCATGCATATAGACGATGTTGGCACTGTTGTGGAAAGTGATCGGCACAATTCTGGTTTCCTTCGGCATTTCGGCAATATTCTTTCTTGCAGAAGTATGTTCTTTTGTATAGTCCTCATGAAAGCCGTAGGAATTGTCCTCTTCGTCATCATCGTAATCGTCTTCATCTGCTGCAGCATAGGATGTCTCATATTCGATGCCGTGGTCTTCACACCATTCGATGGCGAGAATGCGGTGCTGGCGGTCGAGGAAGTCATACCACCGTTCCGTCAGTCCAAAGCGTTCCAGAGCGGCCCGGAACATGCGGAAGGCACCGCGGCCGTGGATGGCATTAGCCAGCCATTCGGCGGCTGTTCTGTCCTGCACCGTTTCAATAAACAGTTCCATATTGTGGTAATCATTGATTTCCCGCCGGTCCGGCAGTTCAATAAGGGTTTCATCTTCAGGATCAGCCGTATTCGTGCCGGAACCATTGTCAAATAAATAGACGATTGTTTCCTGCTGCGGCGAATAGAATGCATGAACCGTATCATCAGCATTGTCAATTTCATCGATGACATTCTGGAGATTGATTTTCATGGATGTTCCTCCCACATCTATTTTAAACCATACAGGGCATATGTCATGAAATGAATCCTGTTTCATACTATAACGAAAGCAGGAGGATTTACATTATGGCAGAAACACTGAAAACAATCAGTTCCCGCAGCAGTGTCCGCAGATTCCGTTCTGAACCGGTGCCGAGAGAAATCATCGATCAGATCACGGAAGCAGGAACCAAGGCTGCCAGCGGCATGAACCGCCAGGCGGCAATCATTATCGTTGTCGATGATCCAAAAGTGCGCGATGAGCTTTCCCGCATCAATGCATCAGTCATGAATTCCGACAGTGATCCGTTCTACGGTGCCCCGACGGTCGCTGTCGTGCTTGCCGACAGAAAAGTCAGAACCTATCTGTATGACGGATCTCTGGTCATGGCCAATATGATGCTGGCAGCGGAAGACCTGGGCGTGGGAAGCTGCTGGATCCATCGTGCCAAGGAAGAATTTGAATCCGAATACGGCAAAAAACTGCTGAAAGATCTTGGCATTGAAGGTGACTATGAAGGCATCGGCAATCTGATCCTGGGCTGGCCGGACGGTGAAAAGCCGGCACCGAAGGAACACAAGGCAGACTACGTATATCACATCTGACTGCACGAACACGCTCCGGCGTGTTTTTTAATACATCTGACGCATGCGTTCTGTATCTGCTTATTCATTTTGCGCATAAAAAGCAGACGTACTTTGCATGGCGGCATGCATAGTATCGGCAAGCGCTTTCATGGTATGATGCAGACAGAGAAACAATATGCACTGCAGTCAGAAGCGGTGCAGCGGAAAAGAGGGCAGGATTATGAAACCGTACTATGTTGTAGGCCATAAGAATCCGGACTGTGATGCCATTGTCTCTGCCATTGCCTATGCGGCCCTGAAGCAGAAACTTGGCGTGGAAGCTGAAGCAAGAGCACAGGGAACTCCCAATCCGGAAACGGCATATCTGCTGAAAAAGTATCATTTTGAACAGCCGCCGATTATTCATACGGCGAAATGTTCTCTGGCTGAAATCGACAAGGATACGCCGGTGCTCGCCCGTCCTGACATGACCATGAAGGAAGCACTGGATCTGGTCATTACCCAGAAAAACAGGGGCATGTTTGTGACGGATGAAGAAGGCCGTCTGGAAGGCATTGTGTCGGTATCCGATCTGACCAGATTCTGGATCACGAATGAAAAGGAAATGGTCGAACTGATGCGTCATGCCACACTGGAGAATATCATCAGGGTTCTCAATGCCAGGGCATATTATCAGAGTGAGAACTTCACACCGAGCGGTGCGGTTCATGCCGTGCCTTCGCTGTCGGACAATCCGGAACGCTACCGCAACAGCATTGTCATTCTCAGAAACAACCCGGATGTCCAGCGGTTTGTCATTGAAAACCGGGCGGCACTGATCATCATCTGCGGCGAAGACTGGATCGATAATGTCACGCTGGAGAAAGCCCGGACATGTGATGTTTCCGTCATTCATACACCTTATTCCGTGCTTGACTGCACCAAGTATATCTACCAGGCACCGACAATCGAACTTGTCACGACCCGCAATGTCATGTCCTTCAATGAAAAGGATATGGTGGATGACGTGACCAAGCGCCTGGCCAAGAGCCGTTTCCGTTCCTATCCGGTTCTGGATGATGAGGGAAGGGTAAAGGCAGCCATCTCCCGCTACCATCTGTTCAATTATGAAAAGAAGCGGTTTATCCTTGTTGACCACAATGAGGAAAGTCAGTCCGTCAATGATCTGGAATTCGGCGAAGTTTCGGAAATTGTCGATCATCACCGCATGGGCGGTTTTGAATCAGCCAATCCGATCAATATTACCGAACGGATCATCGGCAGCACTGCCACCATCATTGCCGGCATGTACCGCAGCCAGCACATTGAACTGAGCCAGGATATGGCCGGTCTGCTGCTGGGCGGGGTTGTCAATGACACGCTCTGCCTGCGTTCGCCGACAACAACGGATGAAGACCGGGAAACAGCCGAATATCTCAGCGGCATTGCCGGCATTTCACCGGAAGAACTGAATGAAGAAATGATCGGCGCCACAGATTCGATTCTCGGCAAGCCGTATCTTGAACTGCTGTATGACGACTTCAAGGAATTCCGCATCGAGAATACCCGTGTCGGCATCGGCCAGTCACCCTGCAAGAGCAAGGAGGAATTCCTCAAGATCCGGGCCGGTTTCCTTGCCTATATGAACGATGTCATCGTTCAGCAGCACTATGACCTGCTGGCATTCCTGTTTACCGATCCGGCCGGAACCGGTTCCTATATGATCTATACCGGCAAGAAGGCTTGGGTCATTAAGGAAGGCTTCCAGGATATCCTCAATGAGGACGGATTTGCGCCGGGCATCATGTCCCGCAAGAAGCAGATTCTGCCGGTCATCATTGATACACTGAACAAATAGTCCGGAAACGGACTGTTTTTCTTTCTGTTTCTGATTCCTGCTACAATAGTCATATGCAGAAACTTTTCGTGATCATGGCCGGTGAGCCGGAAGATATCGGGGTATATGAACAGGTCTTTGAAGAAGCCGGATTCCGGCTTGTTTTCGGCACGGACGAAGATGATCTTCTGCTCTGCAGCGGGGCACTGCTGTATGGCAGTGCGGATGCCCGCCAGGATGATGTCTGTGCATCCCTGACAGCCTTCTGCCAGCGCCGCAGCATTCCGCTTCTGATTATGCATGATTCTTCACTGTATCCGGAACTGAAGGAAGCTCCGGGCGTGTATGATGCCTCTGCCATTACCATGCGGGAATGGATTGATGCACTGACGCCGAAGGAGGCCGAAAAGGAAGAGACGCCGCCGGCTCTGCGGCGCTTTCTGAATCTGCTTATGATACTGTTCTGCACGGTGCCGCTGGTACTGTTTTCCATCCGGATCTGGGATGCATCCCGGAGTGCCGAAACTGTGCAGACAGAAGAGGCAGACAATACCATTCTTGAAACCTGCGGTATTTCCGCCGCCCAGGTCTACGCCATTTCCAGTTTCGGGGATACGGTGTACAGGGGCAGCGGCTTTGCCGTATCGGAAGACGGCTATATTCTGACCTGTGCCCACGTGGTGGATCATCCTTCCGCCATGTACAGGATCGTTTACCATCTGCAGGTGCTGCCGGCGGAACTTATTGCCAGAGATCCGGAAAGAGATCTGGCACTGCTGAAGATCAGCACTGCAACCAGGCCGCTGGCTCTGGCTGAAAGTGAACCGGAGAAGGGAAATCCCATCTGGCTGATCGGCTGGCCCGAAGACAGCCCGCGGACACTCTTGGCCGGCACCTATGACGGCCGAACGGCAGATACCGGGGCAAATCTGTTCAAGGTTATTTCTCTGCCCATGTATCAGGGTGTGAGCGGCTCCTGCATCATCAATGAAAAGGGAGAAGCAGTGGGTATGGCTGCCGCCATGGACAGCAGTGATCACACTGTCGGTCTGATCGTGCCGCTTTCTGACTGCCGCAGTTTTCTGAAAGATCATATCTTTGCGCAAGACTGAAAGTGCCGGCGCAAGTTTGTTGTCGCCGAAAAGAATCAATAGTAACATCAGAAATAAGGGAGGCATGCGGATGAACAGAAAAGAGAAGAAAAGCATTACCATGACGGAAGGAAGCATTCCGCGCCTGCTGATACAGTTTGCCATTCCGCTTCTTCTGGGCAATATTTTTCAGCAGTTCTACAACATGGTTGATACCTGGGTGGTAGGCAATTACGTATCGAATGAAGCGTTCTCGGCTGTGGGAACGGTCGGTCCTGTCATCAACATGCTGATAGGGCTTTTTCTCGGTCTTTCCAGCGGTGCCGGGGTAGTCATTTCCCAGTTTTTCGGTGCCGGAAAGGAAGATAGGGTAAAGGATACAGTTCATACCGCCATGATCATGACCCTGTTTCTGGCTGTGATCATGACCTTTGCCGGTCTGCTGATGAAGCCGCTGCTTCTGTCCCTGATGAAAACACCGCCCGAGGTCTATGCCCAGGCGGATGCCTATCTTTCAATCTATTTTGCCGGTGTGGCAGGACTTCTCTTCTACAATATCGGAGCCTCGATCCTGCAGGGAACCGGTGATTCCCGGCGGCCGTTCTACTTCCTGGCAACGGCAGCTGTCCTGAATGTCATTCTTGACCTTGTATTTGTTCTTGTCTTCCATATGGGTGTCGAAGGTGTTGCCTGGGCAACGATCATCGCCCAGGCCGTATCAGCAGTTCTGACAGTCTTCACCCTGATGCATATTGACAGCTGCGTACGGCTGAACCTGAAGGAAGTCCGCTTCCACGGTGATATTCTTTCCCGCATCATCCAGGTCGGCATTCCCGCTGCCCTGCAGATGGCAATCATTTCCTTCTCCAATATCTTTGTCCAGTCCTATATCAATCAGTTCGGTGCTGATATCATGTCCGGCTGGACAGCGTATTCCAAGATTGATGCCCTGATGCTGCTGCCGATGCAGTCAATCGGTCTGGCAACGACAACATTTGTCGGCCAGAATGTCGGCGTCGGCAAGACGGAAAGGGCAAAGCAGGGTGTAAGGATCTCGATTCTGATGTCCTTCATTGCCACCGTGATTCCGATGATTCCGGTCATGATCTTTGCCCGCCAGCTGGTCAGCTTCTTCAACAGCAAGGCAGAAGTGATTTCAGCCGGTGCCATGTTCCTGCACTGGATCTCACCGTTCTATGTTCTTTCCTGCCCGTCCAACGTCCATGCCTGTGCCCTGCGCGGATCAGGAAATTCCCGCGGTCCGATGTTCATTCAGATCGCTTCCTTTGTCCTCTTCCGGCAGGTCTATCTGTTCATCATGTCGAACTTTATCGCCAATGAACCGATCCCGATTGCCATGGGCTATCCGGCCGGCTGGATGGTCTGCATGATTGCCATGTATCTGTATTACCGCAAGGTCGGCATCGGCAGAAATGCGGTTGTCTGAATCTGAATCAGTCATAGAAAAAGAAGGGAGCCATGGATGCATCATGACTCCCTTTATTATTGCTTTTGCTGCGCAGAATTATATCTGGCGCAGATAATACAGGATGTGCCGGCACATCAGAGCTGCCTGTTTCAGAAAATAGGCACCGGCAGTTTCATTTTCCGATTTTCCTTCTTCCTGAGAATCGGCAGGAGGTGTTTCTTCTTCCGGCGCAGGTTCCGGCTCTGGTGCCGGTTCCGGTTCTGGTGCTGGTTCCGGTTCTGGAGCAGGTTCCGGATCAGGATCACGGTCTTCCGGGTCGTCATCGGTATTCTCGAGATAATGCATGACACGGACATGAATCGAACCGTCATCCATTGGTCCTTCAAGCATGATGATCAGGCCGTCCTTTTCGATATCACCGGTATCGATATAGGAAGGTGAAAGGGTAACGTTGGCACCAAGACGGTTGGCACTTTCGATGAATGTCTCAAGGTCTGCATACGGCTTGTCCGTCCAGTCCTGCGGATTGATTTCGAAGTGACCAAGACTGACTGTGTAATTGATTGCTGCACCGAGTTCAAAGGTGCCGGAATCATTCTGGATGATATAGTCTTTGGCAATTACCGTACTGTACTGTTCGGTGCGCTTGCCTTCGGTTACGCCATAGGCATGCAGTGCATGCTTGAAGTCAAATTCCGCATAGCCGGTCATCCGCGGAATATCTACGGTTGTCGGCTGCGGTTCCGGTTCGGGTTCCGGCTGCGGATCGACATGCTTGGCAATGACAATGGCAATCGTGCTGCCCGGATTCACTGTGCCACCGGTCGGTGCCTGTTCAAGAATGATGCCGCTGTCCTTGTCCGTAACTTCCTTTTCGGTGACAGTGACTTTCAGATTGGCACTGCCGGCAAAATTCTGATTGATCTGGTTGAACCATGGCGTAAAGGCTGTCTGATAGCTCTTGCCGGTGTAGTTTTCAATCGGTACGGAACCGGCGGATTTATAGACTTTCATGATGTCGCCGGGATTCATCGTGCCGGTATTCGGCTCATTGCGGTAAATCGTGTCCTTGGCAGCGCTGTTATAGCACTGGATCCAGGAAATCTGAATCTCGTTTTCCTTGCCCCAGGCTTCAATCTGTTCGGGGGTATTCTTTGTCAGATCAATGGCAGCTACCTTCGGACCCTTGGAGAGGGTGACCTTCAGTCCGTCTTTGCGGAAGACTTCCTTGCCGGCGGACGGTTCGACCGCCAGAACATAGCCGGCCTGAACAGATGTGCTTCTGACTTCTGAATAGGTGACACTGATCTTGTTGGTGTTGGCCCATTCCTCAACCTTGCCGCGGGTCCATCCGGACATGTCAGGAACGATCAGGGCAACACCTGCTTCTTCGGCATTGGCCGAGATCTGAATGATGATCTGATCACTGCGGCGGGCTTTGCCTTCCTTGATATTGGTTCCGACAAACTGTCCTTCGGGGATGGTCGGATCATAGACATATTCAATACTGACGCGGGAGAAGTGTTCATTGATGAACCATTTCTGAACTTCTTCCAGCTTCATGCCGCGGAAATCAATGAAAGTGATCTCGGCATGCGGGTCAGGTCCGTTGGACAGAACGAAGCTGATGTTTTTATCGCCGATTTCCTCGCCGGCGGAAGGGGACTGGGAGATGACCGTGTCCTTGTTCATCGTTTCATGATATTCATAGGAATACACGATCCGGTCGGAACTGATCTTGTTCTCCTCCATCCACTGCTCGACACTTTCCTTTGCCATGCCTTCGAAACTGATCATGGTGACTGATTTTGATCCGCCGCCGGAAGCGGCGCAGGCAATCATCGAAACAGTCAGAACCAGGCTGAGCAGGATGCCTGACAGTTTTCTAAGATATTTCATGATAGTTACCTCCATAAACGGAAAACCTTACATTGATATTTTAGTATGAATTCTGAACACTGACAAATTCCGGCAGAACAGGCTGAAACAAAAAAAGATTCCGGAACGGAATCTTTTCGGAAGACTATTCGAGAGCGCGTGCCTTCTCCAGCAGGGAGATGATTGGCAGGTGCTGCGGACAGGCTGCTTCGCACTGACCGCACTGGATGCAGTCGGAAGCTTTGCCGCGGCCGGCCGTAACGATCGTGTATTCACGCTTTGTACGGAATTCCGGACTTCCTTTCTTGCGGTTTTCAACTGCGAAGATCTCGGGAATCGGAATTGACATCGGACAGCCCTTGGTGCAGTAATGACATGCCGTACAGGCAATGGACTGATCCTTGTCCAGGGCCTGCTGTGCTTCTTTGATGACTTCTTCCTCGTGGGCATCGAGAGGACGGAAATCCTTCATGAATGACAGGTTGTCTTCCATCTGTTCAAGCGAACTCATGCCGCTGAGAACTGCCAGCAGGTTGTCTTTTGAAGCAACGAAGCGGAGGGCCCAGGATGAATAGGACATGCCGTTGTTCTCTCTGTCAAAGATGGCTTTGACAGTATCGATCGGATCGGCGAGAATGCCGCCTTTGATCGGTTCCATGACGGTGACCGGCTTGCCGTATTCCTTGCAGATTTCCCAGTTGCGGCGGGACTGCACGCCCGGGTTTTCCCAGTCGGCATAGTTGATCTGCAGCTGAACGAATTCAGCATCGGGATGCTTTTCGAGCAGTTCGATCAGCAGTTCCGGGTCGGCATGGAAGGAGAATCCGTAATGGCGGATCAGGCCTTCTTCCTTCAGCTGCTTTACATAGTCCCAGATGCCGTATTCTTCGTATTTCTGATAGTTGGTGCGCTGAATGGCATGAACCAGATAATAGTCGAAATATCCGGCACCGCTGCGCTCCAGGCTGGTTTTGATTTCCTGCTTGGCTTCTTCTTCGGTGATATTGCTGCCGGGCGGAATGATCAGCTTTGATGCAAGCGTATAGCTGTCGCGGGGATAGCGTTCCACCAGGGCCTTGCGGATCGCTTCTTCACTTCCCTGATAGGCAAATGCCGTATCGAAATAGGTGCCGCCCGCTTCAATGAAACGGTCGACCATTTCTGATACCTGCGGGATGTCAATGCTTCCGTCTTCCAGTTTTGGCAGACGCATCAGGCCGAAACCGAGCTTCAGTTTCTCTTTCCCTGTAAACACACTCATAATGAACCGCCTTTCTATTGCGTACTTTTATTATAAATGATTGCGTGCTGTTTCAGCGATATTCGATTGCATTTTGCAGAAGCGGGAGAACAGCATACAGAAACTGAAATGCAGATGCAAAGGCATTGTCATTCCCGCGACAGGTGCAGATCATGCCGGTTCTGATATTCGCGCGGTGAATGCATGAATTCCTTTTTGAATGCCCGGAAAAAGGAAGAGTAGTCCTTAAAGCCGTAATCTCTGTAGACTTTTGTCACGGGACGTCCGGCCCGGATCTCATCCGCACATCGTTCCAGCCGTTTTTTCAGAATGTAGCGGTGCACCGTCATGCCGGTCCGCTTCTGAAACAGATGGGCCAGATGATACTTGGAGATAAAGAACTGTTCGGCAAGCACATCAAGAGTCAGATTTTCATCAAGATGACTGGTGATATAGGCCATCAGCGCCTGCACGGAATCATAGGATGTTTCATTTCTGCCGGGGTGATCATGTTCATAGACAAGACGGCTCAGCGTCAGCAGCAGATCACTGATGCACAGGGAAATGCAGTCTTCCCTGGCAAAGCGGGAAGAATTCTCTTCCTCGATCAGACGCAGGATTCTCGACTGGATCAGGGCATATTCGCTTTCGTTGAAGTGGTGAATAAACCGCTTCTTTTTTTCCGCCTGTTCCACCGCGTATGAGATTCCGGCGGTGCTGTCTGCCAGCTGCCGGTAATAATCGGCAGAAATCCAGAAGACATAGCGGCTGTAGGACTGCTCACCGCTTTCGTTGACAGCCCGGTGCACGGTGCCGGGCGGTACCAGAACGGCATCGCGTACCGAAAGAGGTGTTTTTCTGCCGCTGATTTCCATGTCAATGGATCCGGAAGCCGGAAAATAGAATTCATAGTAATCATGGCGGTGGGGAGATACGCTCTGAAAATGTGAATCACTGTAATAATAGATTTCATAGCTGTCCTTCAGCATCTGCTGACGGGTATTGAATTCCGAACGGTAATTGTTTTTCATATATTCAACATATCACAATTTTTGCAATGTTTTTGCCAATCTGCACAATATGAAAACAGAAGGAACGGCGACACAATAAAAATAAGAATTGTATACGGAGGGAATACCTATGAAAATGACACTGCGCTGGTACGGTTCTAAACATGATACCGTTACCCTGGAACAGATCAGACAGATCCCGGGCGTAAAGGGCGTCATCACCATGCTGTATGACAAACAGCCGGGAGATCTCTGGACAAGAGAAGAAATCAGAGCTCTGAAGAATGAAGTTGAGGCTGCCGGCCTGACAATCGAAGGCATTGAAAGCGTCAATGTTTCCGATGCCATCAAAACCGGTTCAAAAGACCGTGACAAAGACATTGAAACCTATATTGAATGCCTGAGGAACCTTGGTGAAGAGGGCATTCATCTTGTCTGCTATAATTTCATGCCGGTCTTTGACTGGACCAGAACTGAACTTGCCCGCAAAAGAGCAGACGGCTCAACCGTGCTCGCCTATACCCAGGAAGCTGTTGACAGAATTAATCCGGAACAGATGTTTGACAGCATTGCCGGTGACATGAACGGAACTGTCATGCCGGGCTGGGAGCCGGAACGCATGGCAAAGGTAAAGGAACTGTTCGAATTATATAAGGATATTGACAATGAAAAGCTGTTTGCGAACCTTGTCTATTTCCTTGAAAAGATCATGCCGGTCTGCAATGAATATGACATTAAGATGGCGATCCATCCTGATGATCCGGCCTGGAGCGTCTTCGGCCTGCCGCGCATCATTATCAACAAGGAAAACATTCTGCGGCTGATGAAGGCTGTCGATGATGTCCACAACGGCGTTACATTCTGCTCCGGTTCCTACGGTACAAATCTGAACAATGACCTGCCGGACATGATCCGCTCCCTGAAGGGAAGAATTCATTTCGCCCATGTCAGAAATCTCTACTTCCATTCGCCGACAAACTTCGAGGAAGCGGCGCATCTTTCCAGCGACGGAACATTTGACATGTATGAAATCGTCAAGGCTCTGTATGATATCGGCTTTGACGGACCGATCCGTCCTGACCACGGACGCATGATCTGGGGTGAAGTGGCAATGCCGGGCTACGGTCTGTACGACAGAGCGCTTGGTGCCACATATATCAACGGCTTGTGGGAAGCCATTGAAAAAGCAAGTGAAAGGGGAATCTGATCATGAAAAATGTACTGAATACTGATCTCAGCGGCAAGGTCGCTGTCGTTACCGGTGCCGGCGGCGTGCTGTGCTCCGAGTTTTCCAGAGTGCTGGCAAGGGCAGGCGCATCGGTTGCACTGCTGAACCGCACCTATGAAAAGGCAAAGAAGGTAGAAGATGAAATCCGGGCCGAAGGCGGAATTGCCAGAGCCTATTCCTGCAACGTCCTCGACAAGCTGATGGTGGAGGAAGTGGCAGAACAGGTAAAGGCTGATTTCGGACCGTGCGATATCCTGATCAACGGTGCCGGCGGCAATCATCCGAGTGCCACGACCGACAAGGAATACTATGAAGAAGGGGATATCGATGCCGATACCAAGACATTCTTTGATCTCGATGAAAACGGCGTGCAGTCCGTATTCAACCTCAACTTCCTCGGAACCCTGATTCCTACCCAGGCATTCGCAAAACAGATGCTGGGCAGGGAGGGATGCAATATTCTGAATGTCTCCTCGATGAATGCCTATACACCGCTGACCAAGATTCCGGCATATTCCGGAGCCAAGGCAGCCGCAAACAATTTCACCCAGTGGCTGGCAGTATACTTCTCAAAAGAAGGAATCCGTGTCAATGCCATTGCGCCGGGATTCTTCCGCACTGCCCAGAATGAAGCGCTGCTGTTCAATGCCGACGGAACTCCGACGGCAAGAACCGGCAAGATCCTTGCGGCTACACCGATGGGAAGATTCGGAACACCGGACGAGCTGGCCGGTGCACTGCTGTTCCTTCTCAACAACGATGCGGCCGGGTTCATTACCGGTGTGACACTGCCGATCGACGGCGGATTCTCCGCATATTCAGGCGTGTAACAGAAGATCCTGCAGCAGCTGAAGAAAAGATATTTCAGGGCAGATATCTGCAGTCAGAATACAAAAGAAGCATGTGTTCACAGCTATGAACGCATGCTTCTTTTTCTATGTAAAAATGAAACAATTCATGAAAGCGATGTAACAAAGAAAACGCTTGCAAAAAGCCAAACCGGGCACGATAATGTAATTGGTTTACCGGTTTACCATGCATCATGGCAATCCGGGTATTATTTCGGGTATTATTTAAAGAAAAGAGGGGTAAGTAATGTTTGATTCCAAAGATTTCAGACTGGATGGCAAGGTTGCTCTTGTCACTGGTGCCAGCTATGGTATTGGTTTTGCAATTGCTTCTGCTTTTGCCAAGGCCGGTGCAACAATCTGCTTCAATGATCTGAACGAAGAAAAGAAAGAAATGGGTCTGAAGGCCTATAAGGAAGCCGGCATCGATGCGCACGGTTATGTCTGCAATGTCTGTGATGAAGATCAGGTACAGGCAATGGTAAAGCAGATCGAAGAAGAAGTCGGTACGATTGACATTCTGGTCAACAACGCCGGCATCATCAAGCGCATTCCGATGACAGAAATGACTGCTGCTGAATTCCGTCAGGTTGTCGATGTCGACCTGAACGCTCCGTTCATCGTTTCCAAGGCTGTTATTCCGGGAATGATCGAAAAGGGACACGGCAAGATCATCAACATCTGCTCCATGATGTCCGAACTGGGAAGAGAAACAGTATCTGCATATGCAGCTGCCAAGGGCGGTCTGAAGATGCTGACAAGAAACATCTGCTCCGAATACGGCGAATACAACATTCAGTGCAACGGTATCGGACCTGGCTACATTGCCACACCGCAGACAGCTCCGCTGAGAGAAAGACAGGCAGACGGATCCAGACATCCGTTTGACCAGTTCATCGTTGCCAAGACACCGGCAGCCCGCTGGGGAACACCGGAAGACCTGCAGGGACCGGCAGTATTCCTTGCTTCCGATGCTTCCAATTTCGTTAACGGACATATTCTGTATGTTGACGGAGGCATTCTTGCCTACATCGGCAAGCAGCCGCAGTAAAATAGAATCAGCTTGATATTTCGGAAAGGGGCAATGCCTCTTTCCGGATAGAAATCAATTAGTTAAAGGGGATTAGTTTATGGATGTTTTGTTACAGGCTATCGTAAACGGAATTCTGCTTGGCGGCTTCTATGCCCTGATGGGCATGGGTCAGAACATCATCTTCGGTGTTATGAAAATCGTCAATTTCTGCCACGGCGAAATGCTGATGGTAGGCATGTACCTGACATACATGCTCTACACATATGCAGGAATTGACCCGTACCTGGCACTTCCGCTGGTAGCTATCATCATGTTCCTGCTGGGCGCCGTCATTCAGCATACGCTGATCACGCCGTCCCTGAAGACAAAGAGCTTTACCAATCTTCTGTTCCTGACAGTAGGTCTTGGTCTGCTGCTCTCCAACGGCGCGCTGGTTCTGTTCGGTTCCGATTACAAATCGATCCGTACATCCTATTCGCAGTCGACCATCATGCTTGGCCCGGTTTCCGTAGCTCTGCCGAGAATCATCAGCTTTGTGGTTCTGATCGTTGTTACGATCGCCCTGTTTACTTTCCTGAAATATTCGACAACCGGAAAGCAGATCCGTGCCGTATCACAGAACCCGGTCGGTGCCGAAGTCTGCGGCATCAACGTCAGAAGAATCTATCTGCTGACTTATGGTCTGGGTGTTGCTCTGGCTGGTATTGCCGGATGCCTTCTGACACAGTTCTATTCCATCTATCCGACAGCCGGTGCAAGCTTCGGCTTCAGGGCTCTGATCGTCGTCGTTGTCGGCGGTCTCGGATCGATTCCCGGTGCTTTCTTTGCCGGTATCCTGTTAGGTCTGCTTGAACAGATGAGTGCGTTGTTTATCAGTCCTTCCTACAGCGATATGATCGTGTTCATCACATTCATTGTGATCCTGGTCGTACGTCAGCTGCTGATCATGAGGAGGAAATAACAATGGATGTCAAAAAAGCAGTAAGCGGATATCACCGCAATTTAACGATTGTGATCGGCGCACTCCTGGCAGTTTTCCTTGTCCTGCCGCTCATTATCAAGACACCGTACATTATCAATATCTTTATTCTCGTATTCTACATTTCCACGATGTCCATGGCCTGGAACATCCTGGGCGGCATGACCGGCCAGAATTCCCTGGGTCTTGCGGCATATATGGGAATCGGCGCATATACTGTATGCCTGATCGTAACCAAGCTGAACTGGAACCCATGGGCTGTATCCATTCTGGCAATGCTTGTAACCGGCCTGATCGCAGGCGTCATCTTCTTCCCGTGCTTCATTCTGAAGGGACCTTACTTCACACTGGTATCCATTGCCTTTGCTGAATCGATGCGTCAGTTCATCATCAACTCGGAATTCTTCGGAAGAGCCAGCGGCGTAGGTCTGCCGTTCGGTGAAGATTCCTTCCTGCAGTTCCGTTTTGCCAGCAAGGTTCCGTATTACTATGCCGGTCTGATCATGATGGTTGCCGTATATGCCATCATGAAGAGAATTGACAATACCAAGATCGGATTTGCTCTGAAGACGATCCGTGAAGATGAAGACGCAGCTGCTGCCATCGGCATCAACCCGACCAAGTACAAGGTCATCGCCGTTGTCATCTCGGCTGTCGTTGCCGGATTTGTCGGCTTCTTCTATGCAAGCTACATTCGTTATGTTGACCCGGATCTGATGGTCCAGGCCAAATCGACAGAGTTCGTTCTGCCGGCCGTTGTCGGCGGTGCGGCATATGTCGAAGGTCCGCTGGTAGGCGGCCTGATCATGATCCCGCTGTCTGAATTCCTGCGTGCCAACTTCGCACGGGTTCTGCCGGGCATCAACATGATCATGTATGCCATTGTTCTTCTGGTTGTGATCCGTTTCCGTCCGTCCGGAATTCTCGGCTGGTACATGGATTCCAACTTCAAGAAATTCATCGATGAAAAGATCCTGAAGAAGCCGTCCCTGGATGTCCTCGAGGAATATCAGATGATGAATTATGAAAGCAGGAAGGGAGGGAAATGATCATGTCCGAAAAACCGGTAATTGAAGTCGTCGGCCTGACCAAGAGATTCAAGGGTCTGACCGCTGTCAACGATGTTTCCTTCTCCGTCCGCAAAGGCGGAATCACTGGTATGATCGGCCCGAACGGTGCCGGCAAATCCACAACCTTCAATATGATCTGCGGATACTATCCGCCGACCGAAGGCAAGATCTATTACAACGGCGAAGATATCACGAACAAGAGGGCATATGAATATACCAATATGAAGATTGCCCGTACGTTCCAGATCATGAAGCCGCTGAAGAATCTGACTGTTCTGGATAACGTCATTGCTTCCTGCTACTTCGGCCACGCTGCCGCAAAGAGCAGGGAAGAAGCAACAGAACGTGCCATTGAAGTTCTGAAGTTCACAGGACTGTATGATAAGAGACATGTTCTCTCCAAGGAAATGGGTACGCCTGACCAGAAGCGTCTGGAAATGGCAAGAGCTCTGGCCACCAAGCCGGAAGTTCTGTTCCTGGATGAAAACATGGCCGGTCTGAACCCGACTGAAACCGCCGAGGCAATTGAACTGATCCGCAGGATCAATGAGTCCGGTGTGACGATCCTTCTGATCGAGCACATCATGCAGGCAGTTGTCAGCCTCTGCGAAAAGGTTATCGTTCTGCACCACGGCGAGAAGATTGCCGAAGGCACACCGGAAGAAGTCATGAATGATCCGTATGTCATGGAAGTCTATCTCGGCACAAAGGCAGAAGACAAGAAGGAGGGAGAGTAATTATGCTGAAAGTTGAAAATCTGAATGCTGGTTACGGCTCCGTCAATATTCTCTGGGATGTCAGCCTGGAACTGAATGACGGCGAAGTTGTCGCTGTTCTCGGCTCCAACGGTGCCGGTAAGACCACCATGGTCCGCGCCATCACCGGCATGGTCAGACCGACATCCGGTTCGATCGTATTCAATGGTGAAGAACTCTGCAAAAAGCCGTCCAGATACATTCTGGATGCCGGCATTGTCCAGGTTCCGGAAGGCAGACAGCTGTTCACGGAAATGACAGTGCTTGAAAACCTGCAGATGGGTGCCTTCAGCAAGGAAACCAAGGCCCACTTCCAGGAGAATCTGGAAATGTGCTACAAGTGGTT
Organism: Bulleidia sp.; assembly: GCA_045543875.1. GTDB lineage: Bacteria > Bacillota_I > Bacilli_A > Erysipelotrichales > Erysipelotrichaceae > Bulleidia. Next base: position 32,637 of record JAZPXY010000004.1, read on the forward strand.
CCCGAAACTGGAAGAAAGAGCGAAGCAGGCAGCCGGCACACTGTCCGGCGGCGAACAGCAGATGGTTGCTGTTGCCAGAGCTCTGATCGGCATGCCCAAGCTGCTGATCCTGGATGAACCTTCACTGGGTCTGGCACCGAATATCGTTGATGACATTCTGAACGTTGCCAGGACACTGGCCAAGGAATCCAACATTTCTGTTCTGCTGGTTGAGCAGGATATCACCAAAGCACTTGCTGCAGCTGACCGCGGCTATGTTATTGAAAACGGTCATGTAGCACTGAGCGGCACAGCTGAAGAACTGGCCGCAAATGAACACGTCAAGAAAGCATATCTTGGCATCTGACCTGTATGTTGCGCCGTAGCAGTTCGGCGTTTACAGATAGTATCTGGTTTGAAAACTTGAGGAGGAAAGAAAAACCACATGAAAAAATTATTCAAGGCTATTCTTCCGCTTGCTCTTGCCGCAACAATGTTTGCAGGCTGCGCAGGCGGCGGAAATCAGGACAGTGCTTCCGGCACTGCTGATGCCGGAAACACAGAAACTTCCGGTGAAACAATCAAAATCGGTACAATCTATGCAATGTCCGGTGACAAGGCTGCCATCGGCGAAAACATTCTCCGCGGCATTGACTTTGCTGTCGAAGAAATCAACAAGCAGGGCGGCGTTGATGGCCGTATGCTCGAAGTTGTCCGCGGTGACCACGCCGGCGATGCTGCTACAGGCAAGTCTGAAGCTGAACGTCTGATCACTCAGGAACATGTAGATGTCATGATGGGCTGCCATATGTCCACAGTTACAGAAGTTGTTGCTCAGGTCTGCCAGCAGTATGGCGTTCCGATGATCACAGCTATCTCCACACTGGACAAGCTGTCTGATGAAGAACACAAGGCTTATGACTACTTCTTCCGTCTCTGCCCGCTGAACTCTGTCTATGTTGAAGACATGCTGAAGTATCTGAAGGATTCTTCCCAGCAGACTGGCGAAGAAATCAAGACAGTTGCTATCTTCACAGACAAGGCTGCCATCGGTCAGGAACTGATCCGCTGCGTCAACCTGTTCGCTGCTGACTACGGTCTCGAAGTTGTCGGTGAAGTTGACTACTCCGGCGGCGCTGCTGACCTGTCCGCTCAGGTTCTGGCTCTGAAGCAGCTGAACCCGGATGCAATCCTCTGCGATTCCTATGTAAGTGATGCTACTCTGTTCATCAACACACTGAAAGAACAGAACTACAAGCCGAAGATGATCGTTGCCAAGGCAAACGGCTTCACAGATCCGTCCTTCATCACAAACCTCAAGTCTGCAGCTAACGGCGTTGCTTCTGTTGTTGAATTCAACAGCGACCTGACAAACGGTACTGAAATCAACAAGGAATTCAAGGAAGTCTACGGTGTTGACATGAACGGTCACTCCGCTGAATCCTACACTGTTGTATGGCTGTTCAAGGCTGCCATCGAAAAGGCTGGCTCCACAGAAGGTGAAGCTGTCAAGAAGGCTCTGTCCGAACTCGTTATCGACGGTGCATTCGAAGGCGGACGCGACATCGTTCTGCCGTACTCCAAGATCGACTTCGAAGACGAATATGATCTCGCCGGCTCCAAGCATTACAGAGACAACACTTCTGCATCTGTAGCTATCGCTCAGATCCAGGATGGTGCATGGAAGACAGTATGGCCGTTTGAGTTCGCTTCTTCCAAGATTCAGTTCCCGGCACCGTTAGAGTAAGAAATACTTTATATCTGAAAACTAAAACTGCTGAGTTTTCGGATCATTACCGGCCGGAAGGCTGAAAAGGTTTTTCGGTATATGGGGGAGAAGGGTGATTTGAAACAGCACTGCATGCGATTGTTCCGAATCACCCTTTCATTATCAATTGTTTACAGAGGTATATTATGAATGAAAAAATGAATGAGCAGCTTGCATCCTTCGGCGTAGTTCCGGTTGTTGTGCTGAATGATGTAAAAGATGCACGTCCGCTTGCCCAGGCGCTTGTTGAAGGCGGACTGGCTGTTGCGGAAGTTACTTTCCGTACAGATGCAGCAGAAGAATCTATTCGTATCATGACAGAAGCCTATCCGGAAATGCTTGTCGGTGCCGGTACAGTTCTGACAACAGAACAGGTTGACCGCGCTGTCGCTGCCGGCGCAAAATTCATCGTTGCTCCGGGCTTTGATCCGGAAATCGTTGATTACTGCATCGGAAAAGGAATACCTGTCTATCCGGGAACTGTAACACCGTCAGAAGTTGCCCAGGCTGTCAAGAGAGGCCTGAGCGTATGCAAATTCTTCCCAGCTGAACAGTTCGGCGGAGTCGGAACAATCAAGGCTCTGGCCGCACCGTATACAACCGTCAAATTCATGCCGACAGGCGGTGTGAATCTGAAGAACCTGAGAGATTATCTGAGCTGTGACAAGATTGCCGCATGCGGCGGTACATGGATGGTCAAGGGTGATCTGATCAAGGAAGGCAGATTCGATGAGATCAGACAGATCACAAAAGAAGCTGCAGATATCGTAAAGGAAGTCAGAGGCTGAGTATGGATCTGAAATTAAAGCCGGAAGGCACATATGCATTTGATGCAGTAAGTCTTGGCGAAATCATGCTGAGACTGGACCCGGGTGAAGGAAGAATCAGAACTGCACGTTCATTCCGCGCCTGGGAAGGCGGCGGCGAATACAATGTCGTCCGCGGTCTGAGAAAGTGCTTCGGACTGAAGACAGCAGTTATCACGGCGTTTGCCGACAACGAAGTCGGACGTCTGATGGAAGACTTCATCTGTCAGGGCGGTGTTGATACATCCCTGATCAAGTGGATGAAGACTGACGGCATCGGCAGAGTCTGCCGCAACGGCATCAACTTCACGGAACGCGGATTTGGTATCCGCGGTGCTGTAGGATGCTCTGACCGTGCCAACACAGCCATCTCCAAGGCAACAGCCAAAGATTTTGACTTTGAATATATCTTTGGAACACTTGGTGTCCGCTGGCTTCATACCGGCGGTATCTATGCCGCTCTTTCCGAAGAAGCATCGGAAACAGTCGTTGAGGCCATCAAGACAGCCAAGAAATACGGAACGATCGTATCCTATGACCTGAACTACCGTCCTTCCATGTGGTCCGCCATCGGCGGCCTGGAAAAGGCACAGCAGGTCAACCGTGAGATCGCCAAGTATGTCGATGTCATGATCGGCAACGAAGAAGACTTTACAGCCTGCCTCGGTTTCGAAGTAGAAGGCAACGATGCCAATCTGAAGGAACTGAACCTGGAAGGCTACAGAAAGATGCTGAATGAAGCCGTCAAGGTCTATCCGAACTGGAAGGTTGTCGCAACAACACTCCGTACAGTCAAGACTGCAACAGTCAACGACTGGAAGGCAATGTGCTATGCTGACGGCAAAATCTACATGTCCAAGAGCTATGACGGACTGGAAATCATGGACCGTGTCGGCGGCGGCGATTCCTTCGCTTCCGGCCTTGTATACGGCCTGATGACAACCCAGGATCCGGAGACTGCCGTCAACTACGGTGCAGCTCACGGTGCTCTGGCAATGACTACACCTGGTGATACTTCGATGGCCAGCAAGAAGGAAGTCGAAGCAATCATGGGCGGAGCCGGTGCCCGCGTTCAGCGCTGATCGGCATCTGTACCAGACCAAAATGAAAAGACGCTTTCCAGCGTCTTTTTTGTCTATTTTTTCAGGGCAGTTGACTCACGTTCCAGAAGGGTGGATTTCAGCACCTGCACATGTTTGGTTTCTTCGCTGCCGTGAATCACATCCAGCAGAATACTTGCGGCAGTGTATCCTTCCTGATAGGTAGGCTGGCTGATGGTGGTGATGGTCGGCGTAACATATTCACACCACAGTTCATAGTCATAGCCGATCAGTCCGATTTCCGGAATTCTGTCCCGGTAGGGAGCCAGTGCTGTCCAGGCAATCTGTGTCAGGGTACTGTTCAGCGTGAAGATGCATACATTCTGATGGGTATCCAGCAGCGGATACAGCCGGATGGAAAGCTGTTCGGATGATGCGTCAGACGGCATGATGATCAGATCATAATCGATATTTCGTTCTTCCAGGACATCGATGCAGCCTTTGCTGCGCTCAATACGTGTCTGCAGAATGTAAGGGTTGTTGGAGACGATGATAAAGTGCTCATAGCCTTTGCCGATCAGTTTCTTTGTTGCCGAGCGGACCGATTCATAGTTGTCTGTCTTGACATACATTTCTTCTTCTCCGCTTGGAGCAGAGTCAAAGAATACGACCGGCTTGTCGATATTCAGGCTTTTCCGCATTTCGCTGAAATTGACCGTCGGCTGAATCAGAAAACCGTCAACTCCCAGTGCCAGCATGGACTTGATATAGGACTGCTCGCGCTCTGATTTGAATTCGGAAGACGCAACAATGGCCATATATCCGTTTTCGTCCGCAAAGTCTTCAATGCCCTTGACAATACGGTTGGCAAACGGCTTGGTAATGTTACCGATAATGACACCGAAAAGATGGGAATTCTTGGCATTCAGAGATCTTGCCGCGACACTTGGATTGTATCCGGTTGCCTCAATCGCATCCTTGATCCGCTGGTATGTTCCGGCAGACATTTTCTCGTGTTTTCCGTTCAGAAAAAATGAAACCGTTGCTTTGGAAACACCGGCCAGTTCTGCGATATCATTGATCGTAACCTTACGTTTCATACATATATAAAGTATCATTTTTAACCTGCATGCTCAAGCATTGCCGCATGGATCAGGCCCTTAAACAGAGGTACAAAAAAAACCTGTCCGGCGGAACCGCGACAGGGAGAAAAAACGTGCTGATTATTTCAGGGCAAGACCGTCTCTGAAGGCTTCGCCGACACGTTCCGTGACTCGGTAATAGCCGTGGGTGTACGGATCAAAGGCAATGGCATTGACCAGAGACATGTCGATCTTTCCGTCTTTCATGACGCTTTCATCGGCAGTGACATTGACAGCCTTGCCGATGACGCCGCAGCCGTATTCATTGGTCTGGTATTCAATGAACTCACATTCCAGGCACAGCGGGAATTCATTGATGACCGGAGCATCCACGCATTCTGCCTTGACTGCTGTCAGTCCGCTTCTGGCAAACTTGTCCGGTGTCCTGTTGCCGGATTCCACTCCGAAATAGTCTGCTTCTTTGACATGGGCGGCATCGGCAATGCTGACTGTAAATGCCTTTCTGGCCTTGATGTTCTGAACTGTCTTGTGGGATTCAGTCAGATTCAGGGCAACCGTGTCTCTTTCCTGCATCGTTCCCCAGGCGGCGTTCATGACATTGACGCTGCCGTCTTCATTGTATGTGGCGATCATCAGTACCGGCATCGGGAAGATTCCTTCGGTAATTTTCAGCTTTTCTCTCATTGTTTTCTCCTTTTCCGAAATAGAATTGACAGAAGCATCTGTCCTCTTTAATAATTAGTCTGTGCAGTCATATATTCAAGTACTGATATTTATATAAGGTACTATCATTGAGGAAAGCGTATGATCGGAAAGTATATCAAGGATGCAAATTTTGAAGATACCGGCTTCAGCTATACGCTGTCGCTGATTTCCGGAAAGTACAAGATGGTGATTCTGTACTGTCTGATGGAATACGACACAGTCCGTTTCAATGAACTCAGAAGATATATCAGTAGTATTTCCGACAGGACGCTCAGTTCCAATCTGAAGGAACTGGAAGCCGACCGTCTGATTGTCCGGAAGGAATATCCGCAGATTCCTCCTAAGGTGGAATACAGTCTCAGTGAACGGGGAAAGTCCCTGATGGAAGTTCTGGATCAGCTCTGCGTCTGGGGCGAACAGAACCGGACGGAGTGAGGGAGGCATATATGCTCAGGACAACAGCACTGATTGTGATCATTCTGTGCGGCGTATGGGGCATGACGGCAGTGAAGGGGATCCGGCTGCTGAAGTCACTGATCTTCTATACCCAGCTGTCCAATCTTGCGGCCATACTGTCTGCTGTATGTGCGCTTCTGTTTCCCGGCCAGGAATGGACTGCCGTCTTCCGCTATCTGGCTGTATGCATGCTTATCATGACCTGCATTGTGACGGTCTTTGTCCTGGTGCCGACGATCAGGGACACACAGCTGCTTTTGTGGTCGAGATCGGGATTCTTTCTGCATCTGGTATGCCCGTTTCTCAATGTACTGTCCTGGTTCTTTCTGGAGCCGCACGTCCCGGCCGAATATGTTTTCCTGCCGCCGCTGGTGACGTTTGTCTATGGCATCATCATGCTGTACCTGAACTACCGGAGAATCTATGACGGACCGTATCCGTTCCTGCGGGTGCACAATCAGTCGGTGACGGCAACGGTGCTGTGGGTCATTGTACTCCTGGTCATAATGGGCAGCATTTCATCACTGGTCTTTCTGCTCGGCAGATAGAACAGAACAGAATAAACATAATCGGCAGACAGCCGATTTCTTTTGTATGCAAGTTAGTGTATACTAACAAGGAAGAGGAAAAAACTATGAATTTTATTAAAAAGTTCTTTTCCCAGACTGCCAGGCCGGAAGGCAGGCTCGGGAAACTGATGATCAGATCAATGAACAGCGGCCATGCGGCACTGGCTGACTGGGGAATGAAATATCTGCCTGACATGGATGCCGGGCAGGTAATCGATCTGGGCTGCGGCGGCGGCAGGAATGCCGGAGAACTGCTGAAGCGATATCCGTCTGCCCATGTAACGGCGGCAGATTATTCCGAACTTTCCGTGCAGGAGAGTGAACGGTACAATGCCGGAATGATCGAACAGGGAAGATGCACGGTCATTCAGAGAGATATTGCCGATCTCGGACTCGATGACAGCTGCTTTGATATTGCGACGGCATTTGAAACCGTATATTTCTGGGATACCGACCGGTGCTTTGCGGAAGTATTCCGGATTCTGAAAGACGGCGGATACTTTCTGATATGCAATGAATCGGACGGAACCGACAGAACTGCCGGACAGTTTGAAAAGATCATCGACGGAATGAAACTGCATACCGCCGATGACCTCGCCGAAAGACTGTATCAGGCCGGCTTTAAGGAAGTGAAGGGATGGCATCACAATAAGAAACCGTGGATTGCAGTGATGGCCAGAAAAGGAGAACGGCAATGAAATATGCGGGGATGCCGTGGGGCATGTGGAAACTGTTCGCAAAATCATTTACTGACTGTCTGAAGCCGCTGATGGGGATGAATGATGCGGAAGCACAGCAGACTGCCGAAAAGGCTCACCGCAGGTACCGCAAGATTATTGCCGGTCTGCCGGAGTTTGAAAAAGGCGACCGCTTTCAGATGAACATTGTCAGCTGTGCCATGTTTTCGGCCTTTCTTCTCAGCATGCCGGAACGGCCGAATCTTCCGGTAGCGACTGAATATTACAGACGGTCAATGATGACGGAACCGATGCGCCTGTTCTGCCGGCTCAGCGGCAGAAGAAAATTCACGGAAAGCGATATCCGGGGAATGCAGGAAACAGCTGCTTTCCGGGCGGCTGACAGAAATCCCTATTCCTGGAACATGGATTTTATACCGTATGAAAATGACCGCGGCTATGAGGCAAGATTTACCCGCTGCGGCATCTGCACACTGATGCAGGAACTGGGACTGCAGGAATGGATACCGGCCATGTGCCGGCTGGACTATACCATGAGCGAAGCCGGTGGTGTGAGTGACTTTGTGCGGGAATATACCCTGGCATCCGGCGGTCCGTACTGTGACTGCGGCTACAGGAAGAAGGTGTGAAAATGAGCAGGCGCGAAACGATCCGGAATGCTTACCGCATTACCGGCAGTCAGTCGAACTTTTATGACGGCATGATGACATACTCGACCGTGCTGGGCAAAGCCATCTGCCGGATCGTCTGGAATATGGACAGAGAAAAAAATACGGAATATCTGGAAAGAGCACTGTCCGGTATTCCGAAAGATTTCAGCGGGAAGCTGCTGGAGGTGCCGGTGGGAACCGGCGTTCTTACCATGCCGGTATACCGGGAACTGCCGCGCGCGGATATTACATGCCTGGACTATTCACCTGACATGATGGCTTCGGCAAAACAGAAGGCAGATCACCTCGGACTCAAAAATGTGCGATTTGTGCAGGGTGATGTCGGGGCACTGCCGTTTGCAGATGAAAGCTTTGATATTGTTCTTTCTCTGAACGGATTTCATGCCTTTCCTGACAAGGAGGCTGCCTGGCACGAAACATACCGGGTTCTGAAAAAGGGCGGAACGTTCTGCGGCTGCTTCTATGTCAGAGGAAACTGCAGCAGAACCGACTGGTTCATTTCTCATCTGTATGAACCGAAAGGATTCTTTACACCTCCTTATGAAAGCGAAGGAAGCCTCAGGAAGCGTCTGGAAGCAATGTATTCTGAAACAAAGGTGTCTTCTGTTGAGGGCATTGCCTGCTTTCTGTGCAGAAAATAAAAAAGAGGATGCAGCAGCTGAACGGCTGTGCATCCTTTTTTCAGTCATCGTATTCAATTTCCAGATCTCTGAAGAATGCTTCGGTGCCGATCTCCGAGAAGAAGCCGACCGATCCCCGGGCATCTTTACCGTGTTTCAGACCGTGAACGGTCAGCACCGGCTTTATTTCATGGTTCAGGAAGAATTCTGCCATATCATTCCTGATCACTGCCTTCAGCGGCACCCATTCATCCAGCGTATTGTGGATCGGGGCCTCATATCCGGTGATGCCGAATTCCCGGAAGTAGGCAAAGGTATACCCGGGATAGGAGAAATACTGGCAGCCGTGCGCTTTTCTGACTGGATCGTCGGTCATGCCGTTGGTCGGCCGGATATAGAATGATTCAAATTCACTGCTGGCGTCATTGACACGGAAGACAATGCCGATAAACCCTCTGGCAAAATCCGGTGCATCCGGAAGCAGGCGGCTCAGCATTTTTACCCGGATCGTGCCGTTATGAAAGTCACAGTTTTTTACCTTGACGAGGGTATTCTCATCAAACTGCATGATCTTGTCTTTCTTGGTGACACGAATGGACTGTACTCCGTTGACGGATACAGCGGAAACATCCGTATGAACTGCCTCGAAACGGGCAGGATTTTCAGGTATAAAAGATTTCATCATGTTCTCCTGTCTGTATACAACCAGTATACAGGATATCCGACGCAGAGTGAGAATGAATGATGTGAGGATCCAAACTATTACAAAGAAAGAATTGCCGTTACAATAACAATGTAGAAACAGAGAGGGGAAACAGGCATGCTGAATCTCAGACATCTTGAAACCATGATCATTGCCGCCGACTGCGGCAGTTTCCGCAAGGCAGCTGACCGCATGTATATCACACCTTCAGCTGTCATCAAGCAGATCGATGCCCTGGAAGAGGAAATCGGAATTCCTCTGTTTGACAGAACCAGCCGGGGACTGTCTCTGACAGCGGCCGGAAGGTCCCTGTATACGGACGGGAAACTGCTTCTGGAATACGCAGACAAAAGCATTGCCAGAGCCAGAAATACGGTTGATGATGAGGATAATGTACTGCGGGTCGGAACTTCACCGGTCACCAGTGCCGATCTGATCACCAATCTCTGGAGCCTGATCTATGACGAATGGCCGCAGCTGAAGATTCAGATCATTCCGTTTCAGAATACTCCTGAAAAAACAAGAGAACTATTTGCCGGACTGGGACATGAGATCGATATGATTACCGGTGTATGCGATCAGATTCATTATGACTATCGCAGCTGCTCGGGTACACCGCTGCAGGATGTCAGAGTCAATATTGCCGTACCGATGCGCCATCCATACTCACGCAGGCTGTATCTGGAACCTTCGGATCTGAATGGACAGGATATCCTGGTTCTTTCAGACGGGAAAATGGAGGCTATGAATCAGATCCGCAGATATCTGAAAGAAGAAATCAGGGATGCCCGCATTCATGATTTTGATTTCTTCGGCATGGATGTATTCAATGAATGTGAAAACAACGGTTTTCTGCTGGTCACAACCGAGAACTGGGTCAGAGCCCATCCGATGCTGAGACTGGTTGAAATGAAATGGGATTTTACCGTGCCGTACGGTATTCTTCATGCGGCAGATCCGTCACTGAAAGTCCGGAAATTCCTTTCGCTGATCTCAAAACAGTGAACACCTTAAGGTATACACTGATTTCCTAAGCGAGACTTCCTGCAGGGGGTGTGCACTGCTAACATAAAGGCAGGAGGAAAAGCCTGTGAGACTGGAAGGAAAAACAGCGCTGATCACCGGCGGCGGAACCGGAATCGGCCTTGAAATCGCAAAGCATTATGTGGAAGAAGGCGCATACGTCTATATCACCGGACGCCGGGAAAACAAGCTGCAGGAAGCTGCGGAAAAGATCGGCAGGAATATCGGATATATCGCTGCTGATGCCGGCAATAAGGAAGATATGCTGAAGGCAGCGGAAAAGATCCGCAGCGAACGCGGCAGCGTTGACATTGTCATCTGCAATGCCGGCGTCGGCAATTACGTAGCCCTGGAAGATGTCACGGCTGAAGAATTTGACCGGGTCATGCATACCAATGTGCTGGGAAGCTACTTCACCGTGCAGGCATGCCTGCCGCTGATGAAGGAAGGGTCCACCGTCATTCTGAATACTTCCGTTACGGCTTCTCTGGGGCTGAAGGATTTCAGTCTGTACATCGCGGCCAAGTCGGCAGAGCGTTCCTTCATTCATACATGGACAAATGAACTGAGAGACCGGAAGATCCGCGTCAATGCCATCGCGCCCGGCATCATCCCGACCGATGCGGCAGGGGCTGAACTGGGAAGAAGCAGGGAAGAAGAAATGGAAAGACAGCAGTACCGCTCAACTCTGATTCCGGCCGGAAGAGTCGGACATGTCAGTGACATTGCCAATGCGGCAGTCTATCTCGGAAGCGATGAATCATCCTATGTCAACGGTGTGGAACTGCTGGTGGACGGCGGTCTTGCGGCAGTCTATCCCGTGAAACTTTGAGGATCAGAAATAATTCAGAAAGAATAAAGGAGAAAAACAATGAGCAAAACATGGATCATTACAGGCGCCAGCGCCGGCGGCATCGGTGAAGGCATTGCCAGAGCAGTTCTGGCACACGGCGACAATGCTGTCATTACAGCAAGAAGCCTTGCCAAACTTGAGAGCATCGCAAACGACTATCCCGAGACATGTCTGCCGGTTACCCTGGACATGTCAGACAGAAACCAGATGAAGGATATTGTAAGCAGAACCGTTGAAAAGTTCGGCACAGTCGATGTTCTGATCAACAATGCCGGCCACGGCTACAGATCTTCCGTGGAAGAAGGAGAAGACGAAGCTGTGCGTGAACTGTTTGAAACAAACCTGTTCGGTCCCATCAACATGATCAAGGAAGTTCTTCCGATCATGCGTGCTCAGGGTTCCGGTGTCATCATGAATACCACCAGCATTGCCGCAGAACGCTCTGCTGTGGGTTCCGGATACTATGCAAGCTCCAAGGCTGCCCTGGATCTTCTGACGGACGGCCTGTGCAAGGAGCTGAAGCCGCTGGGCATCAGGGTCATGGTCATTGAACCGGGGTCCTTCCGCACACACTTCTATGATGAAGCTCTCAAGAGTGCACCGCTGAAAGTTGATGCCTATAAGGATTCCACCTGGAAGAATGCCAATGCCGAAAACAAGAGGCAGCAGCCGGGTGATCCGATGAAGGCTGGTGAACTGATCTACACAATGGCATATGCCGAAGAAGCACCGTTCCGTCTGCTGCTCGGCAGTGATGCCGTCAAGGCAGTTGTCACAACTGCCGAAGGCAGAATCGAAGAGGCCAGGAAGTTTGCGGAATTCTCCGAAAGCACAAACTTCTGATCTGTCTGAACTGAGAATGAAAGAAGTGATGCCGTGTGCATCATTTCTGTTTTTTGGAAATACAGCATTACTGACAAAAGGAGGACACTGAAATGGACTGGATCGGCAGACTGATAGAACCGAAAAAACAGATTGCGGAAGAAAGAAAAAGATTTTCGAATGCCCAGCTGAAACGGATGATGATCCCGCTGTTTATTGAACAGCTGCTTCTGATGGTCGTCGGCCTGGCAGATACGATGATGGTATCCCATGCCGGTGAGGCAACCGTTTCCGGTGTATCGCTGGATACGATGATCTATACGATCTTCATCCTTGTCTTTTCTTCGCTCGGTGCCGGCGGCGGTGTCATCGTTGCCCAGTATATCGGCAGGGATGACCGGGAGAACGGCAGTATCGCCGCTTCCCAGATGTTCCTGATGTCTTTCCTGATCTCCGTTGTGCTGATGGTTCTGCTTCTGTTTGGCGGCAGGGCGGTGCTGCATCTTCTGTATCCGTCCGTTGATCCGGCAGTCATGGAAGCGTGTGAGACATATCTCTGGATCGTGACGCTTTCCTTCCCGGCCAATGCCGTATACAATGCCGGAACCGCTCTTTACCGGGCGATGGGCAAAACGTCCGTAACCATGCGGGTATCGATGATCATGAACCTGATCAACATCGTCGGCAATGCCATCGGAATCTTTATACTTCATGCCGGTGCGGCCGGTGTTGCCTGGCCGACAACCATTTCCTGGTATGCGGCAGCCATCATCATGACATGTCTCTGCTTCCGGCCGGAGAACACCGTTTGTATCCGGCTCAGAAACATTCTGCAGTATGACGGTGAGATGATCTCGAGAATCATGCGGGTGGCAGTTCCCAATGCCATTGAAGGCGGCCTGTTCCAGATAGCCAAGGTTGTTCTCGGCTCACTGATTGCCACCTTCGGAACAGCCCAGATCGCAGCCAACGGCATCGGTCAGACAATCTGGTCTCTGGCTGCTGTTGTTGTCAGCTCCATGTCACCGATCTTCATTACCGTCATCGGCCAATGTGTCGGTGCCGGTGACAAGGAGGCGGCTGACTATTATCTCTGGAAGCTTCTGCGCATGACAACACTGCTGACCTTTGTCTGGAATGTCATTATTCTTCTCTGTCTGCCGCTGCTTCTGCCTCTGTACGATATTTCCGAAGAGACAAGGCGGCTGCTGATCATCATTGTCATCATTCACAATGTTTTCTGCGGTACGATCGGAGCATTCTTCGGTCCGATGTCGGCCGGCTTCCGGGCAGCAGGAGATGTGAAATTTGCCATGTATGTATCCATCTTCTGCACCGTCATCTTCAGAACTTCCATGTCGTTCCTGCTCTGTTCGGGTCTGCGCAGGGGTGTCATCGGCATTGCCATTGCCATGGTCATGGACTGGGCTCTGAAGGCAGTCATTCTGCTGTTCCGCTACCGCAGCGGCAAATGGCTTGACCATCAGCTGATCTGAAAGAAAAATCCCTGCTTCACTGAAACAGGGATTATTTATCTGCTGTTATTTCTTTTTACAAACAGCATGATCAGAAGCACTGCGGTAACCGCTACAACGAGTCCTACCGCCATCAGCTGCTGCGCATCAAGATTCATGATGTCCTCCTTTCTGTCAGAAAAAGAGAGGACATCCTTTTGGTATGGTTTTTCTCCGGAAACATCCGCAGGAAAGATATGCGGCTGTAAAGGATGATGTATCAGCGGAAAGGGAAGGCAGATGCAGAAGCGGAAACAGGAAGATGCCAGGATGCACCGGACGGTTCCATGCCTGCAGAAAGCTGCTGTTCCCGTTCCATTCCCGTGTCCCGTATTCTTTTTGAGAAGCGGAAAAGAAGTGTCATCACTGTGCCGTTCCTTCATGCCGGTATCTGCCGGCATGCACGGTTCAGCTGCCTGCATGGCAGATGACGTTTCCGTCTTCATCCATGTGCCATGGAAAGAATGCTGAGGCCCATAGATCAGCAGGGCACTCAGCAGGATCATCAGGATTGCTTTTCGCTGTGAGAGAATCATCAGTACCATCCTATCACTTTCTGCCGGAATCTGCGCGTTCTCCGGCTGTTTCAGAGAGATGTCCGTATATAATGTGTATATGCATGAATATCTGATCAGAACGGAAAGAATCGGGTTTGGATCCTGGCAGGAAGATGACCGGGATCTGGCACTCCTGCTTTGGGGCGATCCGGCAGTCAGCCGCTATATCTCCCGCACCGGTGTTTTCACGGAAGAAGAGATCATACAGAGACTGCAGACGGAGATACAGAATGAAAGGCAGTACGGCATCCAGTACCGGCCGCTTTTTGATCTGCAGACAGGGGAACTGATCGGCTGCTGCGGACTGCGGCCGCACGGCAGTGACTGGGAGCTGGGGTTTCATCTGCGTCCGGCATACTGGCACAGGGGCTATGCCTTTGAAGCAGCCAAAGACATGATTCGCCATGCCTTTGAAGTCCTGCATGCCGAGGTTCTTTCCGCCGGTCATCATCCCGAAAACCGGGCATCGGAAAAGCTGCTGAAAAAACTGGGATTTGTTCAGACCGGCAGTGAGTATTATGATCCGACCGGCCTGTATCATCCCTCCTATGAACTGAAAAGAGCGGACTGGCAGCGGAACAAAACAGGTGAAAATCACATCGGAATATCAGATAATAAATATATAAATCAGAAGGAGAAAATCATCATATGAGCAAATTTCCGAAAGGCTTTCTTTGGGGCGGTGCGACCGCTGCCAATCAGTTTGAAGGCGGCTATGATGCCGACGGCAAGGGACTGAGCGTTCCCGATGTCATCATGGGCGGCACTGTTGACAAGCCCCGCTACATCACACCCGCCGGTGTCCGTCCGGATACCTATTATCCAAGCCATGAGGCAATCGATTTTTATCATCACTGGAAAGAGGATATCGATCTCTTTGCCGAGATGGGATTCAAGTGCTTCCGCCTGTCCGTACAGTGGAGCCGTTTCTTCCCGAACGGTGACGATGCCGAACCGCTGCAGGCCGGCATTGATTTCTACAAGAATATCTTTGTTCACTGCCAGGAATGCGGCATTGAACCGCTGGTAACAATCAGCCACTATGAATTCCCGCTGGCTCTGTCGCACAAGTACGGCGGCTGGGACAATCCGGCCATTATTGACCTCTGGCTGAAATTTACAAAGCTGTGCTTCACCGAGTACAAGGGACTGGTAAAGTACTGGCTGACATTCAATGAAATCAACTGCGGCACGATCGCCGGCATGGGTGCGATCTACGGCCTCGGCATTCTTCCGGAAGATGATCAGCCGATCACCTTCGGCAGCTGCGACTGGGATGTTCCGCAGAGACGTTTTGTCGGTCTGCACAACCAGTTCGTCGCCAGTGCAAAGGCTGTCCTGCAGGCGCATGAGATCGACCCGGAAAACAAGGTCGGCTGCATGATCGCCGGTTCTGCCAACTATCCGTATTCCTGCCGTCCGGATGATATTCTTGCGGCAATGGAATTCGACCGGCAGATGAATTTCTACTGCGGTGATGTTCAGGCCCGCGGTGCATATCCGGCATGGGCTCCGTCCTACTGGCAGCAGCATGGTGCCGATGTTGAGGCAATGAAGGCTCTGGCAGAAAGAGATGCCGAGATCCTCAAGGCCGGCAAGGTCGACTTCTACAGCTTCTCCTACTATCAGTCCAATACTGTTTCCACCGATCCGAATGCATCCAAAGGCAAGGGCAACCTGCTCGGCGGCGTATCGAATCCGTATCTTGAAGCCAGTGACTGGGGCTGGACCATTGACCCGAAGGGACTGCGCTACTATCTGGAAACAGTCTATGACAGATATCAGATTCCGCTGATGATCGTCGAAAACGGACTCGGTGCCGTCGATGTAAAGAGCGAAGACGGCAAGTTCCATGATGACTACAGAATTGACTACATGCGCAAGCATATCGAGCAGATGGCAATTGCCATCGAACACGGTGTCGATCTGATGGGCTATACAATGTGGGGCTGCATCGATCTCGTTTCTGCTTCAACCGGTGAAATGAAGAAGAGATACGGCTTCATCTATGTCGACAAGGACAATGACGGCAACGGTGACCTGCACAGAGAAAGAAAAGAAAGCTTCTGGTGGTACAAGAAGGTCATTGAATCCAACGGCGAAGAACTGTAATACTTCAGGAGAGTGCATTCAGAGAATGCATTCTCTTTTTTTTTCGATAAACAGATTATTTGGAGAATACACATGCATCACTTACTGCCGCAATGTTCCTATCAGCGCTGAAAGAAAAAGGATTGTCTGCTTCAGCTTTCAGGCAGACAATCCTTATCTCATTTTCAGATTTTTTTTAAGTTCAGCATTTGGTGCATACTGCAGATTCCGGATTTTCACTTCAGTTCCGGCAGGATTTCGCTCAGGTCTCCGTCAATCACAATTGACCGCTTCTGAATCTGGGCCGGACAGTATGCTTCATGATAATTCAGGCAGGCATAGACAGCATCCGGATTGCGGTCGGTCATCTGCCAGAACGGATACTTGATGATCACCGGTGTATTTCTGCCGACACCGAGTTCCATAAACAGAACATGCATGTTTCTGTGTCTTCTCAGGAAATCGGCATAGGCGTACGATGCCCGATGCCATCCTTCATCTTCAGCGAACGAATCATCCGCTCTCAGATTCATTGCGGCTTCACTGCCGTCCGGACAGTGGGGAATCAGTGATGTCGGAATGCGCATAGACAGTCTGCCGTTCTCCGGTACGGCAAATCCACCGTTTTCACTGCGGACAAATCCCTGTGTTTCCATTGCCTGCATGACCCATTCTTCATTGTCAAAGGTCATATCGCTGCCCGGCCGGGAACTCTGGAAGAGGCCGTAGTCTCCCTGGGTATAAAACAGTCTTTTCTTGTCAAAGCCGGCTTTCTGGAACTGATGATCAACATTTGTCGTGATGACAAAATAATCCTTGTCCTTTACCAGTTCAAGAAGATCCTGATAGACCGGTTTCGGGGCATCCGTATAGCGGTTGACATAGATGTTTCTTGCCCACCATGCCCACTTTGTTTCATCATCAGGGAAGGGATAGAAGCCTCCGGAGTACATGTCCGTGATGCCGAATGTTTCTTCAAAATCAAAGAAATATCTGCGGAAGCGCTCACCGCTGTAGATAAATCCGGCAGCCGTTGAAAGCCCGGCACCGGCACCGATCACAATGGCATCGGCAGTATCGATTTCCTGTTTCAGACGCTTCCGTTCTGCTTCAGGATCTCCCTCAGGAACAGCAATGCCGCCGCGGAATGCACGCACGCCTTCGATTCCTTCCTGTATCGTTTTCAGATATCCGTTTTCATAACAGTAATTCTTCATAGTATTTCTTATCCTCATTCTTGAAGACATTGAAAATCACCCGCTCCATGTCTTCCGGATATGCATTCATCCAGTCCTGTACGGTCTGTACGGCAATCTCTGCTGCTGTTCTGTTGGGGAACATGAATACGCCCGTTGAAATGCAGCAGAATGCTACACTGCGCAGACTGTTCTCACGGCACATGTCCAGAACATTGCGGTAACAGTCAGCCAGCTGCTTTTTGTGCACAGAGGTCAGCTTCCCGTGAACGATCGGTCCGACGACATGAATGACTTTCCGGGCCGGAAGATTGTATCCGTCTGTCAGCATCGGCACAGCTGTCGGCTGTACATAGTCATTGCCGTAAAGGCTGCGCAGCTTTCTCATCTTTGCACTGCATTCAGCCCTCAGCTGGATGCCGGCATAGGTATGAATGCAGTTGTCAATGCAGTTGTGCATCGGGGTAAAGCAGCCCAGCATCTGATTGTTGGCGGCATTTACAACTGCGTCTGCCTCCAGGCGGGTAATGTCTCCCTGCCAGAGGGAAATCCTGTCGGCAAAGGGAAGGGTGCTTCCCTGATCGGCAAGGGCGGGAATCTCTGCAGGGGTGACGATCTGTTTTTCCCTGTTTCTTTCCTGCAGATATTCATCCTGGATCCTGAGTACTGCGGCATCGGTTTCCTGCGGCATGCGGACATTCATCAGAGACCGCAGAATAACACGGTTCTGATCATCGTCATTTTCACGAAAATCAATATCATATCCTGATTCATCAATAAAAGCCTTAACCAGGTAATTCAGCCGTTCGTTCTGATTCATATTCACGCCTTTCTTTGATGTCAGTCACTGTCTCTGTATCTGAGGCCGAAAGACCGCATTGCTTCAATCACCGGCTGCAGCTGCCATCCCTTGTCGGTCAGAGAATACTCGACCCGGGGAGGCACTTCCGGATAGACAGTGCGGACCAGAATGCCGCTGTCCTCGAGTGCCCGCAGGTTTTCTGTCAGCACCTTAGCGGAAACACCGGCAATATTTCTGGTCAGTTCATTGTACCGTTTCGTTCCCTCCAGCAGTTCTCTGAGGATCAGCGGCCGCCATTTGTTGCCGAGAAGGGATGCCGTATATTCTACCGGACAGTCTGTATAAGTCTTGATCATGATGATTCTTCTCCCGGAAGAATTATAGCATGGCTCTTCTTTCAGATTGCCTGGACAGCTGTATTTCCTTCTGCGGTCTTCAGCTCACCGGTTTCACCGTTCAGCTGAAGCGGATCGGCATGGGAAATGATTTCTCTGGTGCTGTCTGCGTCATACCAGAAAACTGTGCCCGTGTCATACGCCTGCATGCCGAGCAGGACACCGTCGGCAATGCAGCTGTCATCTTCATCTGCATGGTTTCTGATGGCTTCGATTTCAGCGGTGGTATACGGCTTTGCCGTTGCCGGATTCACCAGGTTTTCCAGTTCAAAGTAGGCAGTCGTATAGTAAATGTTTCTGACGTTTGCAGCTTCGGAATTGAGTGTGAAAGTCAATGCTTTTCTGTTCATGTATGTGTTCCTCTCTTTCTTACAGGTGCTATTTTAGACAGCAATGTGAAAGCAGGGAAGTATGCACATAAAAGTGCGTCAGTTACCTTTCGGTAAGAGAAGAAAAACGGAAACGTGTGTTTCCGCTGTGTCTATGTATCACTTCTTATTTCCAGGATGTCTGTCTGAAGATTTCCTGCAGAACGGCAAGGCTTTCTTCTTTCAGGGCTGTCCGGTAATAGCAGTGGATATAATAGTGAACTCCGTCATTTTTCAGGATCATGCTTTCTGCCGACATGCCGGTATCCTGGGCGTTGTAGTGAAAGGCAAATGCCTTTGCTTCCCGGCCGCCGACGGTTTCGGTTGTGAATCCGTCCAGTTCATAGCCGAATGCCTTCATCGGTCCGGCTGTCTGCTTTTCCATTGAACGGATGGCACCGTCTTCATCCGCCAGCATTCCCAGCAGGGCATTATGCTTTTTCCAGGAAGCACTGACCATGATATGGCGGTCAGGGTCACTGATGACTTCTCCCTCTCCGTCCTTCAGCATGTTCAGCTTTGAACGTTCTTCTTCGCTCAGAATATGAAATCCTTCCGGCACATGCAGATGCATTTTATTGATTTTGACTTCCATCGTATGTACCTCCGCTGATGATATGAATTCCTTCATATTATACTCCTGATTTATATTGTCAGAGAAGACTGCGGACAGGCATGCTACAATAAAAGTAATGAAAACCGCATCACTTATCATTTTCTTTCTTGTGACAGGCGTGCATCTTTATGCATCCCTGAAACAGGACAGACCGCTTCGCAATCTTACCAAGCCTTTTATACTGCTCAGCCTGCTTGCCTGGTACTGCTTCAGTGTCAGAACAATATCATGGACAGTTGTGGCTGCACTTCTGTTTTCCTGGCTGGGAGATGTCCTGCTGATGCCGAAAGGGGTGAAATGGTTTACAGCCGGCGGAATCTCCTTCATGATCTCCCATTTCTTCTTCATTCTTTCCTATGCAGAACACACGGATTTTTTCCGTCTGCCGGTATGGCTGATACTGCTGCTGGGCTGTGCGTTTCTGGCAGCCTCCTGCATCATTTTCCATTATCTTAGGCCGCATCTGCCGAAACCGCTGTTCTATCCGATGTTTCTGTATCTGCTGATCAACGGTGCCATGAACTGTTTTGCCTGGTTCCGCTCATTCACGCTGAATAAAACGGCCGGACTGATCACAGCCATCGGTGCACTGCTGTTCTTCATTTCCGATTCTTCTCTGTTTTTTGTCCGTTTCAATAAGAATTCACGGCTGAAAACACACTTTCTTGTCATGCTCACATATTCGATCGGTGAGTTCCTGATTGTGCTGGGACTGATCCTGGGACAGGGGTAAACAAAATGAAATACTATCTGTATAATCCGTTTTCCAACAACGGCATCCTGAGAGATCTGCCGGAAGGGGCAGTTGATGCCAGTAAAATCAACTACGAAGAATTCTTTTCACAGCTGAAGGAAGAAGACGAAGCCGTCCTGATCGGCGGCGACGGAACCGTCAGCTACCTGATCAATCATGTGGATACAGAAACGATCAGGAACAATATTTACCTGCTTGCCAACGGCACCGGCAATGACTTTCTGAAGGATATCGGGGAAACACCGGATCATGAGATCCTGCTCAATCCGTATCTGAAGAATCTGCCGGCTGTCAGGGTAAACGGCATGGAAAGAAAATTCATCAACAACATGGGATTCGGCATTGACGGCTACTGCTGCGAGACAGCAGATCAGATGAAAGCAAAGTCACCGAACAGGAAGATCAATTACACGGCGATTGCCATTCAGGGACTGCTGTTCCATTTCCGGCCGTGTCATGCCGATATCACAATTGACGGCAGATCCTATTCGTATGACAACGTCTGGCTGGCCCCGACAATGAAAGGCCGTTTCTACGGCGGCGGCATGATGATTGCGCCGGATCAGGACAGAAATTCCGATCACCTGACTGTTGTTGTATACAGAACGCCTTCCAAGCTGAAGGCACTGATCAATTTCCCTTCGATCTTTGAAGGAAAACATGTCGGAAAAAAGGACATTGTGTCCATTCATACCGGACGGAAGGTACACGTAAAATTCTCACGGCCGTGTGCCGCCCAGATTGATGGCGATACGGTCCTGAATGTCAGTGAATACGAAGCAGAGCTTCCGGACTGAAAGAAACGCCTCCCGCACGGGGAGGCTCTTTTACTTTCGGGAGAGAACAGCTTTTAATTCCATGATGCCCTGACGGAAGGAGGGAAGGGCATATACATAGGCGGCAATGCCGATGAGGGAAGCTGCCATATACAGGATGCCCTTGAAATTCAGCATGACCGGTCCGAGATGGGTGATGCTGTAGAAGATCAGCGAGCCGATCACAGCCAGGCAGATCAGGCTGAGGATGCCGGAACCGAGCCAGGCAATGACAGCGAGCACCAGAACGGCAATGCGGATATCCAGCTGAATCATGGAGAAGAAACCGGCAAACGGCATTTTTGCGACAAGCAGCTGCAGGAAGGAACCAAACAGAATGCTCATCAGAAGGGCCAGAACGATATCGATCCAGTCTTTGAAGGTATTGGTGAGACCCTTCATCTTGAACAGCAGAACCAGATAGATGCCGGCTCCGTAAAGGACAGACTGTAAATCAGGACGGATCACCTGATTGTTCATGAAGGACTCGGAGCGGAATCCGATCAGTGCCAGAATATCAGCGATGATCAGAGCCGCCATGGCAATGTAGTTGTAAATCGTAATCTGCGATCCTTTTGCGCTGATGGAAGAGCCTTCGGCTACCGTGAATTCTTTTTCAAATCTTGCCCGTGCTTCTCTTTCCGCTTCTTCGCGGCTGGCAGCTTCGATTTTGTAGACTTTCTGCCGGCGGGCGAGCACCGTGCCCTGCGTCTGTACATTGAATTTCATTATCCTGGATTCTCCGTAATATTTATATTGCCTGTACGGACAGTGCTGAGGCTGTCCGGCGGAATGCTTCATGGAACTGACCGACATGGAAGCCGTCGATGAGACGGTGGTTGACTTCAAAACTCATGCCAAGAATATATCTGCCGTTTTTTTCTTCATAGCGGCCCCAGGCAATGCGGGGAATGGAATCGTCAGGATCGCTCAGACCTTCATTTCGCAGACCTGTGACATTGATCCAGGGCAGACAGGAGACAAAGATCAGGGCATCCGATTCCAGATCATAGCGGATAAATTCCTTCTGATTCTCCGCCAGTTCTTCCGCCTTGCGGCAGAAGGGGATCGGGAATTCTCCGAGAAACGGCATGGTGATGATCTGAAAGGTTTCACTGCCTTTCTTCATTGATGTAAAACTGGGAAGCCGTTCATCCAGTTCATAGATGCCGTCTTTCCGGATTGCATGCCGGAAGGCCGGGACACTGTTCAGAGCCTTTGCGGCAGTCCAGATCATCATGTGATAGAACGACACATGATGCCTTCTGGCAAAAGCCAGAACTTCTGTCACGTCTTCTTCATAGGTCACTGCCCAGAAGGGAGAAGAAGTCAGAGAGAAATGCTGAAAGAGTTCTTTTCGCTGCCAGTTTTCAAAATCAATCTTATGTTCTGCCATATCGCTGCCTCATATATTCATAAGTATAAGTCATCTCTGAGAAAAAGATTTCTGTTTTTGTGAGGAATACATCTCATTGCAAGAAATCAATGAATAGAATAGAATGAAAAAAACCTGCGCGGACGATCCGGAAGGAGATACCGTGCAGTTTTTCCGGGGCCTGTCAGCCGGCTGACTGCTGGCCTGTAAATAAAGATGAATCGGCCGGAAAGGAGAAAGTCATTCACGGAAGAATGACACGGAAAACAAATGAAGCCATATATCGAAATGACGGCAGACGAACTGGCTGCTGAACTGGCATCACTGAAAGCGCAGTACAAAAAGGAACAGGCACTCGGCCTGCATCTCGACATGAGCCGCGGCAAACCCTGCAAGGAACAGCTGGACCTGTCGATGGGCATGATGGATGTCCTGAATTCAGACAGTGATCTGACCTGCGAGGACGGCACGGACTGCCGCAACTACGGTGCCCTGACAGGCATTCAGGAAGCACGCGAGCTGCTGGGTGACATGATGGAAAACAATCCGAAGGATATCATCATCTACGGAAACTCTTCCCTGAATGTCATGTTTGATACGATTTCCCGAGCCTGGACACATGGTGTTATGGGTGAAACACCGTGGGGAAAACTTCCGGAAGTAAAATTTCTCTGCCCGGTTCCCGGATATGACCGTCATTTTGCCATTACCGGCTACTTCGGAATCAAGATGATTCCGGTTATGATGACACCGACCGGACCGGATATGGATACGGTTGAAAAGCTGGTGTCCGAAGATGAATCGATCAAGGGCATCTGGTGTGTTCCGAAGTATTCCAATCCGCAGGGCATTTCCTACTCTGATGAAACCGTGCGCCGCTTTGCCCGTCTGAAGCCGGCGGCCAGAGATTTCCGTATCTTCTGGGACAATGCCTATGGTGTACATCATCTCTATGATGACCATCAGGACTACCTGATCGAGATCCTGGCTGAATGCAAGCGGGCCGGAAATCCTGATCTGGTCTATAAGTTCTCTTCAACATCCAAGATCACATTCCCGGGCAGCGGCATCGCTGCTGTGGCAACCAGCCCGAACAATATGGAAGATTTCCTCAGCCATCTGAGACATCAGACAATCGGCCATGACAAGGTCAACCAGCTGCGTCATGTCCGCTTCTTCGGCGACATTGCCGGCCTGGTGGAACATATGCGCAAACATGCGGATATCATCCGTCCGAAATTTGAAGCAGTGGAAGAAATCTTTGATCAGGAGCTCAGCGAACTGGGAATCGGCACATGGACTAAACCGCTGGGCGGCTACTTCATCATGTTTGATTCTCTGCCGGGCTGCGCCAAAGACATTGTCGCAAGAGCCAAGAAGGCAGGTGTCATTCTGACATCCGCCGGTGCCACATGGCCGTACGGAAAGGATCCCAACGATACCAACATCCGTATCGCTCCGACCTATCCGAGCCTTCAGGATCTGAAGAAGGCAATGGAAATCTTCACTCTCTGTGTCAAGATCTCCAGTGCCAAGAAGCTGCTGGCTGAAAAGAAGGCCGCCTGATCATACAGACAGACAAAAAGGAAGCACAGCTGTGCTTCCTTCTCTTTTGTATTTTCAGATATTTTCTTTTGCAATATAGTCATCCAGAAGCAGAAAGAGCCACTCCTGCAGCCTTGAAAAACGGAAGCCGGTGCTTTCAGCCCGGGAAGTATCATAGGACTCAAAGGGCGCCGAAGCGTTGAAGGGAGCCGGTTCGCCGCTGCTGCAGAGAACTGCCTTTCTGCCTGTTTTCGTTTCAATATAATCGATGATCTGTGCAGCAGAGACGGTTCCGTGAGAACAGCCGTTGACAGCAGAAGAAAGAGGATGATCACAGAGCCATGCAATGAATTCTCCGGCTTCAGTCTCATGAATGAAAGATCTCCGGGCATCCGGCGTATCGATCATCATCGGAATGCCGTGCATGATATGACGCACATAGAACAGCAGCCGTTCGGTATAGTCATGCGGTCCGAGAACGACCGGATACCTGACAAAGACACAGTCCTTTTCCGGCATGTATTCGAGAGCGGCACGCTCTGCCTGACGCTTGCTTTCACGGTAGTCTTCGGTACGGTTCATCCATACCAGCGGATAGCTGCCGGCGGTAAATTCTTCTTCCCTGATGTTTTCGTGATCCGTGCTGTAGACGGAACCGGTCGACATCTGAACATAGCGGCCGCATGCCGTGTTTTCAAGAAGTGCACGGACATCGTTGGAACTGTATGCGACTTTGTCGATGATGACATCAAAATGCCTGCCGGCAAGGGCACTTCTGACACTTTCAGGATCATTTCTGTCGAGAATGATCTGTTCCGTGCGGTCTGAAAAGGGATTCGGATGGATTCCCCGTGATGCGACAGTGACCTCATGGCCTGTGCGCAGCAGTTGTGCAAGCATCGGTATGCCAAAATAGCGAGTACCGCCGACTACAAGTATTTTCATAGGCTTTGCTCCTGACTGTATTATAAAACACAAAGCAGTACGGAAGCCTGCCGGGTGAACAAAAATGCTATGATGGAAGAGGAGGAAATCTGATATGAGTGCACAGCTGGATATTGATCATGGATACTATTATCAGTTTCTCAGTACGCCGCAGAAGCAGTGCTATGATGCAATGCTCGGACATATGCGGCAGTTTGAAACAAAGTTTGCCCTGGATCCTGTTCCGGCAGCGGATTATCTGACTGCCAACCGGGCACTGCTGGATGACCATCCTGAACTCTGGTGGGCGGATACTCCGGCCCGTTATCAGTTCAGTTTTTCCGGCAAGGTCATCAGTCATACATTTCTGCAGCTGAAAGGAAATGAGCAGGAACTCTCACGGGCCATTGCCGCGGAAGCACAGGCGGTGCTGGAAAAGGCATCGCAGCTGAGCGGGGAATGGCAGAAGGCTTTGTTTTTTCATGACTATATTATTCGGAAGACGGCTTTCAATACCGGCCGGGATACTGACGGATATCTTGATCAGAACCTCAGCAGTGTCTTTCTCGGCGGCAGTTCAGTCTGTGCCGGCTATTCCCGGGCCTTTCAGTTTCTCTGCCGCTGTGCCGGGATCGAATGTGTCTATGTCAGCGGTCCGGCCGTAAAGAACGGCATGCGCATCCGCCACGCCTGGAATCTGGCGAAAATTGACGGCAGCTGGACCTGGATCGACTGCACCTGGGACGATCTGATTCTCGGACCCGGAAAGGAAAGCCTGGAACACGACTATTTCTGTCTGAATGATGCATGGATCACAAAGGAACATCCGATTCCAAAGGTGCTGGAAACCGGCAATGCCAAAGTTGTGCTTCCCGTCAGTTTTCCGGCAGTCGCAATGACGGATATGGAATATCACCGGGTGAATCATACATACTTTGAAACCTATGAGCGGGATGCCGTTGCGGCATCTGTACAGGCACAGAATCAGAGCGGCAGGATCCGTCTGCGCTTTGGCAGCACGGCGGAACTGCACAAGGCAATGGATGATATTGTATACCGGAACAATCTCACTGACGATACACGTCTTATCATTACCAGAGACGATGTCATGTGTGTCCTGAGAATCGACATAAACAGATAGGCGGCAGAAAATGAGGTGCTTATGAAAGTGACATGTCTGATGGAAAATGAGTCAGGCAGGGAAGGGTGCCTGGCTGAGCACGGGCTGAGCATGTATATTGAATCGGCAGGGCACAGGGTCCTGATGGATGCCGGCCAGTCGGATCTGTTTCTGCATAATGCCGCAGTGCTAGGCATTGATCTGCGGCAGGCAGATACCGCCGTTCTTTCGCACGGTCATTATGACCACGGCGGCGGACTGCAGGCTTTCTGTGCGGTCAATCAGCAGGCAAAGATCTATGCCCGCCGGGAAGTCTTCGGCGCCTATTATTCCCTCCGCAATGAGCAGGAAAAATATATCGGTCTCTCGCCGGAACTGAAGGATTCAGACCGTTTTGTCCTGTGTGATGGAGATATGAGAATCGATGACACGCTGTTTCTGTTTTCCGATATCGGTACCGGAAGAGGAATTCCTTCCGCCAATCAGCGGCTGAAGAAAAAGGAAAACGGCATTCTGAAGGCAGACGATTTCCGGCATGAACAGTGTCTTGTGATCAGTGAAAACGGAAAGAAGTATCTGTTCAGCGGCTGTGCCCATCACGGCATTCTGAATATTCTTGACCGCTTCAGGGATCTGTTCGGGGATGAACCGGATGCTGTATTCAGCGGCTTTCATATGGTGAAGAAAAGCGGATACAGCGAAGAAGATATGAAAATGATCGTTGATACAGCGCATGAACTGGCAAAGCTGAAAACGAAATTCTATACCGGACACTGCACCGGCGATGTGCCGTTTCAGGCAATGAAAGCGGTCATGGCTGATCAGCTGCATGAGCTGCACTGCGGCATGACTGCCGCAGTATAGTAAAAAGAATATAGTGAGGAAAAATCATGGCAATTCTGAAACTGAAACCGGCATGCAAGGATTATCTGTGGGGCGGCCACAGGCTTGTGGATGAATTTGATGTTGAATACGACGGCGATATTCTTGCCGAGGCCTGGGTGCTTTCCTGTCATCCTGACGGCCCGTCCGTCATTGCCGAAGGCGAGTATGCCGGAAAGACACTGAAGGAATACATCGATGAAAAGGGCATGGAGATTCTTGGCACCCACTGCCGCAGATTCAGGGAATTTCCGATTCTGACCAAATTTATCGATGCCAGGGACAATCTTTCGATTCAGGTCCATCCCAGCAACAAATATGCCCTGAAGAATGAAAACCAGTACGGCAAGACCGAAATGTGGTATGTCCTCGATGCCGAACCGGGTGCCTTCCTGTACTATGGATTCAAAAAGGAAATCTCAAGGGAAGAATTTGCCCGCCGCATCCAGGACAATACCATTCTGGAAGTGCTCAATGCTGTGGAAGTGAACAAGGGGGATGTGCTGTTTATTGAATCCGGCACCCTGCATGCCATCGGCAAGGGACTGCTGATTGCCGAGATCCAGCAGAATTCCAATGTAACGTACAGAATCTATGATTACGGAAGGGTCGGCAAGGACGGCAGGAAGAGAGACCTGCATATCGAAAAGGCACTGGCGGTAACCAACCGGGTTCCGATCATGAAGAACGGCGAAAGCTATCCGCACGTTGCCGACTGTGACTACTTCACGGTGGACAAGCTGAACCTGGACGGAAAGCTGCTGAGCCGCATGCAGGGAACTGTTCTGGATGATTCCTTCCTTTCCATTCTGATTCTTGACGGCAGCGGCACGATTTCCTCGCATGGGGAAAAGACTGCATATAAGAAAGGCGACAGCTTGCTGATCACTGCCGGCAGCGGTGACTGGCAGATTGAAGGCACCTGTGATGCCCTGCTGACCACGATCAGAGAAAAGGCATCACCGGTCCGGGTCGGCGTCAATATCGGCAGTGCGGAAACCCAGATCGGACTGGTTGATGATCAGAACCGGATCTTTGCCCTGAAAAAATATGAGACAGTCATCTATGAAGGGGCTGAGCGCATCATTGACCGGGCAGCCGACGAGATCCTGAAGCTGCTGGCTGAAAATGACATACCGCTTGATCAGTGTGTCGGAGTCGGCGTTGCCGTTCCGGGAACGATTGACAGAAGACAGGGCAAGGTGCTCTATTCCAACAATATCCGCTGGGAAGATGTTTCACTCCGCGAACAGCTTGGCCGGGTCATTCCCTGTCCGGTGCGGATCGCCAACAACGCTGACTGTGCAGCCCTGGGTGAAACGGTTGCCGGAGCCGGCCGGGATTACAGCGATCTGGTCATGTTCACACTCGGAAACGGTGTCGGCGGCGGTATTGTCATCAGCGGTGAAATCTTTGAAGGCGGCATCATGGGCGGCAGTGAAGTCGGCCATATGGTGATCAGAGCCAACGGCAGGCCGTGTACCTGCGGAAGAAAGGGATGCCTGGAATCCTATGTATCGATGCATGCACTGCTGCAGGATGCATCCGAAGTCATGGGCAGAGATATGACGATCCGCGAAGTATTCGAAATGAAGGATGATGACCGTATCCGCAGGGTGCTTCACGATTATACGGAAGCCCTCGGCACCGGCATCGTCAATATTGTCAATATGTTCCGCCCCCAGGCCATTCTGCTTGGCGGCATGATGTCAGATTATGCCTCAGTTCTGATTGATGAGCTGACCATGATCATGAAGGATCAGTGCTTCGGCGGCAGGCATGGCATGATTCCCGATATCATCTGTGCAAAGCTGGGACAGGAGGCAGCCATTATCGGTGCTGCCAATCTGTAAAAGAAAGACATGAAAAAAGATTCGCATGAAAGCTATGCCTCTGTTGATGAAAACGGCTGTATTGAATATCACAGTCCGGGTGAGGTGACAATATCTGCCGAACTGAAAAACGGTGTTGTCAGGGAATTCACACTGACTGTCATCGAAGAGGAGGTTCCGGTGCCGGCATCCGTCAGTCCGGCCGAGACGACGGTTCATATGAAACCGGGAGAACAGAAGCCGATCGAACTGATTACTGATCCTTCCCCCGGCCCGTATCAGCAGCTATGAATATATTTCGGAATCTCCGGGCATTGCCGAAGTCAGTGACTACGGTGTCATTACTGCCCGTGCGCCTGGTGAGACGGTGATCATGATCAGAACCTTCAGTCCCGGCGCGGACGGTCCGGAGTCAGTCGTATGCGAGACCAGAGTAAATGTGATCGTGGAAAAAGAAACACCGGAAGAAATCGTATATACGACGGCAGATGACAGCGTGCAGTGGAAAAAGGGAAGCAGTGAGGGAATTACAATTACCGTAAAGCGCTCGCCGGAAGATGAAACATGCTTCGCACACTTTGCATCCTTCCGCATCGATGATACCGTTCTAGTGAAGGATAAGGACTATACTGCCGTCAAAAGCAGCACTGTCATTTCCGTCAGTCCTTCGGCACTGTCATCTCTCTCAGCCGGCGGACATGCCTTTACAGCTGTATTTGACGATGGCATGGTTTCAGGAAAACTGACTGTGACGGAAGACAAGAATACGGCGCCTGATACTTCCGACTCCCGTGACAGCAGCACGGCTCTGATCCTGGGCGGATTACTGCTGATTGCGGCAGCTGCCTTCGGAATCAGGAAATACTACAGGAACCGATAACAGCATTTATATGCCATACAGAAAAGGGAAGACTGCGGTCTTCCCTTTATGTTCTGTCTGCTGATCTGCCGGCTGCCATGCCTGTTACAAACAGTACCACCGCTGTGCTGTACAGTACGACTGCCAGCCAGTACGGAAGCGGATGGATCAGGTGATCGCAGGCGATGATGCCTGCGGCAAGGCCCATGCCCGTCAGTGTCAGGATATTCACGTATCCTTTTCGTATGTCTTTCTGGTATTCTGTATCGCGGTTCATTTTCATTTCTGATATCTCCTTTGCGCTCTCAGAATAGCTTCAGAAACGGACAGGAGGAAGGACACAGAATGAGCATCTGCCCGGAAAAAGCATCTGAGACAGGCTGTGTCCCATAAAAAAAAGACTCTTTCCGTGAAGCAGAAGGAGTCTTTGCTGTAAAAATCAGATCAGCGGTCCCATTCTTCCAGGCAGAGCCGGATTTCACTGACCGGGATCAGTACACCGTAGCGGAAGTCCTTTCCGTCAGGAGAATATGATCCGCCCGGGGTAATGCCGCATAGCTGCATCTGCTCGTTCAGGGCAGCGCCGCCGCTGCTGCCGGAATGGATATAGGCAGTGTGCTTCATGGCGTTGCTTGGGTAGCTCTGCAGTTCACCGAATTTCTCAATGCCGGAAGTGACCTTGCCGTAGGAAACGGCAAACCACTCATTCTCGGGATTGCCGATGCACATGATGCGGTCATCCTTCTGCGGATCTGTATCTGCCAGAGATACGGCTGCCAGCTTTTCGTCACAGGCAAAGCGGATCACGGCAATGTCGTCCCTGGTGCTGATGAAGACTTTTTCTGCCGGATACATTGTTTCGTAGACAGAACGGGAGAGCATGGTCATATTGCTCATGCCGGGGATACTGTCTGTCTTCATCTCCGTATTTATAGTAAAGACTACCGGCTGTGCATTATCGGCACTGACGACATGGGCGGATGTCAGGGCATAGTACATGCCGTCCTTCTTTTCAATAATGACACCGCTGCCGCAGTTTTTGTAACTGATTGATCCTTCTTCCTCGATACGGGAGAAGATGCCGATATTTGCGGAAAGAAGACCGGACTGCTCAAATGCTGTTTTCATGTCTTCATGGACTGTATCTCGGCTGCCGGTATTGCCGGAACAGCCGGCAAGGGCGGCAGACAGTGAAATCAGGGATAAAATCTTTCTGACTGTCTGTTTCATCTGCAGTAAAACCTTTCTGTGTACAGTATATACTCAAATGCATTATCTGCAGCGGGGTTCGTGAGCACAGATTTTCATTTTAACTGAACTCGGCTATAATCAAAAGGAAATACAGGAGACCAAAGGCTATGAGCAAGGCGGATATTGAATTTATCAACATGTGCCGGGATATTCTCGAAAACGGCACATCAACTGAAGGACAGAAAGTGCGTCCGCACTGGCCGGACGGAACACCGGCCTATACGATCATGAAATTCGGGGAAATCAATCGCTTTGATCTGCGGGAAGAATTCCCGATGCTGACACTGCGCAAGACCGGCATCAAGAGTGCGACTGACGAAGTGCTGTGGATCTGGCAGAAAAAGTCCAACAATATCAATGATCTGGGGCCCCATATCTGGGATGAATGGGCAGATGAGTCCGGTTCCATCGGCAAGGCTTACGGCTATCAGATGGGAGTGAAGCATTCCTGCAAGGATGTGAAGGAGGAAGGACTTGTCCATGCCTTCCCGGAATATTATGAATTCGCAAAGAATGAAGAGGGTGAAGACATTTTCCGTGATTCCGAAACCGGCAGAATTGCCGCAGTCAGGAAAGACGGCAGATGGCATATGGACCAGGTGGACAAGGTTATCTACGATCTGAAGAACACGCCGTTCTCGAGAAGAATCATGACCACCATCTGGAATCCGGAAGACCTGGACGAGATGCATCTGCAGCCGTGTGCCTACAGCGTAACCTTTGTTGTCAGCCAGGAAAAGGGAAAAGACAAGCTGACACTGAACATGATTCTCAACCAGAGAAGCCAGGATGTTCTGGCTGCCTGGGCATGGAATACATGCCAGTATGCAGTTCTCCAGCATATGATGGCACAGGTCTGTGACATGGAGGCAGGCGAGTTTATTCACGTTGATGCCAATGCCCATATTTATGCACCGCGGCATATTCCGGCCATTGAAGAGCTGATTCAGCGCACACCGCAGCCGGCTCCGGAGTTCTGGCTGGACCCGGAAATCCATGATTTCTACCGCTTCACAAAAGACAGTGTCGCCTTAAGGAACTACAAGGTGGCAGGCGAGCAGATCCGCAACATTGAGATTGCGGTATAAGGAGGACAGCCATGAAAGCAATTGCAGCCGTTGATCAGAACTGGGCCATCGGCAACAAAGGCCAGCTGCTGGTGCATATCTCCGAAGACATGAAAAACTTTCGCCGTCTGACTTCGGGAAAAACCGTCATCTACGGCCGGAAGACACTGGAGACATTTCCCCATGCAAAGCCGCTGCCGAAACGGGAGAATATCATTCTTTCAAGAAATCCTCAGTATGCTGTGGAAGGGGCAAAGGTGGTTCATTCGGTGGAAGAACTGAAGGAGATGCTGCCGGAGAATACAGATGACTTCATTGTCATCGGCGGTGACAGCATCTACCATGCACTGCTGCCGCTCTGTGATGAATGCATTATTACCAAGGTTGAGAACACATATGAAGCCGATGCCTGGTTCACCAATCTGGATGAAGATCCGGACTGGGAATGTACAGAACGGGGAGAAGACAGAGACTGTGACGGTCTGATCTTCCACTTTGATACCTACAGGAGAATCCGATAAAAAAGCGCAGAATACAATCTGCGTTTTTTTCTGCTATTTTGCCTGATTCTCAACGTTGTACTGATGTTCTTCCCTGATCTGCTGCAGCAGGGCAGGATCAAGCAGGACATCGATGGCGGTCCATGCCAGAGCCGTGGCACCGAGAATGATGGAATCCATCCCTTTCTTTGAACAGGATGCTTCCACCATGTCCTGGGAATGACCGGCAATGGCAGTGTCGCTGATGCTGAGGGAAGGCTGAATGACCGGAACGACCTGGGAGACATTGCCGACGTCACTGGAACCCGGCTGTACTTCCCAGCTCTGCGGCAGGGATTCATGTCCCAGTGCCTTCAGATTGTCTGCCCATACCTGATCCAGTTTCGGTGTCAGAACCATATTGTCGACAAAGTTTGCATAGGGTTTCATGGAACCCTTTGTTCCGGTCTGCAGGGCAGCGCCTTCAACGATCTTTTCGACTTTGGAATACAGATCCTGCACGGTAGTCTTTGCAGCTGCCCTGAGGAAATATCTCGAACGGGTGTATTCGGGAATGACATTGGGAGCGGTTCCGCCGTCGGTAATGATGCCGTGCATTCTGACATCGGGCAGTACCTGCTGCCTGAGCATGCTGATGGCGTTATAAACAAGGATCTGGGCATCCAGGGCATTCAGTCCGTGGTATGGATCGGCAGCTGCGTGTGCCGGCTTTCCCCGGAATTCAATTTCCACTGCAGCATTTGCCAGATTGCGGGAAGACAGTTCGTTCTCCGGGGCACCGTTGGGATGCACGCAGAGGGCAAAGTCGACATCATCGAAATAGCCGTCGCGCACAAAGCTGCCTTTTGAACTTCCTTCTTCACCGCCTTCCTCACCGGGTGTGCCGTACAGGCGCACTTCACCGCCGATTTCATCGATGACGCTTTTCAGTGCCGCTGCTGCCAGCGATGAGGTAGCACCGAAGATGTTGTGTCCGCAGCCATGTCCCAGTCCGGCCAGGGCATCATATTCCGCCAGGAAAACAACGACCGGTCCGGGTCTGCCGCTTCTGTAGCGGGCAGTGAAGCCGGTGCGCTGATGGGCGGCCGGAAGTTCGATCTCAAAGCCTTCATTTTTCAGCTGGCTGCTGAGTGTTTCGGACGCGAAGAATTCATAATTGGAAACCTCCGGACGGGCATGAATGGCCAGGGCAATGTCCTGATACACCTTCCCGTGTTCTTTGGCAAAAGCGGCTGTTCTTTCCTTGAAATCTGTCATGGGTACCTCCGCAGGAAATGAATCCTGCCTGTTATATGAATGCATTTCGGAATGCACGCATTTTTTCTGCTGTAAAACTGACGGTGTTTCTTCGAAATGAAAAGAATGTTCCGGATTTTCTGATGTATTCATGGTAGCAGAAGCAGGTCTTTTCCTTCAATCAGGAAACTCTCAGAGAGCAGGGACGGCCGGATCGACCAGTTTGTCAGTGCCAGATATTCTTCCTGGAATACAGAACTCGGTCAGAAGATCCGCAGTAATGAAACAACGCTGGAAGAACTGTTCCGCTATGCTGAAAATATGGGAGCACCGGAACTTCCCGGCAGCGGAAGACCGGAATATCTTGAATCTGTCATGAACAGCATACTCTTCAGATAACACTCTCCTGAAAGCAGGCTTCGGCCTGTTTTTTAGTGTCTGGAAACAGTCCGGGCCTAACAATGTTATCGTTGCTAAGTTAGTAATAACTAACTATAATGTTAACAGCGTTAACATTGAGAGGAAATGCAGATGAAAAGAAAGGAACTGATTCTTCGTGCTGCCGGAAACGAGTTCCTGGAAAAGGGGTATATGGCAGCATCCATGCGTGACATTGCCTATGAAGCCGATATCAGTGCAGCTGCTCTTTACAGGCATTTCGACAGCAAGGAAAAGATATTCGAGGCGGTCATTGAACCGGCGCTTTCAGCCTGGGATGCATTTCTGAACAGTGAGTCGGAGCGACAGACGGCACTCGGAAGAAATGAATCGCTCGATGCGATGTGGAAGGATACAGATTTTTCGAAGGGCATTGTGGATCTCATATATGCTCATTATAAAGAGAACCGGCTGCTGTTTACGAGAGCGGAGGGAACCCGGTACGAGAATTATCTTCACGGGATCGTATGTGCCGTTCAGAAACAGACAATCGGTTTTGTCAGGGAACTGGAAGCGGCGGGCGTCAGTGTCAGTCCCGTGGATGAAAGATCCCTGCATCTGCTGCTGAGTGCGGAATACTCAGCAATGCTGGAAATGATCCGTCATGATTTCACATATGAGGAAGCGAAAGAATATGCAGAAACCGTCTCTTCCTTCTTCCGGGAAGGCTGACGGAAATTCTTTGGTTTTTAGAAAGACAAGGAGAGTGATGCAAGTGAAAAAAAGAAGCCTGGTTTCATGGATCGCTGAATTTGCCGGCGAAAAGAAAGGGTATTTTATCGGCAGTATCATCCTGGCTGTTCTGGGAGTGGCTGCTTCCTTTGTGCCGTATCTCATTATTGCCGCAGTTGTGAGGAATCTCATCAGTTCCGATGGCGGCGCATCATGGTATCTGAAGCAGGTGATCCTGATGGGAATCTGCTGGATCATCAGGGTTGTTCTGCACAGTGTTTCCACATCGCTGTCTCATATCGGAACCTTCAATGTCCTGAAGACGATCCGGCAGAGAGTGACGGAAAAACTGACGCGCATCCCGCTCGGATCGGTTCTGGATTCCAGCAGCGGATCGTATAAGAACATCATTGTTGAACGGATCGATTCGATGGAGACAACACTGGCTCATGTCATTCCTGAATTCAGTGCCAATATTCTTCTGCCGGCCGCAATGTTTGTCTATCTGCTGATTATCGACTGGCGGCTCGGACTTGCCAACCTGATTTCTGTGGTCATCGGAATCTGCTTTGCGGCAGTCATGATGTATAAGTCACAGGGGTCCTATGAAGTGGCGATAGAGAAGACCAAAAAGCTCAATGACACGGCGGTCGAATATATCAACGGCATCGAGGTGATCAAGGTATTCAGCCGTACCGGGTCCTCCTATGAAAAATTTGTCAGGGCCGCAAAGGAAGGGGCAGACTGTTTCATTGAATGGATGCGCCGGTGCATCTGGTGGCAGGCCGGCACGCTTTCCTTCATGCCGGCGACACTGCTTGGCGTTCTGCCGGTCGGGCTTCTGCTGGTGAAGAACGGGTCACTTTCCACAGCTGATTTCATCAGCGGCATCGTTCTTTCTTCCGGTCTTGTGACACCGCTGGTCATTGCCTTCTCCTACTATGATGACATTCTTAAAATGGGAACGATTTTCGGTGAAGCCATCGAAATTCTGGAAAGGGAAGAAATGATCCGCCCCGAACAGATGACGGTGCAGCCGGAAAACTGCAGCATCGAACTGAAGTATGTCCGTTTCTCCTATAAAGACAAGGAAGTTCTGCACGGCATCAACATGAAATTTGAGCAGAACAAGGTGACGGCTATTGTCGGTCCCTCCGGTTCCGGAAAGACCACAATCGTGCGTCTGATCGATTCCCTCTGGGATCCCTCAGACGGAGCTGTCACATTCGGAAATGTCAATATCAGAAACATACCGCTCAGATACTATATGAAACAGATTTCCTATGTCTCCCAGGACAATTATCTGTTCGATCTTTCCATCATGGAAAACATCCGTCTGGGAAAGAGCGGTGCTTCGGATGAAGAAGTGATCGAAGCAGCGAAAAAAAGCGGCTGTCATGAATTCATTCTCTCTCTGGAGAAAGGCTATGACACTGTTGTCGGCAGCGGCGGCGGGCATCTTTCGGGTGGCGAAAGGCAGCGCATCTGCATCGCCAGAGCGATGCTGAAGGATGCACCGGTCATTATCCTGGATGAAGCAACTTCCTATACCGACCCGGAAAACGAAGCACTGGTTCAGGCTTCGATTGCCCGTCTGATCAAAGGAAAAACACTGATCATCATCGCCCACCGTCTTTCAACCATTCAGGATGCCGACTGCATCTATCTGGTAAATGACGGAACGATCGAAGCGTCCGGAACCCACAGGCAGCTGCTGGAAAACTGTGAACTGTACCGCCGCATGTGGCAGGCACATATCGGTGCAAAGGACCGTGATGATGCCGGAAAACAGGAGGTGTCCTATGTTTGAAATGCTGAAAAAGTTCTTTGCCTTCTGCAATGAAGAAAACCGGAGGAAATTCTATATTGCCGTTGCCCTGGGCGTTCTGGACGGCATCTGCGGAGCCATGAAGATCCCGGCCTCCTATTTTGCAATCAGGGCTGTTCTGAAAGGGAATATTGAAACTGCCGACTTTGTGACGGTGTTCGGGCTCATGCTTGTCAGCACCGTCGGAAAAATGATCATCAACCGCTATTCGCAGATGCTGCAGACAGAAGGCGGATACAATACCTGCGCTCTGAAGCGCATTGAAATCGGCGAGCATCTGAGATACCTGCCGATGGGCTATTTCAATGACACATCACTCGGAAATATTACTTCCGTTACAACCAATACACTGGAACAGATGAGTGACATTGCCACCAGGGCAATCATCATGATCCTGCAGGGCGTATTCACGACCGTCATTGTCATGTGCGGTATCTTTATCTTCGACGCAAGGATCGGTTTTATTGCCCTCATCGGCGCTGCCGTATTCTTTCTGGTCAATCAGATGACCAACCGGAAGGTGGCGGCAGTGGCGGATGAAAAGATCGAAGCCGATCAGGACATCGTCGGTGTTGTGCTGGAATACATTCAGGGCATTGCCGAGATCCGCAATTACGATCTTGTCGACCGCAACAACCAGCGCCTGAGCAATGCCCTGGAACGCAAGAAGAATGCCGATATCTCAGCCGAGATGGCGGCGATTCCTGCCGTCGGGCTGCAGATGCTGGTTTGCAAGCTGACCGGTACGGCAATCTGCGGCGCAGCTTTGTCTTTCTGTCTGAATCAGACAATGGGACTGCCCGAAACGATCGTGATGCTGATGAGCTCGTTCATTCTTTTTGAAGCACTCGATTCCGCCGGCGTATACACGGCACTGCTCAGAATCATCGGCAAGGGCGTGGACAGGGTCAATGCGATTCTGGATCTTAAGCCGATGGATATTGACGGTGCGGATATCGAACCGGCCAGCCATGATATTTCACTGGATCATGTCAGCTTCAGCTATGACACCAGAAAAATCATCAATGATGTAACGCTCGATATCAGGGAAGGCACAACAATCGCAATCGTCGGTCCTTCCGGCTCCGGCAAGACGACTCTTGCATCCCTGATGGCAAGATTCTGGGATGTGCAGGAAGGAAAGGTGACACTGGGAAACCGGGATGTCAGAGAATACAGCTTTGATTCGCTCATGAAGAATTTCAGCTTTGTATTCCAGCGGGTATATCTGTTTGAAGATACGGTTGCCAACAACATCCGCTTCTCACATCCTGATGCCGGCATGGAAGAAGTGATCGAAGCCGCAAAGAAGGCGCGCTGCCACGACTTCATCATGCAGCTGCCGGACGGGTATGATACGGTTCTGCAGGAAGGCGGGTCTTCGCTTTCCGGCGGTGAAAAACAGCGCATTGCCATTGCCAGAGCGATGCTCAAGAATGCGCCGGTAATCATACTCGATGAAGCAACCGCCAATGTTGATCCGGAGAATGAAAAGGAACTGACGGAGGCCGTCGAAAATCTTACAAAGGAAAAGACAATCATCATGATTGCCCATCGCCTGAAAACGGTCCGTAAGGCAGATCAGATCATTGTCATTGATCAGGGAAAGATCGTACAGAGAGGCAGGCACGAGGATCTGATCAGGGAAAAAGGCATCTATGCCGACTTTGTCAAAGACCGCAGACAGGCTGTCAGCTGGAAGATATCCTGAATATCAGTACATCCAAAAAGCCCGGGAATTCAATCCCGGGCTTTGATGCATTAACAGACAAATTCTTTTTCTTCATCCCTTTCATCCGGCTGGATTCCGCTGCGCTCCAGATAGTTTCTGTAGGGCTGATCCATGGCTTCATAGATCAGTCTGTCCCAGCCGTTGTTGAAGAATGTGCAGGCTGATTTTTCCGGACCGTAGTAGTTTCCGGTAGCAGCAAGCGCCGACTGCCGGCAGCCGCCGCTGCATTTCTCCAGGTGCGGACATTTCCGGCATTCATCATTGCCGTTTCTGACATCTGCCACTGTTGCCTGGGAAAGCCTCATCAGTTCGCTGTCGCCGAGAATTTCCTTCAGCGGTGTTTCATGGACGTTCGGGAATCTCTGTGCGAAGGGGTGATCGGCCATCATCATGCACGGGGCGGCCATTCCTTCCGCCCCGATATAGAAGCTTTCGCCCAGGGAAAAACATGACAGCCTGATCTTCTCGTTTTCCGAAGAACAGGGACGGATATAGGAAATAAATGCCTGATGACTGCTTCTGGTGTAGGAGAAGGCGCCGTCCAGGATCAGTGACAGCGGTGCATCATCTTCGAAGAAATGGGGGATATATTCGGCATAGACATGAATTGTTTCCTCATCAGTCAGGCGGATATCGATATCCTGTTTTTCCCATTCTCCGACTTCCTGGATCTGATTGATTTTCAGACTTTCGACACCATTGGCAGAAAGCCATCGGATGGTATCGCGGATCGTATGGGCATTCTTTCTGTGCAGGCACATGGCAGCTGATGTTTTGATGCCGTTTTCGTGCAGCAGGACAAATGCTTTCCGGACAGCTTCTTCCGTGCCGTCTATGCCGCGCAGCCAGTCGTGCCATCCTACGCCGTCATAGCTCATCTGAACGCCGGCATGAAGATTACGTTTTTTATATTCTCTGACAAATGTTTCATTGACCAGCAGACCGTTGGTATAGATGGCATTGATATTGATATCTTTGACAAGAAGCGCGTCAACGATCTCCCAGAAGTCTGAGCGGATCAGCGGCTCGCCGCCGGTGATTCCGACATTGAAGACACCGCATTCCGCCAGCTGATCAACAATGTTCATCAGTTCCTCATGGGACGGATTGCCATGCTTGGCATCGGGGGCAGACATGAAGCAGTGCTTGCAGCGGAGATTGCAGGCACCAGTAACGGACCACTGCATATTGTTTTTGTAGCGGCAGGGGTACTGATAATACAGCTGTTCGGCCGCAAGGAAATCTGTTCTTTTTGCCGGTCTGATCACATTGTCGGCCAGGAGTTTTCCGATATATTCCTGCCGCTGCGGGTCATCTGCTTCGGGAATCTCTGTGCGTCCGTCGCATTTCATCAGAAACATGAAGGCATCCCTGCTGACAAAGCGGACCTCCTTTGTTTCTCTGTCCATTATGCCGAAGGGGAGCTTCTGCCATCCCCGCAGAAGATAGTTTTCAGAAAGAATATATTTCATAATTAATTTCTCCTGTCAACGAAAAAGGATCGGTGCCGTTTTGCGCAGGCAGACGGCCGATCCTTTATTATCTGAATCCTTCTGACCGGAATCAGCGGTGGGTGAAAGCCCAGTCACATTCGCCGGAATGATTGCACTGGTAATCACTGTACATGTTGTAGCAGTTGTCACAGCCGTCATTATGCCAGCAGTTTTCCCGGTTGACAAATGTATCCTTGCAGTTGTCGTGCTTGTTTTCCTCAGAAAACTTATTAGCCAGCGTGCACCAGAATGCGCCGACGCATTTTTTATCGCCGCCGGCAACAGCTGCCAGTTCCTTTTCATCCAGTGTCTGAACTGAGACGTCTTCATTCTGGATTCTTTCGTGGAAGACTTCGTCCAGTTCCTGAGGAGTAAATTCAAAACCTGCTTCTTTGCCTGCCTGTGCCCAGAGCTCACCGTCGGGTTTTTCCGGATTGGCTTCAAAAAGGCTTTCGACCTTTTCCATCAGGGCACGGTCTGTCTTGTAGTTGTTCAGAAATGCTCCAGCCTGTTCTTTTGACATAATTATCCTCTCCTGCAGAAGTATTATTCTTTGCAGTCTATTTTATCACTGCTGAAATAAAGAGGCATATATTATTCAATCAAATTTTTTCATCAGTGAATTCTTACGGAATTCCATATGACACAAAAAAAGGGAGCCATGCGGGCTTCCCTTGTTAAACTATGTCTTACTTTGCGGCTCCTGCCTTCATCATCTGCAAGATCTGATCGAAGGTGACGGTGGCACCTTTGGCCAGGCCTGCCTGTTCCTCAATGACTAATATGACGCAGTAGAACCGCACGTGTTTTCGAAAAGGGGAGAACCCGCATCAGTGTCGGACCGGATAATCGATTCTCTGGTCCTGGTACAGCGGATTCTTCAGCAGTTCCGGATCTTCCCCGGTGAATGCTTTTCCTGCCTCCTGGTCGCCCTGAAGCTGCCACATGAACCAGGCTGTCACATAGCCGTCCGCTGTACTTGCTGTATCTGCGTGCGCGGCACCGGTTTTTCTGGCCATGGCTTTTGGCACATTCAGTTTTTCGTACATGGCGGTCATCTTCTCAAACGGTATGACTGTTTCTGTTTCAAACTCGCCGGATGTTCCGGCAATGAGAAGCACAGGAACTGATACCTGGCTCAGATCATAGTGCCAGTGCAGGGCATCGGCCAGTTCCTCATGGGTCGGAGACAGAGAAACAGCTGTTTTGTACAT
The DNA here is from genome assembly GCA_045543875.1 of Bulleidia sp. GTDB lineage: Bacteria > Bacillota_I > Bacilli_A > Erysipelotrichales > Erysipelotrichaceae > Bulleidia. The sequence continues at coordinate 73,529 of JAZPXY010000004.1, forward strand.
TGAACTGTGTTCCTGGGCGGTGATGGTATTGAATACGGCAGCACCGCCCTGGGAATGCCCGTACGTGCCGATACTGGCTGTATCTATTTTCTGCCGGAATATACTGTTTTCATTTTCATTTTCTTCCAGCAGATAAGTGAGCATTTTTTCGGCCGGAAGCCCGGAATAGGATTCGGAATCATCATTTGCCATTACGATAAATCCCCATGATGCCAGATGCCGGTACAGATTCCTGTACTGTGATCCTTTCTGGCCGGTTCCGTTGGAATAGATGACAGCCGGCCATGCTTTGTCACTGTCTTTCAGATCAGACGGATAAAAGATGAGAATCTTTTTCAGGGAATCCTCTCTTCTGACTGAAACAGAGGATACTTTATGTTTCCCCATTGACAGATACTTCTTTTCGATATCGCCGCCGGTATCCGTTTTCTCGGTATAGTTTCCGGGAATTACCGGCAGAAGGGAACTGATGACAGATACTGCAGTGACAAGAAAAATCACAGCCAGAAGCAGGATTCCGATTATTCTTAATACGTTCTTCATTTACGCACCTCAGGTGAATCACTTCTGTTTCATTCTCTGAATACGCTACATATGGTACATTACCGGAAAGCAGAGCACAATACTCTGCCCGAAGGTGAAACAAGAAAAAAATGCAGACCGCATGATCTGCATTCTATGTCTGTTTATTTGCCGAACAGATTGATGATATCCTCGAGGATGTTGTCTTCTTTTGCGCCGTCGCTGACCGACATTGCGGTCGCTATTGATTTCCAGTATTCACAGATATCATTGATGAAATTGATTTTTAATGAATCTGATGAGATATCTGATTCCTCTTTTTTCATTCCTTCTTTCTGCAGTTCATAGTCTTTGACAAACATCATCATCCGCCATTCGATATGATGTCTGTTCCGCATATGACGGTACCAGATTTCACGGAAATGCTGGATTCTGATATATTTGTTCAGCAGAAAAGCAAATATGAACGGAACAAGCACAACGGTGTAGAGATAAATATCATTCCACTCGCTGTCATTGAGAAGCCATTCCTGCCGGGTAATCAGAAACAGTGCCAGAAAGGGAATGGTCAGGAGCACAACCAGAGACAGGAGCTTGTAAAAGTAATACTTGCCTTTGCTTTCGGACTCCTTGTATTTCTCGTATTCGTAGGCCTGAATGAACAGCTGGAAAAACTTGTCATGGAACGACGGTTCCTCACCGGGTGCCGGTTCTTTTTCGCCGGCTTTCCAGTCTTTTACAAAGTAATCAAAGAGTTCGTTCTTGATTGATTCTTTCTTCTGGATCCGGAAACACCCGGAAATGACTGCAATTGCCAGAACCGCAGTTACCGGAACAATTAAATTGATTAATAAAATTTTGATATTCATCTGATTACCTCTTGCCGTATTGAAGTATCAAACATTCTGACTGCTTTCTTCAGCACATCATATGTTTCTGGAAGCTTCTCATCATAGTGATAATAAGTGTTTCGGATGCGCCAGTCAACCCGGATCAGCCGGCACAGTTTTCCTCAATTTCCTGCCTGACTCTGTTGATCGGGATAATGAGACTCAGATGGTCAAAGTCATATTGGGACAGGTCTCCGATATAGGCGGCATTGCTGATGCCGATCAGCTCTCCGGAAAGATTGAAGACAGGACCGCCGGAATAGCCGGATGCAAGATCCGCATCGGAAGGAATGAATTTTTCTTCCTGGTCAGGATGCTGATAGAAATCTTCATCAAGTTCCACCCGGCGCCCTGTACAGAGGCAGAAAGGCTCGCCGTCTGCAGGATTGCCGATCATGACCATCATGTCACCGGTCAGCACTTCATCCGAATTGCCGAAACTGACGGAGTCACCGTGAATCTGTTCTGCCCGGATAACGGCAATATCCGTATTGTCATCAGTAAAAACAACCGTGCCGGAATACTCATTTCCGTCTGCTCCCTGAAGGGTGAACTCATCAGCTTCATACAGCACATGGGCATTGGTAATGACATATGTATCGCGGTACAGGAAGCCGGTGCCGTTATTGCCGGCTGGCGTAAAAATACAGAAGGCTGATTTCAGGGCATTCTGATACACTGTCTCGATCTGATCTTCTGCATTCATGATTTCAGTGTCCTGACCAATCTGGTTTTCATCAGTTTCGGAAGCCGGATTCTCAGTCACTGATGCATCAGATTCCTGCTTTGGAGACTGGCATCCGCTGATGCATAAAACGGTACAGAAGAGGGCTGCAGAGAAGACAAAAGCTCTGGATCGCATGGCTGTGTTCCTTTCTGTGTATATCGGTATCTAAGCAATTAATTGCCTTCAGTCATATCATATACAAAGACTTCATGGATTTCCTCGCTGTAGCCTTCATAGAAGCCGGACGGCATCCCGGCAATGATCCTTGCGCCCCGGTTGTACAGCAGAAGAAACTGTCCGCTGTCTTCGTTAAATGTCAGGCCCTCGATTTCGCCTTGTCTGATTACATCATCAAATGTTTTTTCCAGACTGACCTGTCCTGTTTCCCGGTTTTCGGAAACATCGATCCTGTACATGTGATCCGGTTCATCTTTGTCAGCATCTCCGTCATCGCATGTAATATACAGGCTTCCCTGATGACAGGCGATGCCCTGTATCCATTTCGAGCCCGGCTGCATCCTGAGCTTTCCCTTATAGTCTCCGGTATCAAGATCATACATATACAGGTACTCACTGGATTCGTCATCGATCCATGAAGTCATATAGACGGTTCGGGAATCAGGATCCACTGTGATGCCGCTGCATTCCAGCTGGCCGGTATCGGCACGGAAAGGGAAGACCCGTTTCAGCTTCAGAGTATCACCGTCATAGACTGCGACCTGGATGTTTTTTCCTTCGCCGTCCATAAAGTATTCAACCCCCAGATACAGTTCATTGTTGTACACATCAATGTCACCGATATGGTTGACTTCCAGTGAATAGCCTGCAAACGGATCCGTGTTTTCGGCAATCAGATTCCAGCAGCTGTCGTATTTTGCCAGTGTTTTGGATCCGCTGACCCAGTAATATCCGTCTTCCGTACAGATGCCCTGGCGGCCTGCCACCGGATGTACTTCCGCCAGTTCATATCTGACCGCAGCCGGTGCCTTGCTGCAGCCGCACAGAAGAACAGATGCCGCAAGACTGCATAACATGAATTCTTTTTTTCTCATTTTCTTTTTACCTCTGCAGATACTGTATGACTGTACTGCGACTGCTCAGGAAACAGGGAATGAATCTTATCATGGTTTTCAAAGCAAACCGTACAGAAACTGCCAATGAGTTTCTGATTATCATTTCCGTTCAGCATAAGCTTCTTGTGTTCATTATACAGCCTGGAAGAGGGGAAACGTATCTTTTGGAGGATACGGACAGAAAGAAAACAGGATTCTTTGCATTATTCTGATGCTATTCCGCAGGTTTCCTTTGGCAGCTGTATTTCCGGGCCGCAGCAGGAATGGAGATCTGGCCAGGCTTCATCGCTGTCCTTGTCACTGCCGCTGACAGCTTCCAGTTCGTCAGCGTTAAGTTTTTTTGCTGTCTTCTTCTATGCCTGTGCTCCGGATTTTGCTGAGAAGTTCGTTGTCAGCAGATACAGCTTCCAAAATTTTTTCTGTTTTCAGGCATAATGATTCTCCTTTTTTTCTGTTCTGGCCGGAGAGACTTATGATGAAAAAGCGCCGGCCTTTTTCAGGCTGACGCTTTCATTCATTATTGCGTACCTTCTTTCAGCAATGTATCCACTGTGGTTTTCCAGAATTCCAGATCTCTTGATCCGGTAAAGGACTCCAGAATCTTTCCCTCACTGCTGACGATGAATGTCGTCGGCGTTCCCGTAATTGCATAATTGAGAAAGGTATCCATTTTCTGATCCGGTATCATGTTTGCAAAAGTGATTCCCGATGCCTCGATAATTCTTTTTTTGCTTCCTCAAGGCGGACATCAATGATTTCCTCTCCGTGATTTGTTACATCGAGCGGAATACCAATGACTCTGAAGTCAGCCGGATCATAGGAATTGTTCAGCTCTTCAAGATCAGGAAGTTCCTGGATGCACGGAGGACAGTCTGTTCCCCATATGTTGTAGGCAATATAGCGGCTGGAAGCTGTATCTTTGGCAGATATTTTTTTTCCGTCCAGGGTATTCAGGCTGAACTTCTGAAATACATCTGTTGAGGCAGTGGCATCAAGCCTCTCCTGATTCATGCCCCAGGTAATGCAGAATGTAAACACGATGCCTGCAATGGCAAGCAGGAGAGAAGCAAACAGCATTCGTATGGTATTGACATGAAGCTTTTGGGATTTTTTCTTTTATCCTGAATCTTGTGTCATAAACAAATCCTCTTTATATGATTCATTATTAAACAGCGGCTGACGGCAGTATCACTGCGTCAGACAGAATTGTTCTTTGGCGTAAGTTTCCCATAATTGAACTGATTCTTCAATAATGACCGGACCGAAGGATACTTGGATCAGATCTGCACGGTCTGGCAGTTCCTTGCCGAGAAGCCGCATCTCTTATTCGGATGACCTGCTGTGTACTGTCCCGGAACTCATCCGCAGAATGATGTTTTTTTTAAAGAATGTGTGCTGAATCCATTGTACAGTCTGAAAGGGAAATTGTATCGCTCAAAGTATGTATGCATGCCTGAATAAACAGCGGATAACCTCCCGTTATTCAGATTGAATACGCTATAATGAAGCCGGAATACATATGCCGGTGAACAATGCCGGAACAGCAGAGACAGGCAGCGGAGCCGGATATGCTGTTTCTTTTGCAGAGAACATCATTCATATATAAAAAATGATATTTCTGCGGTTAAGGAAAGATCATCGGCACAGCAGGCCATATGGTCAGTGCCAGGAGGGCATTATATGCATACAATTGCTTTTCCCGATATACCGGTTCCGATTCAGGGACTGGATGATGTTGTTCTGCCGAAGATGGTGAGAATACGGCAGAATTATGCCAATGACAGAATTGAAGACATTCCGGCTCATCTGAAACAGGAATTTTCGAAACATGATTATGCTGCAGCCGTGCAGGGAAAGCGAATCGCTGTCACTGTCGGCAGCAGGGGCATTCCCGACAATGCTCTGATTGTCAGAAGCATCTGTGATCAGCTGAAGGAATGGGGTGCCGATTCCTTCATCGTTCCGGCCATGGGAAGCCATGGCGGCGGAAGTGCCGAAGGCAATCTTGAGATACTGACAGGATACGGGATCACGGAAGAAAACATTGGGGTGCCGGTCTGTGCCTCCATGGATGTGGTGCAGATCGGGAATCTGAATGATGATGTGAAGACACCGGTATACTGTGACCGCATTGCATATGAAGCAGACGGCATTGTCATATACAACAAGGTCAAGCCGCATACGGACTTCAAGGGAGAACATGAAAGCGGTCTTCTGAAAATGATGGCAATCGGACTGGCCAAGCATAAGGGATGCTCAGCCCTGCATATGCGGGGATTTGATACCTTTGCCGAGAATATCCCGAATGCTGCAGGCGTGTTTCTGGAAAAGATGAATGTGGTATTTGCCGTTGGTGTTGTACAGAATGCCTATGATCAGATATCGGAACTCAGAGTCTATCCGAAGGAAGAAATCATTGCCGGCGACAGGGAACTGCTGGAAGCCGCAAGACGCCGTTTTCCGCGTTTTATGTTCGATGATATCGATGTGCTGGTCATTGACCGCATCGGCAAGGATATCTCCGGGGAAGGGGCTGATCCCAACGTGACAGGCAGGGGATTCATGCCGTATTTCAAGGATGATTTCCATGCCCGCAGACTGTTCATTCGAGGCCTGAGTGAGCAGAGCCATCATAATGCCTGCGGACTGGGACTGGCGGATATTACGACTGCCAGATGTCTCAATTCTGTGGACTGGCAGAGCACCTGGGTGAATGTAACGACGAATCTGATGATTGACGGCGGCAAGATCCCGTTCTATCGGAAGAATGACTATGATGCACTGCGTACGGCTGTACGGACATGTCCGCGGATCGACTATGCAAAGGCAAGAATCGCAAGAATACACGACACACTGTCACTGAACGAGTTTGAGGTTTCTGAACCTCTGGCAGAGTCTTTAAGGTCGATACCGGAAATTGAAATACTGAGTGAACCGTATGAACTTCAGTTTGATGAAGAAGGTTTCCTGGAAGATTTTATATGAGTGATACGAATGAAAGACTGCTGATTCTGGCGGATGATCTGACCGGATCGCTGGATACCGGTGTTCAGCTGGCTGTCAAAGGCTATGAAGTGACAGTAATGACAGAGAATACAGGAATTCCTTCAGATTACAGCGGCGATGTGCTGGTCATCAATACCGATACAAGACACAGAAGAAGCACAGATGCCTACAGAATCATATTTGATCTTGTCAAAGATGCAGTGCCTGCCGGATTCAGCCGTATCTATAAGAAAACAGATTCCGGGCTCAGAGGAAATGTCGGGGCGGAACTGACAGCTTTGCTGGATGCGGCGGGCAAAAAGACACTGCCGTTTGTGCCGGCATGGCCGAAAATGAACCGGATCACAAAAGACGGCATTCAGTATGTAAACGGTCTGCCGCTGGCAGAAAGCATTTTTGCCGGGGATGTCATGAACCCTGTGAAAGAGAGCAGGATCGACCGTCTGATCCGCCTGCAGTCAGATGTCAATGTATGTCTTTGTGCAGACGATACGGAAACAGACGGCATTGCGGTATACGACTGTACAGATGATGCCGGGATGGAAAAACTGGCCGCCTGGATCTTTGCGGATCCGCGCCGGCCTCTGACTGCGGCCGGATGTGCCGGCCTGCTGGAAAAATATCCGGCCGGTGAAAAGGGCAGAGACACTGCTTCTCTAAGCAAAGGACTGCCAGAAAAACTGATCGTTCTGTCCGGCTCGCTGAATGAAGTAACCCGAAAGCAGCTGGCGTATGCCCGGGAAAACAATGCCTGCAGAGTGCATGTGCCGGTAAAGAAGGTGCTTCACGGACAGTGGCATGAAAAAGATATGGAACAGTTTGTAAGGTCTTTCCTGGCTGCGGCAGTCACTCCGATTGCTGTCATTGATACAATGGATGATGTTGTAACGGAAGAAGATACAGGAGAGAACACTGCTGAAAGAATTGCCGGATGCATGGGGAAGATCGCTGCCATTCTGGCCGGACAGAAGCCTTCCGGCACGCTGATGATCATCGGCGGAGATACGCTTCTTGGCTGTGTAAAGGCCATGGGCATTGAAACACTGAGGTCCCTGAAGGAAATGGCACCGGGAACGGTGCTGGCAGAATACACAAATTCTGACGGCAGCGGATATCTGATCACAAAGTCCGGAGGGTTCGGAGATGAAGCGCTGCTTGTCCGGCTGCAGAAGGAACTGGAGGAACACAGAGTATGAAAAAGAGACCGATCATCGGCATCACCATGGGTGATCCGGCCGGAAGCGGCCCTGAGATCACAGTCAAGGCATTGAGCGACCCATCTCTCTATGACCGCTGCCGGCCAATTGTCATTGGTGATGCGAAGATACTGGAACAGGCAAAGATATTTGTCAGGCATCCGGAAATCATCATTCATCCGGTCACAGACGTAAATGATGCGGTATTCGAATACGGAACCATTGATGTATATCATCTGGATCTGATCAGCGATATAAAGAATTTTAAAATCGGCGAAGTTTCCAAAGAAGGCGGCAGGGCAGCCTTTGAATCCGTGCGTACGGTGATCGGACTGGCGATGGAAAAGAAGATCGATGCTACAGTTACAAATGCCCTGAACAAGGAAGCTATGAATCTGGCACTGGCAGAGGTAGGAATGCATTTTGACGGCCATACCGAGATCTATGCGGCATATACTCATACGAAAAAATACACGATGATGCTTGCCCACCATGACTTCCGAGTCGTTCATGTATCGACCCATGTGTCCCTTCGGGAAGCCTGTGACAGGGTGAAGAAGGACAGGGTTCTTGAAGTAATTGAGCTGGCATACAAAGCCTGCCGCGATCTTGGAATTGAAGATCCGAAAGTCGGTGTATGCGGACTGAATCCGCACGCCGGAGAAAACGGTCTGTTCGGAAGAGAAGAAATCGATGAGATCATGCCGGCCATCCGGGAAGCACAGGAAAAGGGAATCATTGCCATCGGACCTCTGCCGCCGGACAGTGCCTTTTCGCAGATGCTGGGAGGCTGGTATGACATCATCGTATGCATGTATCATGATCAGGGACATATACCCGTCAAGACAATCGGGTTTGTATACGACCGGGAGAATCAGACATGGAAGGCAGTGGAGGGTATCAATATTACGCTCGGTCTTCCGATTATCCGTACATCCGTTGACCACGGCACAGATTTTTCTCATGCCGGCAATGGTGAAAGCAATGAACAGAGCCTTGTCAACGCAGTAGACTATGCCGTTCGTATGGCAGACTGAACCGGAGCAGAAAACAGGAGAATACTCCTGCCCCGGATAAAAAAGGGCGCCTGTATATATAACAAGAATCTCCTTTCTGTATGGCCCTGCGGCTGACAGAAGGAGATTTTTAAGATTCGGAAGTACAGAACATACAGGAACTTACGCTTCTCCGGTCCATTTCAGATATATCGGAGTGATCTCGATAACAAAATGAGGTTCCTCTATATCTGTCATTGGATGCGAATCTGTTATATATACCCGGATACTGCCGATTTCGGTTTCTCTGAAATGGTCTGCAGTACCCAGAATGACATACTGTACGCCGCTGTAAAGCATCATTCCGTTCACGGGACCAACCGGTATCACTTCGAATGGCTTTTCGATATCAGCCCCGAACCGTTCCAGATAAACTGCGATTTCCGGATTGGCAGCCTTGATTTCTTTGATATAGTTCTGACAATACGCACAGCTGCAGAGATCTGCTTCTGTCAGCTGATCATAGTATTTTCTTGTTTTCTCAATATTTATCATGTCTGATCTATCCTTCTCTTAAATGTCGGATTCCGGAATCCTGATGTTTTTCAGAATATCCGGATATGAAAGAAAAAGGGTGTAAAATGCCTGCACAGATGGTATGATTATTGACGTTTGAGTCAATGGAAAATAACTACTGATTTGAACTGATGCCGTGACTGCTTTTACGGTAAGCGGCTTTCTTAGAAAGAAGAGGATTTATGGCAGTTTTTCAGGCAGCTTTATCATTGTTGATTCTTGGAGTGCTTTATTACCGGATGGTAATGAGGGAAAAACCATCACCGATAGGATGGCTTCAGGCACTTGTGCCGGTCGGACTTGGCGTAGCCTCAATGTCTGTTTCCTTTTATATGTTTCTTGGTGTGTCAGTCTTGATGAGCAAGCTAGGAATCAGTTTCGGCAGTGCCAACATGTTTATCAAATCTGTGGCTCTGGCGTTTGTGACAGCCGGCTTTCCGGAAGAACTGACAAAACTGATATTCATGCTGATTGCGATATTCCTTTTCCGCAAAAAGATCAGAAATGTTTATGAATACATTCTCATTGGTGCTGCAATCGGCATCGGATTCACGCTCCCGGAGGAATTCAATTACGGTGATGCGGAGGCTCATGCAATATGGATCAGAATGCTGACAATTGCAGGACATATGTGCTATGGAATGATCATGGCCAATCATCTCGGACTGGCAAAATACAACAAGATCAGCGGCAAGCCGCGTTTCCTGCAGTATGTGCTTGCGATTGCCGTTCCGGTACTCCTTCACACTCTGTATGACACATGCACATCAGGCAATCTGATGATGCTGAGCGAAGATGCAGCTGAATCAGATGCAGGGATTACCCTTGGCCTTGTCGGAACGGCAGTGCATATCATCGGTCAGTTTGTCATTCTTTTCCTGGCAAAGAAGAATACGGAAAAGTACTGCAGCATGATTCTGCTCTGAGCAGAGTATTGAAAACGGAATGAATCAGATGAAAGATCAGGGAGCAGTCTCTGATCTTTTTTTGCTTCATCATCGGCAGAAATGAAAATCTCCTATACTATAAAATCCGTGTGGTTCTTATTTCTGCAGTATCTGCCGATAATGAATATGATGAGTGCAGCTGCAGACATCACGATGAAGCTGAGCCAGCTGCCTTCGATGCCGAATATCTCATCGTAGCTGAAGACTGAACCGTTGTGTTCATCAGGGAGAACTCTGCCGGAGTGCCGCTGTTCGGAAGACCGAAAAGAAAATCCTGGGTGTAATTCCACATCATGTGATTTGTGCAGGCAAACCACAGGCTTCCGAAATAATAATAGCTGAGTACATAAACCAGACCGGGGGCTGCTGTGGTGAGTATCGGAACCAGACCGAATCCGGGTTTGGACATGTGCATTACTGCGAAAATCAATGCACTCAGAATGATCGCCTGAGAGGCTGAAGCTCCTTTGTCGTACAGCCTGGAAAAAACAAATCCTCTGGTCTCGATTTCCTCTGTGGATGCCTGAAGCAGAACAGCAAAGATTCCCAGAATGAACGGCAGAACATCTGTCGGACCGCTTGCCGGCTTAACGGTAATGTTTCCGCAGGCAGAGGCAGCCATGATGCATATGGTCATCATCAGAAATCCTGTAACGGCTCCGAGCAGGGCCAGAATCCAGGTTTTTTTCTTTATGCCGGAGAAGAAATACTTTGCTTCACCTTTTACTGCCCATGCAAATGCAGCATAAGTCAGCAGAAAGCATAAATGTCCCAGATACAGAAAAACACGGTTTATGCCGGGACTCAAATTAAGACCGGAAACAAACGCAAAATAGTAGGTTCTCAAAATCTGTGCGATGGAATTCAGACCATATATCAGAACGATTGTTATGAAGCTCTGCTCCAGAACGATGCGGCTGTTATTATTTCTGTTTTTTATATCTGTTCTCCCGGCAATTGCACAGCAGGCGCAGGCTTATGGCTCCGGCCTGATGAATTGCTGCTCTCATTTCTGAATGCAGATCATGACTTTTTTATCTTTCCGCTGACAGGAATCGATTTTTCACACACATAATCTTTTGAATATCCCCGGCATGCCGCCGGTGCCATGAGCTGACATCGGATACTGCATCCGGCTGTATCAATGGCTATGGTATTCTCTTTTGCTGCAATAATCGCGATTTCTGTTTTTCTTCATTATACAGGAACAGGAAAGAAGAGTCCTGTCTGGTTATGAACAGCAGATCTGACAGAGCTCAGATGAGCCTTTTGTAATCGTTTCAGGATCCTGCATGGCAGGGGAAGGGGAGTTATACAGAAAAAGCAGATCCGTCGCTGCCTGCAGACAATGCGGGAATCTGCTTTCTTATGCCTGATCTGAAACAATTCCTGAACAATCGTTTTTTTACAGTTCTCTGATTTCAAGAACAGAGATTTCCCCGTCCAGGGATTCATGAATGGTAACCTGTACAGTCTTTGTTTTTGCGCCGGGGTATACCGGTACAGCCTTTGCGATGAATTTATAATTGGTGCCATTAACGATCTGTTTTTCAATCATCTGTGTCGTTTCATAGCTGCAGCCGATGTGTTTGCTCATCGCTTCATCAAAGATTCCCTGATATTCAGCATCGTTTGTTTCACTGACGGCAGTTTCTTCCACTGGGGTATATCCGCCAAGTGTATTGATGCGGGACACGGCTGCATTGCCGCTCATGAGTGTAATCAGTACAGCTGTAATTATCGTTCTGAACATTATTTTTTCCTCCATGGCAACTTTCTCATTGCCTCTTCACCCTTATACACAGCAAATGTGTATGGAAGGTCACACAAATGAACAATTTTTATGTACATGTCCGGAAACGTACTTTCTGGCGGGCAATTACTGCATACTTCCTGCAGCTTCATGCTGTTTCGTATGTGATTCACGCACATACTGTAGATCGAGCAAAGTATAATAGTTCAATATCTGGAAATAGTCAATGACCTGGTCATACAGTATTTCATTTATTTTAAAGAAAACTGTATTTCCAAAACGTTAGTGTTCTGCCATTCTGAGAAGCTGACCGGGTAAGCATGCAGTTCTATGGAAATGACCTTGCATTCAGACATAATAAAAACTCCTTTCCGAATGCCTAATGGCTATGTAGGAAAGGAGTTTGTTATGCGTTATAAGTCAGCGACAAACTGGAATCTGTCTATCTCTTTGTCTGCTTGTTGATCTGCACCGTCGATACAATTGCATAAATAATAACACCAACTATCAGGGGTATCTCAAGTAGAAGCAACTTGTCTTTATGAAGCAAAAGAGATAGGCCAATTATAAGAAAAACTGCACTCAAAATACAGAAGACAATTGCTGACTGCCTATAATATGGCTTCTTATCTATCTTTCCCCTTTCTTCCTTTGAGGCATAAATATGTGCATTATTGAATAAGAATCCTTTATTTTGGAAGCTCCTGATACTGACAACTGCAAGAATAGCCAGTAGGGCCTTTAAGGAATTCCGGTGAAATCGTGTTACAGAATTATTAACGGAGTGACAGCAGATGAAGAATTGTAATGATGAGCTGGAAAAGCGAAAACAAAGGTCGAGCATTATTTTTTTAGAGAAATGCTATTAAGCGATCAACTCTTAATGGCATTGATTTCTCTTATCTCTGTCACTTTGAAATCCAGTTTCTCAATGGTTTCTTTAATCCGGGATTCCGGTGTGTC
>JAZPXY010000005.1:0-116897 GCA_045543875.1 Bulleidia sp.
ACAGGTGCCTGTGCCGACTGCAAATCACCTGATACGATCTGCTGTCAGTTCCTGATCACCAGATATTCAAAACACGAAGGCAGAATCCATGTGATTCTGGTCAATGAAAATCTGGGATTCTGAAAATAAATATCCGCACGCAAAAAAAAGAGGAGAATTTCTCCTCTTTTTCAGTTCAGCATTACTGGATGTAGATGAATCCGTACAGTGACTGTCCTTCCGGAAGTCCGCCGGATACCCATCTTTCGTTATATCCGCCAAGGAATCCACCTTCGGCGATGTGGTAAGAACCGTCTGCACCGACTGCATCGACATATGCGACGTGGTTGGAATAGACAGCAACAGCACCGACTGCCGGTGAGCCGCCTGTGGCATAGCCGTAGGACGAAGCGTTGGCCAGCCAGCTTCCGGCATTGCCGAGTGACGGCAGGGCAACACCTGTGTTCTGATAGGCCAGCTGCCATGCACTCCATGTACAGTTGGACCAGCCGCCGCCAAACGGGTTGGAGCCGCTGTCGCCGGTAACCGGAGCACCGGAACCGGGACTGTAGAAGTCGCTCTGTGCCTGCTGCTGACGCTGTGCTTCTTCAGCCTGACGCTGTGCTTCCTCTTCGGCAGCGATGCGTGCGGCTTCTTCTTCAGCAGCGATGCGGGCAGCTTCTTCTCTGGCCCGGATGACTTCTTCCGGGGTCTTGACCGTGACGGTCAGATCAGCACTGGTCTTGTTTCCTTCCAGATCGACGACCGTGTAATTGACGTTGTAGTTTCCATCCGTATTCATATCCGGAGTGCCGGACACCTTCAGGGTCGGCAGGATGCCGGAGTCATCGTGAATATATGCGATATAGGAGGAAGGATTCCAGGCATCACCGTTGTTTACGGTAATGTTTTTTGATTTCAGCTTCAGCTGCGGAGCACTGGACTTTACCATCTTGACGGTGGCATCCTGTGTGAAGGAATAGCCGATGCTCTTGGTGCTGTCCTGGGCCGAGACCAGCGATACTTTTGCGGTAACTGTCTGAATGCCTGTTGTCGTGCGGTCAAAGCCGACGATATCCAGGGTACTTCTGTTGATGTCTATTTCATCCAGGGAAATGGTGTCGTCGTACGAAGCCCTTTCCGTGATGATTTCTTTTTTCAGTGTACTGAGCGGATTGGAATCCTGCATGGAAATTTCAATCAGCGGGAGTTCAATCAGATTTGCTGATTCGTCACTTGCCGATACCTGCAGAGCCGGAATCGTTGCCGCAAACATTCCTGCCGCAGCCAGTCCGGTCAGCGCAATGCCAAACTTTCTTTTGTTCTTTTTCTTACTCACCATGCCAATATTCTACAAATTTTCAGCCTGACTTTTCAATGGTTTGTGAGCATTTCACACATTTCACACAAATTGTGAGCGCTTTTTTTCACAATTTCAGTCATTTTCTTTATTAATAATAAATTCTTTATTTATTACGGAAGATGAAATACGGCATGAATCTGTTATACTGTAGGACGTGAAAACAGTAATACAGAGAGTGCGTGAAGCATCCGTGACGATCGACGGTTCCGTGCACGGAAGAATAGATCAGGGATATCTGCTTCTGGTCGGAATCCAGGATGCAGATACAGAAGAAACGGTCCGTAAAATGGCCGAGAAGATCTCCCGCCTGAGAATCTTTGAAGATGAAGCAGGGAAGATGAATCTCTCGCTGGCCCAGGTAAACGGCGCCGTTCTTTCCATTTCGCAGTTTACGCTGTATGCGGACTGTCACAAGGGAAACCGGCCGTCCTTTGACAAGGCCGGAAAGCCGGATCATGCAAAGGAAATGTATGCATACTTCAATGATGTGATGCGGGAACTTGGCCATCATGTCGAGGAAGGCATCTTTGCGGCAGACATGAAAGTCAGCCTCTGCAATGACGGTCCGGTTACGATCGTTCTTGATTCAGATGAACTCTTCGGCTGAGCCAAAGGAGAATACAGGTATGACACCGGAATATGATCTCAATGATATTGTCGAAATGAAAAAGGAACATCCGTGCCGCAAGTCGAAATACTGGAAGGTCATCCGAATGGGTGCGGACATCAAGATCAAATGCCAGGGCTGCGGCGCCGTGGTAATGTTTCCGCGCCATGAATTTGAGAGAAAACTGAAAAAGGTGATCGAAAGAGCACAACAGGAAGGATATTGATTATGGCATTAACAGCTGGAATCGTCGGTCTGCCGAATGTCGGCAAGTCGACATTGTTCAACGCAATTACAAACAGCCAGGTGCTGGCTGAGAACTATCCGTTCGCAACCATCAGCCCGAACGTCGGCGTCGTCGAAGTTCCCGATGAGAGAATGGAAGAATTCGTAAAGTACTACAACCCGAAGAAAACGATCTATACAACCTTTGAATTCACCGACATTGCCGGACTGGTCAAAGGCGCATCAAAGGGAGAAGGCCTGGGCAACCAGTTCCTTGCCAATATCCGTGAGACAGATGCCATTGTGCATGTTGTCAGATGCTTTGATGATGCCAATATCGAACATGTCGAAGGCAGCGTCGATCCGATCCGTGACATTGAAGAAATCAATCTTGAACTGTGCCTGGCCGATCTGGATTCGGTTGCCAACCGCATCGGCAGAATTGCCAAGAAGGCGCAGACCAAGGACAAGGATGCTGTCCGTGAACTGGATGTGCTGACAAAGATGAAGGATGCGCTGGAAGCCGGAAAGGCTGTGCGCCTGCTGGATCTGAATGATGACGACAGGGCCTTCATCCGCAACTACGGCCTGCTGACATCCAAGCCGGTGATCTATGTCGCCAACATGAGCGATGAGGAGATCGCTGATCCCGAAGCCAACGGCTACTATCAGAAAGTAAAGGAATTTGCGGCTTCGGAAGGCAGCGAATGCATTGCTATCTGCGCCAAGATCGAAGAAGAGCTTTCTGGTCTCGACAAGGAAGAAAAGAAGGCATTCCTTGATGATCTGGGAATCCCCCAGTCCGGTCTTGACCAGATCATTCAGGCGGCCTATCACCTGCTCGGCCTGAGAACGTTCTTTACGGTCGGCGAGCCGGAATGCCGCGCCTGGACATTCCGCGAAGGCATGAAAGCACCGCAGTGTGCCGGCATTATTCATACCGATTTTGAAAAAGGCTTCATCCGGGCAGAAATCTACAGCTATGAAGACTTTATGGAATATCACTCGGAAGTTGCCCTGAAAGAACACGGCCGGATCCGTCTGGAAGGCAAGGAATACCTGATGAAGGACGGAGATATTGTCTTCTTCCGCTTCAATGTGTAAATTCTCACATCTTCCGAAGTTTAGTGATAAAATATAAAAGTAATTACGGAGGTTTTGATTATGAAACTGATTCTGGCTATTGTATCAAATGATGATGCTTCTGCTGTATCCTCAGCACTGACGAAGAATAATTTCTATATGACCAGACTGGCCACAACAGGCGGATTCCTGCGTGCCGGCAACACAACGATCATTGTCGGTACCGAAGATGAACTGGTTGACAAGTGCATCGAGACAATCGGCTCTGAGGCAAAGAGACGTACGGAAATCGTTCCGTCAACAGCCAGCTATGATATCGGACGCTATGCTTCCTTCCCGGTTGAAGTTCAGATCGGCGGAGCTACCATTTTCGTCCTGGATGTTGAACAGTTCAAGAAGCTGTAAGAACAGAACAGCCGTTCTCTCTGTGAGGACGGTTTTTTTAAGGGAAAAATGATGAAAATCCGCAGAACAGAAGAACAGGATATGACGGCCGTACTGGCCGTATATGAAGACGCAAAGCAGTATTTTGCCGAGAACGGCATTCCCCAGTGGCAGAAGGGAACACCCAATGCCGAAACCCTGCAGGCAGATATGCAGAGAGGGTACAGCTATGTGCTTGAAGACGCAGGCGAAGTGATCGGCACCGCCTGCATCATTGAAGAAAATGACAGTGACTATCTGCAGATCACAGACGGCGAATGGCTGAATGATGAACCGTATGTGGTCATTCACCGCATTGCCGTAAGATCTTCACGCAAGGGAAAGGGCATGGCCGAAAAGCTGCTGGCTTATGCCCGGGAAAGAATGGATGCGAGAGGCTGGCGCAATATCCGGATCGACACCCATGAAAAAAACCGTTCCATGCGCCGGTTCCTGGCGAAAAACGGTTTTGTGCAGTGCGGCAGTGTCATCGTCGGAAGATGGCGGGAACCGCGCATTGCCTATCAGAAATCATATGAATGAGGCGGATCACAGTGATCTGCTTTTTTTATACTCTTCAGCTGCTTTCAGCAGGTCGCTGCGGCGGTTGTAGATTCTGTCGGCAATGACCTCAGTGAGCAGATATTCCAGGGTATCGGCAATTTCTTTTCCCTGCAGACCGAGGGCTCTGATGTCGCTGCCGCTGATATCCATGTCCTTGAGCTGCCAGCATTCCCGGCGCCGCATCACATCGTCATATTCCAGCCGGGCGGCAATGTCATTGAGGGAGGGATCGAGAGCCTTGCGGAAGGCAAGATATTCCGAAAAAGGAACCTGCAGATGACGCAGGAGCGACCGTACGGCAATGTGGGAAGAGATATCCGCATCCTTAAGATTCAGAAGATTTGTCATTTCCCTGATCTCCCGGACCGGGAACTTCATTTCCCGCAGGGTGCGGGCAGAATCAGGACATTCGCAGCAGTCCAGCAGCAGCGCCATGCGGATCTGCGGCCTGCGGGTGCGGTCAATGACCGACAGCATTTTCTGCCATCCCTGATCACTGACATTCCCGCCGAAGGGAATGCAGGTCAGAAAGACATCCCGGTATTCCTGCATATAGGGAGCACAGTGGGGAGCGGAAAGGAATCCCCACAGTTCTTCGCGGATCCGTTCCATGGAAATGAATGCCAGCAGGCTGCGCTTCTGCAGCAGGGCTCTGCCGGTTTCCGGCTCGATTACAAAATCCAGCCGGGCGGCAAACCGCAGGGCTCTGAGGATCCGCAGGGCATCCTCATCAAAGCGGTCACTGGCATTGCCGATGCAGCGCAGGGTGCGGTGCTGCAGATCATCCAGGCCGCCGAAGAAATCAAGAACGCCGGAAGCGGGATGATAGCAGAGGGCATTGACGGTAAAGTCGCGCCGGGCACAGTCTTCTTCCAGGGCATTGGAAAAGATCACTGCTTCCGGATGACGGTGATCGCTGTAGCTGCCGTCTTTCCGGTAGGTTGTGATTTCGACCGGCACACCCTGGCTCAGAACCGTCAGCGTGCCGTGCTTCAGGCCGGTATCGATTGTCCGGTAATTCTGAAAGACCTTCCGCATTTCTTCCGGAAGGGCATTGGTTGTCAGATCATAGTCATGAACCGGCAGGTGCAGCAGAAAACTGCGGACGGCACCGCCGACCACATAGCATTCATAGCCGTTTTCTTCCAGAAGCCGGATCAGTTCTTCAACATATGCGGGAAGCTCTATCTGCATGGCTATATTGTACTATAGGAAGCTGTCAGTGACGGCAAAACAAAGAGACAAATTGTGTTACACTTTGGATAGGAAAGAGAGTTTTATTATGAGAATCGGACAATCATCGGATATTCACCGCCTGGTGGCAGGCAGGAAGCTGATCCTGGGCGGCGTTGAAATCGAATCGGATCTGGGACTGCTCGGACACAGTGATGCGGATGCCTTGACGCATGCGGTAGCCGAGGCAGTTCTCGGCGCCCTGGCCCTCGGAGATCTGGGAAAGTGGTTCCCGGATACCGATCCGAAATGGGAAGGGGCAGACTCCCAGGTCATTCTGCGGGAAGTTGCCCGGATGATGGATGAAAAAGGATACAGAATCGGCAATGTCGACAGTCTGGTGCTGATCGAGAAGCCGAAGATGGCACCGCATATTCAGAAAATGAGAGAGAACTTTGCGGCGGCACTGAACTGTGATGTTGACAGGATCAGTGTCAAGGCGACAAGAGGCGAAGGCCTCGGCTATGTCGGCCGCCGGGAAGGCGTGCTGGCACAGGCTGTCGTACTGCTGGAGGAAAAGGAACAGAATGTTTGAAAAAACCGATGAAGTAAAAGTGCTGCGCGACCCTGTGCACGGCTATGTCAGAGTTGAACTGAAAGTCATCTGGGACTGTATCAACAGTGCCTGGTTTCAGCGTCTGCGCCGCATCCGCCAGCTGGGCGGAGCCAATATGGTCTATCACTGTGCCGAGCATACCCGCTTTTCGCATTCGCTCGGCGTCTATGAAATTGTCCGCCGGATGGTAACGGAAGTTCCCGATATCGTGGCCGCCCTGAGTGAGCGTGACAAGGTTGCGGTCATGGCGGCCGGCCTGCTCCATGATCTTGGCCACGGTCCCTACAGTCATGCCTTTGAGACGGTGACAAATACATCCCACGAAGAATATACCTGCCGGATCATTGAGGAGAATACAGAGATTACGGAGATCCTGAATCAGGCTTCCGCCGGTCTGGCCAAAGAGGTGGCAGATATCATCCGCCATACCGGAAAGAATCCGCTGCTGTCGCAGATCGTCAGCAGTCAGCTGGATGCGGACAGAATGGACTATCTGCTGCGGGATGCCTATTTTACCGGCACCAAATACGGTGAATTTGACATGGAGAGAATTCTCCGCACGCTGCGCATTGAAAACGGCCGCCAGCTGGTGGTCAAGCAGAGCGGTGTCTATGCCGTGGAGAACTACATCATGTCCCGTTATCACATGTACTGGCAGGTATACTACCATCCTGCCGCCCGCAGCTATGAATGCGTGATGCATGCCCTGTTCCGGCGTCTGAAGGAACTGTACGGGGATGATCCTTCGGATCTGATCGAAATCTTCCGGCCGCTGACCGGGAGCGGACCGATCAGCCTGGATGACTATTTCCGGCTTGATGAATCATCCTGCGGCTATGCCTTTGACGTGCTGGCCCGGCATGAGGATGCGATCATCAGCGATATGGCTGAGCGGATCCGTGACCGCCGGCTGTTTGACTATGCCGACAGCACCCCGGAGCGAATTGCCGAACTGAAGCAGTCACTGGCCAAGGCCGGCCTGAATGAAGAATATTATCTCGGCCATGATTCTGTCCGCCAGAGTCCCTATGTGCCGTATACCGGCAGCCAGGACAGCCGCATCTGGATCCGCATGAAGGACGGCTCGATCCGTGAGCTTTCCGATGCCTCCACGATCGTATACAGTCTGACCCATGGTCCGACCAACGATGACAACAAGGTCTTCTTCCCGCGGGAAATCCGCACCGGGGAGTAGGCAGAAGGTTTTGATATGAAAGTAATTGTCCGCATGATCCGCATTGACATGCTTACAGATGAGGAAGAAGTGCTTCTGGAAACGGAAGCTCTTTTGAATGGAAACAGGCTGCTGTACCGGGAAAATGACGGTGCCAGACAGTCGGTCACTTTTGGTGATCAGATTATTCTGGAACGGCATGCCGATGTCAGCAGTGAAACCATTCTGATCCCCGGAAAAGACGGAAAAAGCACCGTCACTTCCGAATACGGAACCATGGAACTGACGGCCCGGCTGATTGCGTTTTACAAGAATCAGCAGGAATGGTCAGCCGAGTATCAGGTACTTGCCGGAAGTGAGATTGCCCTGCATCAGAGGCTGATTTGGCAGATATCAATGAAAAATTAAGTAATATTGTTGACTTTGCATGCAGAGTGCTCTACTATTTCGATTGCGGATTTAAAGGAGAATAGTTTGAATGAGTTACAATCAGACGATGACCGATGTTGCCTACACCTATCTTTCCAAACGCAAGAGAGAGATCGAATTTGCAAAGCTCTGGGCGGAAGTCTCCAAAACCATGAAAATCCCGGAAGAGAAACTGAAGCGCAAGAAGAGCCAGTTCTATTCCGAACTGATGCTGGACAACCGTTTCGCATCTCTGGAAAACAATAAATGGGATCTCAGGAACAGACGCAAGTATGACGAAGTCCATGTGAACACAAGTGAGATCGAAATCGATGACGAAGAGAATGATGAACCGATTGATGACAGCGGCCTGGATATTCCCAGCGGCGATGATGCGTATTGATCAGGCATAGAATTAAGAAAGCGCGGAAGCGCTTTTTTGCTTAACAAATCGCTTTTCATCAAAGGCAAAAAGGAATATGATTAAAGTACCTAAAAACAAGGAGGAAGAATAATTTTATGGTTTTAGTTTCTGCTAAGGAAATGATTGAAAAGGCTCATGAGGGCCATTATGCGATTCCTGCATTTAACACCAACAACCTGGAATGGACAAAGTGCATTCTGACAGCTTGCGAACAGGCAAAGTCCCCTGTTATTATTCAGGCTTCCGAAGGTGCAGCAAAGTACATGGGCGGCTACAAGATGGTCGTTGATATGGTTGCTGACCTGCATGATTCCATGGGAATCACAGTACCGGTTGCTCTGCATCTGGACCACGGCACATATGAAGGCGCAAAGGCCTGCATCGAAGCCGGATTTACATCTGTAATGTTCGACGGCTCTCACTTCGATTTCGATGAGAACGTTGAAAAGTCCAAGGAAATCATCATGCTCGCTCACTCCAAGGGCGTATCTGTAGAATGCGAAGTCGGCGGCATCGGCGGCACAGAAGACGGCGTTACATCCAACGGCGAACTGGCTGATCCGAAAGAATGCGCAGACATCGCTGCTCTGGGCGTTGACTTCCTGGCTGCCGGCATCGGCAACATCCACGGCAAGTATCCGGAAAACTGGGCTGGTCTGAACTTTGACCGTCTGAACGAAATCAACGAAGCAGTCAACGGCAAACCGCTGGTTCTGCACGGCGGCTCCGGCATTCCGTTCGATCAGACAAGCAAGGCCATCACAATGGGCGTTTCCAAGATCAACGTAAACACAGAATTACAGCTGGTCTTCGCTGATGCTACAAGAAAGTACATCGAAGCCGGCAAGGACCTCGAAGGCAAGGGCTATGATCCGCGTAAGCTGCTGAAGCCGGGCTGCGATGCAATCGTTGCCAAGGCAGTTGAACTCTGCGAAGCATTCGGTTCTGCCAACAAGGCATAATCACTCATTTCCGAAGCGAAAGAACCCGTACCTGACTGCGGGTTCTTTTTTTGTGACATGCATGAAAACCATCGGTTCATACCGGTCCTGAAATATGCTTATGAAAGGCATGTTATGGATGACAATGGTTTTAAGAGAACATTATGTGTGTTTTAACACATAACTTTCACATAAAATTGATTTGTTATTTGCAACATATCTTCCATTGAAAACAACTAAATCGCTTACATATGGGTAAAAATGACGCGTTTTGAAACTTAATTGTCAAGAAAATCAAAAATATTGGCACATTCAAGGAAAATAATTGCCATAATGTGTGATTATGATTGCAAACAATTTCACAGATGGTTAAACTCATATGTGAAAGGGGATTTCATAATTATGAATGAAGGTTTTATGAATGGCCTTCTTTCCTTCGCAGGAAAGATGCAGTCCAACAAGGTCCTGTCCGCAATTAAGGACGGATTCGTTGACAACATGCCAGTCGTCATCATGGGTGCATTCTGCACACTGTTCCAGTTCATTCTCTCCGCTACAGCAGCTCAGGGTTATCAGATTTCTCTGGCTAACGTTCCGGGATTCGGCTGGTTAGCCGGTCTGTGGGACATGTGGGGTATGATGAACTATGGCTGCATGAACTTCATGGCAGTTGCAATCGTATTCCTTGTCTCCATGCACTATGCCGAGAACCTCGGCCATGCAGGTGACAAAACTGCTCCGGCAGTCGCTCTGGCTTCCTTTGTATCTCTGATCAACACAAAGATCACATACACACCGGAAGGCGCAACAGAAGCTGTTTCAGTAGGCAGCGGTGTTCTGAACACATATACAAACGCTCAGGGTCTGTTCGTAGCTCTGATCGTTGGTATCCTGGCTACACTGATCTATGTCAAGCTGATCCAGTCCGGCAAGCTCACACTGAAGCTGCCTGACAGCGTTCCGCCGAACGTAGCTCACTCCTTCTCCGTACTGTTCCCGGCAGTTGTCACAATTCTGTGCTTCGGTCTGCTCGGCTTCGTTATGGACAAGGTATTCCACAGCTCTTTCTTCACACTGATCGCTACGATCATGGCTCCGGTACAGGCTATCATGACAGGTCTGCCGGGCTACCTCGTAATCGTTCTGATCATGATGCTCCTGTGGTGGTTCGGTATTCACGGACCGAACGTAATGGGCGCTGTTACAACACCGTTCATGACAGCTGCTTATGCTGCTAACAACGCTGCATTCGCTGCTGGTGAGAAGGTTCTCCCGAACATCATCTGCACACCGTTCGGTTCTGCATTCTTCTCCCACACAGGTTCTGGTATCACAGGCGGTCTGATCATCGCCATCCTGCTGTTCTCCAAGAGAGACGACTATAAGGCAATCGCAAGACTGGCTATTCCGTGCGGAATCTTCAACATCAACGAACCGATTATCTTCGGTATCCCGATGGTTATGAACCCGCTGCTCGGTATTCCGTTCTTCCTTGCTCCGGTTATTTCCGTAACAATCGGCTACCTGCTGACAGCAATCGGTATCTGCCCGAGATTCGGTGTCGACGCTCCGTGGACAACTCCGACAGGTATCCTTGGCTTCCTGGCTTCCGGCGGTAACATCATGGGTGGTCTGTCCCAGCTGATCGCATTCGCTTCTTCGATCCTGGTATACACACCGTTCGTTATCATCGCCAACAAGCAGGTCTCTGAGGCTGCAGCTTAATTCTGTTTCTGAATGAGCAAGGCGTCTAAACGCCAGAAACTTACAGAAGAAGAATTAAAACAGGAGAATAAAAAGCTGCGCCAGGAGATGGCACAGCGTGATCTCTTAACCAAAGAGGACCAGCAGCGTATCGTTGATGTACTGAGTACTCAGAACATCATCGCGTACGTGATGGTCCTCTTTCTTCCTCCAGTAGGTGTCTGGTACATATGGACACGCAGAGAGAAGCTTCATCTGAATATTGAGTCTGTTCTGTTATGGACATTTGTCGGAACTGTCATTTTCTTCGGATGGATCAGGCTGATCCTGCAGTGGACCGGTGTAATTTAAAAACTGACAGATCACAGGAAGTCATGCACGGCATGGCTTCTTTTTTTTACCCTCTGCTGTGATAAAATATTGTCTATGAGAATCGAGACCAAAATTCATGACCGCGAGGCATTCACGCCGACCGAGAATCAGATCATATCCTTTGTGATGGATCATACCAGTCAGGTCATCAGCATGTCGCTGGATGATCTTTCCAATCAGCTGTATGTATCCAAGTCGACGATCATCCGTTTCTGCAAGAAGCTCGGTTTTGCCGGCCACAAGGAATTCTGCGTGCAGCTGGCACGCGAACTGAACAGCTTCATGGCCAGTGAATCGGAACTGAATCCTTCCTTTCCGCTGGAAAAGGACGACAGCAACCGTACGGTTGCCGAAAAGCTGCTTGCCCTGAAATTCAACAGCCTGAATGATACCTATGCCGAACTGAATCTGGAAACGATCTACGGACTGGCGAAGGCCATTCATGAACATCACAGCGTTACGATCTATACCGCGGATGAAAACCGCTTTGCGGCCATGGAACTGGAAGCGAGGCTGGAAAATCTCGGCTATAATGTAAATGTAATCTACCTCCAGAACAGTCTGCTGAAGCGGGCGGGAAGCCAGCACCATGAAACAACGGCACTGTTCATTTCATACAGCCAGCGGATCCAGGCCATGGCTCAGGCTGCCCGGATCCTCTCCGAAAAGAAAATCCCCATCTATCTGATCACCGGTCCGGTCAAGGGCATGCTGGAAAAATATGCGGATTCCATCATCCGCATCGGCTACTATGAGCCATCGCCGAAAATTGCCCCGTTTGGTTCTTCGGCCGGCCTGTCGCTGGTGCTGGATCTGCTATATGGCTATCTGTTCGGCATGGATCATGAACACAATATTGAACTGGTCCGCTCCGAGAGCGAATGGCAGCGGACGGGAACGGAAAACGGCGAAGATCGATAATATGTTGGTTTTCAGACGCGAATCCTGTACAATAGCGGATGATGATAATAAAAGCAGTATTGTTTGACATGGACGGTATTCTCTACGACAGTGAATACTATTATATGAAAGGCACGATCGATCAGATGCGCCGCTACGGCTATGAAGGGCCGGAACGGCCGGTCTATGCGATCATGGGAACATCGATGGATGATACCTATCAGATCCTGTATGATCTGCTTGAAGGCAGAGTGCCTCTGGATGTGATACGGGAAAACAACGAGCGGTATTTCAATGAGGAACATCCGCTTCACTTTAAGGAAATCATGTTTCCGGGACTGAAGGAAGAACTGACAAAGCTGAAAGAGATGGGCCTGAAACTGGCTGTCTGTTCCTCCTCGCCGCTGCCTCTGATTCAGGCCAGCCTGAAGGAAATGGAAATTGACGGATTGTTCGATTTTGCGGAATCCGGAGATAATGTAAAGAATCCCAAGCCGGCACCGGACATCTATCTGCTTGCCAGGCAGGAGCTCGGGGTGGGGGCAGATGAGTGCATTGTCTATGAAGACAGCACTCTGGGAATTGAGGCAGGCAAAAGGGCCGGCATCTTTACCGTCGCCCGGGAAGACACAAGGTTCTTCCAGGATCAGAGCCATGCCGATCTGATAGTAAAGGATATCCAGTCACTGACAGACTGGGTAAGAAAGGAAAACAGCCATGCATGAAGTCATGAAGATTGAAGGCGGTCACCTTCTGGAAGGTGAAGTTACGATATCGGGCGCCAAGAATGCGACAGTTGCCCTGATTCCGGCAGCGGTGCTTGCCAACGGTCCGGTTACGATCGTAGGCATTCCCCAGATTGCCGATGTCGATGCGCTTTCAAAAATTCTGCGTATCCTGAATGTCGAAGTCAATGAAGTAGCGGAAGATCATCTGATCATTGACCCGACCCATATGAAGAATATTGACCTGGATGATGACAGTGTGACAAAGCTCCGTGCTTCCTACTATTTTATGGGAGCTCTGCTTGGCAAATACGGTCATGTCCGGATGAAGATGCCGGGCGGCTGCTATCTGGGTCCGCGTCCGATCGATCTGCATCTGAAAGGATTTGAATCGCTCGGGGCAACGGTAACCTATGACAAGGGCTGCTATACGATCGAGGCAAAGGAACTGAAGGGAACCAAGATCTTCCTGGATATTGCCAGCGTCGGGGCAACGATCAACATCATGATGGCTGCTGTCTATGCCCGCGGCCGTACTGTCATTGAGAATGCGGCCAAGGAACCGGAAATCATCGATGTCGCAACCCTGCTGAACAAGATGGGTGCCCGCATCCGCGGTGCCGGCACGAATGTCATTACGATCGACGGTGTCAGAAGCCTGAGCGGCTGTTTCCATGAGATCATTCCCGACCGCATCGAAGCCGGAACCTTCATCATCATTGCCGCTGCCGCCGCAAAGAAGATGACCATCAACAATATCATTCCCCAGCATCTGGAAGCCCTGCTTTCCAAGCTGGAGGAAATGGGTGTGAAGATGGAAATCGGCATCGACAAGGTGACAATCGAACGCTCCGGAAAACTGAAGGGCGTGGATATTACGACCAAGCCGTATCCTGGCTTTGCGACCGACCTGCAGCAGCCGCTGACAACCCTGCTGACCCAGGCGGAAGGCGAAAGCCATGTCGTTGAAACGATCTATACCGAACGCTTCAAGCACTGTCTGGAACTGCAGCGGATGGGAGCCGATATCGAACTGCTGAACGGCGCCTCCCTGATCAAGGGACCGACAAAGCTGGACGGCGGCAAGGTGGCAGCGACCGATCTGCGCTGCGGGGCAGCCATGATCATTGCCGGTCTGATTGCCGACGGCGTCACGGAAATCGAAAACGTCTATCACATCGACCGCGGCTATTCGGAAATCGACAGCAAGCTCAAGGCTCTCGGTGCCAGGATCTGGCGGGAAATGGCCGAAGATTAATCTTGCGCGCAAAAATGCCTTATGGTAATATAAATAAGCACTTTCTTTAAGCACGTATAGAGGCTTAAGGCAGAAGGGAGATCGAAAGAAATGAAAAAGGACATTCACCCGAAGTACTACCAGTGCAAGGTAGTCTGCACAAGCTGCGGATCTGAATTCATGACAGGTTCCACTCTGAAGGAAATCAAGGTTGACACCTGCTCAAACTGCCATCCGTTCTACACAGGACGTCAGAGATTCGCACAGGCACAGGGCCGTGTTGAAAAGTTCAATAAGAAGTACGGACTGAAGTAAGAAGGTGAAAGCCTTCTTTTCTTTTTTCATGAACCTGAATGTGTTAAAGTGGAAAAGTATCAGAGGGCATTATGACAACAATAGATAACAAAAAGACACTGGAAGAACTGGAAAAGGAAATCGAACAGAAACTGCAGAGCGATGATGACGTCAGTCAGGAAGATATTCTGAATGAGGCGATCAGAAACGGTCTGTCTGCTGAGGATGAAGAGAAGCTGATGGAATGGCTGAGCCAGAAAGAATTTTCTGACGATGAGATTCCGGAAGCGGAAGAGGAGGAAGACGACGAGGATACGGAAGAAACCGATTCCGTCCGCGACCCCTATATCGAACAGAACCGGCAGAAGGCTCCTGCCGATTCCGTCCGTGTATATCTGAAAGAGATCGGTGAAATCCCGCTGATGAATGCCGAACAGGAATATGAAACAGCAAAAGCAGCTGCCGAAGGCGATGCCGATGCCAAGGAACGCATGATATCCAGCAATCTCAGACTGGTTGTCTCGATTGCCAAGGAATATACCAACCGCGGCCTGTCGCTGCAGGATCTGATCCAGGAAGGAAACCTGGGACTGATCCATGCCGTCGAAAAGTACGACTATACGAAAGGCTTCCGTTTCAGCACCTATGCGACCTGGTGGATCAAGCAGGCAATTGCCCGGGCGATTGCCAATCAGTCCCGCGATATCCGCCTGCCGGTGCATCTGACCGAGCAGATCAACCGCATCAACCGCACCCAGCGGGCCCTGATGCAGGAACTTGGCCGTGATCCGACGGTTGAGGAAATTGCCGCCAGGATCGAAGGCATGACCCCGCAGAAGGTACAGGAACTGCAGAAGCTGGCAATGGATCCGGTATCCCTGGAAACACCGGCCGGCGATGAAGAAACCAGCACCCTCGGCGACTTCGTGCAGGACTCCAATGCGATGAGTCCTGAAATGTATGCCGAAAATGAAGTGGTCCGCGAACAGGTGGACAGGATGCTGAAGGAACTGCCGGAAAGAGAAGAGCAGATCATCCGCATGCGCTTTGGTCTGGACGGCACCGGCAAGCCCAAGACCCTGGAAGAAGTCGGCCGCAACTGGAACGTGACGAGAGAACGCATCCGTCAGCTGGAAGCGAAGGCACTGCGGCGCCTGCAGCTGCAGCTGAAGATGAAGAAAGAATACAGAGATTTGAAGGATTAGAGGAAAACTATGGACGCTGTGCGTACAAAATTACAGGAAATACAGGATCAGTACGACGCCATCAATGCCCAGCTTCTGGAAGATGAAGTGCTCAGGGATCCGGCAAGGCTGACAAAGCTGTCAAAGGAACAGGCCCGGCTCAAGCAGTCTGTCGATGCCTGGCAGCAGCTGAAGGCTCTGGACGAGAGAATTGAGCAGGCAGATGAGATGCTGAAGGAATCCGATGAAGAACTGCGGGAAATGGCCCGCATGGAAAAGGCTGAATGCGAACCGCAGCGGGAAGAGCTGCTGGAACATATTCAGCATCTGCTGATTCCCCGTGATCCGGACGATGACCATGATGCCATCATGGAGATCCGCGGCGGTGCCGGCGGTGATGAAGGTAATATCTTTGCCGGTGATCTGTACCGCATGTATACCAAATATGCCGAAAGCAAGGGCTGGAAGATCCAGGTCATGGAGGCATCCCCGAGCGAAGCCGGCGGCTTTGCCCAGATCATCTATTCGGTCAAGGGAAATGATGTCTACCGGGAACTGAAATATGAATCCGGCGTGCACCGCGTGCAGAGAGTTCCCAAGACGGAATCACAGGGCCGCGTGCATACTTCAACCGCCACTGTACTGTGTCAGCCGGAAGCGGAAGCTGCCGACATTGAGATCGATCCCAAGGATCTGACCATCGAGACCCACCGGGCCAGCGGCGCCGGCGGCCAGCATATCAACAAGACCGACAGTGCCGTGCGCATTGTCCATGTGCCGACCGGAATTACCGTCAACTGTCAGGAAGGCCGTTCCCAGATTGAAAACAGGGAAACGGCAATGCGCCTGATCAGAGCCCGTGTCTATGAAGAATACAAGCGTCAGAAAGAGGAAGAGGAAGGCAAGATCCGCCGTGCCAAGATCGGCACCGGTGACCGTTCGGAAAAGATCAGAACCTACAACTATCCTCAGAACCGGGTGACCGATCACAGAATCGGCCTGACGATTACTCAGCTTGACCGCATCATGGAAGGAAAGCTGGATGCGGTGATCGAAGGCCTGCTGGCAGAAGAGGAAAAGAGAAAACTGGAGGAAACACAGCTGTGACAACATTTTCAAAAGCCGTCAGGGAATATGAGAAGCTGTGCCGGGAAGCAGATGTGCCGGAAGAGACCGTCATGGCCTATCTGGTGGAGCTGTCACAGCGCGAGCGCTATGACCTGTATGCCAATTACAGCATGGAAATGCCGGTCGATCTTGAAAATGAATTCGCAGCCGGCATGAAGCGGATCCTCAATCAGGAACCGATGGCGCATGTGCTGGGCTATTCCTGGTTTTACGGATACAAGATGATCGTCAATGAAGATGTTCTGATCCCCAGGGTGGAAACGGAAGAACTGTGTGTTGAGATTCTGAAGCGGATGGACCGCTGGTTTTCTGACTATGAAACGATCGAGACGGTCGATATCGGCACCGGCTCCGGTGCCATTGCCATCACCATTGCCAAGGAAGAGCCGCGGGTGCATATGCGGGCGACCGACATCAGCACCGATGCCCTGAAGACGGCAGTGGAAAATGCCCGCATCAATGAAGCGGAAATCACCTTCAGCGCCGGCGACATGCTAGAGCCGCTGATTCAGGACAATGTCAGACTTGATGTACTGATCTGCAATCCGCCCTATATACCCCAGGATGAAGTCATGGAAAAGTCGGTTGTCGACTTTGAACCGCACGTCGCCCTCTTCGGCGGCAGCGACGGCCTGTATTTCTACCGGAGAATCTTTGCCGGCTGCGGCAAGGTGCTGAAGGAGAAAGCATTCATGGCCTTTGAAATGGGATGGAACCAGCGCGAAGCGATGAGCAGACTGGTGGAAGAAACACTGCCTCAGGCGCAGTATGAAATACTGAAGGATATGAACGGCAAGGACAGAATGCTGTTTGTATACTTCGGTCTTGATATGCAGGAGGGGGAACAATGACAAAAAAGAAGAAAAAAAAGCTTTCCAAAGCCGGCAAGATCATACTTGATCTGATCCTTGTCCTGGCACTTGGAATGGCCGGTTTTTCGGGATATAAGCTTTTCCATGAAACCCAGCGCTACCGGGTGGCACAGAAATCCTATGCCGACCTGAAGGAAAATGTGCTGGTGAAGAAGGAAGAAGAAAACAAAAAGCAGATCGACTGGGCTTCTCTGCAGGCGGTCAATCCGGATATCGGACTCTGGATCGAAATGGAAGGATCTTCCATTGACTATCCGGTCATCTATCAGAGTGACAACGAATACTATCTGAGAAGACTTCCGGACGGAACCTGGAATGAAGCCGGCACCATCTTCGTTGATATGGAAAACGGCCGTGACATGGTGGACAGAAACACTGTCTTCTATGGCCACCACATGCTGGATGAGCCGCTGATGTTTGCCGAATTTGAAAACTTCGAGGATCAGGCCTATGCCGATTCGCATAAGGAGATCCATATCTATTCCCCGACCAGTGAATGGATCGTCTACCCGGTCGGCGGCTTTGTGACCACCGGCTATGATGACTATGTCACCATCCATTTCGGATCCGATGATGAATATCAGGCATATATTGACATGCTGAAGAGCAGAACCGTGTTCAGTTCTGATGTCACCCTGACAAAGGATGATCAGATGGCTCTGTTCTCAACATGCTCGTATGATGTCTATGACGGCCGCTTTGTCCTCTTTGGAAAAGTCGTAAAGGTCAAGGGCTGATATACCCAGTGAAAGAAGGATATGGATTCCTTCTTTTTTCATTCTGTGTATAATTATGAATGGAAATTAGAAAGAGGTCGTTTATGTATACCATTCAGGATTTATATGATCTGGACCACACACTGGCAAAAGATTATCTGCAGCAGTTTACCTATCCCTGGGAAGCGCTCGATGGAATCAAGAATATGATCATCGCCCTTGGCGAAACGCTGGACCCGGAGGAATACGAAGAAGTATCCGAGCATGTCTGGGTTCACAAGACAGCAACTGTCTTCCCGTCTGCCTACCTTGGTGCTCCCTGCATCATCGGTCCCCGCACCGAAGTCAGACACTGTGCCTTCATCCGCAGCAGCGCCCTGGTCGGTGCTGACTGTGTCGTCGGCAACTCCTGCGAGCTGAAGAATGTCATTCTCTTCGACCATGTGCAGACACCGCACTACAACTATGTCGGCGATTCCATCCTCGGCTATTATTCCCATATGGGTGCCGGATCCATTACATCCAATGTCAAATCCGACAAAAAGCTGGTCGTCGTTCATGACGGTGATGAAAATATTGAGACCGGACGCAAGAAGTTCGGTGCCATGCTCGGTGATCATGTCGAGGTCGGCTGCAACTCCGTGCTCAATCCCGGCACTGTCATCGGCCGCAACAGCCGCGTCTATCCGACATCCTGTGTCAGAAGCGTCGTGCCTGCCGACAGCATTCACAAGAACAGCGGTGAAATCGTAAAGCAGAAATAAAAAAAAGAAGCCGGTGCATTGCATCGGCTTTTAAAGTGCTTCGATCAGTTTTTCAACATTCTCCTCTTTGGTCATGAAGGATGTGACAAAGCGGATGACATGCTTTCCGTTTCCGAGATCCTCCCAGTGCGAGAAGGCAAATTCGGAAGAGAGCTCCTGCATCTTATCTTCGCTCAGGATCGGGAAGAGCTGATTGGTTTCAGCGGTATAGCGGAATTCATATCCTTTTGCCTCAAGCCCCTTTACCAGTCTGTCAGCCATGGCAATGGCATGTTCCGAGATCTTCATGTAGCGGTTGTCACGGAACAGTTCTTCAAACTGGATGCCCAGCATTCTGCCTTTTGCCAGCATGCCGAAGCGCTGCTTGATGTTGTAGCGGAAATCCTTCTTCCAGCGGTCATTGAGAATGACAATGGCTTCACCGAAGAGGGCTCCGACCTTGGTGCCGCCGATGTAGAACATGTCGCAGAGATTTGCCAGTTCTTCAATCGTCAGGTCGTTATGGGAAGAGGCCAGGCCGTAGCCAAGTCTGGCGCCGTCGATGAACAGCGGAATGTCATGTTTCTGACAGACGGCATAGAGGTCGGTCAGTTCCTGCTTTGAATACAGGGTTCCGCTTTCGGTCGGGAAGGAGATATAGACAATGCCGGGCTGAACGATGTGTTCATGGGCGCCGTCATTGTAATGGTTGACAATATACTGATCCACCTGGGCGGCAGAGATCTTTCCGCCGGTATTGGGCAGGGCCAGGCACTTGTGTCCGGCTGCCTCCAGGGCACCGGTTTCATGGACATTGATATGACCGCTGTCGGCACATACTGCACCCTGATAATGTTTCAGGACGGAAGCAATGACGGTGACATTGGCCTGGGTGCCGCCGACCATGAAATGGACATCGGCATCCTCGCGTCCGATCCATTTCCGGATCAGGCTGCGGGCATTTTCACAGTGCGGATCTTCCATGTATCCGATCGTCTGCTCGTCATTCGTATTGTTTAAGGCCTGAAGAATTTCGGGAATGCATCCCTCGGTATAATCGCTGTCAAAACGTATCATATTCAAAACCTCTCTGTTTGTTATAATATCATATACATGGACGGAGAAAAGATGCGAAGATTTGCTCAGAATGAAATCGCCGAAATGGCGGAAATACTGAAGAATGACGGTGTGATCTCAGTCCCGACGGATACCGTCTACGGACTCTGTGCCCGCATGGATTCGCTGGCAGCCCAGGAACATCTGCGGGACATCAAGCACCGGCCGGCCGACAAGGCCTTTCCCATCATGTGCCGGGATCTTGCCCAGATCGAGGAAATTGCCGAGGTCAGTGACATGGCAGGAGACATCATTCAGCGCCTGATGCCGGGACCGCTGACCGTGATCCTGAAGAAAAAGCCGCAGGTACCGGAGTATGTCAACGGCGGCATGGATACCCTGGCCATCCGCATGGCCACATCCGATGCCCTGGCCGGGCTGATCGGGGCTGTGGGAGTGCCGCTGTTTATGACCAGTGCCAACCGGTCGGGTGAAAAAACCTGCACCAGCCTGGATGAAATTGAACATGCATGCCCGGGACTTGATGGTATGATGGAAGGCAACACTGCCTTTGGTCAGGCCAGCACCATTGCCGACTGTACGGCAGATGAAGTACGCATACTGCGGGAAGGTCCCCTGGATCTTGCCGCCCTGAAAGGAGAAAAGTGATGGAAGACAGACAGCTTGAAGCACTGATTGCCAAAGAAGCGGAACGGCAGAGGCATAACATCGAACTGATCGCTTCGGAGAATTTCTGTTCCCGGGAAGTCCGGGAGGCAGCCGGCTCGATCCTGACCAACAAATATGCGGAAGGATATCCCGGCCGCAGATATTACGGCGGCTGTGCCAATATCGATGAAATCGAGGAACTGGCCCGGACCCGCGCCTGTGAACTGTTCGGCGCTGAACATGCCAATGTCCAGCCGCATTCCGGTTCCCAGGCTAACATGGGCGTCTACTTTGCCGTACTGAATCCGGGTGACAGAGTGCTCGGCATGGATCTTTCGGCCGGCGGTCATCTGACCCACGGCGCCAAAGTTTCCTTCTCCGGCAAGCTGTATGAATTCCATTCCTACGGGGTTGATCCGGAAACCGAATGCATTGACTATGAAGCCGTGCGCCGGCAGGCGCTGGAAGTAAAGCCGAAGCTGATCGTCTGCGGTGCCAGTGCCTATGCCCGGGAAATCGACTTTGCGGCATTCCGCAGGATTGCCGATGAATGCGGGGCAATGCTGATGGTGGACATGGCGCATATTGCCGGACTGGTTGCGGCCGGTTATCATATGAACCCGGTTCCCTATGCTGACTTTGTGACAACAACGACCCACAAGACACTGAGAGGACCCCGCGGCGGCATGATCCTGTGCCGGAAAGAATATGCCAAGGCTATCGACAAGGCAATCTTCCCGGGTCTGCAGGGCGGACCGCTCTGCCATATCACAGCTGCCAAGGCTGCCTGCTTCTATGAAGCGCTGCAGCCGGAATACAAAACCTATATCCGCCAGCTGATGGACAACTGCCAGGTACTGGCTTCGACTCTGCAGGAAGAAGGATTCCGCCTGGTTTCCGGCGGCACCGACAATCACCTGATCCTGGTCGATACAATGTCCATGGGCATTACCGGCAGAGATGCCGAAAAGGCACTGGATGAAGTGCATATCACGGCCAACAAGAATGCCATTCCGTTTGATCAGCAGAAGCCGAACATCACTTCCGGCATCCGTCTCGGCACGGCTGCCATGACCACCAAGGGATTCGGCGAAGAAGAATTCCTCCAGGTCGGAAAGTGGATTGCCGAAGTGCTGAAAAACAAGGATAATGAAGAAGTAAAGAGCCGGATCCGTCAGGAAGTCATTGCCCTGACTGACCGTTTTCCGTTTGAATAATTTAGAAAGAGGAAATTATGAGCAAAATTGTATTTCTTGATGTTGACGGTACACTGATTAACTACGAAACAAAAACCCCGGAAAGTGCAAAGAAGGCAATCGATCTGGCCAGAAAGAACGGCCACAAGGTCTATATCTGCACCGGCTGTTCCAAGGCAGAAATCGAACAGCGTGACCTGCCGGATCTCGACGGCATGATCGGCGGCAACGGTGCCTATGTTGAAGACAACGGCACGGTTGTCATGCATCAGGGTCTTTCCAGAGAAGATGTAAAGCATATTGTCGACTGGTGCAATGAGAGACATCTCGGCTTCTATCTGGAAGCCAATTCCGGCATGTACTGCAATGACTACATGCTTGAACAGGGCCCGGCGACAATGATCAAGTACGCAACCGGCAAGGGAGCCGATGCGGCGGCTGCCGAAAAGAGCGCTTCCGGCTTTGTCAACAGCTTCATTCATCTGCAGGGTGAAGATCTTTACCGCGATGATGTAAACAAGATCAGCTTCATCCTCAGCTCCTATCAGGATCATCTCGACTCAAAGACGGAGTTCCCAAACCTGATTGCCAATACCTGGGGCGGCAAGGGCGAAATGGCACTCTTCGGTGACCTGGGCCCGGCCGGCATCACCAAGAAGCATGCCATTGAAGTGCTGCTGGATTATCTCCATGCCGATCAGAAGGATACGATTTCCTTCGGCGATGCCAAGATTGATCTTTCGATGTTCGAACTGTGTGCCTTCAATGTTGCCATGGGCAACGGCGGACCGGAAATCAAGGAAGCAGCTGATTATATTACGACCGATGTCGATGACGACGGTCTCTGGAATGCATTTAAATATCTGAAGCTGATTGACTAAAAAAAGACCCGGATCAGATGATCCGGATCGCAGTTACAGGTATTTCAGGAGGGTGTTCAGATCACCCTCTTTTTCATATTTCTTCATCAGCCACTGGGTGGTGTCGTAATAGCGGTCATCACTCATCAGCCGCCGGTATGTTTCATACAGGGTGGACATCGACAGGTTCTCTTCGTTCAGGATGACGCCGAAGTTCTGCCGCACGGCCGTCTGGGCATTGTAGGAACGCAGGTATTCGTGGCCGGTGATGATCATCTGCGGGATGCCCATGGCAAGGGCTTCATGGAAGATATAGTCATTGCCGTCATGAATCACGGCAATTGATCCCGGCAGCATCTCCAGCCGCGGCGAAGCCATGAACTGGATATTCTTTTCCTTCATCGATTTGCAGCCTTTGTACCAGGCATAGACGGCATAGGGAGCACCGAGAAAGGCATCATGGACAGCCCGGTATAATGTGCGGTTTGTCAGCCTGACATCATTCAGGCAGATGATCAGGCGGTTGGTGCGGGCAGCCTTTGCCGGCTGGATGCCGGGAATGCCGATCCGGGTGACATCCTGCTCAGCGGTAAACGGCTGGGTCAGGGTGACGCCGAAGGAGATCCTTCTTTCACAGCGGGCATAGATGGAACGCAGCTGGAATTCCTGTTCCTGCCGGAAATAGGACAGTGCCTGGTTCAGTCCCTGCATGATGGAAGAGGGGAAGGACGCATTCCGGTACATGGCATTGTTGACGACAGCCCAGCAGCGGATATTCCGGATGCGGGAAGCGATGACGCCGGCAATCCGGTCGAGGGTAATGATCAGATCCGGCTGGAACTGATCAATGGCCTCCAGCAGGGCTTCGGTATCATCGATGATGTATTCCTTGGAAATCGCACCCCGGGCATGCATCCACTCTTCATAGCTTCTGACCTTTGCCAGCGAGGCAAACAGCGGCTTCTTCAGAAGGCCGCAGGGATACAGGGAGACATTATGAAACTGATTGTCGGCCGAAGCACTGACGGCACAGGCATGTCCTTCCTGCGTAAAAAGATCCGCGAGGCTGCGGGTGATATAATAGGACGCATCGGCTTTCGGTGATGCTATCAGCGGGGTGATCAGAATCTTCATCAAACATAGTATACACCACACCTTGCACAATCACCTTGATTTGGAATATCATTGTTTAAGAATTACGGAGGATAATTTTTATGTTGCAGGTACTCGATCATCCATTGATTACGCATAAACTGACACACATGAGAAAAAAGGAAACCACAACCAAGGATTTCCGTGAAAATCTCGATGAAATTGCTGAACTGATGGCATATGAAGTATGCCGTGATCTGCCGGTAAAACCGGTGGAAATTGAAACACCGATGGCAAAGACCACCGGCTATGAACTGTCAAAGGAAGTCATCATCGTTCCGATCCTGAGAGCAGGCATCGGTCTGCTTGACGGCATCAGAAGACTGGTTCCGACTGCCAAGGTCGGCTTCATCGGCATGTACCGGAATGAAGAAACACTGGAACCGGTTGAATATTTCGCCAAGTTCCCGAAGGACCTGGATCAGGCCATTACCCTGATCGTTGACCCGATGCTGGCAACCGGCGGCTCGGCCTGCGATGCCATCAAAGCCGTCAAGAACCGCGGTGCCAACAACATCAAGCTGGTCTGCCTGGTCGGTGCACCGGAAGGTGTCAAGGCGGTTCAGGAAGCCCATCCGGATGTTGATATCTATCTGGCTGCCCTCGATGAAAAGCTGAATGAGATCGGCTACATCGTACCGGGTCTCGGCGATGCCGGCGACCGTATCTTCGGTACGAAGTAAATGGCTCAGTTCTTTGTCAGATGCATTGTATATATCGGCTGCTTTGTTCTCTCATGGTATGCCCTCTCGGCAGTGAACTATGAGAAACTGCTGCGGAAAGATCATGCCGTGCAGGCCCAGATCCTTTACTTTCTGCTGATCATGGCCCTTGCCTATCTGAGCGGATCATTCCTGCTTGCCTTTATGTACCGTGCCGGTGTCTGATGACCAAAACTGCTTCTGCGGAGGCAGTTTTTTCTTTTCCCGGACAGCTGTGCTACTATAGTGCCATGAATCATTTTGCAGGAAAATGGCTTGCGGCCGTATCGGGAGGCGCCGATTCCATGGCCCTTCTGGCAATGTGCCTGGAAGCGAAGATCGATGTCAGTGCTGCCCATGTCAACTATCATCACCGGCCTGAGGCAGAGGAAGAAGAAGCCTATGTCAGACAGTTCTGCCATGACCACAATATTCCGGTCTTTGTGCGCAGCGAACCGTTTGTCTATGAAGGAAACTTTGAGGCGGCAGCCCGGACATGGCGCTATGAATTCTTTGTGCAGCTGGTGAAGGAATACGGCTTCCGGGGTGTGCTGATTGCCCATCAGGAGGATGACCTGATCGAAACCTATCTGATGCAGGAAGAAAAGAATCTGATTCCGGCATACTACGGCCTGCCGGAAGAAATGATGTATCAGGGCATGCTGGTAAGAAGACCGCTGCTGGATCAGACGGCAGCCGGCCTGAGAGCCTGGTGCCGTGAGCACGGGATCCGCTATTATATTGATGCGACAAATGAAAGCGACGAATATGCCCGCAACCGCATCCGCCATGAAGCTGTGGCGCCGATGAGCCGTCTGGAACGGGATCTGGTGCGGCGTGAGATTCGTCAGAAAAATGCTGTCCTGCAGGAAAGAAGATGCCGGGTCCGGACCCTGATTCGTCAGGAGCGGATCAGGCTG
Source organism: Bulleidia sp. (assembly GCA_045543875.1). Lineage (GTDB taxonomy): Bacteria > Bacillota_I > Bacilli_A > Erysipelotrichales > Erysipelotrichaceae > Bulleidia. Next base: position 25,410 of record JAZPXY010000005.1, read on the forward strand.
AAGGATTACCGCAGCCAGAATCAGGAAGAGCGGGATACACTGCTGCGGATCTTTCTGAGCGAAGAAAAGGACCAGCCGCTGTCCCTTGCCCACCTGCGCGAGATCGATCAGATCCTGATGAAGAAAAATGACTTCATGATTCCTTTCCGGCAGAAATATATCGTGCAGGATGAAGGAACTTTCTTCCTGTATGAAGACAGAGACACATATCTTGATATCTATGAAACAGCAAATGATTTATATCATTCTGTGCATGAATTCTACAGGATCGAAGAAGGCAGTCCCGGCGTCAATGCCGTGAGTGTCAGCGAAGCCGATTTCCCGCTGACGATCCGCAGCTTCCGCCAGGGGGATGCCATTGTTATGCGTTTTGGCACCAAGTCCCTGCACCGCTTCTTTATCGACCGGCATATTCCGCTGTATAAAAGGAAAAACTGGCCGGTTGTCGAAAATGCGGCAGGTGATATCATACTTGTACCGGGGCTGGGATGCGACATTACGCATTATTCTATAAAGCCGGATTTCAATGTGATACAATATCCTAGTTAACGAAAAGAGGAATATACAGCCATGTGGGAAAACAAAGATATTAAGAAAATACTCGTTTCTGAAGATCAGATCAGAGAACGTTCCAGAGAACTGGGCGCTCAGATCACAGCTGATTACAAAGACCGTCCGGAACCGCTTCTGCTGGTTGCGCTGCTCAGAGGATCGGTGCCGTTTCTGGCGGAACTGATCAAGTATATCGATCTTGATATTCAGGTTGACTTTATGGATGTCTCCTCCTATCAGGGCACACAGTCCACGGATATCCGCATCATCAAGGACCTGGATACTTCCATCAAGGGAATGAACATCCTGCTGGTGGAAGATATCATCGACACCGGCAAGACGATCAAGGAAGTCGTCAAGACCCTGCTTCACAAGGGTGCCAATGATGTCCGTATCGTTGCCCTGCTCAACAAGCCGGAAGGCCGCAAGGTTGATGTCAATGCGGACTACAACGGCTTTGAAATTGAAAACGAATTTGTCGTCGGCTTCGGACTTGATTTCAATCAGCGCTACCGCTGCCTGCCGTATGTCGGCGTACTGAAAGAAGAGTGTTACCAGGTCAAGGAGTAATTGCCTATGCAGAAAAACAGACTGATCAGTTATCTGCCGTATCTGATCGTGATCATTGCCATTATGAGCCTCTTCAGCATGAACGGCTCAGGCGTCACGGAAAACCTCAGTTATCAGGAACTGCAGAAAACTCTCAAAAGCGAAAAAATAACGGAAAGCCAGCTGTCTGTCGGCAATAATGTCACGACGGTGCACGGCATCTATACAAAGGATGACCGGCAGGTCGGCTTTACGTCCACGATTCCTTCCACATCGGAAGAAATCACATCCGTCATCGAACAGCTGGACAGCTCCAAGCTGACCATTGTCGATGCTGATGCGTCCAACCTGTTCCTGGACACGCTGCTGACCCTGATTCCGTTTGTCTTCTTCGGCGGCTTCGCCATCTGGATGATCAACCGCATGAATGGCGCCGGCGGTGCCAATTCCAAGGCGTTTGAATTCTCCAAGAGCAGAGCCCGTCTGGAAGGAAAGATCAGAGTCCGCTTCAGCGATGTGGCAGGCTGCGATGAAGAAAAGCAGGAAATGCAGGAAATCATCGAATACCTGAAGTATCCGAAGAAGTTTGAAAAGATGGGTGCACGCATTCCCAAGGGCATCCTGCTGGTCGGCCATCCCGGAACCGGCAAGACACTGCTTGCCAAGGCAGTTGCCGGTGAGGCAAATGTTCCGTTCTACAGCATTTCCGGTTCCGACTTTGTCGAAATGTTCGTCGGTGTCGGTGCTTCCCGTGTCCGTGACATGTTCAAGAAGGCCCAGCAGACTGCTCCGTGCATGATCTTCATTGATGAAATCGACGCTGTCGGCCGTCAGAGAGGTGCCGGATTCGGCGGCGGCCACGACGAACGTGAACAGACCCTGAACCAGATGCTGGTAGAGATGGACGGCATGGAAGACAACACCGGTGTTGTTGTCATTGCCGCAACCAACCGTCCCGATGTTCTCGATCCGGCGCTGCTGCGTGCCGGCCGTTTCGACCGTCAGATCACCGTTTCGCTTCCGGACCGCAAGGGCCGTGAGGCGATCCTCCAGGTTCATGCCAGAAACAAGCATCTTGCCCAGGATATCGACCTTGGTGCCCTGGCCAAGAGAACGCCGGGATTCTCCGGTGCCGATCTGGAAAATGTCCTGAATGAAGCAGCCATCCTGGCTGTGCGTGAGAACATGGATCAGATCCACATGAAGCAGATCGATGAAGCCATCGACCGTGTCATGATGGGTCCGGCCAAGGTTTCCCGCACCTATGATGACAAGACCAAGAAGCTGGTTGCCTATCATGAAAGCGGCCATGCCATCGTCGGTCTCTTCCTGGAAAATGCCCAGGTGGTTCAGAAAGTCACGATCATTCCCCGCGGTCAGGCAGGCGGCTACAACCTGATGACCCCGAAGGAAGAAAAGATGATGAATACGAAGAACGATCTGCTTGCGACCATCACCTCCTATATGGGCGGACGTGTTGCCGAAGAAATGTTCTTCGAAGATGTTACGACCGGTGCCTCCAATGATATTGAGCGGGCAACGAACATTGCCAAGGATATGGTTACCCTGTACGGCATGAGCGATCTCGGACCGATCAAATACAACGCCGGCACCGAGAATGTCTTCCTCGGACGTGACTACAACTCCCCGAACAATGTGTCCGGTGAAGTTGCCTATGAGATCGACCAGGAAGTCCGCAAGATCATCAACGGCTGCCATGACAAGGCCAGATCCATTCTGGAAGAACACCGCGATCAGCTGATTGCCATCGCCGAAGCATTGATGGAATATGAAACACTGACAGCGGAAGAAATCCAGAAAGTCGTCAACGGCGAATCCATCGCCGAAAACACTGCGGCGGATGCATCCGCACCTGCCGAAACAGCAGAAACCACAGAAGACTGATCAGATGGTCAGTCTTCTTTTCTCACAAAAAGGAACAGTGAAATGAACAAGACTAATATTCTGAGCATCCTGATGGGCCTGCTCGGCGGCGTGCTGATGGCCCTGATCATGCTGTATATGATGATTCGGATATCGTTCACCCTGAAAGGGTGGAATGCGGTGTTGGCCCTGCTGCTGGCAATGGCGGTGCCGCTCTGTTTCGGCTTTGTCAGGAAGCTGAATCTTTCGGCGTCGCTGTGTGAAACAGCAGCCGTCATCACATCCTTTCTGATTACCTGCCTGTATGCCCTGGCGGCCGGCCGGCCGGCGGATCTGGAAGCCGAAAATACACTGCTGCAGGAAGTGCTGCCGGCAAGTGCGCTTCTGCATGGCGCAGCCCTGGCGGCAGTGGTTGTCTGGAACCGCATGACAGGCAGGGAATAGCAGCGGATGTATGTTACAATATTGAAGAAACAGGGAGATGACTGTGCTTTTAAGCAGATGGGGAAAGCAGCTGAATGAGAAGAATCCGTTGCCGGAATATCCGCGCATGCAGCTGCAGAGAGACAGCTATTTCAATCTGAACGGTGTATGGGAGTACCAGATCACGGGCCTCAATGAAGAACCGAAGCCCGGCAGATGGAAAAAGATCATCGTTCCTTTTGCGCTGGGCTCAAAGCTTTCCGGCACCGATGAGATCCTGCTTCCGGAACAGACGCTGTGGTACCGCAAGCAGTTTGCCTACAAGCCTTCGGTTGCCCATACCTGGCTCAACTTTGAAGCCGTGGACCAGGAATGCACCGTCTATCTGAACGGCATCAAGGTCGGCACCCATTCCGGCGGCTATGCGCCTTTTTCCCTGGATATTACCAATACAGTCAAGTATCAGAATTCACTGATGGTCAAGTGTACGGATGCGTCGGACCGGGGTCTGTATGCCTACGGCAAGCAGAAACTGGATCACAGCGGCATGTGGTATACTCCTTCCGCCGGCATCTGGCAGAGTGTCTGGATCGAAGACCTCAATGAACATGCGATCCATGACATCAAGATCACCCCGGATTTTGATGAACAGAGAGTATATATTGACCTGGCCGGCAATTTCTCCCAGGCAGCCATCACCATCGGCGCGGCCGGCGAAGTCGTCCACCGCGGTCTGACAAATGACATGCACTATGAGGCACCGATCGATCCGATCCATCCCTGGACACCAGATGATCCGTTCCTGTATGATCTGTACATTCAGACCGAGGACGATGTCATCAAGAGCTATTTCGGCATGCGCAAGTTCAGCATCGGACACGATGCCGACGGCACTACCCGGTTCTGCCTCAACAACAAGCCGCTGTTCTTCAGCGGTCTGCTGGATCAGGGCTATACCGTTGACGGCCTGATGACCTATCCGGCCGAGGAAGCCATGACCTATGAACTGGAAAAGATTAAGGAAATGGGCTTCAACATGCTCAGAAAGCATGTCAAGGTGGAATGCCGCCGGTGGTATTACAACTGTGACCGGCTGGGAATTCTGGTCATGCAGGACATGCCCAGCGGCGGTGTCTTCAGCTTCAGCGATATGGGCATCAAGCCGACGATCGGATTCCGCCACCAGAGTGATGTCAACAATCCGAAGCTCGGCCGCACCACGGAAGAAGAAAAACAGATCTACTATCATGAACTGGATGATATGCTCGACAATCTGTACAACTGCACGGGCCTGTTTGCCTGGGTTCCTTTCAATGAAGGCTGGGGACAGTTTGACAGTGCCAAGGTAACGGAACATATCCGCGACTATGATTCCACCCGGCTGATCGATGCGGCCAGCGGCTGGCATGATCAGGGGGCAGGGGATTTCGACAGCATTCATGATTATTTCTTTCCGTTCCGGGCGAAGAAGCCAAAGGACGAACGGATCCTGATCCTTTCCGAATTCGGCGGCTATTCCTATGTTGAACACGGACACAGCGAACCGCAGAAAACCTACGGATATAAAAAGTTTACTGACCGCATTGATCTTGACGGGGCGGTAAACAGACTCTATGAGAAGATGATTCTCAGAAACATCAAGAACGGCCTGTCCGGCTGCATCTATACCCAGGTATCGGATGTCGAGGATGAATGCAACGGTCTCTTTACGGCTGACCGCGAGATCATCAAGATCGATGCCCGCAAGATGAAGCGGATGAACGACAGACTGTACAGGAGAAGTGCAAAATGAAAAAAGACGGTATTGTCATTGCCTCGGCAATGAACGGACAGATCAGAATTCATGCGGCCAGAACAACACAGATGGCAGAAGACGCAAGGCTTGCCCATAACTGCATGCCGACCAGCGCCGCCGCCCTTGGCCGCACCCTGACGGCAGCGGCCATCATAGCCAGCGACCTGAAGAGTGAAAGAGAAAAGATTACAGCCGTGATCAACGGCCACGGACCTTCCGGAACGATCCTTGCCCAGGCCGACGGCAGCGGCAATGTGCGCGGCTTTATCGGTGATCCGGGACTTTATTTTTCCCGTGAAGACGGCCATCTGGATGTGGCCAGGGCTGTCGGAACCGACGGCACCCTGACGGTTACCAGAGATATGGGCCTGAAGGAACCGTTTACCGGTGTTTCGGCCCTGCAGTCAGGTGAAATCGGTGATGATTTTGCCTATTATTTTGCCATCAGCGAACAGACACCGTCAGTTGTCGGTGTCGGCGTGCTGGTGGATGTTGACCTGCATATCCGGGCTGCCGGCGGTCTGATCTATCAGCTGATGCCGGGGGCATCGGAAGAAGCCATTGAGAAATGCGAATACACGGCCGCACATATGAAGCCGGTATCCACACTGATCGATGAAGGCCATGATCTGGAAGATATCATCATGATGTATTTTGAAGATGCCGAGATCCTCGGCCGAAAGGATGTCAGATGGCACTGCGGCTGTTCCCGCGACCATTTCTTCGGCGCTCTGGCAACCCTGCCGGAAAGCGATCTGCAGGAAATAATCGATGACGGCAGCGGCGCTGAGATCCGCTGCCAGTACTGCAATTCCGTATATCAGTATGATACCGATGATCTGAAACAGATTCTGGAGATGCGGCGTGTGGAACATCGGTAAGGTAACGATCGAAAACCGTATCGTTGCGGCCCCGCTGGCCGGCATTTCCAATCCTGTCTACCGCAAGATGTGCCGCGATTACGGAGCTGGTCTCTCGGTCAGTGAAATGATCAGTGACAAGGCGCTCCATTATCAGAACAAAAAGACGCAGGAAATGTGTGCGACTGCTGAAGGCGAGCATCCGGTTGCCCTGCAGCTGTTCGGATCGGATCCGGAAACAATGGCAGAGGCAAGCGCATATCTTACGGAACATACCGACTGCGACATCATTGACATCAATATGGGCTGTCCGGTCAATAAGGTGCTGAAGGCACATGCCGGCAGCTGGCTGATGCAGTATCCCGATCTTGCCTATGATGTCATGAAGGCAGTTGCTGACCATACCGACAGGCCGGTGACGGTCAAGATCCGAGCCGGCTATGATGCCTCGCATATCAACTGTGTTGAAATTGCCCGGGCGGCAGAGAAAGCCGGCATTGCGGCAATTGCCGTACATGGCCGCACAAGAGCCCAGATGTATTCCGGCCAGTCTGACAGCCGCTATATCCGGATGGTAAAGGAAGCTGTTTCCGTGCCGGTCATCGGCAACGGTGATATCCGCACTGCCGATGATGCCCTGCGGATGATGTCGGAAACCGGCTGTGATGCCGTCATGATCGGCCGCGGGCTGATCGGCCGGCCGTTCTTTCTGAAAGAACTGAATGCCGTCATGAACGGGCAGGAATATATCCAGCCGTCCTATCCGGAACGTCTCGATCTTGCCCTGTCCTATGCCCGGGATCTCTGTGCCTATGAAGGCGAGGGAACGGGAATCCGGATGATGCGCGGCATGGCATCCTGGTATATTGCCGGCATGCCGTATGCGGCATCCTACAAGAACCGGCTTTCGATGATGAAGTCACTGAAGGAAATGGAAGAAATCATTCTGGATTACAGACAGAAACTGGATGAGCAGGCATAATGCCTGCTTTTTTGAACGGCAGGAGTATACTGACAGTATGAAATACGGACTGATTATGGAAGGAGGCGCGATGCGCGGGCTGTTTACAGCCGGGGTCATCGATGCCTTCATGAAAAACGGAATTGAATTTGACGGGGCAATGGGCGTATCTGCCGGTGCCGTTTTCGGATGCAACTACAAGAGCAGGCAGCCAGGAAGAGCACTGCGCTACAATACCCGCTTTGCCCGCTATCCCGAATACGGCAGTGTCCGCTCGCTGCTGAAGACCGGCGACATTTTTGAAAAGCAGTTCTGCTATGTGGATGTGCCGGAACGGCTGGAACCGTTTGACACCAAGGCTTATGCCGCAAATCCGGCTGAATTCTGGGCGGTTGCGACCGATGTTGATACCGGTGCACCGGAATACCGGAAACTGGAAACACTGACGGGAGATGAAATGGAATTCATGCGGGCATCGGCATCCATGCCGGTGGCTTCAAAGATTGTTGAAATCGGTGACAGAGGTTTTCTTGACGGCGGCATCAGCGATCCGATTCCCCTGCAGGCAATGGAAGAGCGCGGCTATGACCGCGATGTCGTGATCCTGACCCAGGCTGAAGACTATGTCAAAAAGCCGCAGAAGCTGATGGGCATGATGGCCCTGGCTCTGAAGGATCATCCGGCGGTCATTGCGGCGATGAAGCAGCGGCATGAAGTCTACAATCAGGAGCGGGAGTATCTTCAGGCCAGACAGAAGGAAGGGGCGGCATATCTGATCTTCCCTCCCTATAAGCTTCCGATCGGCAGGATCGAGCATGATCCGAATAAAATGCGGGAAGTCTATGATATCGGCTATGAAACCGGCATGGCACATCTGGAAGCAGTCAGACAATTCATGAGTGAAAAGTAAAAGCCGGAGTGAATCCGGCTTTCAGCGTTCTTTTTCAACCTGGATCATATTCTGCAGATGCATGCGGTAGAGCAGCAGGTCGTCATCGCCGGGATTGAGGACACAGGCGGCAACCTTTTCATTGGCATGCAGGAAGGCAAGCAGATCCTGCTTGTCGGCAATATAGATCCATTCACCTTCCCGGCACTGCGGTTTGAAGCTGCGCAGTTTTTCGGGATCGGAGAATACCGGCAGGTAGCGTTCATTGTCACTGGCATACATGATGTCGACCCGGTCGATATCGGCTGCAGTGATCTCATCTTCTGCCGCCTTGTCCTTTTTCGGATAGGCCGCAAGCAGCACCTGTACGGGAGAGGAAAGGTGCCATGTCAGATCCTGCAGGACACGGTTTACGGCTTCGGAAGACAGCGGTGCCCGGCGCTGCTGCAGCAGTCCGGCCAGTTTTCTGTCGGTGCGGAATTCATTTTCACTGATATATTTTTTCATACCTTTACCACCGCAGGCATTTTAGCATGTTTCCCGGCTGCTGAAAATGTGCAGGAACCTGTTTCCCGGACGGGGGAACGGGTTTATTATTATTGTGTCGGGAAAGTTGGAAATCCCACAAGCCCGGAAAGGAGCCCGCCATGGTAGATAAAAGTGCCTTTCTTCTGAATCTGTCTGTTCTTTACAGGAATACCCAGAAATACTTTGACAAGGTGCTGGTGCCTTATGAAATCGGCTCCGGTCAGCTGATCTTTCTGCTTTGCATCAATGAAAACGAAGGACTGACGATGCAGGAGCTGACCAATATGACGGAAGTGGACAAAGGCACGACGACCAAGAGTGTGCAGCGCCTGATTGATCAGGGCTATGTCCGTTCCGTACAGGATGAGACGGACCGCCGGGTCAAGCGGCTGTATACGACAGCCAAGGCTTCATCGATCATGAATACCATCTATGACTGCCGCACGGAAATGCGGACAGCACTGGCAAAGGATATGGATTTCCGCACCTTTGAAAACATGCTGGGCCAGGCTGCGGACAATGCCCGCAATTCCCTGATTCCGTCCCAGAGTGATATCAGCCCGCTCAAGATCGGCGGCCTGATGCGGATGAGCCTGCTCGACTATCCGGGTGAGGTTGCCTGCACCGTCTTCATGTCCGGCTGCAACTTCAAGTGCCCGTACTGCCATAACCGGGATCTGGTCTTTATTCCCGAAAACTATGAATTCATGGACCCGGAAGAAGTCCTTTCCTTCCTGGTCAGGCGCAAGAGTCTTCTCGATGCCGTATGCATCAGCGGCGGCGAGGCATTGCTGCAGAAGAATCTCATCTCCCTGATCCGCCGCATCCGTGAGCTCGGCTATCTGATCAAGCTGGATACCAACGGCTATTATCCGGACCGCCTGAAAGAAATCTGCGAAAGCGGACTGATCGATTATGTAGCCATGGATGTCAAGAATACACCGGAAAAGTATGCGGCTGCCGTCGGCATGAACGAAAGCTCATTTGATATTGAACCGATCATGCGTTCAATGGAATATCTGAAAAACGGCACGATTCCGTTTGAATTCCGCACAACCGTTGTCCGCGAGTTCCATACCGGCGAGGATCTGGAAAAGATTGCCGAATGGATCGGCAGCTGTGAACACTATTATCTGCAGAAGTTTGAAGATTCCGGCAATATGATCCAGTCCGGCTTCTCCGCCTATGAAGATGAGGAGATGAAGGAACTGCTTGCCCGGGTGCAGAAATATCTTCCTTCTGCCCAGCTGCGCGGCATGTAACAGCATTGTGATACCGGAAAAATCCGGTATCTTTTCATAAAAAATGAAAAAGGAGATTTTTATGTCAGGTACAAGATTGCCGGAAGGCTTCCTCTGGGGCGGCGCAACAGCCGACTTCCAGTTCGAAGGGGGATTTGGGGAAGGCGGCAGAGGAATTCTGTCGCATGACTATGAAACCGACGGAAGTCAGGAAAATCCACGCCATCACACCTTACGAATGCCGGACGGATCAATCATCCAGCCGGCCAGCAGCTTCTTCTTTGCTGATGCCGTTCCCCAGGAGGCGGAGCCTGTCTTCCTCGAAGATCAGTACTATCCGTCCCACAAGGCAGTCGACTTCTATCATCATTACAAGGAAGATATCGCACTGATGGCCGGCATGGGCTTCAATGTTTTCCGTTTCAGTATCTGCTGGAGCCGGATCTATCCGACCGGTGATGAGGAAACACCGAATGCCGAAGGCCTGAAATTCTATGATGACGTGATCAATGAAATGGCGAAGTACAGCATGGAGCCGCTGATCACGATCTGCCATGACGAACTGCCGATGGAACTGGCCCTGAAGTATGACGGCTGGAGTTCCCGGCATGTCATTGACTGCTATCTGAAATACTGCCGGACACTGTTTGAAAACTACGGCGACAGATGCCGCTACTGGCTGACCTTCAATGAGATCAATGCCGTCCGCGGCTTCGGTCCCTGCGGCACCAGAGAAAGCACCGGCAGAGTGCATTATCAGGCTGTTCACCACATGTTTGTGGCAAGCGCAAAGGCAGTTGTCATGGGTCATGAAATGATGCCGGGCGCAATGTTCGGTGCCATGTACGCCATGAGCGGACTGTATCCGGCCACCTGCCGGCCGGAAGACATGTTCCGCCAGATGCAGGTCAGAAGAGAGAACTGGTATTTCATTGATGCCATGGCTAGAGGATACTATCCGTCCTATGCCAGAGATCTTTATGCCCGAAGAGGCTTTGACGGCATTGAAATCCAGGACGGCGATGAAGAGATCATGAAGCAGGGACAGCTGGACTTTGTCTCCTTCAGCTATTACCGTACGGCAACCGTCAAGGCCTCTGATGCATCATTTACCGTCGGCGGTTCTCCGAATCCCTATCTGAAGAGCACGGACTGGGGATGGCCGATCGATCCGCTCGGCCTGCGCTATGTCATGAATGAGATCTATGACCGCATCCAGAAGCCGATCTTCATCGTTGAAAACGGTCTCGGGGCAGTCGATAAGGCGGATGAAAACGGCTATGTCGAAGATGACTACCGGATCGAATACCTGAAGAACCATCTGACGGAAATGGCCAATGCCATCAATATTGACGGTGTTCCCTGCATCGGCTACACCATGTGGGGCCCGATCGATCTGGTATCTCTGTCCACCGGCGAAATGAAAAAGCGATACGGCTTTATCTATGTCGACATGGACGACAAGGGCAACGGCACCCTGAAGCGTTCAAAGAAGAAATCCTATGACTGGATGAAGCACATCATTGAAACCAACGGTGAAGCTCTGAGCGAATAGCACCGTGTTCAGTAAAAGAAATGAGGTAACTGCATTATGGAACAGACTTTGCAGCAGATGCAGACGCTGCTTGTCGGTGCCGGCGGAAAGCTTCTGCTGGCTCTGGCAGTATTTGTAATCGGCCGCTTTTTTATCAAAAACATTATGAATTCTGTCGCCAGACTGAGCTTCATGCAGAAAATGGATCCGACGGTGCACAGCTTTATGAACAGCTTCGTCCGGATCCTGCTGTATATCATTCTGGTCGTTTCGATCGTTTCCATTCTCGGGGTTCCGATGAGCAGTGTCATTGCCCTGCTGGCAAGTGCCGGCGTGGCGGTTGCCATGGCAATGCAGGGCTCACTGAGCAATCTGGCCGGCGGCATCATGTTAATGATTTTCCGGCCCTTCAATGTCGGCGAATACATCGCCGCTTCCGGGGTGTCGGGAACGGTCAGATCGATCACTCTTTTCTATACCATCCTGGTGACACCGGACGGCAGAAAGATCACGATTCCCAACGGCACCCTGATGAATGCCAATGTTGAAAACTTCTCGAGCGAAAGCATCCGCCGTGTCGATCTGAAATTCACCTGTGACCGGCATGAAAACTATGAAAAGGTCCAGGAAATCATCAGCGGTGTGCTGGCCGCAGAGGAAAAGATCCTTAAGGATCCGGCTCCGTTTGTATCCCTGTGCGGTGCCACAAATGAAGCTCTCGAGTTTGATGCCCGTCCGTACTGTCTGGGACCAGATTACTGGGATGTGTATTACAGCGTGACCCGAAAGGTTGCCGATGCCCTTGCCCAGGCCGGCATCAGCACGCCGAAAGTACGGATCATACAGGAAAAATCATTCTGATGAAAGAGAAAGTGCCCAGGCACTTTTTCTTTTGTTTTAAGCGAATGTGATATGATGGGAACAATATGAGAGGAAAGTTATATGCTTGAAAAGAAACAGCTGGAGAAATACCTTTCCGCCTGCATGCGTTCGCAGGCAGACTTTGCGGAAATCTATGAACAGTTTGAAAAAGACGAAACAATTTCCATGCTGAACGGTGAAGTCGAAGACGTCAACCGGATCACTATCAGCGGCATCGGCATCCGTCTTTACAAGGGCGTGCAGTCCGTCTATGCCTTTGCCAATGAAACCGATGAAGAATCAATCATGAATCTGATCGGCGATCTCAGAACCGCTCTGGGTGCCAGTGAGGAAGGCCCGGAAGTAAAACTGCAGCGAGTCGAATATGAAAACCGCCATCCGGTCAGAATCGACTTTGAAGCAGTCAGCCTGGAAGACAAGGCGGATCTGCTGAAGCGGGCCAATGATGCGGCATTTGCGGCTGATGAAAGAATTGCCAAGGTATCCGGATCACTGCTGAATGTCAAGCAGCTGGTGCAGATCTCCAATTCCGAAGGCCGTCTGATCAGCGATACCAGAGTCAGAACAAGACTGATGGTGGAAGCCTTTGCCCAGGAAGGAGACAACTTCCAGAGCGGCTCCGACCGTCCGGGTGCCGGCATGGGCCTGGAATTCTATGAACAGAGAAAACCGGAAGACTCCGGCCGTGAGGCTGCCCGTGAGGCTCTCGTCAATCTGTCGGCAAGGGACTGCCCGTCCGGACAGATGCCGGTCATTATCGACAATGCCTTCGGCGGTGTCATTTTCCATGAGGCCTGCGGCCATTCCCTGGAAGCAACCTCGGTTGCCAAAAACATGTCCGTCTTCAGCGGCAGGCTCGGTCAGCAGATTGCCAATCCCTGCGTGACGGCAGTCGACGACGGCACGATTCCGAATGCCTGGGGTTCTGAAAATATCGATGATGAAGGCAACTTCCAGCAGCGCCGGGTGCTGATCAAGGACGGCATCCTGACATCCTATATGATCGATCAGCTCAATGCCAGACGCATGCATACGGAAGGCACCCACAGTGCCCGCCGTCAGTCCTATCAGTATGAACCGACATCCCGCATGACCAATACCTTTATCCTGAACGGCAATTCCACCTTTGAAGAACTGTTTGAAGGCGTAGAAAAAGGCCTGTATGCAAAGAAGATGGGCGGCGGCAGCGTCAATCCCCAGACCGGCGAGTTCAACTTTGCCGTCAATGAAGGCTATATGATCGAAAACGGCAAGATCACCTACCCGGTCAGAGGCGCTTCCCTGATCGGCAACGGCCGTGACATCCTGATGAATATTGATAAAATCTGTGACAACCTGACGACCGGCCAGGGCAACTGCGGCTCGCTGAGCGGCAGTATTCCGACCGATGTCGGACAGCCTTCCCTGAGAGTCACTTCCATTACCGTAGGAGGTACGGCAAATGAATAAGCAGAAATGGATCGATTATGCCCTGCAGCAGGGATTTGCGGATTTTGAAATCTATCAGTCCCGCAGCAATGAAAAGAAAGTCACCTGGTTTGACGGCCAGATGGATACCTTTGTGACCAGCAGGGTGCTGGGAACAGCCCTGCGCGGAACCTATGCCGGAAAGATGGTCAACCTGGCAACGGAAGATACTTCCGATGATCAGATGGAAGACCTGATTGCCCGCATGAAAGAACAGGCTTCCGCCATTCAGACAGCCGAGACCGCTGTCATCTGTGCGCCGGCAGAATGCGAAGAGGTGAAATCGGCAAAGAACTGGATTCAGCCGGACAATGAACTGATTCTTCAGAAGCTGAAGGAAACCGAAGAAAAGATCCTGAAGGCAGATGAACGCATCATTCAGGTCTCCCGCCTGCAGTGGCTGGAAGATACATCTGAACGCGAAATCATCAATTCCAAAGGCATGCATATCCATGATGAAAGCCGTCTGCAGGCCCTGGTCTGCGGGGCCGCAGCCTCATCCGGAAAAGAAGTCAAGAACAGCTTCCGGGTGGAAGTCGCAGAAGATCTGGAAAAGCTCGATATTGATGCATTTGCCGCAAAGCTGGCAGAAGATGCCGTCAATAAGCTGGATGCCGTGCAGCTGGCCAGCGGCACCTATCCTGTCATCTTTGAAAAAGGTGCCATGACATCGCTGTTCTCCGCCTTTACCGGACTGTTCTCCGGTGATCTGATCGGCAAGGGAATTTCGCCGCTGCGTGACCGTCTGGATACACAGATCTTCTCGGAACTGATCACAGTAGTCGATGATCCCCGCAATACTGATGCCGTATCACTTGCCAACTTCGATGATGAAGGCACGCCGACCTGCCGCAAGGTGCTGGTTGACAAGGGTGTCTTCAAGACGATCCTGCACAATACCAGAAGTGCCGCCAGAATGAATGCACAGACAACCGGAAGCGGCTTCAAGGCTGCCTATACCTCACCGGTCAGTGTTTCCCCGTACAACTGCTATATTGAACCGGGTGAAAAGAGCATGGATGAACTCTGTGCAGACATGAAGGACGGCTATGTGATCACTGACCTGGCCGGTCTGCATGCCGGCATCGACTTTGTCACGACGAACTTCTCCCTGCAGTGCTCAGGCTACTGGGTAAAGGACGGAAAACGTGACCACAGTGTCACGCTGGTGACTGTCGCCGCCAACTTCCTGGAAATGATGAGCAGCGTAACAGCTGTCGGCAGTGATCTTGAGTGGAATCATCACAGCATTGTCACGCCGAGCATTGCCTTCAAAGGCTGTGCCATTGCCGGCAAATAGGCATAAGAAAACTGGATTACTTGAATCCAGTTTTTTTCGTGCTTAGAGTTCTTCGCCGTAGCGGGAGAAGAGACTGACATAGAATTCGACATTGTCACAGAGGACATTGGTGTCGATATGTTCATTGACGGAATGGGCACCGCCCGACTTTCCGTCATAGAAGATGCCGGTAAAGCGGTAGACGCTGCGGCTCGGTGACAGATCGCTGTAATAGCGGGAGTCGGTGCCGCCGGCCATCATCGAGGGGATGAAGGAAATGCCGGGATACTTTTCTTCCATGATCTTCTGCAGCAGCTTGTAGCCGTAGCTGTCGGTGGAGGATACGGGCGGAGGATTGTGGCCCTTGATCAGGCGGAATTCTGCCTCCTGAGGCAGAACGCTGCGGAAGTGAGCTTCCAGTTCCTCAATTGTTTCGCCCGGCAGGATGCGGCTGTTGGTAATGACGGAAGCGTGTTCCGGCAGGATGTTTGCCTGATCGCTTCCTTTGGCCATGGTCGGTGTCGTTGTTGTTCTGAGCATCTGGTTGATCAGGGCACTGTCTTCGGCCAGATCCTTCAGGATTTCTTCGTTGCCTTCCGGATCGGCAAACAGCTGCCGTACTGCTTCATCCTTGCGGAATGGGGCATCGGCCTTCATCTGCTGGATGACCGGCGGGCACAGTTTCGGTGCCATGCGGTGTTCTTCCAGATCATAGATGGCCTTGCCGAGACTTCCCAGGGCATTGTGAAGCGGCGGATAGGCGGAATGGCCGCCTTTGGCATTGATATAGATTTCATGATCGGCATAGCCTTTTTCGGAAACGAAGATCTCGGCCACATGCTTTCCGTTCTTGACGGAGATGCCGCCGCATTCATCAATGGCCATGCCCAGCTGAATGCCGCGCTTCTGCAGTTCATCATGCAGGATCGCACCGGCAGCACCGGGACCGCCCATGATTTCCTCGTTGTAGCCGAAGGCCAGATACAGATCGTAGTCGGGCGTGAAGCCGTCTTCAATCAGCAGTTCAATGGCATCCAGATAGGCCTGGATATTGCATTTGGAATCGGTCGTGCCGCGGCCGTACATGATTCCCTCTTCATCGACATGGGCCGAGAAGGGCGGATATTTCCACATGGCATGGTCGCCTTCCGGCACCACATCCTGATGGGCTGTCATCAGCAGCGGCAGCTGGGATGATTTTCCGCTTCCTTTCCAGGTATAGAGAAGGGCACACTTGCCGATGATTTCCCGTTTCAGTGTCTGATGGACAAGCGGATAGCACTCTGCCAGACACTGGTGAAGCTTTTCGAATTCTGCGACCCGGGTTTTTTCGGGATCGGCACTGGAAACGGTCGGAATCTGAACCATTGCCTGCAGATGGCGGATAAAACGTTCTTTATCATACTGGATCATACAGAGATACCTTCTTTCTTATCTGTGTTCATTCTATCTGAAAAAGTGCCGGATACGAAACATTATTCCCGCAAAAGCATGCGTACATGTTGAATATTCTGCCCGGACAGGTAAAATCTTAACTAAAAGAAGGGGATCGTTATGAAAAAGATTCTATTATGCGGCAAACTGTTTACAGCCGAAAATGATGACGTGCAGAAGGATATGGCAGTCGTCATTGAGGACAACCTCATCACTGCTGTCATTCCGGCAGCGGAAGCACAGACAGAAGGGGCAGAAGTCATTGACCTGTCTGACCGCTTTGTCATGCCGGGCCTGATTGACGGTCATCTCCACAGCACTTCCAACGGCGACACGAAGCAGCAGGCCGGTTATTATCCGACAACTGCCGAAGAGACAATCAACGGCATGCTCAATCTGAAGAAGGATCTGATGGCCGGCTTCACGGCTGTCCGTGACGAAGGCTGCAATGACTTTGAAGACGTCGCTCTGAAGAAAGCCATCAATGCCGGAAAGATCGACGGACCGCGCATGGTTACTTCCGGCAAGTGTCTGACAGCAACCGGCGGCCATTCCGACAGCAGATATCCGTACTATCTGGAACCGGGTCTGCATGAGTCCCTGGTCTGCGATTCGCCGGATGCCATGCGCAAGGCTGCCAGAACCGTATTCAAGTACGGTGCCGATCAGATCAAGATCATGGGCACCGGCGGCGTCATGTCGATGGGCGATGAACCGGGTGCACCGGAATTCACCTATGAAGAAATGAAGGCTGCCCTGGATGTGGCCAATTCCCGCGGCCGCATGTCCTCCGTGCATGCCCATGGCGCCGAAGGCATCAAGATTGCCGTCAGAGCCGGCATTCACTCGGTTGAACACGGCATGCTGATGGACGATGAGGCAATCGATATGATGGCTGAACATCATACCTATCTGATTCCGACCATCGTAGCTGCCAAGGCCATCGTTGAAAACGGTGTGGAATCAGGCATTCATCCGGAGAATGTTGCCAAGGCTGCCCGCTGTGTCGCCAATCATTATGAGAATCTGAAGAAGTGTCTGGAGAAGGGCGTGCCGATCTGCTTCGGTACCGATGCCGGTACTCCGGGCAACTATCACGGCAGCCAGACAAGAGAATTCGGCTTCATGCAGGAAGCCGGACTTCCGACCGCCTATATCCTGCATGCGGCAACCAGCCGGAATGCTGAAATGATGTGCATGGCTGACTGTGTCGGCACCGTCACCGCAGGCAAGTTTGCCGACCTGGTGGCAGTCGATGAAGATCCGTTTGACAACATCAGAACCATGGAACATGTTTCCTTTGTCATGAAGGATGGCAAGGTCTACAAGAACCGATAACAAAAAGGCACGGCACAGCCGTGCCTTTTCTCTGTTCCGGCTGATATAATGACGGCAGACAGGATCACAGAATGAAAGATTTCTATATTGATGATAATGGAACCCGCCTTCACTGCCGGCTTGAGCTGCCGAAGGACAGCACCCGCTGTCCGCTGCTGATCATCATTCACGGCCTGACGGGTCATATGGAGGAAGAACACCTTTCCGCTCTTGCCAGGGCTGCCGCCGACAGCGGCTTTGCGGCTCTGCGGGCGGACATGTACGGCCATGGCCAGAGCGGCGGAACCTTTGCGGATCATACCGTTCACAGGTGGCTGGCGAATGTTCTGGCTGTGACGGAATATGCAAAGTCACTGGCGTTTGTAAATGGTCTGTATCTGGCCGGACATTCCCAGGGCGGCCTGGTATCGGCAATGGCAGCCGGCATATGCCCGCAGGATTATCAGGCACTGATTCTGCTGTCGCCGTCGCTGAACATTCCCGAAGATGCCCGGCAGGGGAATTTTCTCAATGTCTTCCGGTTTGATCCTGATCATGTTCCGGCATCATTTGCGTGGGACGGAAAGAAACTGCAGGGAAACTATCTGCATGATGTGCAGAACATCTGCACTGAAGAATACATCAAAGAATATAAAAAACCGGTTCTGATCATTCATGGCAGCGAGGATGAAGTCATTCCCGTATCCGTCTCTTTGAAAGCAGCTGAACAGTACAGTGACGGCCGGCTGGTGATCATTGACGGCGATGACCATGACTATCACAGTCATGCGGATATCATGACCGCTGCCGCCATGCAGTTTCTGCAGGCGAACCGTCATGATTCCGGAACGGTCTGAAAGACATTGCTTCAGCAGACAAAAATGCTATAATGATCTGCTCGTAATGAGCTAAAATGAAAACGGAAGAATGGAGGGGGCTCTTATGTCAGAAAAAAAGAACAGTCTGTATCCGGCTGAAGTCTCCGATGAACTGATGAATCAGATTGCGGCCGGCAATGATCCGGAAACAATGTCCAAAGAAGACCTGAGTGATCTGATCCGCCAGTACAGAAACCTGGCCCAGCAGATGACGAACGGAGGCATTTATAACGGCGGCTCCGGTATCGGACCGTCAATTGATGCCTGCAACAGCTGTGCAGACACACTGCAGGAAGTCTACCTGCGCCGGTTCCCGGAAAACTGACAGGAGAAAACAGAGCAGGCTGAAAAGCCTGTTTTTTAATCGGCAGACGCAAAAAAGAACAGCCTGTTTTCACAGGCTGTTCTTCATGGTGACCTCTGAGGGACTCGAACCCTCGACCCACTGATTAAGAGTCAGTTGCTCTACCAACTGAGCTAAGAAGTCATTTCTCAGTGCTCATTGATTATATAACCCATTTATTTTTATTTCAAGAACAAAATTGAAAAAATATACAAATAATGTATGCCTTCATGAGACGGACCGGCAAGGGAGTAACCGATCCGCCCCGGGCATATCAAAGGGATTGGCGTCAGTGACCCGGAATGCAGTGAGAGACAGCGATCTCATCAAAACCATCCGCCAGAGCTCTGTACAGCTGTTCCGGCGACAGGTCGTCAACGTAGATCACAGTCTGATTCGGATTGTAGACTTCAGGCTTTTCAATCATAGATATATCCTTCTTTCTGTCCGTCCTGCAGTTCGGCCACACTCAGAGTATAGAAGATGAATATGGCTTTCACTGTACGTAAATGCGTACAGTGAAGAACATTTCCGGCAAAATGCATCTTTCAGAATAATTTCACACGAACAGAAATGCGGAGGTTGTATAATAACCATGGAGGTTTTGCATGAAGTCAATAAGCACCAGAACAACAACACTTCATAACGGGACGGTGATTCCATCTCTGGGATACAGAGTGGACAAAGATAATAAAGAAGAAATTTATGACAGTGTCAGAACGGCACTGGATGCGGGATTCCGTCATTTTGATCTGCCGGTGGATGCGGACAGTGAAAAGCTGATCGGAAAAGCCCTGCAGGATTCAGGAATTCCCAGAAATGAACTTTTTCTGACATTTAAGGCCGGCAACGATGACCACAGCCGTGATCTCGCTCTGCGGGGGCTGGATCATTCGTTCAAAAGAGTAGGAACAGATTATGCCGATCTGTTTCTGGTAAACTGGCCGAATCCCGTCAGATTCCGCAATGATTATGAAAAGGCAAGCGTGGATACATGGCGCGGCCTGGAAGAGGCATACAAGTCGGGAAAGGCCAGATCGATCGGCCTGGCGAATTCCCATGCCCATCATATTGAACATATTCTTGAATATGCCGAGATTGCCCCGATGGTCAATCAGGCCCGTATCTATCCGGGATTTCCGTTTGAAAATAACCTGAACTGTGCCAATGATCACGGCATTCAGACGATCGGATTTCTGCCGCCGAACCACCAGGAGATCCTGAATTCCCGGGAACTGCAGATCTTTGCCGAAAAGTACAATGTGACCACCCGTCACATCTGCATCCGCTATCTGCTGGAAAAGGGCTGTCTGGCATTATGCCAGGGCCGGGATCTGCAGGAACTGAAAGACTGTATTCATGTCTTTGATTTCAGCCTGACGGAAGAAGAAATGAAATTCCTGGATCATATGAAGAATTATGGTATGGAAATGATCGATCCCGACACCTGCGATTTCTGAAAAAAAAGAGAACTTTGGATCCAAAGTTCTTTTTTCTATTCTTCTTCATTCAGGAAAATCTGCCGGTTGCCGGGCATGACATCACAGGGCCGGCGGCCGTTGCACATCAGCATCCGGGTGCTGTCCCAGGCTTCCGCCAGAAGGAAGCGCAGATCCTGCCGCTGTCTGTCGCTGATCTGCAGATGCTCGGCTTTGAACATTTCCATGATGTCAGCAAAGGTATTGCCGTAGCCGATATAGCGGAAAATGGCTTCCAGCAGGGCTTCGGCGTAGTATTCATTCTGGTGCAGCTCGCGCAGCAGATAGCGGTGCAGCCGGGCATAGGACTTGTTGCGGGAAGGGTAGCGGTGATCGAGGATATCCTTGATCTCACTGTAGGAAGGAAGCTCGAGCGGAATATTCTGATGCAGTTCCCGCAGCTTTTCTTCATTGCCGGCTTCGTTGAGGCCGATGGTAATGATTTCATTGCCTTCCCGGGTGCACAGGCAGTCGGGATGGCGGATGACATAGGGCAGCAGCCGCATGACAATGGCAGCGTTGTCATCATCCATGCCTTTCTTCAGGCGGTACATGTCGCAGAGCTCATGGATGGTGATGAAGCCGTAGAAGTTCGGCACCAGGCTGACACAGTCGGACAGCCAGGAGACCTTCTGCCGCAGGGCATTGAATTCCTTCAGATCAAACTGCCGGTAGACAGCGCTGAGATCATCGGGAACGGCCAGATTCCGCCTGGCGTCAATAATGAAAGCCAGATCCAGATGGCGCAGGCGGTCGGCACTGCGGTAATTGACAGATGCCGGATGCACGCTGCCGCTGCGGATCACGTATTCAAAGAAGGAAATCTCGCTGTCATTCAGCACCAGCATCCGGGCTGCCAGGCTTTCCGGATCCAGCATTCTTTCGGCCAGCCGCTCGGCCGTGATGACAGGGTCAGGATCATATTCAATGCCTGAGACAGCGGCGGTCTGTTCCAGCCAGGCTGTATCATGATTCATTAACAATGCGTCTTTTAATAACAGTTCCATAGTAATTTCTGCCTTTACGGATACTATCATAACCAATTTGCCGAAATAACAGAAATGAAAAAGTTTTCATAAAACAGGAAAATTATTTACATAAAAATGTAAAAATGATCATTTTTAGCTTTATTTCTTCTTCGTTTTTTAGTATTAAATAAATATACCTGTTTTTGATGACTGTCAAAACAAGGTAAAAAGCACAGGAGGAAACGAATATGAAGACATCTGCGATGAAAACCTGCATGGTTAAACTTGTTTTGGCGGCCACAATGACATTCGGCATGGTTGGCTGCGGCGGCGGTTCCGCTTCCAGCACACCGAGAACAGGGACAAATAATACAAATTATCAGGCCTCCAAGATCGAACTGGCTGACATGAACGATCCGGCAGTTGTAGATACCGGACTGGTATTCATTGATGTTGACCAGCTGACATCCAGCACAACCTTCACCTATCAGGGATCGGTTGTAAGCTTTACCGGCTTCAAGCGTGACGTCACAGGTCCGCAGAAGATCATCATGGCCTATAACAAGGACAATACGGTCAAGAACAGCAAGGTTACCGTATTTGTCGGTACAGCGGAAGAGTTCGCAGCCTATCAGGAAAGCGGCGGAGCTGAATAATTCCAAAATCTGAATAACATGGAGCAGTTTCTTCGGGAACTGCTTTTTTTGACCCCGGGGGAGGCTTTTGCGGCTGCGTGCAATCCTTTAAAATGGTAACCAGTCAAAGGAGAATTTTATTATGCATATGGCAGATGCTTTGCTGTCACCGGCAGTTGCGGCAACGATGTATGCCGCTTCCGGAAGTGCGGCAGCGTATTCAATATCACAGCTGAAAAAGGATGATGAGCAGTCCAAGCTTCCGGTCATGGCAGTTTCGGCAGCCATGATTTTTGCCGGCCAGATGATCAACTATACGATTCCCGGCACCGGATCTTCCGGGCACCTGTGCGGCGGCATGCTGCTGAGTGCACTGCTGGGGCCGTATGCCGGCTTCCTGTCAATGATCACAGTGCTGACGATCCAGTGCCTGTTCTTTGCCGACGGCGGACTGATGGCCCTGGGGGCCAATATATGGAACATGGCGTTCTATGGCTGCTTTGTCGGCTATTTCCTGATATGGAAACCGATCATGGGCAGTTCGCTGTTCGGGGCGAAGGATGATCATAATGCGGAGCGTCTCAGAATCATTCTGGCTTCCGTACTGGGATGTGTTGTGACCCTGCAGCTGGGAGCCTTCTCGGTCGTTCTGGAAACAACCCTCTCCGGCATTACCGAACTGCCGTTCGGCGCCTTTGCCGGCCTGATGCTGCCGATTCATCTGGCCATCGGTCTGGTGGAAGGCCTGATCACCGCTGCTGTTCTGACGTTTGTCCATGAAGCACGCCCGGAACTGCTGCAGTGTGTCGGTGCGGAAACAAAGAGTGAATCAAAGATGACCCTGAAACAGACGGTCACAATACTGGCAGTTATTACCTGCCTGGTCGGCGGCGGCCTGTCGCTCTATGCCAGTTCAAATCCGGACGGTCTGGAATGGGCCCTGTTCGGAAATGCCGACGGCGGCTATGCTGAAAATATGGGACTGAATGAAGAAGAATTCGGCGTCAGCAGCTCAGCTGCCGAGACCGCTTCTGCGATTCAGGAGACAACATCATTCCTGCCGGACTATGCATTCAAGGATAATGACAGTGCAGCCGGCACCACGGTCTCCGGTCTGCTGGGTTCGGCAATTGTTGCGGCAGCGGCAGTGCTGATCTGCATGGCAGGCGGATTCTTCCGGAAAAAGAAAACAGCCTGAAAAGGAATTCAAAAACGGGCATCTTCGGATGCCCTTTGTTATACTGTATGAGGTTTTATGAGCAAGATTGATCAGGCACTGACGGAATTCCGGGAAATGGATGAACTGGCAGATCTGGATTCGCCGGTTCATCGTTTTCCTGTTCTTGTCAGGCTGCCGCTGACCATCATCTATATTCTGACGGTTCTGTCGTTTGACAAATATGATCTGAGCGGACTTTTTGTCATGGTCCTTTTTCCGGTATTTTTCTTTCAGCTCAGCGGCATGTCGATGCGGAAGTGTCTATACAGGCTGCGCTATATCCTGCCGCTGGTAATGGCAGTCGGCATTCTGAACCCGCTGTTTGACAGAACCATACTGCTGAAAATCGGAAATATCTGTATCAGCGGCGGCTGGATTTCGATGCTGACACTGATGATGAAAGGGGTATTCAGCCTGATGGCATCCTGGCTGCTGGTCGCGACATCAGGAATCGCGGAAATCTGTGCCGCGCTCAGGCGCATGCACGTTCCTTCCGTGCTGGTGACGCTTCTGCTGCTGACATACCGCTATATTACGGTGCTGAGTGAGGAAGCGGCTGTCATGACCGATGCCTATCATCTGCGGGCACCGAAGCAGAAGGGAATTGAATATTCTGCCTGGGGATCTTTTCTCGGCCAGCTGCTTCTGCGCAGTATGGATCGGGCAGATGAAATATGGCAGGCAATGCTGCTGCGGGGCTTTCACGGCCATTTCCATTATGCCGATGAGATACCGGCCGGGATGAAAGACTGGCTGATCGGCATTCTGCTGGCCGGACTGATTGTCTTCTGCCGCTGCTGCAATGTGCCGGCTCTGCTGGGAAGCCTGTTTGTGTGAGGTGCGCTATGATCGAAATGAGACATGTATCATTCAGCTATGATGCCGGAAAGAAGGTGCTGGATGATATCAGCTTTAAAATCAATAAAGGGGAATGTGTCGGCCTGATCGGTGCCAACGGTGCCGGCAAGTCGACGGTTATGAAACTGCTCACCGGCATTCTCTCCGGAGAAGGGGAAGTGCTGATTGCCGGTACCCCGGTCAGAAAGGATACGCTGGCGGAAGTGCGCCGCAAGCTTGGCTTTGTCCTGCAGAATTCCGATCATCAGATGTTCATGCCGACGGTATATGAAGATATGATCTTTGCCCCGCGGAACTACGGTATTTCCAGAGAAGAGACGGAAAAGCGGATCGATGCCGTTCTGGAGCGGCTGGATCTGACAGAACTGAAGCACAGCCGCAATCATAAGATTTCCGGCGGTGAAAAGAGAATGGCAGCCATTGCCGTGATTCTCGCCATGGAGCCGGAGGTGATCCTGATGGATGAGCCGACCGCTTCCCTTGATCCGTACAACCGCCGCATTGTCATCAATACCGTCAATTCTCTGGAACAGACCCGGCTGATCACATCCCATGATCTGGATATGATCCTCGATACCTGCAGCAGAGTCATTCTGCTCGATAAGGGAAAGATCATTGCTGACGGCAGGGCGGAAGAAATCCTCAGCGACCGGAAACTGCTGGAAGCACACCGGATGGAACTGCCGCTGTCATATGCCCGGAGGTAAACATGCCAGACTTCTATATACAGACAAAACAGGATCTGATCGATGCGGTTGAGGAACTGGGCTTTCTGCCGTATTTTGCCCATGAGATCAAAGGCTTTTCGATCGAAGAACACTGCGATCCGAAAGTGTATTTTTCTGATCAGGAAGGGGTATGGGAATGGAAGGGACCGGTCATCCAGGAACTGGGCTGTGCCTACGGCAAATTCTTCCATAAGAAGGCCGGCTTTATTTCCAAAAAATGGTATCCGGACTTTGCCAATTACCGGCGTGACGGCTATGACTTCGATGCCCGGGTGGATGAAGGCCTTGCCAACTACAATGAGCAGTATCTGTATGACATCATTGCCGCAAGACATTCCATCCTTTCCAAGGATGCCAAGATCATCGGCGGCTATGTAAAGCCGAAGGGGAAAGGACCTGATCAGTGGGAGCCGCGCAAAGGCTTTGATACCCTGATCACGAAGCTGCAGATGCAGGGTTATGTCGTTACCAGCAATTTCGAATACGAAATGGATAAAAACGGAAACTTCTATGGCTGGGGCATTGCCCGCTACAGCACGCCGGAAGAATTCTTCGGCAGGAAATTCCGGAACCATGTCTATGACCGGACCCCGGAAGAATCCAGGAAGCGCATCATCCGGCATCTGAAAAAGATCCTCCCGGAGGCATCGGAAGCAGAAATCGAATATTTCCTGAAATAACTTATAGTCAAAATGACTATACAAATGAAATGATCGGTGCTATAACTATATCGACAGATTTCAGGGAGGTGTGCAATGGCAGACTTTAAGGATTTTCTGGCAAGAAAAGATGTATCATTCTCTGCTCACCGCTATGGCATTGAAGCGATGAGTGCAATGGCGCAGGGGCTGTTTGCCAGTCTTCTGATCGGAACGATCATTGAAACGCTGGGAACCCAGCTGGGAATTCAGTTTTTGACGGATGCCGGCACATTTGCCAAAAGCGTTGCCGGTCCGGCCATGGCCGCATCGATCGGCTATGCCCTGAAGGCACCGCCGCTGGTGCTGTTCAGCCTGATTGCTGTCGGCAGTGCCGCCAACAGTCTGGGCGGAGCAGGCGGTCCGCTGGCTGTCTATCTGATTGCCATTGCGGCATGTGAATGCGGAAAGCTCGTTTCCAAAGAAACGAAGGTTGATATTCTTGTGACACCGGCGGTTACGATTCTTGTCGGTGCCGGTCTCAGTGTTCTGTTTGCCCCGGCCATCGGCAAGGCCGCAAGTTCTCTCGGCAGTGTTATCATGTGGGCTACGGAACTGCAGCCGTTCTTTATGGGCATCATTGTTTCGGTACTGGTGGGCATTGCCCTGACGCTGCCGATTTCCTCGGCTGCCATCTGTGCCGCTCTCGGTCTGACCGGTCTGGCCGGCGGGGCAGCGGTTGCCGGATGCTGTGCCCAGATGGTCGGCTTTGCTGTCATGAGCTACAAGGAAAACGGAATCGGCGGAATTGTTTCCCAGGGTCTTGTCACCAGCATGCTGCAGATGCCGAATATCATCAAGAATCCGAAGACATGGCTGCCGCCGATTATTGCCAGTGCCGTTACCGGTCCGCTTGCGACCTGTGTTTTCCGCATGCAGATGAACGGTCCGGCTGTTTCTTCCGGCATGGGAACCTGCGGCCTGGTTGGTCAGATCGGTGTCTATACCGGCTGGCTGAATGATATTGCCGCCGGCACCAAAACCGGCATTACCGGCATGGACTGGCTGGGACTGATCCTGATCTGCTTTGTGCTTCCTGCTATCATCAGCTGGATTATCTGCGAGGCAGAACGGAAGGCCGGATGGATCGGCGAAAATGATCTGAAACTGTAAAACCTGAGGATGGGCATCCATCCTCTTTTTTATTGCATGTACGCATATAATCAGAGTATGAAAAACAAACATAAAGCATGGCTGTATGCACTGCTGGCAGGCATGGGGCTGGGATCGGTCACCTACAGCGTGATCACCCATGGCGTGCAGATGCTGCAGTATTATACCGAACTGTCCAATATCATCGGCGCTGCCGGTGCCGCCGTCATGTCATATTATCTGTTCCGTTCCCGTGAGATTCCGCTGTGGCTGAAACGTTTTCGCTTTGTCGGCGTCTGTCTGACCACGGTAACCTTTCTGGTTGTCATCTTCGTTCTGGCACCGCAGTTCGGCTTTCTCTGGATCCTGTTTTCGGGACAGATGAAATATACCCATACCATCTGTCCGATTCTTTCCGCCGTCCTGTTTGTGCTGCTTGAAAAGAAGCCTGCCCTGGCCAGGAAAGACTGTATCCTTGCCGTCTGTCCGACGATGCTGTACGGGGCAGTGACACTGACACTGAATTATCTGAATCTGATGTACGGACCTTATCCGTTTCTGCATGTCCATGAACAGCCGTGGTTTATGACGCTGTTATGGATCGTTATTATCTTCGGCGGCAATTATCTGATTGCCCTTGGCTTTTACAGAACGGGCGAAAGAAAGAGCTGACAGCCTTTCTTCTTTCCGTCTTTTCATTGATAATAAATATAAGCAACATTTATAAAGAGGAAGATGATCATGAAAAAAGAACTGAACAGCCAGAAAATGCGAAAGATTGCCCCGGAACTTGATCCGCTGCGGATCGGCACGGGCTGGAAAAAAGAGGAACTGGAACTTCCCCAGATCTTTATTGAAAGCACTTTCGGAGACAGCCATCCCGGCAGCGGTCATCTCGACAAGCTTGTCGAAGCTGCCAGACGCGGCATCCGCGATGAAGGCGGACACGGCGCCAGATATTTCTGCACCGATATGTGCGACGGTGAAAGCCAGGGAACAGACGGCATCAACTATTCGCTTGCTTCCCGGGAAATGATCGCCAATATGATTGAAATCCAGGCCAATGCCACACCGTTTGACGGCGGTGTCTTCATTGCCAGCTGCGACAAGGGCATGCCGGGAAATCTGATCGGCCTGGCAAGGGTCAATCTGCCGTCTGTCGTTGTCTGCGGCGGCACGATGAAGGCCGGACCGGAACTGCTGACCCTGAATGAACTGGGTGTCTATTCTGCCCGCTATGAGCGCGGTGAAATCGATCAGGAACGGCTGGAATGGGCCAAGGTCAATGCCTGCCCGGGCTGCGGAGCCTGCAGCTTCATCGGCACGGCTTCCACCATGCAGATCATGGCTGAAGCACTCGGCCTGACACTGCCGGGATCGGCACTGCTGCCGGCTGACAGTCCTGACCTGATCGAATATGCCTATGAAAGCGGCAGACAGGCTGTGCGTCTTGCCGAAGAGGGCAAAAACGTACAGGACATGATCACGATGGACAGCTTTGAAAATGCCATTCTTGTTCATGCGGCCATTTCCGGCAGCACCAATACGCTGCTGCATCTGCCGGCGATTGCCCACGAGTTCGGTCTGGAAATCGACGGCGATACATTTGACAGGCTGCACCGCAATGCCCGCTTCCTGCTCGACCTGCGTCCGACCGGCAAGTGGCCGGCAGAAGTCTTCTACTATGCCGGCGGCGTGCCTGCCATCATGGAAGAGATCCGTCCCTTCCTGCATCTGGATGCCGAAACCGTGACCGGAAAGAGTCTGGGCGAGAATCTCGATGAGCTGAAGGCAAACGGCTTCTATGAGAAATGTCAGAAGTGGCTGGATCTGTTCAATGAAAGATATCATCTGTCCCTGAAGAAGGAAGACATCATCCGGCCGTATGACAAGGCCATGGGAACCGACGGCAGTATTGCCGTGCTGAAGGGCAACCTGGCGCCGGAAGGGGCAGTCATCAAGCATACTGCCTGCCCGAAGGAAATGTTCCGGGCAGTCCTGAGAGCCCGTCCGTTTGATTCCGAGGAGGAATGCCTGGATGCTGTTCTGCATCATAAGGTGGAGAAGGGAGATGCGGTATTTATCCGCTATGAAGGTCCGAAGGGTTCCGGCATGCCGGAAATGTTCTATACATCCGAGGCCATCAGTTCTGACCCTGAACTTGGCCGCAGTATTGCCCTGATCACCGACGGCAGATTCTCCGGTGCCTCCACCGGACCGGTCATCGGCCACTGTTCGCCGGAAGCTGCATCGGGCGGTCCGATCGCCCTGGTGGAAGAAGGCGACCTGATCGAAATCGATATTGAAGCGAGAAAGCTGAATATTGTCGGCATTCACGGAGAAAGAAAAAGCGAAGAGGAAATCGCTGCCGTGCTGGCCGAAAGAAAGGCAAAGTGGCAGCCGAAGCCGCGCCGCTGCCGGAGCGGTGTGCTGCGGATGTTCAGTGAACATGCCGTCAGCCCGATGAAGGGCGCATATCTCAGTTACGATGACTGAGTGAGGAAAGGATCGATCAATGAAACCGATACAGATGGAAGACATTGCCCTGTTTGAGACAGTGACACAGCTGAAGATGAATCCGGCCAATGATCATGTGTGCTTTACCGTATTTACACCGGACCGGGAAGACAACAGCTACCGCCGGGATATCTATGTGACTGACTGCGGCAGTGAAAAGACACTGCGCATGACCGGCACCGGCAAGGATGGCTTTGCTGTCTGGGACGATGATGAAACACTGCTGCTGATGAGTGAAAGAACAGAGGCAGACAAGCCGAAGGAATATGAGGAAAAGACTGTCTTCTACCGCCTGAACATTCATGGCGGCGAAGCTGTCAGAGCCTTTGAAATCGGCCGCAATGTTGAAGATATCAGAAAGCTGTCGGACGGCCGCTATGTCGTCAAGGTTCTGCATGACCGGAATCTGCCGGAGAAAACGGAAGACCGCAAGGAAGAGGCGGACTATCACATCTTTGATGAACTGCCGTTCTGGGGCAACGGCCGCGGCTATATATCGGGAAAGAGAAGCGTTCTCTTCCTCTATGATGAAGAGACAGATGAACTGAAGCCGCTGACCGACAGCGATACCGACTGCGGATACTTTACCGTGAAGGACGGAAAGCTGCTGTATATTGCCTGCACCTGGCAGGATATTCTGCCGCAGACGGCCGGTCTGTATCTGATGAATCCGGAAACCGGCAGTACTGTCTGTCTGATGGAGGAAGGGAAAGTCCATATCTCCCACTGCCAGTTTGCCGGTGAGAATGTTGTCTTTACGGCCACCGACGGCAAGACATGGGGCAACGGCCAGCTGCTGGATTTCTGGATCTGGGATGCCGAAACAAAGGTCAGCCGGCTGCTGTATCAGAACAAGGAAGAACTGGCAATCGGTGATACCCCGATCACTGATACCCTGCGGCCGGGAGGAACGACATTCCGCGCCCATGGCGATGAAGTGATGTTCATTGCCATGAAGCATTATGAGACCGCTGTCTATTCGCTGAGGAACGGAGAGATTTTTAAAACCGAGTGCCTGAAGGACGGCGCCATAACCTGCTTTGCCGGTGAAACCGGGGATCTGTGGTATCTTGGGGCAGAACCGAATGCCCTCAATGCCCTGTATCATAACGGCCGGAAAGTCTTTGATCCGAATGCTGAACTGATGCAGGAAAGAACAGTTTCGGCCATGGAATATACGCCGTTTATGAACCGGCACAATCAGAAGGTGGACGGCTGGGTGCTGAAACCGGCTGATTATGATCCGGAAAAGTCCTATCCGGGCATTCTTGAGATCCACGGCGGACCGCGGGCTGCCTACGGCATGATCATGTATCATGAGATGCAGATCTGGGCCGGCATGGGCTACTTTGTCTTCTGCTGCAACCCGCACGGTTCGGAAGGATACGGCGAAGAATTTGCCGATCTGCGCGGCAAATACGGAAAGATCGACTATGAAGATCTGATGGACTTCACGGATCATGTTCTGAAGGAATATCCGGCCATTGATTCCCTGCGCCTGGGTGCTTCCGGCGGATCCTACGGCGGCTTCATGTGCAACTGGATCGAAGGCCACACCGACCGTTTTGCGGCCATTGCCTCACAGCGCTCGGTTTCCAACTGGGTTGCCGACTTCGGCACCAGTGAGATCGGTTTCTCCTTTGACCGCAATGAAATGGCTGCTGATCCCTGGACGGACATGGAAAAGATGTGGGAACAGTCACCGCTGAAATATGCCGACCATGCCAAAACACCGATCCTGTTCATCCATTCCCTGCGCGACTATAACTGCTTCATCGATCAGGGCGTGCAGATGTTTACAGCCATGAAGCATTTCGGTGTTCCCAGCCGCATGGTTGTCTTTGAAGAGGAAAATCACGGCCTTTCCCGCAGCGGCAAGCCGAAGCACAGGATCCGCCGCCTGAAGGAAATGACCGACTGGTTTGACAGATATCTGAAATGAGGAAGACATGCTGTCCAAAACGGGCAGTATGTTTTTTCCATGCAGTGGTTTATAATAACGGGGCGAGGAAATAGTATGAACCTGAAAGACAAGAAAGTGCTCGTGATCGGGCTTGCCCGCAGCGGCATGGCAGCGATCCGGCTGCTTCATAAGATCGGTGTAAAGGATATTACACTGAGTGACAGAAAAGAAATCAAGGACCGGGAGTATCTCGATCAGACCGGTGTAAAGATCACCGGCCAGGATGATGCCGTATTTGAGGAAGACTGGGATCTGGTTATCAAGAACCCGGGCGTGCCGCCGGTCAGTCCGTTTGTAAAGCGGCTCCATGAGCGCGGCATTCCGGTCATTACCGAAATCGAACTGGCCTATCAGGCCGCCAAGCCGCAGCACTGGATCACGATCACCGGCACCAACGGCAAGACGACTACGACAACGCTGGTATATGAGATCCTGAAGAAGGCATACGGGGAAAAAGCCCATGTCGCCGGCAATATCGGCATTCCCCTCTGTGAAGTCGTGCTGGATAACGATCTGCTGGCAGAAGAAGGACATTATTTTGCCCTCGAGATCTCGCAGGGACAGCTTGTTGATATCGATACTTTCGAACCGGAAGTCGCGGCCATTACCAATCTGACGCCGGATCATATTGATTCGATGGGCGGACTGGACAACTATTACCGTTCCAAGACAAGAGTCTATGAAAATATGAAGGGGGAAGAAACTTTCCTGCGCAACCTGGATGATCCGGTTCTGATGGAATATACGGAACGCTATCCGATTCCCTGCCGCACCGAGACGTTCTCGCTGGACAGTGAAAATGCCGACAGCTATCTGAAGGACGGCTGGATGTATGTCCGCGGTGAAAAGATGCTGGATCTCTCCCGCATTACCCTGCCGGGCAAGCATAACCTGCAGAATATCATCATTGCCGCAACAGCCTGTGCCCGCATCGGCATCAGCGGTGATATCATCCGCGAAGTCGTATACGGATTCAAGGGCGTGGAGCACCGCATTGAATTTGTCCGCGAACTGGACGGCGTCAAGTATTACAATGATTCCAAGGGAACCAATACCGATGCGACGATCACGGCCCTGAAGGCTTTTGATCACGGCGTGATCCTGCTGGTCGGCGGCTTTGAGAAGGGCCTGTCCATGGATGAGATGAAGAAGCATCTCGGCTGTGTAAAGCAGGTCATCGGCTACGGCGCATCGGGCCGAAGAATTGCCACCGATCTGGTCGGTGAAAAGGCCATTGTTGTCGAAGATCTTGTGCAGGCAACACATCAGGCAAAGGAACTGGCAGTCAGCGGCGATACGGTGTTGCTGTCACCGACAACCTCCTCTTTTGACCAGTATTCCTGCTTTGAGGAGAGAGGCGAGCATTTCAAGAAGATCGTGAATGAACTATGACAAATAAAGAAGGATTTATCGGTGTCTTCGATTCGGGAATCGGCGGCCTGACGGTAGCCGGCAGTATCATGAAGTCGCTGCCGAATGAGAATATCATCTATTTCGGTGATACGGCCCATCTTCCCTACGGCACCAAAAGTGAAAAACAGATACGTGAATATGCGGACAATGACGTCGCCTTTTTGTCACGCTTTGAACTGAAGGCACTGGTCATTGCCTGCAATACGGCCGATTCCGTTGCCCGCGGATCACTGGAAGAAAAGTATGACATTCCGATCTACGGTGTCATTGAACCGGCTTCCATCAAGGCTGTGAAGATGACCAGAAACAACCGTATCGGCATCATGGCAACGCCGGCCACGGTGCGCTCGGAAGCCTATCCGCAGACGATTCACCGCTACAGCGAGGATGCAGAAGTCTTTCAGCTGGCCTGTCCGCTGCTGGTGCCGCTGGTCGAAAACGGCCGCTACAGGAAAGATGACATTGTTGTCAGCACGGTTCTGCAGGAATATCTGGATCAGCTGACCGACAAGGGCATCGATACCCTGGTGCTGGGATGCACGCACTATCCGCTGCTGATGGATGCGATCCGTTCACTGGTGCCGGACCTGACGATCATCAGTTCTTCCGAAGCGGCAGCCGAAACGCTGCGCCGCGGTCTGGAAGAAATGCATATTCTCAAGGAAACGGAAGGAAGCACCCGCAAGTATTTTGTCAGCGACGCACCGGAACATTTCCGGGAAAATGCCGAACTGTTCCTCGGTGATGAAGCGGCAGAGGATGCCGAACTGGCAGTTCTCTGAGAGTGTAAAAATAAACATCCCGGATCGTATCTGTTATGATGCAGGATGAAATTCGAAAGAAAACACAGTTCCGGCTGTGTTTTTACGAATAAGGGAGTCTGAAGTATGGATATGTTCTTCAAAATCGTATCCCTTCTTGGCGGTCTTGCCATGTTTCTGTACGGCATGCGCATCATGGGAGACGGTCTCAAAAGCAGTTCAGGCAGTGCTCTGAAGGCAGTCCTGGACAAGGTTACCAACAAAGCCTATATGGGTTTTCTGCTGGGACTTCTGGTAACGTGCATGATTCAGAGTTCAAAGGCGACGATCGTACTGACCGTCGGTCTTGTCGGTGCCGGCTTTCTGTCCTTCCGGCAGTCGATCGGCATTGTCCTTGGTGCCAATGTCGGTACGGCAATCACGGCCCAGATCATCCGTCTGATGGATATCAGTGCCGGTTCCACCAGCATTCTCTATTTCTTCAAGTCTGACAATCTGGCGCCGATGGCCCTGATCGTGGGCATGATTCTGATCATGTTTGTCGGCACCCGCCGGTCAGAAAATGCCGGAACGATCTTCATGGGTCTGGGCATTCTGTTTGTCGGCCTGATGAACATGAGCTCTGCCGTCAGTTCGATGGGAGAAGTTCTGCACAGCTTCCTGCTGTCATTTGAAGACAATTACCTGCTTGGCTTTCTCGGCGGTGTGGCAGCGACCTGCATCATCCAGAGCTCGTCGGCCGCAGTCGGTATCCTGCAGTCGGTGGCGAGTTCGGTCGGGGTCAGCTTCTGTGCCGTGTTTGCGGTCATTCTCGGCATCAACATGGGTGACTGCCTGACAACCTATTTTGTCTGCCGCATCAATGCCAAGAAAGAACAGATCCAGACGGTTCTGATTCATATCATCTACAACGTATTTGCCCTCGCTCTGACCGTCATTGTCCTGATGGTTCTGCGCATGACGAATATTCTCGATGATTCCTTCTGGTATATGACGCTTGACTCCGGCGGTGTTGCCAATGTGCACGGTGTCTTCCGTCTCGTGCCGGCCCTTGTCTTCCTGCCGTTTACCGGTCTGTTTGCCAAGATTTCAGGAATGCTCGTGAAGGAAGATGAAAAGGATCCGGAAGAGGAAGAAAACGAAAAGCTGCTGCGGGAACTTGATCCGCATCTGCTTGCCAACCCGGCGCTGGCGCTGAATGAATCGCATCATCTGATTGTTCATATGGGAAAGAATGCCCTGAAGAACTATATGGATACCATTGAAGTCATGAAGAACTATGACGAGAAGAAGATCGAGAAGATCAGCAGCCGGGAAAATGCCCTGGACCGCATGGCTGATGCGGCCAATCAGTATCTGGTGGAAGTTTCGCCCAATATCATGACCGAACGGGATGAACAGAACCAGAACTTCCAGATGAAGGCCATTATCTGCTTTGAACGTATCGGTGACCTGTGCGTCAATATCATTTCCGGCATTGAGCACATGCATGCCTCGGAAGCGGAAATGAGCGATGCCGCCCGGAGGGAACTGCCGATTGCCTTCATGGCTGTCAATCAGATTCTCGGCCGGACGGTCACGGCATATCAGGATGACAAACCGGAACTGGCCCGCAAGGTGGAGCCGCTGGAAGAAGTCATCGACGAACTGATCGATGAACTGAAGGAACGCCATCTCGGCCGCGTCAAGAGACAGGAATGCAATACCGGCATTGCCCTGGACTATCAGGAGATCCTGCAGAATCTGGAAAGAATTTCCGACCAGTGTTCTGACCTGGGTGTCTATCTGCTGGCCCGCGATGACAACTATATCCGCGGTATGGAACACCGCTATATCCACAACATCCATCACCGTCCTGACAAGGAATACGCCATGGAGTATGCGATTCAGTATGACCGCTTCTTTGACATGCTGAGAATTGCCGACCATGAGGTTCCGGAGGATACAATGAACAGTGAGCAGCTGCCGTCATGACAGCTGCTTTTGCGATTTTCCGGAACTTATATATAATGGAGTAGCCTGCGGAGGTGTTTGATATGAAAGAATTCTGTCTGCTTCAGGAAGAAGAATATGCCCGTTTTCAGGAAACAAGTGAACTGCGGGGATTTCTGAATTCACCGGAAGCGATTCATCTGAAGAAAATGAACGGCTGGGAAACGGAATATGCCGGCGTCAGGGAAGACGGCAAAATCATTGCCGCTACACCTCTGACCTATATCCCGGTCATGAAAATATATAAGTTCTGCCATGCTCAGAGCGGTTTCCTGTGTGATTACCGTGATCAGGAAACGCTGCGTTTCTTTACCGGGGAGCTGAAGAAATACCTGTCTCACAAAAAGGTCATGTACATGATGATCAATCCGAACATGAACTATATTGAAAGGGACATGGACGGCAATCCGGTCGAAGGCGGCTATGACAACAGTGATGTTCTGAAAGCACTGCAGGATCTTGGCTATGAGCATCAGGGATTCCCGACTGACTATTCGGCATTTACGATGATCAGCTGGGTCTTTGCCATGAGCCTGAAAGGAAAGAGCGAAGCCCAGGTGCTGAAGGAAATGGATCAGCAGACCCGCTGGTCAGCCAACCGCACCCAGAAACAGGGCATTCAGGTCAGGGAACTGAAGGCGGATGAAATCGACAAGTTTATCCGCATGGAGGAAGAAACCGCCAGACGCCGCGGCTTTGAGATGAGAGAAAAGGATTTCTACCGGAATCAGCTGCAGGCATACGGCGAACATGCCAAAGTTCTGCTTGCCTATCTGGACCTGAATGAATTCAGAAAGCATCTGGATGAAGAAGAGGTACAGCTGACCAGGGAAATGGAAGAAATTGAGGCAAAGCTGGCAGAAATGCCGGGTTCCAAGAAGTTCCAGAAAAAGCAGAAGGTTGCCCAGGAAGCTCTGGACCTGAATGCAAAGAAGCGTCAGGAGGCAGATGAAACAGAGGCTGCGCACGGTTCTCTGCTGGAGATGGCCGCATCCTTCTTCATTGTCTATGACAATGAGATCGTCTATCTGTACAGTGCTGCCGATGATGCATTCCGGAAGTATTATGCGCCGTATGCAATTCAGCTGGAAATCATCCGCTATGCGATTGAACATCAGATTCCCCGCTATAACTTCTACGGCATTTCCGGCAATTTCAGCAAGGATGCGTCGGATTACGGCGTCTATGAATTCAAGCGCGGCTTCGGCGGTCAGGTCGAACAGCTGCTGGGCGAATTCATTCTCCCTGTGAACAAGGCCGCATACCGTCTGTACAGAACCATCAAGAAATGAGAAGATATCAGTCCTTCGGGACTGATATTTTTTTCTGCCTCTGTTACAATAGCGATAATCAGGCAGGAGGACCTGCGGATGGAATATATCAAGAGTTTTTATCTGGACAAGGAAAAGGATATGATCGTCGATCTCTTCCGGGCGGGAGAGGATCTTCATTATGTGCTGAAGACACCGCATCACAGTACCGGCAACCTGATCCGCAATCTGGCCCGGCTCTGCAGTCTGCCGCTGTCAGAGGACGACAACGGCCTGCTGGTGATCAGAGGAACCGTTCCCTGCTATATTGACGGATACAACCGTACGGTCTGGGTATTCCGGCTCGGCAATACCAAGGTTGCCAATATCTATGGCGACGGAACGGTGGAGATAAAGGCCCGGGTGCCTTCGATTGCCAAGACGCTGATGAGCCAGACCAAGAATTACCGTCTTGGAGAGCATGAATCGATCGTAAAGACCTATATCCGCCGGGAGTGCAAGTTTGTTACGGACCTGCATACCCATATGAACGCCAATCTGAATGCCGATATCCTGATTGCCCTGGGCATCCGCCATCAGATCCGCTATCCGCTGTACTATATCCGCAAGCTGGGACTCAGATGCACACCCGCACAGCAGCAAAAACTGCAGGAGAGAAGAAAGAGAGCGGAAAAGGAACAGGCCGGATGCGGCCTGGAAGGAAAATATCTGGACCGGCGCATCGATGACAATACCTGGATCAACTTTGCCGATCTGATCCTGAATAATCTGAAGGATGCCGATTACAATATTGCCCGCATCCGCATGTCGCTGTCGGTCCTGAAGGACGGACAGGCAGTCTTTACCAATCTCGAAAAGGTTTATCTGTACCGCTATGTCTTTACCAAGGGCATCACGTCCGCTCATCAGATCCGTCTGAAGAATACTGAAAAGATCCCCGATGAAGATGTCCGGAACTATCTGGCAAAGATGCTGGAAGATCAGAACGATCCCCGCTATGCCGGAAATACACTGTTTCAGAACAAGCTGCTGTGGATTGCCCGCAGCTATCAGGTCCGCGGCATTGTCTATGCCGAGATTTCGGATACGACGCTGGTCAAGGCGGACGGGGCAGCAGAGATGCTGGCCCAGGTTCATGAAGTCATGCCGGAAATTTATAGGGAAACCGGTGTCAGGCTGCGTTTCCTGGCCGCGATCCGAAGGATCCCGCTGACCATCGTGAAGGACCATGTGGCAACCGATTACTTTGCCGAAAACCTGCGGGTTCTGCAGGCAGTTGCGGCGGATCCCTATGTCGCCGGCAGTGATATTCTCGGCGAAGAGATCAATGATATCCGTGATATTGCGCCGGTGATTGCCCGGATCGTAAAGATTGCGGCAGAAGTGCCGGGCTATGTGATCCGCATCCATGCCGGTGAAAATGACAGTCTGCGCGACAATGTCGCCAACAGCATTCAGTGTGTCAGGGAGGCCCTGCAGCCCGGGCAGCCGATGCCGAGGATCCGCATCGGCCACGGTCTGTATACTGCCAACCTGCAGACCCGCAAGGGTCAGGCTCTGATCCGCTCCCTGAAGGAAACCGGGGCAGTGCTGGAATTTCAGATTACCTCGAATGTCCGTCTGAACAACCTCAGCAGTATGAAGAATCATCCGCTGCGCACCTATCTGTCCTGCGGTCTTGAATGCGTGCAGGGAACCGACGGCGGCGCTCTGTACGGAACCGATTCGATGGACGAACAGCTGGCGCTGGAACGTTTCCTGGGACTGAGCACGGAAGAAATGATACGGATGAAAAACAGTGAACAGCGGGTGCTGGCCGATTCACTGAAAACCTTTGATGAAAAGATGAAAATGATGCCGGAAGTCACTTCCGTGCAGGCATATTACAAACAGAAGATTGCCGATGCCGGCAGCGAGCCGGTAGCCGGCATGAGTGCCGATACCCGTCTGCTTTCGGAAGTTGTTCTGGCTGATCAGATCCGCTCGCTTCCGGAAGACCGGCTGCCTGTCATCATTGCCGGCGGCAGCTTCAACAATGACCGGCATGTGACAAAAGTGCACCGGGAAGGCACCGCGCCGATCGACTGTCTGCTGCAAAAGGGCGATCCTGAGAAGATGTTCTTTGTCATCGGCCATCAGCTGAACGGCTATGAAAAATATCTGCTTGATCATAATGACGGCCGCTTCATGATCTATGCGATCGTGCCGAAAATGATCACCAGCCGCCAGGCCGGGAAACTGAAGGCGGGCGGAGTGCGGATCCGGGTATCCATCGAAGCTTCAGCCATGGGGCTGTACAAGAGCTTTGCCTACGAAATCTTCAAAAGAAGAAAGGCAGTGCTGCTGGCATATGACGGCAACAGTGCCGGTGCCAATATGATTCAGGAAGCCAGAAACGGCCGTCACCGGTCGCTGATCTATGTAAACCGGCGCAGCCGGGTGCTGAAGGCCAAGGCATCTTCACTGCTTGGCTATGTCACTCTGTTCATGCCGGAAACAGACGGCATCTGTGAAGCCGTTATCCAGGCTGCCGAAGAAGAGAAGGGACAATGACCATGGCCGAACGACAGATATCAATGATGATCAAGCCGGCGTCAGCTTCATGCAATCTGCGCTGCCGCTACTGTTTCTATGCCGATATCAGCGAAAACAGAATGACAGCCTCCTACGGCATCATGAAGGAGGAAACAGCCGATATTCTGTGTCAGCGGATCAATGAGGCGCTGGCCGGAGAAGGACGGGCCAATATCAGCTTTCAGGGCGGCGAGCCGACCCTTGCCGGCCTGCAGTGGTTCCGCCATTTCACGGCAGCCATGAAGCAGTATCCGGGCATTCAGACAGTATATGCCCTGCAGACCAACGGAACCCTGATCGATGAGGAATGGGCGGATTTCTTTGCCGAAAATCATTTCCTGATCGGCATTTCCCTGGACGGCTATCAGGCCAATATGGATCATTACCGCTTTGATGCCGAGGGAAAGAGCGTCTACTACCGCATCCTGCAGACGGCAGAGCTGCTTAGAAAGAAACAGGCAGAATTCAATATCCTGACCGTTGTCACCAAGAAACTGGCAGCCCATCCGGAAGCACTTGTAAAGTTTTATCTGGACCATCATTTCCAGTATGTCCAGCTGATTCCCTGCCTGCCGGCACTGAACAGCGAAGATGATCCCCATGCCCTGAGTCCGAAAGAATATGCCGGATTCTACAACCGGTTCTTTGATGAATGGCTGAAGCAGCTGCAGAAGGGGAAAGCGATCAGCGTCAATCTGTTTGACAACCTGTATGAAATGCTGCAGGGGAGGATGCCGTACCAGTGCGGCATGCTGGGACGCTGCACCGTGCAGTTTGTCATTGAGGCAAACGGCGATGTCTATCCGTGTGATTTCTGGTGTCTGGATGAATACCGGATGGGAAACCTGCAGGAAACGGGATTTGCCGGACTGCTGCAGAGTGAAGCAGCAAAGACATTCATGAAGACGGATGCCTGCACGAAAAAGCCCTGTGAAGGCTGCCGCTATGTGCATATGTGCAGCGGCGGATGCCGGCGTCAGAATGTCTGCTGGCTGAATGATGAGACGTGTGCCTACCGCCAGGTACTGGATCATGTGCTGCCGTATATTTCCCGTCTGCACTGAAAATTGGACTGATTCTGAAAACTGCCGGCACATGTCATGCATGTCCGGCGTTTTTTTGGCAATTAATACGGCTGCAGACAGGGAAAAAATGACAGGTGCATCCTAAACTGTGTCATAATAGAGAAGGAACAATAAGGAGGAAATTATCATCATGGTTAACTGGAAGAACCTGGATCAGCTGGATGCGTTCCGGGAACTGGAAGCGGATGCCCGCGTATGCCTGCCGGAAGTCATGGCCGGCGAAAACGGTGCAGACCGTGTTAAGAACTACTGCGTGCCGATGGCAGAAGGCCTGGTATTCAACTATGCAGCAAAGGCAGTCGATGACACAATTCTCGCTTCGCTGAAGAAACTCGGCGAGGAAGCTCAGCTGCAGGACAAGTTTGCCGCCCTCTATAATGGCGAAGTTGTCAATACCGGCGAAAAGCGTCTGGTACTGCATCAGCTGTGCCGCGGCCAGCTGGGCAATGACGTCATTGCGGACGGCGTCAACAAACGTGAATTCTATGTAAAGCAGCAGGAGAGAATCGCAGCCTTTGCAAATAAGGTACATGCCGGCGAAATCACCAATGCCGACGGCGAAAAGTTCACAACTGTTGTTCAGATCGGCATCGGCGGATCCGACCTCGGCCCGCGTGCCATCTATATCGCTCTTGAAAACTGGGCAAGAAAGAACAATACCCTGAAGATGGAAGCCAAGTTCATCAGCAACGTTGACCCGGATGATGCGGCAGCTGTGCTGAATTCCATCGATGTCAGACATTCCCTGTTTGTTCTGGTATCCAAGTCCGGAACAACACTGGAAACACTGACCAATGAAGCATTTGTCAAGAATGCCCTGCAGGAAGCAGGACTGGATCCGGCCAGGCATATGGTTGCCGTTACCAGTGAGACTTCCCCGCTGGCAAAGAATGAAGGATACCTCGATGCATTCTATATGGATGACTACATCGGCGGCCGTTATTCCTCTTCTTCCGCAGTCGGCTGCGGCGTTCTCTCCCTGGCCTTCGGTCCGGAAGTATTCGCACAGTTCCTCGACGGTGCAGCAGCAGCTGACAAGCTGGCTCTGGAAGCTGACCCGCTGAAGAATGCGGCTATGCTGGATGCCCTGATCGGCGTCTACGAGCGCAATGTACTGGGCTGTGAGAATACAGCTGTTCTGCCGTATTCCCAGGCTCTGAGCCGCTTCCCGGCACATCTGCAGCAGCTGGATATGGAATCCAACGGCAAGTCTGTCAACCGTTTCGGCGAGCCGGTTGATTATCCGACCGGACCGATCATCTTCGGTGAACCGGGCACCAACGGACAGCACTCCTTCTATCAGCTCCTGCATCAGGGCAAGACCATCGTACCGCTGCAGTTCATCGGCTACAGAAACTCGCAGATCGGCACTGATGTCGTCATCGAAGGCAGCACTTCCCAGCAGAAGCTCTGCGCCAACGTTGCGGCTCAGATCGTTGCCTTTGCCTGCGGCAAGGAAGATGACAACCTCAACAAGAAGTTTGACGGCGGCCGTCCTTCCAGCATCATCATCGGCGATCAGCTGACACCGGCTTCCCTCGGCTCCCTGCTGGCCCACTTTGAAAACAAGGTCATGTTCCAGGG
Source organism: Bulleidia sp. (assembly GCA_045543875.1). GTDB lineage: Bacteria > Bacillota_I > Bacilli_A > Erysipelotrichales > Erysipelotrichaceae > Bulleidia. Next base: position 67,062 of record JAZPXY010000005.1, read on the forward strand.
ATTCCTGTGGAACGTCAACAGCTTCGACCAGGAAGGCGTACAGCTCGGCAAGGTTCTTGCCAAGAGAGTCCTGGCTCACGAAACCGACGGTGCCCTGGCTGTATACAGCGACCTGCTGAATATCTGATCATCACCTGTAAAGCCGGCTGAAAAAGCCGGCTTTTTCATGCCAAAAAGAAAGACAGAAGTGTCTCCAAAAGAGAAGACTTCTGTCTTTGCCGTTATTTATATGAGGTTTCCGGATTTTTTTCTCAGAAACGAATTTCCAGTGTGACTTCAATGATTTCGTCTAAAGTAAGAGATTTGCTTTCAGGCAGCTGATTCTGTTCTTCTGTTTTTCTTTCCTTATTCTCATTCATAAAGCACATGATCCTCCATCCCCACACCATGTACAATGATAATCTAATAAAATTGTAAATCAAATCTTGAAAAATAATATGTTTATGCTTTGGAAAATGCTTCACAAGGCACTTTTCTTCACGTTAGGATGGAGTCATGAATAAGCAGCTGATGAAAATTGCCTTATGCATGCTTGTATGGGGCTCCGGATATGCCGGTCAGAAACCGGAAAGCACAGAGCCGGCAGACCTGGAAGCGATGATTATTTCCGATCTGCATTATACGGACAATGTTTCTGCTTCCCTCATGCCGCTGAGCATTCATCTCCCTGAGGTATGCGAAACAATATGCTGTGAAGTGAGTACCGTTCATCCCGATGTGTTCATCATGACCGGAGACAACACCAACAACGGCCGGACGGAAGAAATCCGCGGCCTTCTGCCGTATCTGGAACGGATCCGGGATGCCGGCATTCAGCTGATCCTGATTCCCGGCAATCATGACATGTACGGATCTGCCGAAGAATTCCGGCAGCTGTATTTTCCGCTGCTGAAGCCGCTGGCGGAAGATGCCGAGACACTGAGCTATACAGCCGAAGCCGGCAATGTTCTGTTTCTGGCCATGGATGATTCTTCCGGCGCCAGAGGCGGCAATGGATATTATCCGAAAAGCACAATGAAATGGCTGGAAAAACAGCTTCAGGAAGCAGATGCCAGAGGTCAGAGGGCAGTTGTGCTGTCGCATTACAGCCTGCTCAGTGATTACGGAACCGGCTATCAGATCGATAATCCCGAACTGAAAGCCATGCTTGAGAAATATCATGTGCAGCTGTTTTTCAGCGGCCATCAGCACAGCCAGAATATTCTGACGGAAAATGAGCTGCATGAAGTCATCAGTGCATCGGTGCTGGCACTGCCGTGCCTGGCAGGAAGACTTTCCGTGCATGAAGATCATGTATCCTACCGGGCAGCGCCCCTCGATTTTGCGGCATACGGACCGGCAGGATTTGCGGATACGGTCAGGCTGATTCAGGAAGAAACAGAAAAAAGCCGGCGCGAACTGTTTGCCGGCATCATAGAACAGACCGTCAGTGATCCGCAGGAGAAGGAAGAGGTACTGGATCTGATCGGGCTGCTGTTCAGTTCAATTGCCGAGGGCAGCCTGCATGAGAATTATGAAAGAATCCGCAGTGATCCGGCCTATGATCTGATGAACAAAAGTCTTGCCGGAACCAATTACGGACCCTGGATCGCTTCGCTGCTGAAGCAGAAACCAGTCAGTGCCTCAGCCCTGGAATTTGAACAGAAATAAAAATGGCGTTCACAGAACGTCATTTTTTGTAGCACAGTGTATAGAATACCGGGATGAACAGGGCGCCGCCGATCAGATTGCCGATCGTTACCGGCAGCAGATTGCCGAACAGGAATGCGGCAATGGATACATCCGCACCCAGGAACATACCGAGCGGGATATAGGTCATGTTGGCAACGCTGTGTTCAAATCCGGCGAAGACAAACAGCATGATCGGGAACCATACCGCCAGGATCTTGCCGGTCATTTCCTTGGCACCGGCCTGGAACCAGCATGCCAGTACGACAAGGATATTGCAGAGAATGCCGCGGATGACTGCTTCCATAAACGGCATTGCGGCCTTGGAGGAAGCGACAGCCATGGCTCTTGCGGCTGCAGCATCCGGATAGAGTCCGCTCTTTGCCAGCAGGAAGGCGAGCAGAACCGATCCGATCAGGTTGCCGAGATAGACCAGGCACCAGTTTTTCAGCATCTGCATGACAGTGATGTCACCGTTCATCAGAGCCAGGGTCATCAGATTGTTTCCGGTGAACAGCTCGGCACCGCAGAAGATGACCATCATCAGGCCGACGGGGAACAGGGCAGCGCCGATCAGCTTGGTCATGGCGGTGACTTCCGATACGGTTGCCAGGACAAAGACATGGCAGCCGAAGCCGATGAACATGCCGGCCAGGATTCCCAGCAGAATCATCTTCAGGGGTGAAAGGGCGGCTTTGTTTTTTCCGTTGTTGATCCAGATGGTGAGAATTTCTTTGGGGGTATTGATCATGTTAGCCTCCGGTTTCAGTGTCTGTTTTTCTGTGACTGTTCGATCATCCGCACCAGTTCCTGACCGTTTTCCTGCATGCCGCGGCGGATCCATTCATGGATCCATCCGTAGATCATGAAGGCCAGCGATGACTGACGGTAGGCATCGGCGTTGGGAGTATCTTCATCGATGGGAAATGAATCGACGATCGTATACATGACTGCATCTTCAAGATGCGCCTTGTAAAGAGCCTGATAGAAAGAGCCGTGGGCACGGTAAAAATCAAGCAGGCTGACCAGAATGTCATTGAAGGATGCCGAAGAATCCTTTGCCAACTGGCCTTCCCATTCTCCCATCAGTCTTTCTTCCTCCTGCCGCAGGACATCCGCAGGGCTTGTGTAGCTGCGGTAGAAGGATGCTCTGCCGACATCTGCCTTCCTGACCAGGGACATGACGGATATTTCATCCATTTCCTGTGTCTTCAGCATTTCCAGCAGGGCAGACAGTATCTGTTTGCGCACCAGGGCGTTTCTCTGTTCGTTATTCATACAGGCTCCGTATCAGAACAATTGTCTCATGCAATAAGAATGATACAGTTGTCCCGGCGCCGCGTCAATTTTGTTTTGATCAATGTTCAGAATACAGAAAAGAGGGTATGATTATTTCAGAAACAAAAGGAGTATCGTATATGCTTACTGTCAGGGATCGTCTGGAAGGACAGTCGCTTATTCTTGATGTGGACGGCCGTGTTGATTCAAACAGTGCCGATGAATTCAAGAAGCTTGTCAATCATGCGGCAGAAAATAACAGTTTCAGGGAAGTCGTATTTGATTTTACCGAGATGGATTATATTTCTTCTGCCGGTCTGCGGGTGCTGCTTTCTCTGCGGCATGCGCTGCCGGCTGATATTGTGATCAGGGGAACCGGGCTCAATTCCTCGGTCAGGGATATCTTTGAACTGACCGGTTTCGGGGATGTTGTCGTCATTGATCCCGATGATGTGCATGAACTGAAGACGCGGGTAATCTTCTTCGATATTGACGGCACCCTGTTCTCACACAAGACAAAATGCGTACCTCAGAGTGCAATCGATGCCATGGCGGAAGTCAGAAAAAAAGGCATTCAGACAGTCATCTGCACCGGCCGTGATATCCGCGAGCTGCGGAAGCTGCCGGTCTATCAGATTCCCTTTGACGGCTATCTTACACTGAACGGCAATATCTGCCTGGACAAGAATGAAAAGATGTTCGCCGGCAATGCCATCGACGATGATGAAGTACAGATTCTGGTCAAGATCTTCAGTGCCAACAAGATCCCGTTTGTCCTGGTCGGCGAAGAAAACCGCTATATCAATCATGTCGATGATCTGGTAATTGATACCCAGGAAAGCACCAGCGGAACGATTCCGGATATCGGTGAATACAAGGGCGAAAAAATCTATCAGTGCCTGGCCTTTGTCAAGGACAGGGAGAGACTGATGCTGGATGATCTGCTGGATGACTGCAGCATTACCAGCTGGAATGATACCGGAATCGATATCATTTCCATCCACGGCGGCAAGGCAGCCGGCATCCAGAAGTTCATGGATCATTATCGTGTGCATCAGGCAGAGACCATGGCCTTCGGTGACGGCCAGAACGATATCGACATGATCCGCTTTGCCGGCATCGGCGTTGCCATGGGAAATGCCATTGACGCCCTCAAGAAGGCAGCTGACTATGTCACAACCGATATTGACGAAGACGGCATTGCCAACGGCCTGCGTCATTTCGGACTGATTGACTGATATACGAAAGAAACCGCAGAAATCTGCGGTTTTTTCATTCTTCCATAAACTGCCGGTGCGGCAGGGATGTTTCCGGCTGCCAGTCCCGGATCATTTCATATACGGCTTCTGCCAGTTTCCGGTGGCTGAGAGGATCGAGATGAATGCCGTCATCATCCGCCGGATGTGCATGTTTTCCGGCATCCAGGAACATGAGGTTCATTTCTTCGGCGATCTTTTCATACATTGGCGCAAGCTGTTTCGACACAGCAACCGACACGGCATCAAAATCCCAGCCGGGATCACGGAGCACGGCATCACTGAGCGGAGCAGGGGCAATGAGCAGGATCTGCGGCGCATAGTTCTGCTTCATTGCAAGAAAGGCCAGAGTGTCTTCAACAATCAGCTTTACGGAACCGGTGATTTCTTCAGCGCTGCGTTCAAATACGGATTTCAGATCATTGGTTCCGAGCATGATGATCACCATGTCCATCGGCCGGTGGGTGCTGAGAACAGCCCTCAGAACAGAGTTTCCGTTTTTCCACGGTTCATCATCAGCAGCTTCAGCGGCTGTCCTTCCCGGCAGGCCTTCTTCAATGATGCAGTATTCATCGCCGAGCAGTTTCTGCAGGTACTGCGGCCAGCGGATGTTTTCACCGTATCTGCGGCCGTTTCCTGCCGCAATGTAGCCATAGGTATTGGAATCACCGTAGCAGAGAATTCTATTTTTTGTCATATATCCCTCAATGTGAATTTCTTATATTTGTTTTACAGATACAGTATAACGCATATCATATGCAGCAGTTCTTTTTGTCATACTGCAGAGGTGAACAATGACAGATCATGAGATGTATGAAGCTTTTCTGAAGTGGATCCTGGAACAGAAAGATTCCGATTACAGAATCGAACAAATCAGTGATGACCAGGTGGATTTTGTGACCGAATCAGCCACAGCCCATGTGCAGTTCTATCATCTGGAATACGAAATCGTATCCTTTACGATTGACAGTCCGAAATCGGAAGAGCCGCTGTTCTTCCTGCATTTTGAACTGAAGGATCTTGAACATGCCGAGCAGCTGTTCCGGGAAATGATCCAGTCCCTGCAGAAAGCCGGCAGCGAGGTGCGCACCAAGGTGCTGCTCAGCTGCACATCCGGCTTTACGACGTCGTTCTTTGCCGACAAGCTGAATGATGCCGCCAGAACACTCGGGCTGGATTATGATTTCTCGGCTGTTCCGTACGTTGAACTGTTTGAAGCAGCCCAGGATCAGGATGTTGTCCTGCTGGCACCGCAGATCGGCTATCTGATGAAGAAGGCAAAGGAAGTTCTGAAGGACAAGGTTCTGCTGCAGATTCCGACCGATGTCTTTGCGACCTACAATGTCAACAGAATGATCGACATGGTCAAGGAAGCACTGGCAGAACACGAAAAGACCGTTGAAGTACATGAGGATGTGCATGATCCGGAATGGGACAGCTGTATTGCCATCATTGCCGTCATGCGCCGCAGCGGCAGATATGAGATTCATTACCGCGGTGCCGATCAGGAAGCACCGCTGGAACGCGGTGTTGTCATCAAGGAAAATCTGGATATCCGCGATATCGAGGACGTTCTGGATGTCCTGTTCATCCGGTATCCGCAGATCAGAGGCGTGGCAATCGTGGCACCGGGCGTTGTGCACAACGGCCGTCTGACCCTGCCGGTCGCCAAGATCAATGACCTGGATATTATCGGTGAATTTACAAGGAAGTATCAGCGGGCATTCATCCTGTGCAATGATGCCAATGCGGCAGCTGTCGGCTATTATGCCAATCACCGTGACTGCGGCAACCTGATTGCCTACTATCATCCGCTCGGCACAACTGTCGGCGGTGCCGGCATCGTGCTGAACGGGCATCTCATCATCGGCAGGAGAGATATTGCCGGCGAATGCAGCAACTACCGGAAGATCCTGAATTTCAGCGAAGACAGATTCGATCTTGCCAGAACACCGGAAGGAATTGCCGAACTGATTGCCAAGATTACCCTGCCGATGATCTGTACGGTCGGACCGGATACCCTTGCGGTATATTGTGATCTTCTGACCGATACGAATGAACTGAGAGATTATCTTCTGCGCTATATTGATGAAAGATATATGCCGGAAATCACAAAGCTGAAAGGAAATCTCTGGGAGGTTTTTTACGGTGCCGGGGTCATGATCTACAACCTGATGCACGGCAATATCGAATATCGGGAAGAACTGAAGGAATTCAGACAGTAACTGAAATGAAAACAGACGGGTAATCCGTCTGTTTTTGCGTATATTATTCTGCGGTCTGAACCTTGCGGATGGTCTTTTTCAGCAGGTACAGGGCAAATACTGCAGCCAGTCCTTCGCCGATCGGCAGGGCACAGGCCAGTCCGGTTTCGCCGAACAGCCGGTCGAGCAGGAACATCATCGGAATATAGAAGACCAGTTCCCTGACAAAGGCATGGATCAGTGTTTCCTTTCCCTTGCCCATGGCCTGCATGCAGTAGGAAGTATGATAGTTGAGCATCTGCACCGGCGAAGCCAGACAGCGGATCCTGAGGAACAGTGCCGCATAGGCGACGGTCTTCATGGCTGTTTCGGCATCGGCCGTGTTGGTGCTCAGAAACATTCTTGTGGCCGGGGCAGCAAACAGTTCAAAGAAGAGTATGCAGAAGAAGGATACAGCCAGACCGGTCATGCGGGCGGTATTGATCGTATCTTTCATGCGCTGATGGCTGCCGGAAGAATAGTTATAGGCAACGATCGGCAGCATCCCCTGGCAGATGCCGACGTTGACGGCATTGGGAATGCGTTCGACCTTCATGACAATGCCCATGCCGGCAAGCACCAGATTGTTGTGTCCGGCCGCCAGGATATTGACGCAGATGTTGGCCAGGTCAAAGAGACCGGTCAGAAGGGCGGAAGGGATGCCGACGCTGAACACCGGCTGGACATCACTTTTATTGATGCCTTTGAGCAGGGCAGGATTCATCGCCAGCGGAGCTTCCTTTCCGGCTCTGCGGTATGCCCCTATCAGATACAGGCAGGCAATGACATTGGATATGGTTGTCGCAATGGCAGCACCGGTGACTTCATTGCCCGGCTTCAGGATCACAAACATGAACAGCGGATCCAGAAAGCAGTTCAGAATTCCGCCCATGCTGAGACCGAAGCTGGCCTGGGAGGAAAATCCGGCATTTCGCAGCAGATGGGCAAGCGCCATGGAAAGAATTCCCGGCAGGCTGCCCAGAACGATGACAATCAGGGCATAGCTGCGGGCATAGTCAATGGTGGCACTGGAGGCACCGAGGAAGGTCAGGATCGGATCCAGAAACAGACCGATCAGCAGCGAATAGATCAGGGCAATGGCAGCTGCGCCGTAAAAGCTGAAGGAACTGATCTGTTTTGCCTGATCATTGCGGTTCTGTCCCATCAGCCGTGCGACCTGGGAACCGCCGCCGATGCCGAAGAGGTTGGAGAGGGCAACGTTCATCATGACCATTGTCAGGGTCACGGAAGTTGCGGCCATCATATAGGAGTTTCCGGTGCGGCCGATAAAGAAGGCATCAACCATGTTGTAGACGAGATTGATGATCTGGCTGATGATTGTCGGAACGGCCATGGTCATCAGTGCCCTGGCAACCGGAATTTCGGAAAACAATTTTTGTTTGGATAGATTCTTTTTGTCTGTCATACTAGCTGTCTCTTTTCTTTGTTTCTGATGAAACAAAAAGAATTATAGAACAAAAAATCAGAATCTGATGTCCTCAGATTCTGATTGTCAGTACATTCATGCCGAGAATGTTATTGTATTCGACTTTCTCGGCGATTTTGTAAACCATGCGGATACCGACATTTTTGGCAATGTCATCGGGATCGATGATTGCCTGCCGTTCAGACGGATTGAACGGGATGCAGTCATCCTTGATGCGCAGGATCACGCTGTTGTCCTTATAGGAAATACGGATGTCGGCAGAATGCGGCTTGCTGTCCTTGGTGAAACCGTGGGCAACAACGTTTCCGGCCATTTCTTCGAGGAAGAGGGAAGCCAAGAACGAACGTCTGCGGTCGAGGCCCTTGCGCAGGCAGAACTCATGAAGAGTATCGGAGATGCCGACGACTTCTTCCATCGAAGATACGCTCATGTCCAGACGGTCTTCTTCGGGAACACCGAAGTTTTCGGGAATGACCATCAGCTCTTCCATATTGCGGGGAATTTGCCTGTTTTTGATCCAGGCGTAGGCAAAGATGATGACGGCGGTTACGACGCCGTTCAGTACATTGGCGATATAGACGCTGTTCATGCCCATCAGCGGAATCATGACTGCTGTCAGGGCACAGATCGTGACGGCACCGTCCATGACGGCAATCACATGCACGGGAATGTTCCGGTCAGATGACTGCCAGTAGCAGCTGAAGTGCATGGCAATGATGCTGAGAGGCATGCACAGAGGCAGGATACGCAGTCCCCAGACCGTCATATCGTACACCGGCGCGGACGGATCCCGGAAATACACACGGGTGCAGGGAACAGCAAGGAAGATGATGACGGCAGATACGGCCGCCATCAGCGGCACGAAGCGGTACATGGCAACGCGCATGATATCCGCCAGTGTCTGCCGGTCTTCTTCGCCGACCGAGACACTGAACAGCATTCTTGAAACATTGAGCATGCCGCCGGGAATGGCCCAGAACAGACCGAGAAAGGAATTGGCTGTACTGAAGGCTGACAGGCCGGCATTGCCGACATTGGTCAGAATCAGACCGTTGATGATGAGGCCGCGCACGGTCTGAAGCAGGTTGCCCATGGCACCCGGCACACCGATTTTTGCGATGCCGGCAAGTTCACCCCAGGCCGGATGGGTCAGTGAGAAATGCAGTTCAGCATCTTTTCTGAGGAAATAGAGGAGCTGGACAAGGAAGAATACCCACATGCCCAGAGACGAAGCCAGGGCCAGGCCGAAGGCTTCCAGATGCATGACCTGCAGAAACAGATAATTCAGTACGACATTGACGGCGATATAGATCAGGCTGGCAATTGTTGCCCGTCTTGTCTCGTTGACAAGCGACAGGAACGAGGACAGCTGACTGCCGAGAATCAGCGGCAGAACGCCGATTGCCTGTCCCAGAAGAAACTGCCGGAACAGCGGCCAGAGCACGGGATCCTTTGTCATGAAGCCGCCCGGCATCAGCAGGCCGGCAGCCAGATGGAAGGCAATGACCAGCAGTGATACGAGAACGGATACAGCAATATTGAGCGAGAAGACACTCTGTGTCTTTTCCTTCAGGTTTTTGCCCATATACTGACCGCACAGGATCATCGAACCGCCGATCAGAACGGTGTTGACGGCACCGATAAACAGATTGATGGGATTGTAGAGACCGACGGCACTCATGGCATCTGAGCCGACGGAATTGGTGGCGAACAGACCGGTGACGATGCCGTTGATGGCACCCACGGCCGCTAGTAGTATCTGAATCGGCAGCAGTCTGAACATCAGATGCGCCGTCATATTCATATTTGCTTTCTTTTCCATAGATATGCCTTTCACGGGAAATACCCGGAGCCTATTGTACTGTAGAAACAGCATATCTGTAAAAAAACTCAGCATACCGGCAGGATTCATGATTCAATATATAATATCTGAAACAGAAGCCGGACGGAGGAAATGCATATGAAGCATGATGCAGTTATTTTTGATATCGACGGAACATTGACAAACAGTACCCGCCCCATCATTGCGTCATGGAACCGATACCTTTCTTCCCTGGGAATTCCCTATACGCCGCTGAATGAAGAACTGGCAGCCTCGCTGATGGGAAAGACCATGGATGACTGGGCAATGGCAGTCCTGCCGGATCTGCCGCTGGAAGAAGCGCGGCATCATGCCGAAATCATGGAACAGGAAGAAAATGATGAGATCCGCACCAACGGAACGGATCTTTATCCTGGTGTCTATGAGGTATTTGAGCTGCTGAGCCGGGATCATGAACTGTTCATTCTCTCCAACTGCGGCAGGGGATATATTGAAGCGGTCATGGCCCATGCCGGCATTGAGCCGTTTGTCAGAGGCCATCTCTGCTATGGAGATACGATGCTCGACAAGCCGGACAACCTGCGGAAAATGATCGCCGATTATCAGCTGAAGAATCCTGTCTATGTCGGTGATACGGCACGGGATAAGGAATGCTGTGAAGAGGCAGGGGTTCCGTTTATCTTTGTCTCCTGGGGATTCGGAGATGTGCCGGAAGCAGAGCGGCGGGCTGATGCCATGGAACAGCTGCCGGGTGTAATCGCTGCCATGCAGTAATCAGTGAAGGCATTCCTGCACTGCAAAACCTGAAGCAACCAGAAGTCCTGTTCTCAGACCGGGACTTCTTTTTTATGAAACAGGACTTACAGCCGGATCTTTGCCGGCAGGACGGATATTTCTATGCAGCCAAGAGGGGTTGTGATAATCTGAAACTGACAGAATCATTTCAATCTCACTGATGTTTTCTTTCGGGTTCATAACTCCCATTCAGTCAGCTGCCTGACTGCTGAACTGAAAATACAGAAAATAATGACAAGTCATAAAAGAAGATGATATATTATTCTGCTGATCTGAAACATGACAGCATCCACAGGAGGAATGTGTGATGAATGATAAGATGTTAAAAGACGAACAGCTCAGCCAGGCTGCCGGCGGTGAAGGCAGTCATTATGAAACATCGCCGGAATTCGAAGCGACCAGATACAAGCTGGAGATCTTCACGGATATCTGCGTCGGCTGCGGTGCCTGTGCCAATATATGTCCGATGCATATCATTGTTCCTAACGGCATTTATTACTGGATCGGCGATGGATGCATCAACTGCGGTGCATGTCAAGAAGCCTGCCCGGTAGAAGCCATCGATTACCGCGGATATAGGATAATCCGGTAATACGGTGCCTGTATCAGCAAAGAAAAATCACTGCCGCTTATGACCGTTTTATGAGAATTTTAATGAGTTTAAATATAGCGGTATAATACAAAAGTAAAGGAAGCATGTGATGGACTTTGAGTCAGTCAGCGGCTTCCTTTATTTTTGCTCAAAAATGGAATAATCAAAAAAAGTTGCACTTTTTGAGACTTTGACAAGATTAGAGAAAAGTCAGAACATAAGAAAAAGTCCTATTTCTAGGACTTTCTGAATGGTGAGCGCTAAGGGACTCGAACCCATGACCCCTTCCACGTCAAGGAAGTGCTCTCCCAGCTGAGCTAAGCACTCATATTTACTGCTTAATAAGAATAGCACGGTCAGAAACAAAAATAAAGAAGAAAATATCATATTGCCGGTGAGATCATATGCTGTTTGATGGAAAAAAGACATGAAGATAATGATTGTGTGCGGCAAAAAAGAAGTATGTTCGTCTATGTTCTGCTGCAGGCTGAAAAGATTCCTGCAGCGGTGAAAAGCCATCGAGAAAAATAAACCTGCAAAGGATTATTTTTTAACGTACAATTTAGTCAAATGAAAGTACTGCTTGTGAATGTAAATCCGGAGAATCAAAGTCTTCCGGACAGTTCAATGGAATGGCTGAAGGAACTGTTTGCCCGGCATGATATTGAAACACAGATCTTCAGGATCGATCATGCTGTAAAGGGATGTGTTGCCTGCGGCAAATGCTATCGGGCCGGAAAATGCATCTTTGATGATGAAGTCAATGAAGCGATCCGGCTGATGGAAGGCTGTGATGCGCTGTTGGTCGGCAGTCCGGTATTATACGGAAAGCTTGATGAACAGACGGAACATTTTCTGGAACGGCTTTTCCATGCCGGCACATCCGTGCTTGCACGCAGGCCGGCAGGTGCGGTGCTGTTCAGCAGACGCCGGACAGATGCTTCGGCATTTCTTGCGGCCGTCAGTTACTTTGCTATGGCAAATATGCCGGTCGCTGCCGTGCAGGGCGGGCATGTGATCAGTGAAGAAGCCGGAAGTCATGAAGTGCTTGCGGCGGTTGTTTCCCAGATGACCTGGCTGATGCGGTGCCTGGAAGCGGGAAAAGAAATGAATGTGGATTTTACTGACGGGGCGCCGAAACGGACGCTGGAATACGTCAGATAACAATGTAATAAGGAGTCAGTTTTATGAAACGTAGTGCAGGAATTTTAATGCCGATTACATCATTGCCTTCACCGTACGGCATCGGAACGATGGGAAAGAAAGCCAGGGAGTTTGTTGATTTTCTGGTGGAAGCCAGACAGACATACTGGCAGATTCTGCCGATCGGGCCGACCAGTTACGGAGATTCTCCGTATTCATCCTTTTCTTCCTATGCCGGCAATCCCTATATGATCGATCTCGATGATCTGGCCGAGCATGGTCTGCTGAAAAAGAATGAATACCGGAAACTGTACTGGGGCACCAATCCGCAGTATGTGGATTATGAAGCGATTTACAACAGCCGCTTCATTGTTCTGCGCAAGGCTGCCGACAGACTGATCAAAACGCATTTTGAGGAACTGCAGGCTTTTATCTATAAAGAAAAGAAATGGCTGAAGGATTATGCCATGTATATGGCTGTCAAGAACAGCCTGGACAATATTGCTCTGGAAGAATGGCCGAAGCCGCTGCGTACCCGCCAGCCGGAAGCGATGGCAAAAGCAGAAAAGGAACTGCATGACGACATTCTCTTTTATGAAGCCGTGCAGTATATGTTCTTTGATCAGTGGACGCGGCTGAAAAAGTATGTCAATGACAGAGGCATTCTGATGATCGGTGATCTACCGATTTATGCGGCCAAGGACAGTGCCGATGTATGGGCGTCACCGGAACAGTTCCAGCTGAACCGTGCCGGCCGGCCAAAGGAAGTTGCCGGTGTTCCGCCGGATGCCTTCTCGGAAGACGGACAGCTCTGGGGCAATCCGCTGTATCACTGGGACAGAATGAAGAAGGACGGCTATTCCTGGTGGATCAGCCGCATTGCCCAGCAGCTGCGTTTCTATGATGTGCTGCGCATTGACCATTTCCGCGGCTTTGAATCCTATTTTGCCATTCCGGCCCAGGATACGACTGCCAAAAACGGAAGATGGAGAAAGGGTCCGGGCGCCAATCTGTTCAAGATCATTGAACTGACACTTGGAAAGCAGGAAATCATTGCCGAAGATCTCGGTGTTCTGACACCGGCTGTCTATCAGATGCTTGAAAAAACAGGATATCCGGGCATGAAGGTGCTGCAGTTTGCCTTTGACGGCAGAAAGGACAATGAGTATCTGCTGCACAACCATGTCAAAAACAGCATTATCTATGTCGGAACCCATGACAACGATACGATCATGGGCTGGATGAATAACAGTGCTGACCGCAGTTCCGTACAGCAGGCAAAGGAATACCTGCATCTGGATGCCAGGGAAGGATATAACTGGGGCTTTATCCGGGCTGCCTATATGAGTCCGGCCAATGTGGCAATCGTGACCATGCAGGATCTGCTTGGCCTTGGCAGTGAGGGACGCATCAATACACCGTCCACTCTGGGCAATAACTGGCAGTGGCGCTATGCCGGAAAGTCATATGACAAAAGACTTGCCGGCAAGCTTGCCAAGATGGCAGAGTGCTACGGCCGCATTCCTTCTGAACAGGAGTAAAGACCGATGGAAAAGAAACCCTGGAACACCTGGACACTGATTTCTCTGGCGATGGCGGTTGTCTTTGCCTGGGCCGGAGTCTGGCGGATGGTATCGGAAGGCATGAATGCAGTCAGTGTTTCCATGTTTATACTGAGCCTTCATTCGCTGCTGGCGATGTATCTGTACATGCGCTGGCCGCAGTATGCCGACAACATCTCGAATATGACCCAGTTTGTCAATCACAGCCGTCTGGCACTGATCTGGATCGGTTTTCATATCAATGATGTTTTCGGTTCAACCATGAACAGTTCCGTTGTCTATCGTGTTCTGGTTTTCATTGCCATTGTTGCATTTGCGATGATGAGCATCCGGGCACTGATGGCATTTCTGAAAGAAATCAGAGCGTGAATCTGATTTGAAAATATAGTCAGGGGAAAGAAATGAACAAAAAACAATTCGGGATATTAGCAGTAAGTATAGGCCTGAGCTTTTCATTATGTGCCTGCACCGGCAGTGATGAAACGGCCAGAACAGAAAGCGGAACAGAGACCGGTACGGAAACCCGGGATTACCGGACAGGAACTCCCTGGATGGATATTGATCTGGAAGGAGTAGTCAATGAAGATACGCCGACAGATCCTAAGGATGACTTTGCCCTGTATGCCAACAAGGAAGACATTCTGAAGCTGGAAATCAGGGAAGGCTATTCGTCTGCCGGTACATTCATGGATGCGGCAGTCCAGGCAGATGAGGATGTCAGGAAAATGTTTCTTGGGGATGCACCGCAGGGCCATGATGCGCTTCTTGCCTACAATCTGTTCGGTCTTCTGATGGACTGGGACAGCCGGAATGCACTTGGTGTCAGTCCCCTGAAGGAGCGGATTGATGCTGTTGAGGCAATTTCATCGGTGGATGAACTGACTGCTTATTATCTGAATACACCGATCGAAAAGCAGCTGACCCGGCTCTGGGGCGGAAGTTCCGCGCAGGATCTTACCGATTCCAGCCGGATCATCCAGTTCTGCAGTCCCATGAGTCTGACCCTGCAGGACAGCGCTGAATATCGGGAACTGACAGAATACGGACAGATCAGAAAGGATGCGGCCGGGACCCTCGTGAAAAAAATGCTGGTAAAGCTTGGCTGCAGCGAAGAAGAGGCACAGACCAGATTCGATAACTGCATCCGGTTTGAAACCATGATCGCGGAAGCGATTCCTACGAATAAGGAACAGCGTTCGCCGGAATATATCGAAGCGGTGAAAAACTACTATTCAAGAGATCAGCTGAAAGAAGCAGAGGGCAATGTTCCGGTCATTGAATGGCTTGAACAGACAGCCGGATATCCTGCTGCAGATGAATATCTTGTCATGACTCCGAAGTTTGTGACAAAGCTGAATGAACTCTATACCGAAGACAACCTGCAGCTGATGAAGGATACGATCATTGTGAACGGAGTTCTGGGCAATGCCGAAAGTCTGGACCGGGAATGCTATGACTGGAATACGGAATTCAAGAATGCACTGTCCGGGGCAGCCGGTTCGCTCGATGATGAGACGGTGATGTCGTCGTATGTATCTTCCGTTCTGGAATGGCCGGTCGCAAGACTTTATACCGAAAACTATCTGACCCAGGAAGACAAGGACAGGGTCAGTCAGATGATTGATGAGATCATCATCGAGTATCACGGCATCATCAATGAAGCGGATTTCCTTTCCGAAGCAACCCGGGCAAAGGCAATTGAAAAACTGGACGCATTAAAATACAATGCACTGTTCCCGGATGACTGGAGTCTGTACAGCTGTGAGGAACTGAACTTCAAATCAAAGGATGAAGGAGGAACTTCCTGGGCAGCCGAGGAAGCAATCATAAAATACATGTTCCAGCAGAGGGTAAAGAAGTATTCCGAGCCGCTTGACAAAAACAAATGGAGAATGACACCGCAGACCGTCAACTGCTTCTACAGCCCCCAGAACAATCAGATATTCATCCTCGGAGCATTTGCGAAGGGTAATGTCTATAACAGTGCCATGAGCGACGAAGAGCTGTATGCCAAGCTGGGAACGGTCATTGCCCATGAAATATCGCATGCGTTCGATCCGACCGGAGCACAGTTTGACAAGGACGGAAACATGGCCGACTGGTGGACGGAAGAAGACAAGGCAGCCTTCCGGGAAAAGACGGCAAAGCTTGCCGCCTACTATAACAATATGCATCCGTGGGAAGGCCAGGATTTCAGGGGAGAAATCATGACCGGAGAAGCCTGTGCCGACATGGCCGGAATGAAATGCATGCTCAGAATGGCAGCGAAGAAGGAAAACTTTGATTACGATAAATTCTTCACTTCCTATGCCAATCTGTATCTGGCCAAGGACACAATGCAGCGGGCACTGAGAAGGATCGAAGATGTGCATCCGATGATGTATCTGCGCATCAACGGCACCCTCCAGCAGTATGATGAGTTCCTCGATTTCTACGGCATCAGCGAGGGGGACAATATGTACCTCGCGCCGGAAGACAGAACTGCAATCTGGTAAGAAACCGCTGTCCGGCAGTAAAAAAAGAAACGGCAGTGCCCGGTTCCGGAAGGAGCCGGGCATTGTGTGTTTTCCGGCCTGGAATCTGTGAACCTGATATCGTAAAAAGTGCCTTTACAAAAGGATTTTCGGCAATTCTGCAATGTGTAAAGGCTTTCATTTTCAAAAAATAAAAAAAGTTGAAAAAAGGTATTGCAAAGCTATTTTTACGGTGCTATATTCATACAGGCGTAAGGAAAACAATGCCGGATGCAGAGATGCATTCGACTGTATATATACGCACAAATTGACTGCTGCACGGCAGTCAAGTGATATACAAAAACAAATCGGCAGCACAGCCGCCGAGTGATATATACAGACAAATCGATGAGAAATCATCGAGTGATATATAACCATAAATCGATGGGAAATCCCATCGAGTGAAATACAACGACAAATCGGTGATTCATCACCGAGCGTAATATACTGATTCCGGAACTGAGGTTCCGTTTTTTTATGCTTTCCTGCAATGAAAAAGGGCAGTTCAGTGAACTGCCCGGTGATCATCAGTAGCCGATGGATTTGTCGACAACATTCTGAAGCGGTTTTCCTTCGGCATAGAGCTTCAGGTTGTCATGGAAGATCTGCAGTACCTTGTCAAAGGTTACGGCGGCGTTGAATCTTCCCGAGATGTGCGGTGTCAGATAGACATGTTCCATATTCCAGAGCGGATGGTTCTTTGGCAGCGGCTCAGGATCGGTAACATCCAGGCAGACACCGGAGAAATGACCTTCTTTCATGACTCTCAGCAGGTCTTCGGTCACGATTGCCGTACCGCGGCCGACATTGACCAGGATCGCACCTTTCTTGATCTTTTTGAGACGTGCTTCATCAAAAAGATGAACAGTTTCTTCCGTTTCCGGCAGGGAAAGGGCAACGACATCGCATTCCGGAAGGATCTCATCCATGTTGTCCATGGTATACATGCCTTCCACATAATCCGGAACATCGTGAACAGAACGTCTGACACCATAGACTCTGGCGCCGAGGGCATTCATCTTCTGTGCGAAGGACGAGCCGATGTCGCCCATGCCGACAGAGAGAACAGTCGAGGATGTCAGGGTATTGACGGAACCGAGATTGGTGAAGTCATGTTTCTGCTGGATTTCCATATAGTTGGCCAGATTCTTCATGACCATCAGGACACAGCCGATCATATGCTCGGAGATTGCCGTGCCGTAGGCACCG
The DNA here is from genome assembly GCA_045543875.1 of Bulleidia sp. GTDB lineage: Bacteria > Bacillota_I > Bacilli_A > Erysipelotrichales > Erysipelotrichaceae > Bulleidia. The sequence goes on from JAZPXY010000005.1 coordinate 84,590, forward strand.
CTGGCATTGGTCAGAACGACCTGTTCCGGCAGATCCTTATAGGTGTTGGCGCCGGCGCTGTCCAGCTGCAGCCATTTCAGGTCCGGGCAGTTCTCCAGACGGGAAAGCGGCAGATTGCCGAGGATGACTTCGGCACTGCGGATATCTTCGTCACTGACTGTGCTGCGGTCGATGAAACGGATATTTACATTTTCAATATCATTGAACAGTTTCTGATGCTCCTGATCGACAGGGGTGACACATAATACATTGATCATAGCAATTACCTCGCCTTTCATTATACAGAAAGAAACAGCCGGCAATGGCGCGATGCTTTCAAAAAGAAGGGAAATGCACTAGAATGATGGTCATGGAGGCAGACATATGTACAATGACTGGCTGACAATCGGAAATTTTACGATCCACGGCTACGGCGTCATGATTGCCATCGGCATTCTGATGGCATACTACATGGGCGATAAGCTGGGAAAGAAATACGGACTGAATACAGATGAGATCGATACCATCATCTTTCTTGTGCTGGTCGGCGGCTTTGCCAGTGCCAAGATTCTTTACTGCCTGACTGTTTTTGATCAGTTCCTCAGCGATCCGCTCTCAGTGCTGGGAAGCGGCGGCTGGGTTGTCTACGGCGGCATCATCGGCGGTCTTCTGACCGGCTGGCTGTACTGCCGCATCAAGAAACTGGATTTCTTCCGGTATTTCAATGTCCTGGCACCATGCATTGCCCTGGCTCAGGGATTCGGCCGCATCGGCTGCTTCTTTGCCGGCTGCTGCTATGGCATTGAAACCCACACCGTGCTGGATGTTCATTTTCCGGACGGCTCGCTGGGACCGGGTTCATCGGTCGGTTCACTTCCGACCCAGCTGATCATGTCAGCCGGCAACTTCCTGATCTTCTGGATCCTTTTGAAGAACCTTGAGAACGAGGAACGCCGGGCCAAGACGGCAGCACTCTATCTGATGCTGTATTCCTGCGGCAGGTTCCTGATTGAATTTGTCCGCGGCGATGCGGCCAGGGGACATATCGGGTTCCTGTCTACATCGCAGTTCATTGCCATATTCATCTTCATTCTGGGCGTGCTGATGTTCAGAAGAAAGGAACAGAATATTGTGGATCTTTAAAAGTTCAGAAAAATCTGAACTTTTTTTGTAAGATTAAGGTAAATCCATACACTGTTAGGGTTGAAGGGGAACAATGGAAGACAAGGCAATACTGGATCTCTATTTTGCGAGAAACGAAGATGCAATCAGAGAGACCGATCAGAAATACGGTCACTACTGTTTTTCTGTTGCCTGGAACATCCTCTTCGATCGTGAGGATTCTCAGGAATGCGTCAATGATACCTGGAATCAGACCTGGAAGCTGATCCCGCCCCAGAGACCGAACCGCCTGCAGTATTTTCTGGCAAAAATCACCCGCGGCTTCGCCCTCAACTGTCTGCGCACAAGGACAAGGGAGAAACGCGGCGGCGGTGAGTATGAGACGGCTCTTTCCGAACTGGAAACGGTGCTTGCCTCGGGCGATGATCCGGCTAAGACATTTGCGGCGAAGGAACTTTCGGAAACGGTCAACCGTTTTCTGAAGAACCTGAAGGACAGGGACAGGAATGTCTTTGTCAGAAGATATTTCTATCTGGAAAGCGCCGCAAAGATTGCCGGACGATATGGACTGAGCGAAAGCAATGTCAATGTCATACTGAGCCGGACAAGGACGCAGCTGAAAGAATATCTGCAGAAGGAGGGATACCTGTGAAACTGAGTGAAACGATCCTGGAATCTCTGAACGATATCGATGAAGCATATCTTGAGAAAAGCGAAAAGGAATACGGATGGATTTACCGGTACCGGAAACAGCTGACGGCTGTCCTCAGCCTGGCTGCAGTTCTGATCCTGTATCTTTCTGTCATGCCGAAAGCGCAGAACATGACAGCCGGCTCATATACAGCTGCACCGGCAGAAAATGCGCGGCAGGGAGAAAGCATATTCGACAGTATGGAAGAAGCCGAGGCTGCGGATGCGGGAATGCCTTCCTGGATCATACATCTGAAGAAGGAAGACGGCAGCGCTGCGGATGAAGCAGAAGTGCAGAAAGTATATGAGATACTGCGGAATGAGGGCTGCGATGTGCATGCCGGGGAGAATGGCATCCTGATCATCTTCGGTGATGAGACAGAGATCCGGAAATACCTGGAACAGACGGGATATTCCTTTGAACTCGAACAACAGTGACGGGAGGAAAAGTATTATGAAACAAAGATGGTTATTGACGGCAGGACTCTGCGCTGCAATGCTTTGCGGCTGCAGCTCGGGCAGCACTGCTGCAACAGAGCAGATGTACTATACCGGCGGCAGCAGTGACGGATATATGGCTGCGTCAGAATACGATGCCAAAAATGCGGAAGAAGCAGAAGTTATGGAGAGTGCTGCCGATGCCGGTGCCGGCAGGGAAGAAGCCGCTGCCGATCCGGTGCTCAGCCAGGAAAAGCTGGTCTATACCGGTGATCTGACGATTCAGACACTGAATTATGAGGAAAGCCTGAAGGCGCTGAGGGCAAAGGCTGCGGAACTGGGCGGTATCGTTGAATGGGAGAATGAATCCGACAGCAACTACCGCTGGTATGAGGGTGATTCTTCCGGCACCCGCAGCGTCTATATGACACTGCGGATTCCGACTGACAGCTTCGAGACGTTCATGAATGATGCCGGCGGCATCGGCAAGGTCATTTCCCGCTCGCGGGGCGTGAAGAATATTTCCCGCCAGTACAATGACACCTCGGTGCAGATCGAAGCACTTGAAAAACAGCAGGAACGGCTGCTGGAAATGATGGACAAGGCAGAAACGATCGAAGACATGATCGCGGTGGAAACACGTCTGACCGATGTGCAGTCACAGCTGAATTCCCTGAAGACCTACCGGCAGTCGATGGATACGGATGTCATGTACTCCACCGTTACGGTTTCCCTGCAGGAAGTCAGAGAATATGTGCATGTCAATGAATCCTTCTTTGAAAGGGCCTGGAATTCCTTCCTCAGCGGCTGGAAGAACTTCGGCTGGTTCCTGGAAGACTTCTTCATCAAGGTGCTGTATGCACTGCCGTATATCCTGATCATCGGCGGCCTGATCTTTGCGGCAGCAAAGAAAAACTGGCTGCACATGCCGGACTTCAGCTTCCGGAAGAGAAAGAAAAAGGATCCTGCGGAAGAGGAGAAGGAATCATAATCTTTGGCATCTGAAAGCGGGAGTGGTATGATTGCGGCATGCTGATTATTGGAATTCTGGCGACCGTTCTTCTTGCAATGTTTGGCATTCTGTACAGCCTGCTCGGCTATAACCTGGGCTTTCGCAATCATTTCATAGAGAGAATCACCAAAGAGGCAACGGATGCCAGCATGAAAAATGAATCACTGCTGAAAGGCAGAAGGATGTATATCGAACGGGAAGATCTGCGTCCGGTACGGGTCAATCTTTACCGCCCGGACAATGAGGAGATCCTGCCGGTGATCTTTGCGGCCCACGGCGGAAACTTCATTGACCATGATGCGGATGATATCGATGATTTCTGTGACCGGCTGGCGAAGAAACTGAAGGTTAATGTCGTCAGTATCAGCTATACCAAGATCAAGCCGCATGTCACGACCTATCCGCAGGAGGAAATACGCGATACGATCATGTATTTCCGCCGGCACAGCCGGGAATACAATATGGACATGAAACGGTTTCTGACCCTGGGGTTTGAAGCCGGTGCCTATCTGATGCTGAATGCCGAGACGGCAGTGATTCAGAAGGGTGCCGTGCCGTACGGAACGATCATGTTTGATCCGTTCCTGGACTATGTGGCTGTCAGTCTGGCTCAGGCCGGAAGACATCCCGGACCGGTGGCACTGGTGCTGAGCGGAAGAGACAATGATGAGGCTGACCGCTATGAATTCGAACTGCGGCAGGCCGGCATCGATGTGCGGACAAGACGTATCCCCGATATGGATCTGGAAACCCTGCTGAGCGGTGAGCCGGCAAGTGAAACAGAACGCCTCAGTCTGGAAAACTTCCGGAAGTGGATGGAAGAGACAGTAAATCTGTTTCTGTACCGATAGAAAACAAAGGACAGCTGAGCTGTCCTTTTATAATTCAGTAATGACCGTAATATTGTTTTCTTCCAGTTTCTTTTTTGTGTCCTGATCCAGCAGGGAATCGGTAATGACCATGGCCGGCTGGTTTCTGACATTCATCGGAATGGTTCCGGCACTCTGAAACTTGGTGCTTTCGGTCAGAATCACAATTTCTTCGGCAGAGTGTGCCATGTCACGGACTGCCTGGGTACGCATCGGATCCTTGTTGGTAAAGCCGGTTCTTTCACTCCAGCCGTCGGTTCCGATAAAGAAATAGCGGACATTGTAATTGCCGGCCGCATCGCGGATCATCGGTCCGACCAGACACTGGGAATTGTGCTGATAGATGCCGCCCAGCAGAATGATCTGGATGTTTGCGGCATCGCGGATGTCATCGGCGATGAAGGCACTGTTGGTGACAATGGTCAGATTCCTGCCGGAATCTGCCAGTTCCCGGGCCAGCAGGGCACAGCAGCTGCCGCTTTCAATCATGACCGTATCGTTGTCATGGATGAGTTCAGCTGCCTTGCGGGCAATCTTCTGCTTTTCACTGTAGTGATAGGCCAGACGGCCGCTGATATTGTCAACGCTGTTGATATGGGCAAAGCCGTGCTCACGCTTGATCAGGCCTTTCTGTTCCAGTTCATCGAGATCCTTGCGGACGGTTACCTGGGACACATCCAGCAGCGCGGACAGTTCTGCAACTTCTATTTTCTGCCGTTCGGCAATGATGCTCAGGATCTTCCCTGAGCGTTCTTCTTTTCTGCGTGCCATGTCGTCTCCTAGAAAAATGCTTCCGTATCATGATCGGCAAAGACCTGAAGGTATTCCTGCAGTTCTTCGCGGTGCAGTGCTTCTGTATCGGCATAGGCATATTCCTGATCAAGAAGACTGTATTTGTTTTCTCCGAACTGGTGGAAGGGAAGCAGCTGAGCGCGGCGGATGCCGCACTGCTTCAGCAGTTCTGCCAGTTCCGATGCATCAGAAAGGCTGTCATTGAAGCCGGGAATGACGGGAATGCGCGGCAGCACGGTCCTGCCGGTGCTGACGGCATATTTCAGGTTCTGCAGGATCAGTTCATTGCGCACGCCGGTTCCTTCCTGATGTTTTCCGGGATCCCAGTGCTTCATGTCAAAGAGAATATAATCAATGTTTTCAATGACTTTCCGGAAGACTTCTTCCCGGGCAAAGCCGGTGGTTTCACAGCAGGTATGCAGTCCTTCTTCCTTTGCGGCTTTCAGCAGCTCGCAGGCGAATTCCGGCTGCATCAGCATTTCTCCGCCTGACAGGGTGATTCCGCCGCCGCTTTCTTCATAGAACACTTCATCCTGCAGGACGGTATCGATGACTTCCTGCACAGTCGCTTCATAGCCTTCCTTTTCCAGAGCCCGGCCCGGACATTCTTCTGCACAGCGGCCGCAGGAAATGCATTTCTGATGATCGATATGGATTCTGTTTTCTGTTAATGATACGGCATGGACCGGACAGATATCGATGCAGTGCCGGCAGCCGATGCATTTTTTGTGATCCCACAGGATCTGTACCTTGGCCAGCTGGCTTTCCGGATTGGCACACCAGCGGCAGCGCAGGGGACAGCCCTTGAAGAAGACGACGGTGCGGATGCCGGGACCGTCATTGACGCTGAATTTCTGGATGTTGAATATCGTTCCTTTTCTGGTTCTGTCTGCTTTCATTGATTTCTCCGAAAGAATCATAACACGGATGTTACGAAATCGGAATATAAATATTACGAATGAAACATAAATATTCAATTTTGAAAAGATAATTGACAATTATTTTGACAATCATATACACTTTTATTGCAAATATAAATATATTAACTTTCAAATGAAAGGGATTGGAGAACTATGGAAAACAGAGACCATTTCGGTTCACTGAGTGAGCGGATGCAGGCCTTCCGGGAAGAAGTGCTGGATGAAAAGCCATATGTCGATGCCGAGCGGGCGGTTCTTGCGACCCGGGCATACCGGGAACATATGAATCAGCCGCGGGTCATGATGCGGGCACTGATGCTGGAAAAGATCCTTGACAACATGACGATCTATATTGAAGACAAAACCCTGCTTGCCGGCAACCAGGCAACCAAGAACAGAAATGCGCCGGTATTTCCGGAATATACCCTGAAGTTTGTCATGGATGAACTGGACCTGTTTGAAAAAAGAGACGGGGATGTTTTCTATATCACTGAAGAAACCAAGCAGCAGCTGCGGGAACTTGCCCCGTTCTGGGAGAACAACAATCTGCGGGCAAGAGGGGAAGCACTTCTGCCGGATGAAGTCAGTGTCTTTATGGAAACCGGTGTATTCGGCATGGAAGGCAAGCTGAATGCCGGTGATGCTCATCTTGCCGTCAATTATGAAAAGGTTCTGAAGGAAGGCCTGAAGGGATATGAAGAAAGAACAGCAAAGCTGAAGGCAGAACTCAATCTGACAGATCCCGACAGCATTGATAAATACGTATTCTATAAAGCCGTTCTGATCGTGATCGGAGCAGTCAGGCGCTTTGCCCTGCGCTACAGCCGGCTGGCAGCGGAACTGGCGGAGAAGGAAACGGATGAAAGCCGCCGCCGGGAACTGCAGGAAATGAGCAGGATCTGCGGCCGGGTTCCGTATGAGCCGGCTGAATCTTTCCGGGAAGCGGTGCAGTCGGTATGGCTGATCCAGCTGATCCTGCAGATTGAATCCAACGGCCATTCCCTGAGCTACGGCAGATTCGACCAGTATATGTATCCGTATTTCATTCAGGATCTGAAGAATGAAAGAATCACCGAGGAAGAGGCACTGGAATTATTGACGTGCCTTTGGATCAAGACCCTTACCATCAACAAGATCCGTTCCCAGGCCCATACCCTGAGTTCGGCCGGTTCGCCGATGTATCAGAATGTCACGATCGGCGGCCAGACAACAGACAAGAAGGATGCCGTCAATGAACTCAGCTTCCTGGTGCTGAAGTCAGTGGCTCAGACGCGGCTGACACAGCCGAATCTGACGGTCAGATATCATGCCGGTCTGAATCCGAAGTTCTTTGATGAATGCATTGAAGTCATGAAGCTGGGTTTCGGCATGCCGGCAATGAACAATGACGAAGTGATCATTCCTTCCTTTATCGCCTGGGGCGTCAGGGAGGAAGATGCCTATAACTACAGTGCCATCGGCTGTGTGGAAACGGCCGTTCCCGGCAAGTGGGGATACCGCTGCACCGGCATGTCCTACATCAATTTTCCAAGACTGCTGCTGTGCGCAATGAACAACGGTGTTGATCTGACTTCCGGAAAGAGATTTACGAAGGGATACGGATATTTCACCGAATGGAAAGGCTATGACGAACTGGCAGAAGTCTGGGACAAAACACTGCGGGAATTCACGCGTTACAGTGTCATTGTCGAAAATGCCATCGACAAGGCCAGTGAACGGGATGTGCCGGATATCCTCTGCTCGGCGCTGACCGATGACTGCATCGGAAGGGGAAAGACGATCAAGGAAGGCGGCGCTGTCTATGACTTCATTTCCGGTCTGCAGGTCGGCATTGCCAATATGGCAGATTCCCTGGCGGCCATCAAAAAGCTGGTCTATGAAGAAAAGAAAATCACGCCGGAACAGCTGTGGAATGCCATTCTGGATGATTTCCAGAGTGAAGAAAACAGAAAGATCCAGGCGATGCTGGTGAATGATGCACCGAAGTACGGCAATGATGATGACGATGTTGACCGGCTCATCGTTGATGCCTATGATGTCTATCTGGATGAAATCAGGAAGTATCCGAATACCCGTTATCAGCGTGGTCCGATCGGCGGCATCCGCTACGGCGGCACATCTTCAATTTCGGCCAATGTCGGCCAGGGCATGGGAACCATGGCCACTCCGGACGGCAGAAATGCCGGAGAACCGCTGGCGGAAGGATGCTCGCCGGCCCACAATGCCGACCGGCACGGACCGACGGCAGTATTTAAGTCGATTACCAAGCTGCCGACGGAAAAGATCACCGGCGGCGTGCTTCTGAATCAGAAGATGACACCGCAGATGCTGGCGACGGATGAAAACAGGATGAAGCTGGAGATGCTGCTGAAGGCTTTCTTCAACCGCCTGCACGGCTATCATGTGCAGTACAATATTGTTTCCAGGGAAACCCTGCTGGATGCCCAGGCGCATCCGGAGAAACATAAGGATCTGATTGTCCGGGTAGCCGGCTACAGTGCCTTCTTCAATGTTCTGTCAAAGAAGACACAGGATGACATTATCGGCAGAACCGAACAGAGTCTGTAAGGGGAGAAGAAAATGAAACTGTTTATTGATGATGCAAATATTGATGCGATCAGAGAACTGACGGAATACTATCCGGTTGACGGGGTCACAACCAATCCGAGCATTCTTGCCAAAGCCGGAAGAGATCCGCGGGAAACACTGAAGATGATCCGGGAAACGATTGGTGAAGACAAGATCATCTTTGCCCAGGCAGTTGCATCGGACTGTGAAGGAATGCTGGAAGATGCCCGCATGATCATGGATCTGCTGGGCAGAAATACAATTGTCAAGATTCCCTGCACACCGGTCGGATTCAAGGCCATGATGCGGCTGAAAGAAGAAGGGATCAGAACCTGCGGAACCGTTGTCTATACAGCCATGCAGGGCTATCTTGCCGCAAAGGCCGGGGCTTCCTATGTGGCTCCGTATGTCAACCGCATTGACAATATGGGCTATGACGGTATCGAGGTGGTAAAACAGATCCAGGACATTCTCGACAATTCCGAAACCGACTGCGAAGTGCTGGCAGCGTCCTTCAAGAACAGCCAGCAGGTTCTGGAACTGGCCCGGTACGGCATCGGCGGCGCCACCTGCGGCAGCGATGTCATCCGTGCCTTTGTGAAGAATGCGGCCATCGACAGTGCCGTGCAGGACTTCGTTGATGACTTTGAAAAGCTGACCGGCGTGACGGCCATGACAGCTCTGAAATGAAAAAGAATCCGTTTCCGGATTCAGGAATGGAATATGACTGCGGCGGCTTCCGGCTTATATGACCGGAAGTCGTTTTCTGTCTGTTCAAGAATGTCTTTGACCTGATCAGGCACGTTCTTTTCAAGAACTTCCTGTGTGCATTCCAGCAGTTCGCGGCAGTGGAAGGAGAAGGGCAGGATCAGAGATTCCTTTCGGCTGTTTCTGACTTCACTGACATATGCTTCATCCGCCGGTCTGTCCCAGATGAATTCACAGTGGGGATCACCGGCCGAAAGAATGTTTCTGACATGGAGCACAAAGGATCCGGCAAAGCCTTCGGCAATGGCCTTGTCGATATACCGGCAGTAGAGCGGCCCGTATGACATCAGATCATATTTTTTCCAGGTATCGCACCATTTGCAGACATGGACATCCGACTGCACGCAGTCGTCATGAAAGGTCATGACCGACTGGTTTTCACCCGGTTCTCCCTGCCATTCGCCGCTCAGCAGATAGCCTTCCGTTCCTTCGCCGTATCCCAGGCGCAGGGCATTGTTCTTCATTCTGGCACCGCGGCTGTTTCCGTAATGGCGGGTGGCTTCAGCCATCACTGCTTTTCCTGTTTCTTCGCCCAGTGCAGCACAGGCATTTCTGACAAGCAGGCCGTACAGCAGGGCGTGTTCTTCAATTCCGATCTTCATGACTTCATTGTAACAGAAAAGACGGCATGACATCTGCCATGCCGTCTCTGCGGACAATGATTATTCGAGATCTTCGCCGTTGGATCCGTAAACCTTCTGCATGTAGAAGAAGGAATCTTTTTTGGATCTGGAGAAGTCGCCGTTGCCGTCGTCGTCTCTGTCGACATAGATGAAGCCGTAGCGCTTTCTCATTTCACCGGTACCGGCGGATACGAGGTCGATATGGCCCCATGGCATATAGCCGCGCAGGTCGACGCCGTCGATTTCGATGGCATCCTTCATGACCTGGATGTGCTTGCGCATGTAGTCAATGCGGTAGCTGTCATGGACGGAGCCGTCTGCTTCTCTGACATCAATGGCACCGAGGCCGTTTTCAACGATCATCATCGGCAGCTGATATCTGTCATAGATCTGGTTGAGGTTGATTCTGAGTCCGAGCGGGTCGATTGTCCAGCCCCATTCAGAAGCTGTCAGATACGGGTTCTGCAGGCCTCTGACCTGGTTGCCTTCCACCTGCTTGATGTCTTCCGGATGGGCAGCATAGGTAGCGGAGCTGTAGTAGGAGAAGGAATAGAAGTCGACGACACCCTTCTTCAGCAGTTCATCGTCGCCCGGTTCCTTCTTGATGACGATGCCGTCTCTTTCCAGCTGCTTGACCTTGTAGGCCGGATAGTAGCCGCGGCAGAGAACATCGCCGTAGAACCACTTCTGATCATGAGCGGTCTGGATTTCGCAGAAGACATCTTCCGGGTTGCAGGAATACGGATAGGTTGCGCCGTGGGCAATCATCAGACCGATCTGGTTTTCCGGATCGACTTCGTGGCCGATCGTAACTGCCAGGGCACTGCCTACGAACAGGTGCCATCTGCACTGTTCAGCATTCTGCTTGTTGGAGATGTGTTCATGAACACCGTTCATCATGAAGTTGGTGTTGATGTTGATTTCGTTGATTGTCAGCCAGTATTTGACCAGGCCCTTGAATCTTGTGAATACCGTGCGGCAGTATCTTTCAAATGCATCAACAGTATGTCTGCTGACCCAGCCGTCATATTCGTTGGCAAGATGCAGCGGGCAGTCAAAGTGATAGATTGTTACCAGCGGTTCAATGCCGTACTTATGGCACTCTTTGAAGACATTCTCATAGAACTGGATGCCTTCTTCGTTTGGTGTCTCATCGTCGCCGTTCGGATAGATTCTGGTCCAGTTGATGGAAAGACGGAACACGTTGCAGTTCATTTCCGCAAACAGTGCGATGTCTTCCTTCCAGTGATGATAGAAGTCGGTTGCTTCATGGCTCGGATAATAGACATTCGGATCGACGAAAGCCTTGGCTCCGGCCGGCACTTCATCACGGTTGCCGACAGTTGTCTTTGTGCCGTCAGCCAGCTCGATCGAGAACATTCTCGGAATGCCGTGAATGCCGTCGCCGCCGGTCAGCGTATCAGCGACTGCCAGGCCTTTTCCGCCGGAAAGATATCCGCCTTCATACTGGTTGGCTGCTGTTGCGCCGCCCCATAAAAAACCTTTTGGAAAGCTCATAATGAATTATTCCTCCATTTCTGTTATGAGTTTGCTAAAAAGCATCTGTTTCTCTTCCTATTATATCAGCCGATGACAAAATTGCCGAGATGATACATGCATGTTATTCCTGTGCCGGCTTCTGTTTTCTGCGTTTCTGTCCGGCAATGATCAGCAGCGCTGTCAGCAATGCCATAACGGCAGTGATCACAAAGCGCAGAATGCTGTTCGGCGTCAGGGTATAGGATACATGAGAGTAATAGATATGCACCATATAGATATACAGGCTGAGATCAGCGCTATAGGGAACAGACAGAATCTGCGGATGTTTCAGAGCCGTCAGAAACAGCAGCAGGGAACAGGGAATCAGGGAAAAATAACAGTTGGCATCGGCTGCGCCATGCGCCTGGCAGAACCATCCCTCGCCAATGAGCAGAAACATTGAAAGCGCCAGGGGAAGATACGGATTCCGGATCTGTACATTCTTCTGTTTCAGAAAGACGCCGAGGGAAAGAAACAGCACCGATTCATTGAAGCCGGCCTGCGGCCATACCCAGAGAAGGGTGTGCAGATCCTTCAGTCTGTCTAGCCATGCGCCGGCAGGAAGAAAACTGAAGGAATCCAGGGTCATGGCAAACAGATAGAGCAGGAAGCCGATGACCATCAGATATACGGTGTAACCCTTCTGCCAGAGTTTTCTGAAAAGCACACATGTCAGAATCAGGGAAATCAGATACCAGTAGATGCGGTTAAGTCCGGTTGTAAAGAAACGCAGGACAAGAACGCCGGGCGGATAGCTGAAGCCGGCCAGCAGATTGAGCAGGATGTCAGCCGCTTCAAAGATCAGATAGGTCTTCAGCAGTCTTCTGATATATGAACTGACCTTCTGATCGTCATTCAGCCTGCCGGCAAAGTAGTAGCCGGATACGACAAAATAAAAGGGAACACCGATCCGGAACAGGGACTGGGTCAGGATCCGGTATAAAGGCGTGCTGATATCCTCAAACAGGTGGACATGCACAGCGATGATGGCAAACGAAAAGATCAGCCTGAGAAGATCGATGGTATGATTTCTTGCCTTTGTCTCCATAGGAAAAGAGTAAAAGAAAAATTCTGTTCATTCAATGGAGATGAACAGAATCGGGTATGATCAGATTTCCTTGACGCGCATTCGCGGATAACGGTTTACCGGCTGTTCGAAGTATCTGTCCTGGCCGGTCTGGGAAAAAATTTCGGTATAGACATTCAGAATGCTGTCGTCAATGTTGCGGATCTTTCCGGAAATATAGCTGAGAGCCGCAAGCTGATTCTTTTCATTGATCATAAACAGCATCTGGGCACTTCCGCGCAGATCATTGAGAACAGCCGCAATCAGCTTCTGGCCGGGATGATCAGCGGTGAAGGTTCGGCCTTCATGGGAAGAGAAGAAAATCAGTTTTCTGATCTTTTCTTCTTCATAAAGCCTTCCTGCTTCGCGAAGGATCTGTTCGTCCTCGGCATTGTTTTCCAGCAGCTGCTTCAGCAGCGGATCTTCAGTGACCGTTTCTTCCGGAAGATCTTCCTCATCCCTAGATTCATCAAAGATCAGGATGTCGACGCCGGAACCAGAAGGATGTCCTTCCGAGCGGAAGACGGGCCGGGAAAGAATGTCATTGAGATAATCGGAATCGGAAATGAAATGCGGCACGGCATCAAAGTATTCTTTCTGCACCATGTCTCTCGGAAAGTAACCGTTGTTTTCAACGAACAGATGACAGTGCTTTCCTTCTGCGTCCGTGCCTTCAAAGATATATTTTGCACACATATGGCGCAGGCCTGAGGCATCCGTGATCTGCACATCGGCAGCGCCCGGCATGACTGTTCCTTTGAAGTATGGTGAATCGGCAGTGCCGGTGAACGGTATGAAAACAACCCCGGCATTCTTCGATTCAAGCCGTGTGATTTCCGATTTGTTGATGGTGATATGAAATGTCATGATTCTGACGCTCATGGAAAAACCTGTCCTTTCCTGAAACGGCAGGATGATCAGACTTTCTGTCTGACTGCCGATTCGATGAAACATACCTGATCCGGCACGTGGCGGGATTCGGTATATTCAAACATGATGCCGCGGGAATTGAATACCTGGCCGGCAACGGAGAGGATGAAGTCGAACGGTTCAAGATCAAGAAGTTCACGGTCACGGTCGGTGGCACTCTGGGCGGTCACCCGCCGGCGGCTGGTAGTAATGGTCATGCCCAGGGTATCTTCCAGATAACGGTAGATGGAATCAGCCGCAATGGAAGGCTGCAGGCCTCTGGCTTCCGATACAAGAAACATGTTGGTGTCAAAGATGACGGCCTTTCTGCCGATGCGGCGGACACGCTCGATATAATACAGTTCTTCACCGATATCAAAGCCGGTCTGCAGGCTGATCTTCCGGTCGGCCTTGATTTTCTTGAAGACAACGACCTTCGTCGATGTCTTCCTGCCGGAACGGGCAGCAGCTTCGGCAAAGCTTTCAATGCCGCCGATCGTAAACAGGGACCGTCCGTCCTCGGGACGGAAAATGACCTGGACGCCGCGGCCGTGCTGGGGAAGGAGATATCCTTCCGCCGCCAGCAGCGACAGAGCTCTGCGGATGGTGTTCCTGGTGCAGCCGAAGCGCACCGTATATTCATTTTCGGAAGGCAGAAAATCACCGTACTTGTACAGTCCGGTTTCGATTTCCTGCTTGATCGTGTGATAGATCGGTTCGTATTTGGATTGCGGCATGGCATCCTCCTGCAGTTTTACGTGAAATATTATATATGGAATTGCGGTAATAATATAAGGCTTTTGCGGCCGCTTTCCGAATTTATTATAACTTGTTTAAACAAATTTGGGAATAGGGGTTGACATGTTTAAACAAGGTGATATAGTGAGATTGTAAAACTTGTATAAACAAGTAGGAGGATAGTATTCATGGGCAAATTCACTGAAGATGCAACCAAACTGCTGGAATACGTCGGCGGCAAGGAAAACATCAATGCCATCACCCACTGCGTCACCAGAATGCGTTTCGTTCTGGCAGATCCGAACAAAGCCAACATCAAGAAAATTGAAGCACTTCCCTCCGTCAAGGGCACATTCACCCAGGCCGGTCAGTTCCAGGTAATCATCGGCAACGAAGTCGCTGATTTCTACAAGGAATTCACATCCATCGCCGGCATCGAAGGTGTCTCCAAGGATGCGGCCAAGAATGCAGCTAAAGATAATCAGACACCGCTGCAGAAGGTCATGTCCAACATCGCCGAAATCTTTGCACCGCTGATTCCGGCTATCATCTGCGGAGGTTTGATTCTCGGTTTCCGCAACATTCTTGAAACTGCTGTCGTACTGCAGGAAGGCACTTTCCTGCAAGGTCTTGACAAGTTCCTGTGGATCATCGGCGAAGCCGTATTCCACACCGGTATTCCGGTCGGCATCTGCTGGTCCGTTCAGAGAAAGATGGGCGGCACACCGATGCTCGGTATCGTTCTTGGTCTGACACTGATTTCCGGTCAGCTGGTCAATGCCTACGGCGTTGCCGGCATGGCTGCTGATGCCTGGGCTCCGAACTACACATGGAACTTCGGCTTTGCAAGCTTCCGCATGATCGGCTATCAGGCCCAGGTCATTCCGGCCATCCTTGCCGCATTTACACTGGCTTATCTTGAAAGATTCTTCAAGAAGATCGTCCCGCAGGTTCTGCAGATGATTCTCGTTCCGTTCTGCTCGCTGCTGCTGGCTGTCATGGCTGCTCACTTTGTACTCGGTCCGATCGGCTGGAAGGTCGGTGAATGGGTATCCGCATTTGTCATGGCCGGTATCTCCGGCAACCTGAGAGTTCTCTTCGGCGCCGTATTCGGATTCTTCTATGCACCGCTGGTCATCACCGGCCTGCATCATATGTCCAATGCCATTGACCTGCAGCTGATCAACAGCACCGGCGGCACAATGCTGTGGCCGATGATCGCTCTGTCCAATATCGCTCAGGGTTCTGCCGTTGCCGGCATGTCCTATCTGCAGAAAAAGAATGCCAAGGCTCAGGAAGTCAACTATCCGTCCATGATCTCCTGCTGGCTGGGTGTTACAGAACCGGCAATGTTCGGTATCAACCTGAAATATCAGTGGCCGTTCTACTGTGCAATGGTCGGCTCCTGCCTGGCTGCCGTCATCTCCACCATGTTCGGTGTCACGGCTGCTTCCATCGGTGTCGGCGGTCTGCCGGGCATCATCTCCATCTTCCCGCAGTTCATGCTGATCTTCGCAATTGCCATGCTGGTAGCTCTGGTCGTTCCGTTTGTCCTGACTGTCATAATCGGCAGAAAGAAGATCAATCCGGCAACTGGTGATCTGTATGAAAACGAAACTGAAGAGGAAGAAGAGCCGGTAAAGGCTGCTGCATTCACGGAAGCACAGAAAAACGAAACATTCGCAGTACCGGTATCCGGAACTGTCATGCCGGTCACAGAAGTTGAAGATCAGGTATTCGCATCCAAGGCCATGGGCGACGGCATTGCCATCGATCCCAGCGAAGGAAAGATCTATGCACCGTTCTCCGGTGAAATCACAGTTGCCTTCCCGACCGGTCATGCCTACGGTCTGAAAGCTGCCAACGGCAAGGAAGTGCTGATCCATATCGGCATGGATACGGTTGAACTCAACGGCAAGGGCTTCACGCCGCATGTAAAGCAGGGTGACATTGTTTCCCAGGGCGATCTGCTGAGCGAAGTTGATCTGGATTACATCCGCTCCCAGGGCAAGCCGGTCATCACACCGGTCATCTTCACCGACGGAACATCAGTTGAACTGCTGAAGAAAGGCGCTGTTTCTGCCAAAGATACAGATATAATCAAATTAGGCTGAGGAGGATCTGCCTATGACAGTAAAAGATAAAATCGTTTATCAGATCTACCCGAAATCATTTCAGGATTCCAACCATGACGGCTGGGGCGATATCCGCGGCGTGATTCAGCGTCTCGACTATCTGCAGGAACTGGGAATCAATTACATCTGGTTCAATCCGATGACCGTATCACCGCAGCGTGACAACGGGTATGATGTGGCCGACTACCGGACATTCGATCCCCGCTACGGCACCATGGAAGATTTTGAGGAGCTTGTCAGAGAGGCAAAAAAACGCGGCATTGATATCATGTTTGACATGGTATTCAATCATACTTCCACCGAACATGAATGGTTCAAAAGAGCCATGAACGGTGAGGAGAAATACAAGAACTACTACATCTGGAAGAAGGGCAAGGCACCGGGTGTGCCGCCGAACAACTGGGAATCCAAGTTTGCCGGCAGTGCCTGGGAATATGTCGAAAAGTTCGATGAGTGGTATCTGCATCTGTTTGATGTCACCCAGGCCGACCTTGACTGGACCAATCCCGATGTCAGAAAGGAATGCGCCGATATCGTCAATTACTGGCGCTCCAAGGGTGTTCACGGCTTCCGCTTCGATGTCATCAATCTGATTTCCAAGAAATCGTTTGAGGATGATCCGAACAATTATGACGGCCGTCAGTTCTATACCGACGGACCGATGGAACATGAATATCTGAAGGAACTGAACCGGAACAGCTTCGGTCAGGATGAAGACCATCTCACGGTCGGTGAGATGAGCTCGACGACAATCGAGAACTGCGTGCAGTATGCCGGCGCCGACTGTCATGAGCTGGACATGGTCTTCTCCTTCCATCATCTGAAGGTTGACTATAAGAATCAGATGAAATGGGAACTGCAGGATGCCGACTTCATGGCATTGAAGAATCTGCTGTTCAAATGGCAGATCGGCATGCAGGAAGCCAATGCCTGGAATGCCCTGTTCTGGAACTGCCATGATCAGCCGCGCTCGATTTCCCGCTTCGGCAACGATAAGGAATATCACAAGGAAAGCGGCAAGATGCTGGCAGCGGCACTGCACATGCTGAGAGGCACACCGTATATCTACCAGGGTGAGGAAATCGGCATGACCAATGCCTACTTCACCGACATCAGCCAGTATGTGGATGTCGAAAGCACCAATATCTACAAGGTGCTTCTGGACAAGGGACTCTCAGAGCAGGAAGTCCTGCATATTCTGCAGGAAAGATCGCGTGACAATGCCCGTACCCCGATGCAGTGGGATGACAGTGAAAACGGCGGCTTCTCGGATGTAAAACCGTGGCTGCAGAGTGCCGACGGCTATCATGAAGTCAACGTCAGAAAGACCCTGCAGGATCCGGATTCCATCTTTGCCTTCTATCAGAAACTGATCAGAATGCGCAGGGAAATGCCGGTTGTGCAGGAAGGTCTGGTCGTGCCGCTTCTGGAAGAACATGAAAAGGTCTTCGCCTATAAGCGCAGGCTCAATGACGAATCCCTCATCTGCATCAGCAATTTCTTTGCCGAAGAAACAGACATTGATCTGGATCTTGGCGGCTATGAAGTTCTGCTCGGAAATTATCCGGCGCCGGAACTGAAAAATCATATGACCCTGCGGCCGTACGAAACACTGATCGTATACCGCAGATAACGGATATCTCCTATCTATGAAAAGGATAATCCCGGCTGTTTGACGGCCGGGATTTTCCTTTATTCTTTTTTGATGTTACCTTTTTTCCATCGGTACCTTGGATGCCGGCGGCGGACAGGCTCTGTCGATTGCCTGAACATGGCAGCCGATATCCAGATCAAGGCCTTTCAGGTTGTCCCTGAGATGGCTGACTGATTTTGTCTGAAAGAGAGGGCAGACACCGTGATGGAGATTGAAGGCAAGCATCAGTGCTTCCAGGGTAATGTTCTCTTCCTTCAGGATCTGAACGATTTCTTCCTTTTCCAGCAGGGCTCTTCTTGCGGTGCGGGTATCCAGGGAAGAATAGGACATCAGGAAAATGTTCTTTTCCTTCATATAGGGCATCAGGTCATATTCAATGCCGCGGTGCAGGGGATTGTAGAAAATCTGATTCACCCGGCAGCGGTCACCGTATCTGACCTGCATGAGATCTTCCATGTCATCGGTATCAAAGTTGGATACACCCCATTCCCGGATCTTTCCGGCTGCCTTCGCTTCTTCCATCAGGCTGCTCATTTCCGCAAGATCGGCATCTTCGCGCCAGTGCAGCAGATACAGATCAATACAGTCGGTGCCGAGCAGCGACAGGCTTTTATCAAGACTGGGAAAGAAGTCACGGGCATTGGCATGTTCCGGCAGGATCTTGTCGACAATATACAGACTGTCTCTGCCAACCGTGCGGATCAGCTCGCCGACTGCTTCCTCGCATCTGCCGTCACCGTACATTTCGGCGGTATCGATCATCCGGATGCCGCCTTCCTGCACTGCCGCAAGCATGGTTAAAAAAGCTTCTCTGTCCGTGCCGTACCAGAATTGTGTTGTGCCGAAACCGGCTTTGGGAAGGGTAAACATAAGGATCTCCTTGTCTGAATTATATAACAATGTCAGCCGCTGATTCCCAGATAATGATCATGATCATTGACACATACCCCCAGGGGGTATATTGTTGATATGAAAAGAGGTACCCCCAGGGGGTATGGAGTGCATATGAGTGAAATGAAGGAATGCCCGCATTGCGGCACAAGACATAAGGAACGCTCGGCAGAAGAACAGAAAAAGCTGCTGATGCGCCTGAAGAAAGCGGAAGGACAGATCCGCGGCATTGAGAAGATGGTGGAGGAGAATATCTACTGCCCGGATATTCTGATCCAGGTATCGGCCGTGACCAGCGCCCTCAACAGTTTCAACAAGGAACTGCTGGCCTGTCATATCCGCAGCTGTGTGGCGGAAGATATCCGCGAAGGAAAGGACGAGACGATCGATGAACTCGTCAATGTCCTGCAGAAACTGATGAAATGAAAGAAGGCTTTCTATGGAACAGTATATTGTGACTGGCATGAGCTGTGCGGCCTGCCAGGCAAGAGTTGAAAAAGCCGTTGGCAAGGTGCCGGGCGTGACTTCCTGCTCGGTCAGCCTGCTGACCAATTCGATGGGCGTGGAAGGAGATGCGTCCTCAGCCGACATCATCCGGGCGGTTGAAAATGCCGGCTACGGTGCATCCGTCAAAGGGGCGGAAAAAAAGACATCAAAGCTGGCGGCCGAGGAAGATGCCCTGATCGACCGGGAAACACCGAAGCTGAAGCGCAGACTGCTGCTGTCAGTCGGCTTCCTGCTGGTGCTGATGTATATCACGATGGGACATCACATGCTGGGCCTGCCGATTCCGATGTGGTTCCACCAGAACTATCTGGCGCTGACCCTGACCCAGCTGCTGCTGGCAGTCATTGTCATGCTTATCAATCATAAATTCTTTACTTCCGGCATTTCCTCGCTGCTGCACGGGGCACCGAACATGGATACCCTGGTGGCACTGGGATCGTCGGTATCCTTCGGCTGGAGCACATTCGTCTTCTATGAGATGTGCGGACTGATTGCCGGCGGTGCTGCCAATGCCGGACTGGCAGATCTCTATCACAGCCAGCTCTACTTTGAATCGGCAGCCATGATTCCGGCCCTGATCACGGTCGGCAAGATGCTGGAAGCGATGTCCAAGGGACGTACGACCGATGCCCTGAAGAGCCTGATGAAGCTGGCGCCGAAGACAGCCGTGCTGGAAATCGACGGTGTTGAAAAGGAAGTGGATATCGAGGAAGTCAGAACCGGTGACATCTTTGTGGTAAGACCGGGTGAGAATATTCCGGTCGACGGCATCGTCATTGAAGGAAACAGTGCCGTCAATGAATCAGCCCTGACCGGTGAATCGATCCCGGTGGACAAGGGCGTCGATGACAAGGTCAGTGCAGCTACGATCAATACTTCCGGCTTTCTGAAATGCCGGGCAACGAGAGTCGGTGAAGATACCACCCTGTCGCAGATCATTCAGATGGTTTCCGATGCGGCGGCCACCAAGGCACCGATTGCCAAGATTGCCGACAAGGTATCAGGCATCTTTGTGCCGTCGGTCATTGCCATTGCCCTGATCGTCATGATCGGCTGGCTGATTGCCGGACAGACCCTGGCATTTGCCCTGGCAAGAGCCATTTCGGTGCTGGTCATCTCCTGTCCGTGCGCCCTTGGCCTGGCAACACCGGTTGCCATCATGGTCGGCAACGGCATGGGCGCCAAAAACGGCATTCTCTTCAAGACCAGCGAGGCACTGGAAAGTGCCGGCCGGGTACAGATCGCCGCCCTCGACAAGACGGGAACGATCACTTCGGGAGAACCGCAGGTGACCGATATCATTCCGGCGGATGGATATACGGCAGACCAGCTGCTGCAGTATGCCGGCCATCTCGAACAGAAATCTGAACATCCCCTTGCCAGGGCAATTGTCGCAAAGGCACAGGAAAAGGGATATCAGGCTGAGGAAGTCACCGATTTCAGGGCACTTCCCGGCAAGGGCCTGGAGGCAGTCCTGAACGGTAAAAAAATCTCCGGCGGCAATTACCGTCATATATCAACCGTCTGCCGGATTCCCGACGATATCAGAAAGCAGAGCGACGCACTCTCGGAGCAGGGCAAGACACCGCTGTACTTTGCCTGCGGTGATACCCTTGCCGGCGTGATTGCCGTAGCCGATGTCATCAAGGATGATTCAGCCGAAGCGATCCGTCAGATGCGCAGGATGGGCATTGAAGTCGTCATGTTAACGGGTGACAACGAAAGAACCGCAAAGGCCATCGGCCGTGAAGCCGGGGTGGATGAAGTCATTGCCGGCGTCCTGCCGGACGGCAAGGAAGCAGTCATCCGCAGCCTGCAGGAGCGCGGCAAGGTTGCCATGGTCGGCGACGGCATCAACGATGCTCCGGCTCTGATGCGGGCTGATACCGGCATTGCCATCGGTGCCGGCACTGATGTGGCCATTGACAGTGCTGATATCGTTCTGATGAATTCCCGCCTGAGCGATGTTGCGGCTGCCATTCGCCTTTCCCGGGCAACTCTGAAGAATATCCATGAGAACCTGTTCTGGGCATTCTTCTACAACCTGATCTGCATCCCGCTGGCAGCCGGACTGTTTAAGATTCAGATGAGTCCGATGATCGGTGCTGCTGCCATGAGTCTTTCCAGCTTTACGGTATGCATGAACGCCCTGCGGCTGAATCTCTTTAAGATCCATGATGCATCGCATGACAGACCGCTGAAAAAGAAGGCACTGCCGAAACCGGAAACAGCAGAAGTCAGAACGGCAGAAGACAGAACGGAAACCCTGCTGGTGGAAGGCATGATGTGTGAGCACTGCGAGGCAAGGGTAAAGAAGGCACTGGAGAAGATCGACGGCATCACGGAAGCGAAGGCTGATCATCAGACCGGAAAGGTTATCATCCATACGGAAAAGGATATTGATCCTGATCTGATCCGTACAGCGATCGAAGATGAGGATTACACATATATCGGAAAAGAAGGAGAGAAGAAGGAAATGACAAAGACAGTTAAAATTGAAGGCATGATGTGCGAGCACTGCGAAGCCAGTGTAAAGAAGGCTCTGGAAAAGATCGACGGCATTGAAAGTGCGGAAGTATCCCATACTGCCGGCACTGCTGTCATCACCCTGAGCAAGGATGTCGATGAGGCTGTAATCAAAGAAGCCATCGAAGACAGAGACTACAAGTTCCTTGGAATCGAGGCCTGAGGAATGGTAAAGATCACACTGGGCGTTGACGGCATGATGTGCGGCATGTGTGAGTCACATGTCAACGATGCCGTCAGAAACAGTTTCTCTTCGGTTACGAAGGTATCTTCCGACCGCAAAAAGAAACAGACGGTCATTGTTTCAAAGGAAGAAATCAGCGAACAGCAGCTGAAGGATGTCATTGATCCGACCGGCTATACGGTTACTTCCTTTCACAGTGAACCGTATCAGAAAAAAGGTCTGTTCGGCTTCTGATCCATTCAGGTATCCGCATTGCGGATGCCTTTTTTTCTATGTCCGGGAAAGGAAATGATACACTGTTGTAAACAGAAAGAGGAAACATGCATGAAACAGACATACCGCTATGATCACTACTGGAAATTTGAAGAGATGGAACAGGCTCTGCAGGCGATGGCAGATCAGTATCCGTCTTTGATGAAACTGGAAGTACTGGCCAGGACAAAGGAAGGACGCGTCATCTACGGTGTAACCATTTCGGAAGACCTGAATGAAGACAAGCCGGCTTTCTATATGGATGGCTGCACCCATGCCGGCGAAGTCTCCGGCTCCATGTCCTGCATGTATACAATTGATACCCTGCTGACATCGCATGAAGAAGAGAAAATCGCAAAGCTGCTGAAGAAGCAGGTGTTCTATTTCATTCCCCGCATTTCTCCGGACGGAACGGAAGAATATCTGACGACCCCCAATACGGTGCGCTCCATCAATGAGATCTATCCGGAAGTGCAGAAAAAGGAAGGTCTGCATGCCGAGGATGTGAACGGTGATCACCGCATCCTGATGATGAGAAGAAAGGAACCGTACGGTGCCTGGAAGAAGGCGGAAGGCAGTGACTACCGGATGGTCAGAAGGGAAGCGGACGATACGGAAGGGGAATTCTACAGTGTCTATACCGAAGGCATGATTGATGCATACGACGGTATCAATGTGCCTTCTGCTCATAACGGATACGGCATGGATTTCAACCGCAACTTCCCGGTCTCCTGGCAGCCGGAAGGACTGCAGAGAGGTGCCGGTGAAACACCGCTGGATCATGTCGAGACAAAGACGATGGCTGATTTCATCATTTCCC
Source organism: Bulleidia sp. (assembly GCA_045543875.1). Taxonomy (GTDB): domain Bacteria; phylum Bacillota_I; class Bacilli_A; order Erysipelotrichales; family Erysipelotrichaceae; genus Bulleidia. Next base: position 107,592 of record JAZPXY010000005.1, read on the forward strand.
ATAAGAACATCTGTGCCGTGCAGACCATGCATACATCAGGCGGCGTGCTGTTCTATCCGCCCGGCACCATGCCGGAAGGAAAGGCCAGCGCAGCCGACATGAAACAGATTAAGGAAATTGCCAGACTGGCAGACCATAAGCTGAAATATCCGGCTGCCAATCTGTTTGAAACCTTTGCCGAAGATGAAGATCATTTCGATGCCGGTGCCTTTGATGACTGGTGCTATCTGAATCAGGGAATTCCGTCCCTGACAGTTGAAATCTGGAATATCCATGAAAAGGCCGGCTGTGAGGAACAGTATCCGGTTGACCGCAACAAGAGCGAACAGAAAGAGGCGGAAGAAAACGCCAAGATCGAAGAATGGATCCGCAGGAATGCGCCGGAAGCCATTGCCGAATGGCAGGCCTTTGATCATCCCCAGCTTGGTGAAGTGGAAATCGGCGGCATCGACTGGAAGTTCACATCCCAGAATCCGCCGGCATCCTTCCTGGCAGAAGAACTGGACAAGCTGCTGGACTTTACTCTGCGCTTTGCCAATACCCTGCCGACGCTGCATTTCGGCGATGTGAAGGTTACGGAGGAAACAGAGAATGTTTACCGGCTTGAGACATCTCTGTACAACAGCGGTTTCCTGCCGATGTGGCTGAGTGAACATGCAAGGGAGCTGAAGCGTGAGAGACCGATCTTCCTGAAGGCGGAAAACTGCCGCATCCTGAGCGGGGAAAAGGAAATCGATGCCCTGGCCGGATTTGCCGGTGTGCCTTCGGGATACGGCTACGGCGGCAATATCATGACCTTTGCCAAAAATCCGGCAGTCCGGAAGCTGACATGGCTGGTGGAAGGAAAGGCCGGAGATACCGTAACCCTGACGGCATGCCATGAAAAGACCGGCAGCGTCAGTGTCACGGCAGTTCTGCAGTAAGCCGGGCAATTCGGTTTTCATGCATGAAGGATTCATGGATAATGAACGGGAAGCGGGAGAATGACTATGATGAAATTTGATTCACTGAAACAGAATTATGCGTCCAATCGCTACTGCATCACTGCCCGCAGCGGCATCGTTGCGACCGGCAGTGCCCTGGCTTCGGCAGCCGGCCTGGAGATTCTGAAAAAGGGCGGCAATGCTGTCGATGCGGCGGTTGCGACTGCAGCGGCTCTGACGGTTGTGGAACCGACGGCCAACGGTCTCGGCTCGGATGCCTTTGCCCTGGTATGGATGAAGGATCAGCTGTACGGACTGAATGCGTCCGGCTATTCTCCCTATGGAATCAGTGCCGAAGATGTCAGAAAACGGGTCAGCGACGGAAAGATGCCGACGCACGGCTGGGTCCCGGTCATGGTTCCGGGTGCCGTCAAGGGCTGGAAGACCCTGATCGAACGGTTCGGAAACCTGTCCCTGGCTGAGGTGCTGGCACCGGCCATTGCCTATGCCGAAGAGGGCTATCCGCTTTCACCGCTGCTGGCAAAAATGTGGGAAAGAAGCACCCAGATCTTTCACGAACGCTTTGACGGAAAGAAAGAATTTGAAGAATGGTTCCGCACTTTTACAAAGGACGGCGAATCGTATCATTTCGGGGAAATTGTGCAGCTGAAGAATCATGCCCGGACATTGCGGCTGCTGGCAGAGACGGATACCGATGCTTTCTACAAGGGAGAAATCGCTGATCAGTTTGTCCGCCAGTCGCAGGAAAACGGCGGCTACTTCACCAAGCGTGACCTGGAAGAATATGAATGCGAGTGGGTCAATCCGATCAGTGTTCATTACCGCGGCTATGATGTCCATGAGATTCCGCCCAACGGCCAGGGCATTGCGGCTTTGATGGCACTGAATATCCTGAAGGAATTCGAACTGACGGAAAAGGAATGCGACGACACCTATCATAAGGAAATCGAAGCGATGAAGACAGCCTTTGCGGATGCCTTCCATTATGTCAGTGATCCGCGGGAGATGAAGGTGGACTATCATGAATTCCTGAAGCCGGAATACGGTCAGAGAAGAGCACAGGAAATCACTGACAGGGCACAGGACCACGGCCCGGCTGATCTTCCGGCAAGCGGCACGGTATATCTGTGCACGGCTGACAAGGACGGCAATATGGTTTCCTATATCCAGTCCAACTACATGGGTTTCGGCTCCGGCATTGTTCTGGAAGGATACGGCGTATCTCTGCAGAACCGCGGCGCCGACTTCTCGCTGAAGGATGAGGATGTCAATGTGCTGGCACCGCATAAAAAGACCTATCACACGATCATTCCCGGCTTCCTGACAAAGGACGGGAAGGCGGTCGGTCCATTCGGCGTCATGGGCGGTTACATGCAGCCGCAGGGACATCTGCAGGTTGTGACCAATATGATCGATTTCCATATGAACCCGCAGATGGCACTCGATGCGCCGCGCTGGCAGTGGAACCGTGACGGCTCCGTTTCAATCGAAAAGGAAGCCGGCGAGGAAATCATTGCCGCCCTGAAAGCACGCGGACACGAAGTGAGGGTCATGGAAGAGAGAACATCGTTCGGACGCGGCCAGATCATCATCCGCCTGGAAAACGGCGTGCTGGTTGCCGGCACCGAATCAAGAACCGACGCAAATATTGCCTGCTGGTAGGAATTTCCGCAAGGAATTCCTTTTTTTCTGTCGTTTGGGCATGATTGTCGCAGGCGGAACATATCGGAATGATTGAGAGACTTCCGGCAATTCGCTAAAATAGGAAGGTAGAAAAAAGGAAGTATCATATGTACGAAATACTTGAGACAAAAGAAAGAATCACTGCCGACAATGAAAAGGAAGCAGCGAAACTGAGAGAAAAGCTGAAGGAAAAGAAAGTATATCTGATCAATCTGATGGCATCGCCGGGTGCCGGCAAGACCACGACACTGATTCATGTGATCAATGCCCTGAAGGATCAGTACCGGATCGGCGTCATGGAAGCGGATGTCGATTCTTCCGTGGATGCCGAAACGATTTCAAAGCTCGGCGTCAAGGTCATCCAGCTTCATACCGGCGGTCTCTGCCACATGGATGCGGATATGACGGCCAGAGGTTTGGAAGGACTCGGCATCGATGATCTCGATGTCGTATTCCTCGAGAATATCGGCAACCTGGTATGTCCGGCTGAGTTTGATGTCGGCGCCCAGCTGAAGATGATGATCCTCAGCGTGCCGGAAGGTGATGACAAGCCGCTGAAATATCCGCTGATGTTTACCGTCAGCGATGTCATGCTTATCAACAAGATCGATGTCGCACCGGTGTTTGATTTTGATATCGAACGCTGCAAATCCTATGTCAGAAAGCTGAATCCGGAAATGGAATTCTTCCCCGTCAGCGCCCTGAACGGAGACGGCCTGGAAGCATTTGAGACATGGCTGAAGAACCGGATCGAAACATGGAGGACGGAAGCATGAAGGTAATTGAACTGCATAAGAGCGTTACGGATTCCAATGACCGCGATGCCGACAGACTCCGGGCGGAGATGAAGGAGGCCGGAGTGCTGCTGATCAATATCATGAGCTCACCGGGATCCGGCAAGACGACCCTGCTTTCGGCAACGATCAAGGGCATGCCTGATACCAGGATCGCGGTTCTGGAGGCAGACATTGACTCGGCTGTTGATGCCGAAAAAATCGAAAGCCTCGGCGCAAAGGCCGTGCAGGTACATACCGACGGCATGTGCCATATGGATGCCGGTATGACCAGAGCCGGACTGGAAGGCATGGGCTTTGAAGATGTTGATCTGGCCGTGCTGGAAAATGTCGGCAATCTGATCTGCCCGGCTGAATTCGATACCGGTGCCGGAAAGAATGTCATGATCCTGAGCATTACCGAAGGCGACGACAAGCCGCTGAAATATCCCCTGATGTTTGAAACCAGCGATGCCCTGGTCATTTCCAAGATTGATGCCCTGCCGTATTTCAACTTTGATATGGAGAAGTGCATGGAAAGGGCAAGACGCCTGAATCCGGATATCAGAATCTTCCCGCTGTCGGCAAAGACCGGGGAAGGAATGGATGCCTGGATTTCCTGGCTCCATGAAGAAATCAACAGATGGAGAGAAAACAGCTGAAGTTATGCATGAATTAGGTATTGTAACCCATGTCGCCAAGACTCTGGATGAGGTGGCGGAAGAAAATAAAATCACAAGAATCGGATCCGTTACTCTGCAGATAGGAGAAGTCTCCGGCATCATCAATGACTATTTCGTTGACTGCTGGGATTACTTCAAGAAAAAGCATCCGGTCCTTGTCGACGCCGAAATGAGAATCGAAATCATTCCCGCAGTTACCTACTGCGAGGACTGCCGCAGCGAATATGAAACCGTGAAATACGGCAAGATCTGTCCTCACTGCCACAGTGAACGCACCTGGCTGCTGCGCGGGAATGAATGCACGATCAAGGAAATCGAAGCCGAAACACAGGAGTGAAATCATGAACAGTATCTTTCACCGCACCAGCATCCGCCGCTATACGGAACAAAAAGTGGAGAAGGAAAAGATTGAACAGATCCTGAGAGCTGCCATGGCGGCACCGAGTGCCGGCAACCAGCAGCCGTGGGAGTTCTATGTCGTCACCGATCCGGGAACGATTCAGAAGCTGTCAGAGACCAGTTCTTATGCCGGATTTACCAAAGATGCACCGCTGATCATTGTGCCCTGCTACCGGACAAAGGAAGAACAGCTGCGTCATAAGGCATACTGCGAGATCGATCTCAGCATTGCCACCGAGCATATCCTGCTTGAAGCCGATGCCCTCGGACTCGGCACCACCTGGTGCGGCATTGCCCCGCTGCCGGAAAGAATGGATGCGGTAGCAGAGATCATCCGCTGTGATGAATCGCTGAAGCCGTTTGCCATCGTTTCCGTCGGTTATCCGGCTGAAGAAAAGAAACAGCAGGACCGCTTTGACGAAACAAGAATTCACTATATTGACTGAAAGCAGCAGAAATGCTGCTTTTGTTTGAACAGGAGTATACTGAAAATATGGAATTCGGAATGATTCTGTACATTGTAATTATTGTTCTGACGGCACTGCTGATGATCGGCATCGGCATCTTTCAGTATGGCGGAAAGAAGCCGGCACAGATCTCCACCGGGGCGCCGCCGATCAGGGCGGAAGAACTGACGGATGTCAAAGCCTGGAATCACCGCCACGGCATCATGTGGATGCTGTACGGAGTGATCATGCTGGCGGGACTGGGGCTTTCCTTTGCCTTTAAAAAGCCTCTGCACTCCGGCATGGCTGTTCTTGCGGCCGTCTGTCTGCCCATCCCGTTCATTCCCGTTTATCATAATTATCTGAAGAAAAAATATATGAAAAAATGAACGGTTTTTTCCTGCAGGTAGTAGAATATACCATGTGTTTTGAAAGGAAGAAATCAAATGGGAGACAGATTTGATGCAAAATATCTGAAAAATGTCGACTCAATGCATTTCATCATGCCGTTCATGTATCCGGACCGGTGTGACAATGAGGCTTTTTTCAGTTTTAAGATCGACCTGACAAAGGTCAATGAATATATCAGAAAGAAGAATGCGGACAATCCTGAGTATAAATACAACCTGTTTCAGTGCCTGATTGCGGCAACACTGAAGACGATTACGCTTCGTTCCAAGCTGTCCATCTTCATTCATGACCGCAAGATGTACAAGCGCAATGAAATCAGTGCAGCCTTTACGGTCAAGCAGGAATTCTCCGATGAAGGCGGAGAGGTTCTGGCCTTCATCCACAGCAAGCCTGAGTGGACGATCGATGATCTGCACAATGAGATCCACCGTCAGCTGCTGAAGCTCAAAAACAAGAGCTATGTGGATGAATCCACCGGTGTCATGGACAAATTCAATCAGCTGCCGAAATTCATTTCCCGGCCGATCATCAGTACCATCTGCCGGCTGGAAAAGAAGGGCATGATCCTGCCGGCACTGGTTGAAACCGACCCGTATCATTCGACCGTCAACTTTGCCAATCTCGGATCCATCGGCCTGCCGAGCGGCTATCACCACCTGACCAACTGGGGCACGACTTCAATGTTTGTCGTCATCGGCAAAAGCGAAAGAATGCCGTTCTATGAGAATGACCAGGTTGTATTCAAAGACGGCGTGGAACTGAACATCACGATGGATGAGAGAATCGCCGACGGCTATTACTTTTCCAAGTCCATGAAGATCCTGCAGTATTTCCTGCAGAATCCGGAACTGCTGGATCATCCCTTCAATGAGAAGCTGGATGACGAAGTGTTCAAAAGTCTGTAATAAAAAAGCCGGTTTCGAAGAACCGGCAGTCAGTCGATATTGAGACGGATGATCCAGTCCGTCTTTTTTACTTTCCATATGCCCCAGACCGTCTTGATCAGATAGTCGATGCGGAGGCTGAGGTAGATCCAGAACGGATTCAGGCGGAATACCAGGGCAACCAGGAAGCCGGCCGGAATATTGATCAGCCAGCAGGAGAGCAGGTCGACTCTGGTAACGGCAGCAGCCTGGCCGCCGCCTCTCAGGATTCCCTTGGTCAGCACGATCTGCATGGCCAGGAAGAAGACGGCAATGGATGCCGAGTTTGTCAGCTCAGCGGCAGTGGCCTTGGCCTGCGGCGAGACATTGAAGAATGATGTAATGACGGGTGCGATGAGCTGGGTCAGTATGGCTCCGCAGATGCCGATGACGGCAGCGATATTGATGAACCAGTCTGCATACTGATTGGCGGTATCCATTTTTCTGGCGCCGATGACATGACCGATCATGACATTGGCACCCATGGCAACACCGAACATGAACAGTGAGGAAATGGTCCAGATGTTATGAACGATGCTGTTGGCGGCAATATAGTATTCCGATACACGGCCGGTGATCATGGCGGCAGCCGATACATTCAGGTTGCCGGTCACTTCCGAAATAATGCTTGGCGTGCCGATGCGGATGAAGTCCTTCTTCATTGCCGCATCTGCCTTCAGGCTGAGATCACTGAGGCGCCAGCCGAGCTTTTCATCCCGGAACAGGGCAATTGCGACAACGATCATTTCCACAACTCTGGCCATGACGGTTCCGACGGCGGCACCGGAAACACCGAGAGCCGGCATGCCGAGATTGCCGAAGATGAATACCCAGTTGAAGAAGACATTGGCAGCACAGGCAAACAGGGAAGACGTAAAGCCGAGCCGGTTAACGCCGACACTGCGCAGGATCAGCACGGCTGTCTGCGAAAAGGACTGAAACAGCATCGTCACCGACAGGATCTTCAGATAAACGGCACCGGATTCAATGATGCCGGCATTGTCGGTATAGATGGATATGATCTGTGACGGGAAAAAGAATGTCAGCAGAAAGAAGATGATATTGGCACAGATGCTGATCTTCAGACAGAAGGACATCATCTGCTTTACCATATCCTTCCTGCCGTTGCCGAAAGCCTGGGAGGCAATGATCAGACCGGCATTGGATACGCCCATGATCACCGTCATATACAGATAAGGAAACTGGCTGGATATATTGACTGAGGACAGGGCAATATCGCCCAGGGTTCCGACCATGACCGTATCAATCAGGTTGACCAGCAGATTGACAACCGACTGCAGGCCGATCGGCAGGGCAATCAGTATCATTTTTTTGAGAAACTCTTTGTCACCGAATAATTTCTTCATCATTTTCACCGCAGGCAATCATAGTATATTCTGTGGGAAATAGTAACTGATATGCAATGCTGAAAAATACAGAATAATGACATTTGCAGTGCCGGACAGCGGAAATGTCATCAATTGCGGTTCCAGAAGAGGGGGCAGGAATATAAAAAGGGACCGCAGTCCCTTTCCTGTGCATGATCTGAGAAAAGCTTCAGACGATGGTGATGCCGTTTTCCGGCAGCGCCGCGGCAAGCTTCTGGATGACATTGGATCTCAGGTTATAGAAGTCGTTCATGGTTCTGGCAGTCAGAGAAACACTGACAGTGCAGCCCTGACTGTCAAAGGAATCGATTGTAATCAGAGGATCGTTTTTGGCTGACAGTTCATCAGCAGACACGATTTCATTGATAATGGTCTTCATTCTGTCAAAGTCACTGCCGTTCGCCACCTTGAATTCAATGTCCCGGGTGTAGCCGTTGTCGGTGAGATCTTCAATCGTTACTGAATTCATCACGGTGTTGGGGACACGGATCATGTTTCCGTTCGCTGTTTCCAGGGTTGTATGACGGAAGTTGATTTCCCTGACGACGCCGGCCATGCGCATTTCCTTGACATATACGGCATCACCCGGTTCAAACGGCTGATGAATGACAATGAAGAATCCGGCAATGTAGTTTCCGAGGGCTGTCTGGGCGGCAATACTGAAACTGACAGCCAGAATTCCGCCGGTTGTCAGCAGGGTTTCACCCAGCGGCTGCAGCGGTACGATCTGGCTTGATATGATCAGCAGGCCGACAGTCCATATCAGGAAAAGCATCGTGTTCCGCATAAAGTGACTGCTGGCCTGTTTTTTTGAATATTTGTTTCTGACAATGCCTTTCAGTGTGATCCAGCTCAGGACCACACAGATCAGGATCGTGCCGATGGTAACTGAAATGAAATTTGCAAATCCATGCAGAAACAGTTCATCCGTCATAGCTGCCTCCTCTATCTGATAATCTGATCATTGATGTGCGCAGATTGTATTGAAATAACTGCTCTTTCATCCTGCATTATATCATTGCCTGCCGGGGATCCGTTCAGCATTTGCCAAAACAGAGTACCGAGGCTGCAGACAGACTGTCCGGCGATTGTTGACGAAGAAAGAATCATATAATTCATGCTTATTTTTTGCTGACTGTCACCAAAACTGTCACCAGAAGCCCTTTTTCAGAAAATGCCGGAAGGTGCCGGCGTAACAAAAAACCCTTTGGCAAGGGTTTTTCTGCATATGGTGCCGACTATCGGAGTGAATTCTCACATATTGATTAAAGATTCAGACTGTACAAAATGCGATAAAATGCCTGTTTTTGGGAGATTATGGTTTTTTAATCAATCGTTCAAAAACAATAAAAAACGGAAAAAAGTCCACAAATAATCCCCTGAGCACTATTTATAATTTGCTGTCTGATAATCATTGTACTAAATCAATAATACATATTCTTTTGTACTGATATTCATCGTGATGTGTTCTTGCAAAACTGAATTGAAACATTTTAGTAGAAACGATAATATTTAATCAGTAGATAATTAATCTCAAGCAAGAGGAGATTTAAATTGTAAAATCTCAGATTACATTGCAGAAATAATATCAATGCCGGTGGTTTTTGACGAACTGAAACAATCCGGTATCACCGTTGAACAGCTGTCAAAAATGAC
>JAZPXY010000006.1:0-36416 GCA_045543875.1 Bulleidia sp.
CTGCTGGAATACCAGCAGTTCAAGGATGCTTCCCAGGAGCTGATGCAGCTGTATGAAAACAGACAGCTGATGATGAGCAGACCGCTGAGCATGGAAGCCGATCAGTTCATGAAGCCGGCCGAGGATGAACCCTATACCGGCAATCCCTATGATCTGATGAAGGCAATGCGCCGCATCATGCTGAGAATGCAGCTTTCACGGCCGATCGAGACCAGATATACGGTTCGTGAAATCTCCATGGAAGACCGCGAAGTGGAAGTCAGGGCGAAGCTTGACAGGCTGCCGCCGACATTCCGCTTTGAAGCGCTTCTGGATGACTGTCATGATGTTCCGATGTTCATCGCGACATTCCTGGCAGTACTGGATCTGGCCCGCCAGCATCGTCTTGTCTTTACCGTGGAAAATGACGATACGATCTGGTTTTCAAGAGGGGATAAGTACGCATGAGTGAAGAAAACAGAATTCCTGATCTGGACGGTGTGCTGAATGAAGAAGAAACGGACTGGCGGCTTGATGACAGCCTCCAGGTCATTTCCGATGCAGCTGATACTGCTGATTCCTTCGGTGAAGAAGCAGTGAGTGAAGTCCCGGTAGAGGAAGAAAACATAAATGAAGAAAGAAGCGGAGATCCGGAAGATGAAGAAGGCTTTCTGCATCTTGCGGCAGTTCTTGAAGGACTGCTGTTTCTGACCGGCGATGAAGGCATGACGATGGAACAGGCTGCCGATACACTGGGAACCAGTGCCGAATACACAGCCCGTCTGCTTGATCATCTGCAGGTCTGCTACAACGCCGATACGCACGGCATTGAACTGGCCCGCTTCGGCGAAACCTGGCGCTTTCTGAGCAAGGCGTCCATCCACGAATATGCCCGCAAGCTGTTCCAGATCAACAAGACAAGCAAACTGTCGAGTGCAGCTCTGGAAACACTTGCCATTATTGCCTACAAGCAGCCGATCACCCGTGTGGAAATCGAAGAACTGCGCGGTGTCGGTGCCGATGTTATGCTGAGGAAACTGGAAGCACGGGGACTGATCAGGGAAGCCGGACGCTCGGAAGCACCGGGCCGGCCGATTCTCTATGCGGTCACCGATGAATTCATGGATGCCTTTCAGCTGCTCAGTCTTGACGAACTGCCGGAACTCCCGCAGTTCAGCCAGGACCAGGAAGGAAGCGAGGATCTGTTTACACAATGAGGAGAAAACTGCTGACATTGCTGACTGCTCTTTGTGTGCTTTGCGGATGCACTCCGGTTCCGGCTGAACCGGAAGAGACTGCAGCCGAAGAAGAACAGGTCTATGCCTGCCGGTCGATCGACTTCTATGATTATCAGAATCCGGTTCCGGCTTCGGACAGGATCGATGACTCCTACTTCGGCAATGCTCTGCTGGGCGGTGATTCCCGCATGGGCAGCCTGTATCTGTTCAGCGATCTTCCTGACCGCGGCGCCGAAATCCATTATGTAACTTCTTTGAGCCTGTGGCGCATCTATGATATGGTGATGGAAACATCCGACCGCACGCTCTATGACATCCTGATGGATACCGGGCGTGCCAGCATCTATCTTCTGATCGGCATCAACGAGATCAGAAGCGACAATTTCAGCACCTGGACGGATGAGTATCAGGGTCTCATTCAGGAGATCCGTGCCAAACATCCCGGTGTGGACATCTATCTGATTCTCGGCTATCATCCGCTCGAGATCTCCGGTCTCAGCGATGAACAGCTGAATGAACATCTGAAGATGGAAAATGACGGACTGATCCGCATTGCCGAAAGCGAGCATGTGTATTATCTGAATCCGGATGAGGCACTTGCCGGCGACAACGGGAAGGTCCGGGAAGATATCGTATGGGATGGTCTGCATCTGAATGAGACCGGTTCCCAGATGTTTGCGGATTATATCGCAACGCATGCAGCAAGAAAGGAAGTATATGTTAAAGAAGTTTGTGAGTAGCCTGCTGGCAGTGCTGCTGATTGCCGGCTGTTCCGGCGGGACAGCAGCGGACGAAAAGGTTTCCGTTCACAAGCCGGTTGCCGAAATGGCACAGAGCCTGGTCAGTGAGCTCGGCATGGAAAATGATCTGAAGGAAGTCAAGGAAAGAGTTCTGTACGGCATGTTTTTCGAAACCAGAAAAGACGCTGAGGACAATTTCGTGACGGATGGAAAGGTATACCGCGGCGAAGACAAGAATGCCGATACGATCGGTGTTTTCGAAACGACCGACAATGAAAAATGCGTGGAATATCTGAAGCGCTATCTGGAGACCCAGAAAGCCAATTCCCAGATGTATTCCCCGGAAGAAGTATTCAAGATTGACAATGCCGTTCTCGAATCCAGCAAGGACGGATCGGTTGTTGTTCTGGTCGTAAGCAGCGAAATCGAAAAGGCACAGACTGCAGTCAATGAACTGCTGAAATAAGAAAAGGTTCCCCGATCGGAACCTTTTTCCTGTTTGATAGGAGGACGAACTATGATTGACAGGTATTCAAGAAAAGCAATGCGTGACATCTGGAGTGAAGAAGCAAAGTTTCAGGCCTGGCTTGACGTCGAGATCCTGATCGATGAAGCCTGGAGCGAGCTCGGCGAGATCCCGAAGGAAGACGTTGAAAAGATTAAGGCAAATGCCCGTTTCGACGTTGACCGGATTCTCGAAATCGAGCAGGAGACAAGACACGATGTGGTTGCCTTTACAAGATGCGTATCGGAAAGCCTCGGGGAAGAGAAGAAATGGGTGCACTACGGTGTCACCAGCACCGACGTCGTCGATACTGCCTACGGCATCCGCTACAAGAAGGCCAATGCCATTCTGCGTCAGGATATTCTTGATTTCATGGAGATCCTGAAGGAAAATGCTCTGAAGTACAAGGATACGATCATGATGGGAAGAACCCACGGCGTACATGCCGAGATCACAACCTTCGGCATGAAGTTTGCCCTCTGGTATGAGGAAATGAAGCGCAATCTCGAGCGCTTTGATGCCGCCGCAAAGGAAGTGGAAGCCGGCAAGATTTCCGGTGCCGTCGGCACCTTTGCCAACATCCCGCCGTTTGTGCAGGACTATGTCTGCGAACACCTGGGCATCCAGAGTGCAAATATTTCCACCCAGATCCTGCAGCGTGACCGCCATGCGGCATACTACGGAACCCTGGCCCTGATCGGATCGACCATTGAACAGATGGCCATGGAAATCCGCCACCTGCAGAGAACCGAAGTCAGGGAAGCAGAAGAACATTTCAACAAGGGACAGAAGGGTTCCAGTGCCATGCCGCACAAGCGCAACCCGATCGGTTCCGAGAATATCTGCGGCTGTGCAAGAGTTCTGCGCGGCTATATGATCACAGCCTACGAAGATGTTCCGCTCTGGCATGAGCGTGACATCTCCCATTCCAGTGCCGAACGCATCATTGCCCCGGATGCGACAGCTCTGCTGGACTACATGCTGAACCGGTTCGGCCGCATTCTGAAGAACCTGACGGTCTTCCCGGAAAACATGAAGAAGAATATCTGGCTGACCAACGGCGTCATCTTCTCCCAGCGCTTCATGCTGAAGCTGGTTGAAAAGGGATGGTCGCGGGAAAAGGCATATGATACCGTTCAGCCGCAGGCAATCAAAGCCTGGGAGAACAATCTGAACTTCCGGGATCTGATGAATGCCGTGCCGGAAGTGACGGAAACACTGACACCGGAGGAAATCGAAGACTGCTTTGATCCGATGTATCATGTCCGCAATGTGGATGAGATCTATCGGCGTGTCGGCATACTCTGATCATTCCTGATACCGGATCAAAAGGTCCGGTATCTTTTTTGCCCATCTGTGTTATGATTAGCGCATTAGTCTGTTGGAAAGGAGGCAGAAGATGAAAAAACTGATGAAGATCCTGATTGTTCTGCTGGTCCTTTTCGGACTGTACAGGGGGGCAGAATATGCTGTCCGCAGCAAGCTTGTCAGCATCAATGAACTGTTTGTAAAGGAAGATGACATCATCGGTGCCGATCTTTCTGAATATCAGGGGAATGTCGATATGGATCTGCTGGCATCCCAGAATATCCGCTTTGTCATTCTCAAGGCCACAGAAGGCAGCGGCCATACCGATCCCTTCTTTGAAACCAACCGCACCAATGCCATTGCCAGCGGCATGCTGACAGGAGCGTATCATTTCTTTTCCTTTGACAGCAGCGCCGTTACCCAGGCCGAACAGTATATCCGCACCGTCGGCTCGCTCAGCGGCATGATGCGGCCGGCTGTCGATATCGAACTGTATGCCGACAAGGCGGAAAATCCGCCGAGTGCAGAAGAAGTCAGAAGGGAAGTCGGCATCTTTCTCGATCTGATCGAACAGGAATATCACATCAAGCCGATTATCTATGCCTCGGATGAAGTATTCAGAAACTATCTTGACGGATACTTTGATGAGTATCCGCGCTGGGTGACAAACATGTATTATCCCGCCTTTATCCGCGACGGCAGCAACTGGCTGCTGTGGCAGTACTGCGACAGCGATGAACTGGAAGGCTTTGAAAGCGAGCGCATCGATCTCAATGTTCTGAACAGGGCCAATTCCCTGGCCGATCTGGAAAGCGGCTACTGAGGCAGATCATGCTGAACAGAGAACAGGCAGTCTGTGCATTTCTTGCTTATCTGAATGAAAACGGCTATGTCCGTGAAGCAGGATATGAGATGAAGCGCATCCATACCTTTCGTGTCTGTGAAAGGGCAGAAGAAATTGCCCGCTCAGAGAACTGTTCACAGGAAGACTGTGACATTGCCTTTCTGACGGCACTGCTTCATGATATCGGACGCTTCGGAGAACTGTCTTTTCTGCATACCTTTGACGGCACCCGTTTTGATCATGCACAATACGGCGCAGAACTCCTGTTTGAGCAGGGGCTGATGCGCCGTTTTCTTTCTGATGACAGTTTTGATCATATCATTCGGAAAGCTGTTGAGAATCATAATAAACTGTATATAGAAGAAAATCTGGATGAAAGAGAACTGTTTCATGCCCGTCTGATCCGCGATGCCGACAAGCTCGACAACTTCCGTGTCAAGCTGGAAGAAACGCCGCAGGAGGCATATCCCGGCCGCGGCTACACAGAAGAAATCCTGGCTGCATCAAGAATTTCCGATCCGGTGATGGAAGCCGTGCGGGCTCATCGCTGCGTGAAACTGAAGGAACGGAAAGAACCGCTGGACTATTACATCTGCATCATGGCCTTTGCCTTTGATCTGTATTTTCCCTGCAGCTGCCGGTATGTTCTGGAACATGACTTTATCGGCAGGATGCAGAAGCGGATCAGCTGCACCGATGCCGAAGCGCGGAACAGGCTGGATGAGACCGGCAGAATCATCAATGCCTATCTTCAGAAGAGGAGCATTCAATGAACGGAAAACTGCCGCTGAACCAGATGCGCATGAACAATGAAGAATAGGTTCTGAAAGAAGGACTGCAGGGATATACGGAATACTGCCGGAAGTAAAATACCGCGTCATTCCGTATCTCTGGCAAGGAGGACAGAATGCGATTTGCACCGACAAAGGACGTTCAGGCAGAAACCATAAAAAAAGGCAGACGGAGCTGCCTGATTCTCAGAAACAGAAATATGCAGAGTGTCAGTGCCGGCCTGCTGTGGATCCACGGCGGCGGCTATATCACCGGCATGAAGGAGATGGTCTATTCTTCCCGTGCCTTTGATCTTGTGCGGAAATACGGCATCACCGTCCTGGCTCCGGATTACGGCCTGGCGCCGATGAATCCGTATCCGGCCGCCCTTGATGACTGCATGGCAGCCCTGCTGTATATGAAGGAACATGCTTCTGAACTCGGCATCCGCAGCGATCAGATCATGGTCGGCGGCGAGAGTGCCGGCGGCGGTCTCTGTGCAGCGGTATGCCTGAAGGCAAGAGATGAAGGAAGTGTCAGGATCGCATTTCAGATGCCGCTCTATCCGATGATCGACTGCCGTGATACCGAAACATCGAAAAACAATCACGGCAGGGTCTGGAATACAAAGCGGAATCATTTCGGCTGGAACATGTATCTGAAGAATACTGACCGCAGCCAGGTGCCTGTCTATGCTTCAGCCGCATTGAATAAAGACTGGCATGGCCTGCCGCCGGCCTATTCATTTGTCGGCGAAGGGGAGCCGTTTCTGCAGGAGACAAAGGATTATATCCGGCATCTGCAGGAAGCCGGCATCGCGGCGCAAATGGACATCTGGCCGATCGATATGCATGCCTTTGACATGCTGAAGCCGAAACTTGCAGTATCCCGTCAGGCTGCTGCAAAATTTGAAGAGCATTTTCTGTATGCGCTGACGCATTATTATGGACCCCAGGAGGAAGAAAGATGAAAATCGATGAAGTGATGATGAAGATGATTTGCAGTTCAGAAGGGAATCTGCATGACATTCAGCATTTTCTCAAGGTGTGGGGATATGCCCGGACCATCGGCATGGCAGAAAATCTTGATGAGCATACCATGAAGATTCTGGAAACAGCCGCAATTGTCCATGATATCTCCTGTCCTTACTGCCGGAAAAAATACGGCAGTGCGCCATGGGACAGACAGGAAGCGGAAAGTGCTGCCCTGCTGGAAGAATTCTTCAGCAGTGAGAATATCGAAGAAGATGTCCTGGCAAGAGTCATCTTTCTTGTCAGCCATCACCATTCACCGCAGCTGATCGACGGCACAGACTTTCAGATTCTGATCGAAGCTGACTATCTGGTTAATGCAGCCGAACATGAGTTTCCCAAAGACAGGATCACGGCATTCAGGGACAGCTGGTTCCGCACCGCTGCCGGCAGAAAGCTGATCAGCAGTATGTTTCTGCAGCAGGAAACTGTATAATGATAAAAGAATAACAAGGCAAGGTGATCATTCATGGGTGTTCTGAAAATGCTGAAAAAGAGTGTCGGCATCGCTGATTTCAGTGAAGTCACTTCTTTTTCTGATGCCCGGGAAATGGTATCCCGGGGCGAACTGGAAGTGCTGTATCTTGTCAGTCAGCGCTTCGGCGGCAGCGGGGATCCGGAAAACTGTGTGTTTGTGCCGCCCGGAACTGCTGAAATCAAGGAACAGTATGATGATGTGATCGAAGAGCTGCTGAAGGAAGGGCGGATCAGAAACTGTTCCTGCGTACCGCAGTACAAAGGCCGCAGCGTCATTCCCAGCCGGCTGACGATCACGGCATTTACCCCGGAAGGGAAACCTGAATTCACCGAAACCATCAGTATCTGGTAGGAGGAAAAATGGCTGAAGATATTCGTACAATGAAGGATGTAAGCAATCTGAAGGAATTTCATGCAGAGTATGAACTTCCGGACTGTGTCGTTCTGGACAGTGCCTACTGTTCCATGGGCCGCATGATCGGCTATAAGGCATGTCAGATCAGCGGCTATACGTATTATGATGCGGTACTGCTGCTGGAACTGGTGCCGCAGTACGGGGTGACAAAGGATGATGTCGACCGCTATGAGCAGAAGCTTCGTCAGCGTTCCCTGACCGCTGAGGAACTGCAGGCGGATGAAGAGTTTGTCAGACTGTCGAAGATTTTTGATAAGGCAGTGGATATTGCCCTGAGCAAAGGCAGATGCCTGATCCATGACCGGGTGTCAAAGGAAGAAGTTATTGCCAAAGGCTACAGCTGTGTCAGTGCCATGACCTATGCAACCGATATGGACGCCAAGATCGTCCGGGCCAGAACATCGCCTCTGTATGAGAATGTCAGCGATGACCGGGCAGTCATTGCCGGCATCCGTGAAGAAGACATGATCCGTAAGAACTGGAAGCGCGGCCACAGCAAAAACGAATGGGGCTGCCTGGAAACATATGACATGGCTCTGAACAGCGACATGTTCGGTCATGACTATACGGCAGAACTGCTGGCAGGGCTGATGAAGAAGTAATATGGCATTTCCGGAAAACTTCATGTGGGGCGGAGCCACTGCCGCCAATCAGTATGAAGGCGGCTATGACGAAGGCGGAAGAGGCCTTTCCACCCAGGATGTGCGCACAGCCGGCTCGCGCATGCGCAAAAGAACGGTTACCTATCTGGATGCCCAAGGAAATCTGAAGGAAGCGACCCGCTTTGAGCCGATGGGATACGGATCAAAAGGCATCATCGTGCCGGGCTGCTATTATCCCAGTCATCAGGCAGTCGATTTCTACCATCATTACCGGGAAGATATTGCTCTGTTTGCCGAGATGGGCTTCCGCTGCTTCCGGATGTCGGTCAGCTGGACCCGTCTGTTTCCGAAAGGAATTGAGACCGAAGCAAATGAAGAAGGCGTCCGTTTCTATACTTCCGTTTTTGAAGAACTGAAGAAATACAATATTGAGCCGCTGGTCACCCTCAATCATTTTGACCTGCCGCTCTATCTTGCCAATGAAAGAAACGGCTGGTGTGACAGAGAAACAATTGATCTGTTTGTCCGTTTTGCCGAAACCTGCTTTACCCGTTTCAGAGGACTGGTCAGATACTGGATTACATTCAATGAGATCAACTGCATGCTCGACTGGAACAAGCTCGGCATCCGCACCGATGATCCCCGGGAATTCCATCAGGCTTTATATCATGTCTTTCTTGCCTCGGCAGAAAGTGTCATCTGCGGACACAGAACCGATGCCGAAAACAGGATCGGCATGATGGCTGCCTATGGTGCCATGTATCCTTTGGACTGCAGTCCCGATACCTATTTCAACCACCTGCAGTGCATGCACAATATGCAGTGGTACTGTGATGTCCAGTGCCGCGGTGCCTATCCTGCCTACAAGCAGAAGGAACTGGAGCGGAAGGGAATCACAATCCGGAAACAGGCAGGCGATGAACAGATCCTGAAAGACGGAACGGTGGATTTCATCGGTTTCAGCTATTATTTCTCAGCCGTATCCAAAGCCGGCGTCAATGTCATGATGACCGGCGACCAGAGCCATGCCATCGACAATCCCTATCTGCAGAAAAATGAATGGGGATGGCAGATCGACCCGGTCGGTCTGCGCTCGGTTCTGAATGAACTGTATGACCGCTATCAGATGCCTCTGTGGATCGTTGAAAACGGCTACGGCGGCATTGATACACCGGAATATGACAGTGCAGGCAGTCTCACAGCTGTTCATGATCCGTACCGCATTGCCTATCTGAAGGCACATATTGCGGAAATGAAAAAGGCAGTGGAGGAAGACGGCGTCGATCTGATCGGCTATACACCCTGGGGATGCATTGACCTGATTTCCGCCGGAACCGGTGAAATGAGAAAACGGTACGGATTCATCTATGTTGACATGGATGATGAAGGAAAGGGCACATTAAAACGCTTCCGCAAGGATTCCTTTGCCTGGTATCAGAAGGTGATCGCTTCCAACGGGGAAGAACTGTAATTCCTGAAATACATGTATTGAGCAGTCAGCCTCCGGAGGTTCAATTCCGGCGGCTGATTTCTTTCAGAATCGGCAGGAAAAGAGAAACATATGATAGATAAACTATTTAAATCCATGAGAACAGAAGGCTTGCTTTCAGCGTTAAAAAAAGAATATGACGGTGAAATCAGGGATGCATATGCCGAAGGTGCAGTGCATGAACTGACCCGGATCATCAGACTGATGCAGGAAAGAGGAAAGACGGCTGAGGCCATTGCTGAGGAAATCGGTGTAAAGACCGAAGATGTCATGCGGGTAATCACCGGCCGCTGTGAAGAGTCAGAGGACTGGTTTGAATGAGCAGTGCCGTTTCTGACCATGCGTTTAGCATGAAAAAGAGGTTTCATCTGCCGGATGACAGATTCGTCATAAAATGTCGAAAAGCGGTTGACGCCGCTTTTATGCATGTTTTACAATATTTTCGTTAACGACACGTTGTGTTGAAATAAAAGAGGTGTTTATGGCTGGTATCAGTGATCTGAAACTTGAAAATATCCGTGATGTACGGGCATGTTTCTATCAGGGCGGCATCTGGACAAAGAATGCCCTGAGTGAAAAGACCGGACTTTCACTTGCCGGAACAACCAATGTTCTGAAATATCTGCAGGATGAGAAAGAGATCCTGCTGTGCGGCCTGGCGGAATCCAAGGTCGGCCGCAAGTCCAAGCAGTATACACTGAATCCTGACTATTCCCATATCGGCTGTGTCACAGCTGCATACGGGAAATGGATGCATTCTGCCTATACCGCATCCTACCGTCTCAGCGGTGAATGTGTGCTGCGGCGGCAGGCGGAGGACAATACCTGTGACATTGACTTCCTGATCAGAATGATCAGGGATCTGCTGTCCCGTGACCCGCTGATCCGCATCATCTGTGTATCTGTGCCGGGTGTCGTGAAGAACGGTGTGATCACTGGCAGTGAT
Organism: Bulleidia sp.; assembly: GCA_045543875.1. Lineage (GTDB taxonomy): Bacteria > Bacillota_I > Bacilli_A > Erysipelotrichales > Erysipelotrichaceae > Bulleidia. The sequence continues at coordinate 10,346 of JAZPXY010000006.1, forward strand.
ATTGCCGGACTGGAAAACACCGATGCCGGAAAGAGGATCACGGAAGAATTCGGACTGCCGTGTGTCATTGAAAATGATGTCAATGCGGCTGCCATGGGTCTGGCGGCGGAACGCCGCAGTGACGGCAATCTGGTGCTGGTCTATCAGCCGGAAATTTCCCTGACCGGCTGCGGCATCCTGATTGACGGCCGGCTGTATCACGGCAGTGCCAGTGCCGCCGGCGAAATCAAGCACATGTCTCTGACCGGAACCGGCAATGCCCGTTCCGTGCTGCTGAAGCAGATGAAGAATCTGTGTGCCGTTCTGAATCCTTCGGTCATTGCCTGGTACAGCGATGTCATTCAGGATGAAAAGATTACTGCCGACATGCTGGATGTGCCGGAGATGCTGAAGTGTCAGATTGTCCGGGTCCGTGATTTCTATATGCTGCTGGCAGCCGGACTCTTTACCATGGGAATGCAGGGACTTGTCGGCAGCAGCCGCAGTAAAAAGAAGGGAGAACGATAAACATGCGAAGCGATTATCATATTCACTGTGAATTTTCCGATGATTCAAGGGAAACCATGGATCATCAGATCGAAAGAGCCATTGAACTGGGACTGGATGAGATCTGTTTTACCGATCATGTTGACTATGGCATCAAGAAAGACTGGGATGAAGGCGATATCCAGTGGCGCGGCGGTGACGGCATCGGCACGGCTGCTGATCAGATGGATCCGATGGCCAATGTCAATTATCCGGAATACTTTGCCAAGATCGACCGCATGCGCGAGACCTATAAAGGAAAGATCACAATCAAAAAAGGCCTGGAGTTCGGCATTCAGACCATTACCGTCGGCAGATATGAGAAGCTGTATGCGAAATACAGAGACCAGCTGGACTTTGTCCTGCTGTCCATGCATCAGGTAGACAACCAGGAATTCTGGACCCAGGATTTCCAGCGCAGCAGAACCCAGAAGGAATACAACGAGAAATACTATCAGGAAATCTATGATGTCATGAAGGTATTCAAAAACTACAGCGTTCTGGCACATCTTGACCTGCTGGTCAGATATGATCCGGCCGGCCGCTATCCGTTTGCCTGCTGCCGCGATCAGATTGCCGAGATCCTGAAGCTTGCCATCGCTGACGGCAAGGGAATTGAGCTGAACACATCATCCTGGCATTACGGCCTGGATGACATCCAGCCCAGCCGCGATATCTGGCGCCTGTACAAAGATCTCGGCGGAAAGATCCTGACCATCGGATCTGATGCCCATACGACCCGCTTCCTGGCTGATCATCTTGATGATGCCAGAAAGATCCTGCATGAAGAACTCGGCTTTGAAGAGTTCTGTACGTTTGACCATATGGAGCCTGTCTTCCACCGATTTGACGAACAATGAACGAATTTGAAAAAATGAAAGCCGGCATCTGGTACGATGCCAATTACAATGAAGAAATACTGCAGCTGCGCGGCCGTGCCATGTCGCTGCTGCATGAACTGAATCAGACACCGCCCGCAGACGAAAAAAAGCGGCAGGAAATCTTCCGGGAACTGTTCGGATATCTGCCCGAAGGACTGGCAGTCATGCCGCCGTTTACCTGCGACTACGGAAAGAACATCACGATCGGAAACAGTGTATTCATCAATTCCTACTGCTATCTGATGGACGGCGGCGGCATCACGATCGGTGAACATACCTTTATCGGTCCGTACTGCGGTCTGTATACCGCTGCCCATCCGCTTGTATACAGATGGCGCGATCAGGGACTGGAAAAGGCACTGCCGGTAAAGATCGGCAGTCACTGCTGGCTGGGTGCCAATGTCAGTGTCATGCCGGGGGTTACGATCGGCGACGGCTGTGTGATTGCGGCCGGTGCCGTTGTGACAAAGGACATTCCCGACAACTGCCTGGCAGCAGGCGTGCCGGCAAAGGTCATCCGCATGATTGATCAGGATGCACCGCTGGAAGACTGAAGCAAAAACCGAAGACACAAGCGCCTTCGGTTTTCTTTTTTTCAGAGTGTATTCAGCACCGCCCGGATCTTCTCGCCGTCTACGGCATAATAGTCCTCGAGATCGCGGAAGGATGATTTGGCTGACATATGAAGCTGCTTCAGTCCGGTCTGCCTGAGGATTCCGGCAGCGTTTGCAGCATTCACACCGCCGCCGGGCAGAATTTCGATCTTTGTTCCAAACTGATCGTTCAGAGCCTTCAGCAGGGGGATGCCGGCATCTGCCGTATCTTCGCGGCCGCTGGTCAAAACCCTGTCGATGCCGCAGCGGATCAGTGTTTCCATGGTCTGGAAGGGATATTCTGCCGCATCAAATGCCTTGTGAAAGACGGCTTCCTTCTGATAGGCATGGATCATCTGGGTCATCCGCCGGGTGGTTTCCTGATCGATCATCCGGTTCTCATCAAGAAAACCGAAGACGATGCCGTCGGCACCGTTGTTCAGAAACAGCTCGGCATCGGCAAACATGATCTGTCTTTCTGTTTCTGTATAGCAGAAACCGGCCGGTCTTGGCCTGACCATGGCAATGATCTTTTTGTCGGTCAGCTTCCGGGCTGCCTTAAGGGCAGCAATGGAAGGGGTGAGTCCGCCCAGTTCCAGTGCTGAATTCAGTTCAATGCGGTCAGTTTCCGCAAAGGAAGCTGCGGTGATCACATCGGTGATGCTGCCGCAGCAGATTTCAATCTGTATTCCGTTAATCATATCAATACCTCAAAAAAACATGACGGATATCCGTCATGTTCCATTATATCAGTTCTTTCAGAATGATATTGCCTTCCCGTTCCGGGGAAACGGATACCATGGCAACATCGGTGCCGCAGTATTCCTCAATGAAGCGGATATATTTCTGGCAGTTCAGCGGCAGATCCTCAAAGCGGCGTACCTGCGAGATGTCTTCCTGCCAGCCGTCAAATATCTTGTATACCGGTTTTGCGGCCGCATAGTCCTTCAGGGAAGCAGGGACAGTTTCATAATACTTGCCGTTGATCTCATAGCCGACACAGACCGGCAGCTTTTCATAGCCGCTGAGCACATCGATCTTGGTCAGGGCGATATCGGTCAGGCCGTTGATCAGCACTGCCTGTCTGACAACCGGCAGATCCAGCCAGCCGCAGCGGCGCGGACGGCCGGTGGTTGCACCGTATTCATAGCCTGTTTCCCGCAGGGAATCACCGGTCTCATCGAGCAGTTCGGTAACGAACGGACCTTCGCCGACGCGGGTCGAATAGGCCTTGACGACGCCGATGATGCGGTCAAGCAGACGCGGCGAGATGCCGATGCCGGTGCAGACGCCGGCAGATGTCGGTGAAGAAGAAGTGACATACGGATAGGTGCCGTAGTTGATGTCCAGCATATTGGCCTGGGCGCCTTCGAAGAGCACCATCTTGTTTTCGGCAAGCGCCTTGTTGACCTTGTCGGTGGCATCGATGATCATCGGCATAAGACGTTCTCTGACCGCCGCAAACTGAGCGACCATCTCATCATAGTCAAACGGTTCGCCGTCATAGAGCTTGACGATTTCTTCATTCTTGATGCGCAGGGTATGCTGGAGCTTCTCCTGGAAGACATCCCAGTCACGCAGATCACAGACACGGATGCCGATACGTGTATATTTGTCCGCATAGCAGGGGCCAATGCCGTTCTTGGTTGTGCCAAGCTTCATGTCGCCGGCTTTCTTTTCCATCAGTTCGTCGAGACGGACATGATAGGGCATCAGCAGATGGGCCCGGTCACTGATGCGGATATGATCGCATTTCAGGCCGCCTTTTTCGAGGGTGTCAATTTCCTGCAGAAGCACGAAGGGATTGATGACAACACCCGGACCGATGATGCAGAGTGAATTTTTGTTTAAGATACCGGAAGGAAGAAGATGCAGGATGGTTTTCTTACCGTCAACCACCACCGTGTGTCCGGCGTTGTTTCCGCCCTGGAAACGGACAACCAGATCTACATGCGAGGAGAGAAGATCAACAACCTTGCCTTTGCCTTCATCGCCCCACTGGGAACCTACAACGACATAACCTGCCATAATTTATCTCCTTTTTTAACGGAACTATGATAGCACAAACATGATGCATATTAAAATAAAGCAGTTTTTATGATTTAAGTGTATGATGTTAGGGAGGTGATGAAAATGAGTGAAAATGTAAATGATCAGAACTGCAATCATCATTGCGAAGGCTGTTCTGTTGAAAACTGCGGTTCCCGCATGGATCCGCAGAGTCTCCTGATCGAACCGGATCCGCGTTCTTCGATCCGCCGGATCATCGGTGTCGTATCCGGAAAGGGCGGTGTCGGCAAGTCTTTCGTGACTTCCATGCTGGCATCGGAAATGCAGCGCCGCGGCCACAGCACGGCTGTCCTGGACGGTGATATTACCGGCCCAAGCCAGGGCAAGGCATTCGGCATTCATGACAAGGCATACGGCCGTGACGGCCTGATCCTGCCGGCAGTCACAAAGAGCGGCGTGCAGGTCATGAGCACAAACATGCTGCTGGATACCGACGACCAGCCGGTTCTCTGGCGCGGTCCGATGGTTGCCAATATTCTCAAGCAGTTCTACCAGGAAGTTCTCTGGGAAGATGTTGACTACATGTTTGTCGACATGCCGCCGGGAACCAGCGATGTGCCGCTGACTCTGTTCCAGTCGTTCCGCCTGGACGGCATCATTGTCGTAACCAGCCCTCAGGAACTTGTATCCATGATCGTCGAAAAGGCCATCAATATGGCCAACGAGATGAATATCAAGGTGCTCGGCCTGATTGAAAACATGTCCTATGTGGAATGCCCGAAGTGCGGCGAAAGAATGTACGTGTTCGGTGAATCCCATATCGATGATGTGGCTGCCAAATACGGCCTGCCGATTCTTGCCCGGGTTCCGCTTGATCCGGCAATTGCCAGGGCAAGTGATGCCGGAACCATTGAAGATCTTGAGTTCCCGCAGATCAAGGAAGCTGCCGATTTCATCGAAAAGATCTGAAAAGTTCACCTGAACTTCACATAGACCCCCTATACTTTGAGCAGAAAAGGAGGAGAGCCATGACCAGAATCCTGATAACAGACGACGAAGCGAAGATCCGTGAACTGATTGCCAAATACGCCAAGCATGAAGGGTTCCAGACAGACGAGGCCGTCAACGGCATGGACGCAGTGGAAAAATGCGAACAGACCCGCTATGACCTTGTGATCATGGATATCATGATGCCGGAACTCGACGGGTTTTCGGCTGTCAAGGAAATCAAGAAGACACAGCCGGACCTGCCGTTTATCATGCTGTCAGCACTGGGCGAAGAATATGACAGGATCCATGGCTTTGATATCGGCGTCGACGATTATGTCGTCAAACCGTTCTCCAGCAAGGAACTGATGATGCGTATTCATGCCATCCTGAAACGCACGCAGAAACTGTCCGGCAGCACCGACAGGTTTGTCCTGAAGGGACTGACCATCGATTACGGTGCCCGGACGGTTACAATTGATGATGAAAGAATTCAGCTCTCGCCGAAGGAATATGACCTGCTTGTCTATCTGGTGAAAAATGCCGGCATTGCCCTGACCAGGGAACAGCTGCTTTCCACCGTATGGGGATATGATTTCTTTGGTGATGACCGTACTCTGGATACACACATCAAGCTTCTCAGGCGCAATCTGAAGGATTACGCTGAATATATTGTTACGCTCAGAGGGGTAGGGTACCGCTTTGAAAAAGACAATTAGCCTCAGATGGAAACTGGCCCGTACACTTCTGCTGTTCGGGCTCTTCATTATTGCCGTGCTGTCTGTCTTCCAGGGTGTCCTGCTGGAACCAATGTATGAAGCCAACAAGATCAGTACGGTAAAATCCGTTTCTGACAGTATCACTGCCATGATTCAGTCCGGGACAGAGGTCGATGAGGAAACGCTTTTTGCCGTGCAGATGGAAAATGATACCTGTGTACGGGTCATTGATACGGAAGATCCGGACGACTATTATCAGCCGCCGGGAACCAATGCCGGCTGTGTGCTGTACCGCATGAATCCGCAGGAAATCAACAGTATGATCACCCAGGCATATACCAGCGGGGACGGCACCTATCTGTCAAAGGAACTGACCTATCACGGCAAGCCGGATGAGATGGACAAGTTCGGGGATGACAAGGCGATCCGCAACATTACCTATACCCGCATGGTAAGGGAAAACAATGATGAGAACGATGACCTGTATGCGGTTATGGTCTATGCCGGCTTCCCGCGGGTCAATGATGCATCGCGGACCCTGAACCGGCAGCTGCTGTATATCGGCATCATCATGGTCATTGCCGTGGCAGTTCTGACATGGCTGCTTGACCGCTCCATTGCCCGGCCGCTGAGTGTTATCAACCGCGAAGCCAAGAAGCTTCCGGAAGGTGAGTACACAGCTGTTTCTTCCACCAACTGCTACCGTGAGGCACAGGAACTCAATGCCACGCTGGTGCAGGCGGCGGAAGATATCAACAAGGCGGAAAAGGCCAGGCGCGATCTGATTGCCAATGTTTCCCATGACCTCAGAACACCGCTGACAATGATCACCGGCTACGGCGAGATGATGATCGATATGCCGGAAGAAAAGACTGATGAGAACATTCAGGTCATTATTGATGAATCACGGCGTCTTTCAGCCCTGGTCAATGACCTGCTTGACCTCTCCCGCATGCAGGAAGGAAAGATCGAACTGCACTGCGAAGCTTTCGATCTGCATGAGATGATCAGCAGTGAGCTGCGCAAATATGATGTATATGTCAAAGACGGCTATCAGATCGAATATGTGCCGGCTCTGAAATGTGAAGTCAATGCCGACCGCAAGCGCATGGAACAGGTGTTCAACAACTATATGACCAATGCCCTCCATTACGGCGGTGAGGCAAAGCATATCATTGTCCGGGAAGTAAAGATGGAGAACAGCATTCAGGTGCAGGTCACAGATTTCGGTGAAGGCATCGACGAAAAGGATCTCTCAAACATCTGGGACAGATACTACAAGGTTGACAAGGAACATGTCCGCACCAGCAGCGGCAGCGGCATCGGCCTGTCCATTGTCCGCACCATTCTCGAACTCCATCACGCCAGGTACGGTGTCAATTCCGAACCGGGAAAGGGAAGCACTTTCTGGTTCGAACTGCCGCTGTGCACAGACGACGACAAAAGCAAAGCATAAAAACGGTGCAAAAGGGATCCTCATACGGGATCCTTTTTTCAGCAGCAGGAACAGCAGGGCAGCCAGCGAAGCTGCTTCCAGGATCACGAGGATCCGCATGCCGGCAAACATTGCCATGGCCGTGCACAGCTTCACATCGCCAAAGCCCAGCATGTCCTTCAGGGAAAAGGGCAGAAGAATCAGAAAAACAGCAGCCGCCCATTCATAGTGCGGCTTCACCAGCAATGCCAGCACAGTGACTGCGATCCAGCCGGCATCGGGGATCTCAAGGGTTCTGATATCCGCCAGAGAGATCATCAGAAACAGCGGCATCAGCAGAATTATGCAAGACAGGAACATGGCACCTCCTTCAATGCAAGGGTACGGTAATTCTGCCTGCCGCCTGAGAGGCTTGCGATGATTACAGAAATCACATTTGTACCCTCAACAGTACTATTGAATCCCGGGGGCTTTTATCCTCTGTGAAAGCTTTCACTTTTGCTTGATAGGCCTCTGGCAATATGCACATAATAGAAATGGCATCAGCTCTGCGGTGCATGTTTTTCTGTATGTCCGCAGAAAGGAGGAAACATGCTGCAAATTGAAAATCTGGTCAAGAAATATGACAGCAAAGAGATCCTGCACGGCATCTCGCTGCAGGTGAATGACGGCGAGATCTGCGGTTTTATCGGTCATAACGGTGCCGGCAAGACAACAACGATCCGCTGTGCGGTGGGCATACTGCCGTTTGAGAGCGGGACGATCCGCATTGACGGCAAGAATATCCTGGAAGATCCGATCTGGTGCAAGAGCGTGACGGCGTATCTGCCCGACAATCCCGACCTCTATGAAAGCCTCACCGGCATTCAGTATCTGAATTTCATTGCTGATATCTTTGAACTGACATCCGAAAAAAGAACCGACAAGATTACCGAACTCGGCAGAGAACTGGAAATCTATGATATGCTGGGGGATCAGATCCGTTCCTTTTCCCACGGTCAGAAACAGAAACTGGCTCTCGTCAGTGCGCTGATGCATGACCCGCGTCTGCTGGTTCTTGATGAACCGTTTGTCGGGCTGGATCCGAAGGCATCCTTCATCATGAAGAACCGGCTGCGTGAACTCTGCGATCACGGCGGTTCCGTCTTCTTCTCTTCCCATGTACTGGAAGTCGTGCAGAATCTGTGCGATCAGATTTCCCTGATCAGGGAAGGCAATATCATCATGCAGGGAACAACCGAAGAAATTCTCAGGAACGGTGAATCCCTGGAACAGATCTTCCTCAATACGGAGAACCTCTGATCATGAACAAGATGCAGATCCTGACAAAGGCGCAGCTGACCAATCAGTTCTTTCAGCAGAATTCCGGCGGAAAGCGAAAGATTCCTTCGGTTGTTCTCAGCGGCGTGATCATGTTTGCGCTCTCGCTGTATTACAGCTGGGTGTTTTCCGATACTCTGGGCGGCGGCGAGATTCTGCCGGCCATGGTATCTGTCATGGGCACCGCTGTCGTCTTCTTTACCGGCATTACGGTTTCCCAGGGCATGCTGTTCGGGTTTAAGGATTATGACACCCTGATGGCTCTGCCGGTGACGGAAAGGGACATCGTCACTTCGAAAATTGTTGTCTATACAATCATGCAGTATATGTATGCCTCGCTGCTGGTGCTTCCGGCCATGATCATCTACGGCGTGCGCACCGGCGCAGATGCATTCTACTTTGTGCGGGCTGTGATCGGCTTCCTGCCGTTCCCGCTGATGCCGATGGTGCTGGCAGCAGTCATCGGCATGGGCATGCAGGCACTGACGGCGGGAAAACGCTATGGCCGGCTGCTGCAGAATATCATGACCATTCTCATGATCGTCATCATCTATTACTTTTCCTTCCAGACCGGCTACAGTTCAGCTGCCCAGGAAGCAGGAACCGGACTGGCCGGAATGCTGAAATATCTGCCGTCTGCCAGATGGTATGTTGAAGGGGCAGTGAAGGGCAGTATCTCATCCATTCTGCTGAATGCCGGCATCGGCCTGCTGATGCTGACGGCATTTGTTCTGTTCTATGCCAAAACCGTGATCCGCATCAATGCCCGGATGATGCAGGGCTATCATGTTGCGGACTTCAAAATAAAGAAAACCGGAGCGTCCTCTTCGCTTGGCGCTCTGATCCGCCAGGAACGGCAGCGCTATTTTGCCAATTTTGCCTATTTCCTGAATACATCCATCGGCATGCTTCTGCTGGCCGGATTCTCATTCTATGTCATTGTCCTGAAGAATCCTCTCAAGGATGCCCTTGTTCTGCTGATTCAGGAAATGCCGGATGAAACAGCTCTGGTCTGGCAGACAATACTGCTTTCCATACTGACGGCAGGACAGATGACCTGCACCACCGGTGTATCGATCTCCCTGGAAGGGAAAAGCCTCTGGATCCTGAAGTCAATTCCGGCCGATGTCAGGGAAATCTTCGCCGCCAAGCTTCTGATCAATATTGTACTGATCCTGGTTCCAAGCCTGCTGTCACTAATCGGCTTTGGCATTGCCTTCCGCTTCCCGCTGCTCTACTACCTGGGGGGCCTGGTGCTGATCACCGCCGGGGCGCTGTTCATCAGCATGCTGGGACTGCTGATCAACCTGCGCTTTCCAAAGCTCGACTATGACCGGGAAGCAGTTGTCATCAAGCAGTCACTGTCAGCGTTCCTGTCGGTACTGGTGCCGCTGTTCTTCAGCATCGGCATGATGATCGTCTATTTCCTCACCGGCATGGAAGCCTTCTGGTGGATCGTGGGCATCTATGTTCTCCTGGACATTGTTCTGTTTGTGCTGCTGGCAAAATACGGAACGGAACGTTTCAGAAAACTGGCATAGCATGCGGCCGCCAGGTATAATGTTGTAGGAGGTATGTGTGATATGAAAGATCTTAAAGGAACAAGAACCGAACAGAATCTGGCCACGGCATTTGCCGGTGAAAGCCAGGCCCGCAACAAATACGACTATTGGGCAAGCAAGGCAAAGAAGGAAGGCTATGAACAGATTGCCGACATGTTCACTCTGACTGCCCTGAACGAGAAGGAACATGCCAAGATGTGGTTCAAATACCTGCAGGGCGGATCCATCCGTTCGACAGCCGAGAACCTGCAGCAGGCAGCGGAAGGCGAGAACTATGAATGGACTGACATGTATAAGGAATTTGCCGAGGTTGCCGATGAGGAAGGCTTCCCGGAGATTGCTGAACAGTTCCGCGGCGTCGGCTCCATTGAAAAGGAACATGAAGAAAGATACCGCAAGCTGCTGGCCAATCTGAAGAGCGGTGAAGTCTTTGTCCGTCAGGATGAAGTCACATGGCAGTGCCGCAACTGCGGATATACCGTAACTGCCAAGGAAGCACCGGCTGAATGCCCGGTATGTGCACATCCGCAGGCCTATTTTGAAATCAAGCGTGAAAACTACTGAGAAAGAAGAGAGTGATCTCTTCTTTTTTTTCGGGCAGTTTATGCGGCTCAGATCAAAAATTGTGGTAGGATAATGCCGATAAAGGAGAAACAATATGAGCAAGCATTTTGAATATAAAACTAACGGCGTATGTTCCTCAAAGATCATTCTCGATCTTGACGGCGATACAATTGAAAACATGCAGGTCATCAATGGCTGCAACGGCAATCTGAAAGGCATCTCCGCTCTTGTCAAAGGCCGCAAGGCAGACGAAGTCATCAGTGCCCTTGACGGCATTACCTGCGGCATGAAGCAGACATCCTGCCCGGATCAGATTGCCCGTGCCCTGAAGGCATACCTGACTGCCGAACAGTAATCTGCAGCTGTAAATATGAAGTGAAAGGCACCTGTCACAGGTGCTTTTTTACTGATTTGTTTTTCTCCATATTAACTGGTAGAATTGCTGTATTGTACGGAGGTACCATGGAAGCTTTGATTATTGTTCTTGTCATCGCAATTGACCTTTTGAGCAAGCATTATGTTCAGGTTACGGAAAGCCTGCACAATGTTGTTGTGATCAGGAACTTTTTCCATATTACATATGCCGAGAATACCGGCATGGCCTGGTCCATGCTGTCAGGACAGATTGCCTTTCTGTCTCTGGTCAGCGCTGCTGCCATCGGCCTTATGCTGTATTATCTGTATGTAAAAAAACCGGACAGGCTGAGCCGCATTGCCCTGGCGCTGATGATCGGCGGGGCGGCCGGCAATCTCTTTGACAGGCTGTATTTCGGCTATGTCCGTGATTTCCTTGATTTTTATATTTTCGGATATGATTTTCCGATTTTCAATATTGCCGACAGTGCCCTGTGCATCGGGGTATTCCTGCTGGCTGTAGCTGCACTGAAAGAAGAGAACAAAGAAAATGGCAGAACTGAAGTGGATCGTTGAAGAACAGCCGGATACCAGGCTGGACAAATATCTTGCTGACAGCAAGGACCTTTCCCGCAGCCGTGTGCAGCAGCTGCTGAAGGAAGGCAGAATCACCGTTGACGGCAGGCCCGCCAAAGGCAGCCTGAAGCTGAAGGCCGGCCAGGAGATCGTCTGCGACATTCCCGAAGACCGTGAGATCGATGTTCTTCCCCAGAATATTCCCCTGGATGTTCTCTATGAAGACAGCGATATCATCGTCATCAACAAGCCGAAGGGGATGGTCGTTCATCCCGCTCCGGGCGTCTATGAAGGGACGCTGGTCAATGCGCTGCTGTATCACTGTCATGATCTTTCCGGCATCAACGGCTATATCCGTCCCGGCATCGTTCACCGCATTGACAAGGATACCACCGGCTGCATCGTTGCCTGCAAGAATGATCTTGCCCACGAAGGCATTGCCGCCCAGCTGGAAGACAAGACATGCCACCGTGAGTATCAGGCAATCGTCATGGGCAACATCCCGCATGATGACGGCATGGTCGATGCGCCGATCGGCAGGGATCCGCGTGACCGCCAGCGGATGACCGTCACCGAAAAGAACAGCCGCGAAGCCCGCACCCATTTCCATGTCAAGGAACGCTTCGGTTCGGCAACCTGGATCGAGTGTGCGCTGGAAACAGGCCGCACCCACCAGATCCGCGTGCATATGAAATATATCAATCATCCGGTCATGGGAGATGAAAAATACGGCAAAGCCTGCCGCTATATGGATACCCAGGGTCAGGTGCTGCATGCATCCGACCTGACGCTTGTTCATCCCCGCACCGGCGAAACCATGCATTTCCATGCGCCGCTGCCGGAATACTTTGAAGAACTGCTGACCATCCTGAGAAAGGAAAGGGACAGATGATGAAGAACGCAAAAAACCAGCCGCTGGTGACCTACATAGTATTCGGCATCTGCGTCATTGTCTTTCTTGCTATTCATTTCTTCAATATCTCGACCGAGTCGGAAACAGCGATCCTCTTCGGTGCTTTCTACAAGCCGTTCATCATCGCCGGGGAATACTGGCGGCTGCTGACGGTCGGCTTTGTGCATGCCGGCGTCTGGCATCTGTTCATGAACATGATGGCACTGATGAATCTCGGCCGCTTCATGGAGAAACTGGTCGGGACCTGGCGCTGTCTGATGATCCTTCTGCTGTCAGTCATCGGCGGCAGCCTCTTCTATTTCATCGGCTCGAAGGGCACGTTTGCGGTCGGTCTCTCCGGCGGACTGTACGGACTGATGGCCGGCTATGCCCTGATCGTCATCTACAGCGGCAGCTGGCATGATCCGCAGGTTGCCAGCGGTCTGATCAGAACCTGTCTGATCAATGCCATGATCAACTTCATGCCCGGGGTTGCGGCCACTGCCCATGTCGGCGGTTTCTTTACCGGCCTGCTTGTGACCGGCGCCGTGCTGCCGTTCAAAGAGAAAAAGCAGAGCCTGCATTTCCGCCTGGCAATGATTGCCATGTGCTTCGGCATGGGATATCTGGTGCCGCGCAGTGCCTATATTGATTCCGATCACATCTACGCTCTTTCCGATATCCGCGTCCTGCGCTTTGAAAAAGAACACGGACTGAGAGATCATGCGGCCAAAATTGCCCAAAAACTTGATACGATATATACAGAAGATTATTCGATCTATGAAAGAGTCATGGAGGACTGATATGGAAAAAAGATCTGATGTACTGAACTGGGATGAATATTTCATGGGCCTGGCACATCTGTCCGCCCTGCGTTCCAAGGATCCCAACACGACCGTCGGAGCGGCAATCGTTGATGAAAATCACCGGGTCGTATCGGTCGGATACAACGGCTTCCCGAAAGGATGCTCCGATGATGAATTCCCGTGGGGCAGAGAAGGGGATACGCTTGAGACAAAGTATGCCTATGTCGTTCATGCTGAACTGAATGCCATTCTGAATTCCAAATGGCCGGTTGCCGGCTGCACCATCTATGTATCGCTGTTTCCCTGCAATGAATGTGCCAAGGCAATCATTCAGTCCGGAATCCGCCGCATTGTCTATGAATCAGACAAATACAACGGCGTCGATACCAATATCGCTTCCAAGCGCATGCTGAGGGCTGCCGGAGTTGAACTGTGCCGGCTCGAGAATACCATTCAGCTCGATGTCAAAAAGATTCCCAATCCGGAATTGTAATCAAAAAAAACACCGTGAGGTGTTTTTTTAGTGCATCATCGGAATGATATAGCTTGCTTCTACAGCGTTGTAGATCGGAACAATGCCGTTTTCTCTGCTTCTGATCATGTCGCGGCGGTTATGTCTGCGGTTCATGATGTTTGTGGAATATTCTACCTTGCAGATCAGATTCGGCAAGAATGATTTGGACAGATTTTTTGTGGCGGTAATTAACATATTGCGGTTTGCCATTTTGATTTCCTCCCTCTGTTTTTTACATTTTCACAATAGCACCGCAAAATTGTCGTGACCATACGAAAAGCCTTATTTTTAAGGCTTTTTTGAACTTTCTTTGTAAAGAAAACAGGACTTTTGAAAATGAAAATGAAAGCAAGTCAAAAGCCGGAATGAAAAGTATTTTCACACAATTATCACAAAAATTCCTGAATTCAGATCCGTTCCTGAAAAGAAAATCATTCTTTTCATTTCGCCTGAAATCTTTTCTTTTCTGATTTTTGACGAAACCGTTCATCCATACTGACATCTGTTTCTGCAATGAGTACAAAACGAAGGGCTGATATGCAGAAAATGCCTTAAAACAGGCATTTTCTGATTTTTGAACAAAACGGAACAAAAGAACATTTGTTTCTCATACGGGTACAATCATGAAACAGAAGCATCCGGAAATGCTTTTCGGCAAGAAAAATGAAAAATTTTCAGAACAAAGAAAAAGGGAAGAGAATTCATCTCTTCCTGTATTTTTCCAGATTTGCCGTGTTTTTGAAGTGCATCTTGGCAGTTCGGTACAGTTCTTCATAGCCGAATTTCTGCACAAACCGTTCAGCGAAGGCATCCGCATCCCTGCCGGCGCCTTTCTGAAACTCCATGCCGTAGTGTTCGGAAAGGGCATCCATGGAACGCAGGTAGGCATAGCGGGCAATCATGCTGGCAGCACCGACGGCAATATATTTGTCTTCTGCCTTGGTCTCAAAGTGAATGCCGCCGATGACCTTCGGCTCACCCTGTACATAGCGGTAGTACAGATGCTCCGGAGCAAACTGGTCAATGACCCTGAGGTCGGGAAGAGTCTCTCTTGCTGAAAGGTTGACATAGGCCTGGTTGTGCATCTTGGCCTTGATCGCATTCATGTTGTTGTCGGCATGAACGCGGTTGTATTTTGCATTGTCGAGGATCAGCAGGCTGTGCGGCAGGGCTTCCATCAGTTTCGGGGCAATGGTCCGGATCTGATCATCGGCGATCTGCTTGGAGTCGCGGATGTTCAGTTCTTCAATGAGACGGCTGTGTTCAGGCCTGACGATGGCTGCACATACGCAGACCGGACCGAAATAGTCACCGGTGCCGACTTCATCGCTGCCGGCCTGGGGAAGCGTGTCATGTCTGTTTCCGGCGGCAAACGGCGAAGCATAGATTTCGGCATCACTGCCCTGGAAGACCGTCTTGCCGGATTCATAGCAGGTAATGACGCAGTTTTCCGGCCGCAGCTGCCATCTGGCATAGGGCGGAGTCTTTGTCTGATTATCCCGGAAGGCAGCGTACAGTTTTTCTTCCTGTTCCCGGCTCAGTTTCAGTGTGATGGTATTACTCATGCGACTATTCTAACATCAGTTTTGAATCTGGGGAATGATTTGGTATCATGGTAGGGAAAACGGAGGACTGCCTATGTTTCATGTAACTTCCGAATGGCTGATGCCGGCCAATATCGCAATCGCAGCTGTCTTTGTGCTGCTCTTTTTTGCCGGCGCAAAACGTGGTCTGCTGCGGCAGGTTGTCGCTCTTGCCGGAACCTTTGCCAGTTTCTGGCTGGCCTGGCAGGCATCCTCGGTACTGACCAGATATATCCGCCTGTGGCCGAAAGACTGGGCGATCCTGCAGGATACGCCGTATGCTGAAGTGGCCCGCCTGTATATGAATCAGATCTGCTGGCTCGTGGTTGTCTTTCTGGTGCTGCGGCTTCTGTTCTCGCTGTTGGATCAGATTGCCAAGGGACTGGGCGAAATTCCCGTCATCGACTCTCTCAATGAGATCGGCGGCGGCCTGTTCGGCCTGGCTGAGGCAGCAATTCTGGCGGCAGTCTTTACGATCGGTCTTGGAACCCCGCTTTTTCAGAACGGCACGCTGCTGCAGGAAGGAACAATTCTGAAGCAGATCAACACCATGACCGGTTCGCTGTTTCATCGCTTCGTATCACCCGTCCTGAGCGGCGAAGCCCTTCAGCAGCTGTATCAGAAGGGTGAGGAGCTGACGGAAGAACAGCGGCATAACCTGGAAACATGGCTTCAGGAAAACGGCTTTGATGAACTGGAAGAAGGTGTCTCATGGGTGCCTTCACTGAAATATGAGGTTATTGATGAACTCTGAACACAGTCTTGAACTGCATGTCATACTTGCACAGATGGAACAGCTCTGTGCTTTTTCACTTGGCAGAAAAAGGATCCGGGAATGCCATCCGTCCTTTGAACCGCTTCTCATCCGCCGTCAGAACGCGCTGATCAGAGAAGCGCTGGAAGCTGTCCGCAAATACGACACGATGCCGTTTGCCGGCATGCGTGATCTCGGCGATGTTCTGAACAACGCTGCCAAGGGAAGAACCCTGAGTGCCCAGGACATTCTTGATGAGATTCACTTCATCCAGGGCGTCAGGGGCATTCTGACCTATCAGAAGGGCCTGAGTGAAATCAGTCATGAACATCTGGATGATCTGATCAATACCCTGACAGTCCATCAGAAGTGCGAGACCTTCCTGAAGAAATGCGTCAATGAATACGGTGAAGTGTTTGACAATGCCACGCCCGAGCTGGCTTCGGTGCGCCGCAGCCTGAGAAGCATCGACGGTGAAATTGCCGCTGCTGCCCAGAAGTTTCTGGCCGCCCACGGTGATTCGGTTGTCGATTCCATCGTGACATTCCGCGGCGGCAGAGCGGTTGTCCTGGTGCGGGCTTCTGACAAGAACAGCTACGGCGGCATGGTGCACGGCGATTCATCATCCGGTCAGGCATCCTATATCGAGCCGGCTTCCTTCGTTGCCGTCAACAACCGCAAGCAGGAACTGCTCAGCCGGGAGGCGGAAGAAGTGCAGAAGGTGCTGCGCATGTGTTCACAGGAAATCGGTTCTGTTGCCAATGAAGAGCTGGCAAATCTGGAAACCTGTGCCATTCTCGACGAACTGTTTGCCAAGGCCCAGTGGGGAAACCGCCGCGATGCCTGTGCGGCATCCCTCAGCGAGGAAAGCGTCCTGAAACTGGAAAGAGCGCGCCATCCTCTGATCGATCCGGAAAAGGTTGTTGCCAACAACTATCATCTGGCTGATCCCTGCCGGATCCTGCTGATCACCGGACCCAATACCGGCGGCAAGACCGTCAGTATGAAAGTCATCGGCCTTTCGGTGCTGATGACCTATGCCGGCATGCCGGTGACATGCGATGAGGCAGTGATTCCGTTCTTTGATCAGATCTTTGTCGATATCGGTGACGATCAGAGTGTTGTATCTTCACTGTCCTCCTTCAGCTCGCATATCCAGAAACAGGCTGAGATGTGCCGAAATGCGACCGAACGCAGCCTGATCCTGCTGGATGAAGTCGGCAGCGGCACCGATCCGCGGGAAGGTGAGGCTCTGGCCATTGCCATTCTCAATGAACTGCGCCGTCTTGGCTGCATGACCGTTGCCACAACCCATTACGGAAGACTGAAGGCCTACGGCCGCAGACACGATGACATTCAGGTTGCCAGTGTTGAATTCGATATGAAGAAACTGGCTCCGACCTATCGCTATATGGAAGGATCGACCGGTCAGTCCAATGCCCTGGAAGTAGCCCAGCGCTACGGTCTGCCGGATTCCATTATCAAATATGCCCGTTTCCTGAAGGATCAGTCCCGCAGTGAAGAGGACAAGCTGATCGAACGGCTGGAGAAGGAAATCAGCGAGAATACCCGCCTGCAGGATGAACTGAACCGGAAGCTGAAGGAAGCGAAGGAACGGGAAGAACGCCTGAAGAAGGAAGAAAACCGGCTGGCTCGGGAGAAGGACCGGCTGAAGGAGAAATACGAAAAGGAAGCCCAGGAATATCTGGACAGCGTCCGGGAGGAAGCCGATGCCATTCTGGCAAGGATCCGCCAGCGCACCGATCTGCGCTATCATGAAATGATCGATATGCGCCATGAAATCGATGAGCTGCAGGAAAGTGAAGCCATTGCCGAAACCGATGAGAGCGATCACGAATATCATGTCGGCGATGCTGTTGAACTGCGCGACAATGATCAGGTATGCGAAGTTGTGAAGATCGGCCGCAAGGATCTGACGATCCTGATGAACGGCAGGGAGATCCGGGTAAAGAAAAACCAGATCCGGCCCAGCGCCCACATCATTCCGAAGATGAAGAAGAAGCCTTCGCCCGTCATCCGTGTTGCCGGACAGAATATCTTTTCTTCCATGCCGCTGGAGTGCAATCTGATCGGCATGCACGTCGATGAGGCAATGGACAAGATGGCTGACTACATGGATCAGGCCAGCCTGCACGGACTGAAGAATTTCCGCATCATTCACGGCGACGGCACCGGCCGCCTGCGCAAGGCTGTCCATGAAAAGCTGAAGAACATGTCTTCCGTCAAGGAATACCGTCTCGGCATGCCCCAGGAAGGCGGCACCGGGGCAACCGTTGTAGTAATGAAATGAGTGTATGGATAAGGAATATATCAAGGCAAAACTGCTGAATCTGCCGCATCAGCCGGGCAGCTATCAGATGAAGGACAAGTACGGGGAGATCATTTACGTCGGCAAGGCCAAGGATCTCCATGCCCGTGTCAACCAGTATTTTACCGGTGCCCATGACTTCAAGACGACAAGGATGGTCGCCAGCATCGATGATTTCGACTTTATTGTCACCGCTTCCGAAAAGGAGGCTCTGGTGCTGGAAATCAACCTGATCAAGAAGTACCGGCCGAAGTACAATATCCAGTTCATCGATGATTCCAGCTACCCGTATATCAAGCTGACCAGGGAACAGTATCCGCGGCTGATGATCGCAAGAGATACCCGCAAGGACCGCAAGGCAAAATATTTCGGTCCTTTTCCTGATGCCAATGCGGCAAGGAATACATTAAAGCTGCTGCAGAGCCTGTATCCGTTCCGCCGCTGCAACCGTCTCGGCGACAAGATCTGTCTCTATTATCATATGGGCCAGTGTCTCGGACCGTGTGAATTCGCGATCGGTGACAAGGTCTATGAAGATATGGCTGACGGTGTCACCAGGTTCATGAACGGTGATATCAAGGCCATCGAAAAGGATCTGAAGGAAAAGATGTATGCGGCCAGCAGTGAACTGGCCTTTGAAAAAGCCCAGGAATACAAGGAGATGCTCGACAGCATTCATTCCGTTGTCGGCGACAAGCAGAATATTGAAAAGGACAACCGCGGATCCCGCGATGTCTTTGCCTGGTATGCCGACAGGGGATATATGGCCATCACCGGCTTTCTGGTCCGGAGCGGCATCATTCTCAACAAGGAATTCCGGCTCCGTCCGCTGTACGGTGATCCCAAGGATGAATTCATCAGCTTCCTTTCCCAGTATTATCAGGACCATCCGGCTGCCAGGGAACTGGTGCTGCCGCAGGATACCGATCTGGAAGCACTGGGTGAGCTGATTGAAATGCCGCTGTTCACGCCGCAGCGCGGATACAAAAAGAAACTGATCGACATGTGCGTCGACAATGCGAAGAAACAGCTGGATCTCAAGTTCAATACCGTGGAGCGGCAGGATACTGTCACCGATGAAGCGGTGCAGCAGCTCAGCAGCCTGGCCGGAAGAAACATGTCGCGGGTTGAACTGTTCGATAACTCGCATATCAGCGGCACCTTTACCGTTGCCAGCTGCGTCGTCTATGACGACGGTCAGCCCAACCGCAAGGAATACCGTCTCTATAAGCTGCATACCGCCAACAGCGATGTCGACTCGATGAAGGAAGTCGTCTACCGCCGCTATTTCCGGCTGCTGAAGGAAGACGGCAGAATGCCGGACGGAATCCTCGTCGACGGCGGCTGGACCCAGATCGAAGCCGCAAAGGAAATCCTTGATTCCCTCGGCCTCAGCGAAACGATCAAGATCATGGGTCTGGTCAAGGATGACCATCACAATACCAATGCCCTGATGGATACTGACGGCGAAGTCTTTGACATTGACAAGAATTCCGGACTGTTCTTCCTGCTGACAAGGATGCAGGATGAAGTCCACCGCACTGCCATCTCCTATCACCGACGGCTGCGGGCCAAGGCCCAGACGCGATCGATTCTCGATGAGATCGATGGTGTCGGCCCCAAGCGCAAGCGCCTGCTTCTGAAGGCATTCAAGAACTTTACCGGCCTGAAGGAGGCAGGAGTGGAAGAAATCGCTGCCGTTGTGCCTCAGGAAGTGGCCCAGCGGGTGTATGAGACCCTGCACAGCGAAGATCCGGATCCAATAACAGAATGAAGGCGCTGACAGCGCCTTTTTAATGTATGATTCACACAGAAGGAAGGCATGCGGTGGTATAATTCCCAGGAATCACGGGAAAGGAAATTCATTGTCCATGCAAAGAAATATTTCACAGAAAAGGGATATGCGGCATATTGCGGTCTTCATGGTACTGGCAGCTTCCGTATGCTTTGCGACCGGCGGCCTGTTCATGAAGGTCATTCCCTGGAATGCCCTGGCCATCAACGGAGCTAGAAACCTGATTGCATCGCTGGTCATCGGCTGCTATATCCTGGCAACGCATCACCGCCTGAAGTTCAATCCGACGGTTGCCGTCGGGGCTGTCTCAATGGCCGGGGTGACAACCTGCTATGCCATTGCCAACAAGCTGACCACCGCCGGCAATACGATCATTCTTCAGTACACGGCTCCGGTCTGGATCATGGTCATGGTCTATCTGTTCTTCGGAAAGAAACCGAGCCGGACCGGCATCATCTCGCTGCTGATCGTCTTTGCCGGCATCCTGTGCTTTTTCTTTGAAGGACTTTCCACCGGCCGCTGGCTCGGTGATCTGATTGCACTGCTGTCCGGTATCTTCTATGCCGGCGTCTTCATGCTCAACAGCTTTGAGAAGGGCGATGCCATCTCCTCGGTCTTTTTCGGCCAGCTGCTCTGCGGCATTGTTCTTTCACCCCTGGTATTAAAAGAAACCGACTTTTCGGCGCCGGTATTGTGGGCAGTCTTCTTCCTCGGTGCTGTCCAGGTAGGCCTGGCCTATATTTTCTTTACGACCGGAACAAAATACATTGATCCGCTGACGGCTTCGATCATCAATGCCCTGGAACCGATTCTCAATCCGCTGCTTGTGGCCGTATTCTACGGCGAGAAGCTCGGCACGCTTTCCCTGATCGGGGCCGCCATCGTACTCTGCGGCATCATGTACTACAATCTGAAGGAAGAAAAGCCGGCATGATCACTCCGGAAATCAGTGGAATCAGCAAACAAAAATTGAGTATTATAAAAGCGAAGAACAGGCATCAGGGCTGTCACTATACAACCGGGAGGAAAAACCTATGACAAACAGAATTGATGATGAAAAACTTGAAAGCATAGCCGGCGGAACCAATGCCGAAACCGAAGAACTCTTTGCCTATATCAACCGCCGCTTTCCGGGCTATTTTGATGATGAACAGTTCGATGAATATGAAAGAACCATTGATAAGGTAATCTATTTCCTGCATGACAAGGTGAAAGGCTTCGGGTATATGTCTCAGTACGATGACCAGACCAATCAGTACCGTGTCAATTACGATCAGGTCATCGGCCATGAACAGCTGATGAAGCTTCTGAAAGACCGTTTCGGCGAATAGGGCAGGATATCATTTTAAAGCTGTCTATGAATGACTCCCGGCTTCCGGGAGTTTTTTTGCGGCATGCGGATGCAGAGACAGATTCTGCCGGATGTCTGCTATGATGAATAGAGAATGACTGTAAAGAAAGGCATGGTGACAGTATGAAGCGTATCGGCATTGCCGAAGGACCGGAAGCAGGAGCGGCAGAAGCCCTGCTGGACGGCCGCAGCGTATATCTTTGTGAATGCGAAGCCTCTGAAGAAGAACTGGAAGCATTCCGCACATCGGCATCAGACTGGATCTTCCGGCGCCAGGGAAGACAGAACTTTCTGTCCCGCACCGACAGCGGCGAAGATGCCGAAGGCTGGTACTGCGGATACTTTGAGCCGTTAATGGAGCGGGCAATATTCGATCAGGGAAAACTGATGGGCTTCTGTCTGAGCCGGGGATATATCCGCTATGACGGAAACAGCAGAAGCAGTTTTGACATTGAAGACTGGGGCTACCCCGGCTGTGCTCTTTCCGACTGCCTGCGGCCGGAAGACATTCATATCTTTCTGTTGGCAGATGAGAATACCCATCAGTGGAAAGACTGGACGCTGCTGAAAAGGGAAGGCGGAAAAGAATATCTGTCATCTCTGGATTTCTGAAAGCGGATCTTCGGTATGTATCAAAAGAAATGAAGAGGCATCTGAATGAACAGATGCCTTTTCTGATATCTTACCAACTGCCGTATTGACGCCAAGTGAGAACCATTTAAAATGATGTTAGTCTTTGATGCTGAAAATGGAATCAGTATTTACAGCCGCGCTTAGGAGGAAAAATTATGTATGCTCTGACAAGCAATACCAGCAACTGCAAAAACTGTTATAAATGTATCCGCTACTGTCCGGTCAAGGCCATTTCATTTGAAAATGACAAGGCTTCGATCATTCATCTGGACTGTATTCTCTGCGGAACCTGCTATCATATCTGCCCGCAGAATCTGAAGAAGATCCGCAGTGATATCGGCACCGCAAAACAGCTGATTGCTTCCGGTGCTCCGGTGATCGCATCGGTGGCACCGAGCTTTGTGGCTTATTATGATCACTGTGATATTGAAACGATGACAAAAACACTTCAGAAGCTCGGCTTCCGGGGATGCGAGGAAACAGCCATCGGCGCCACCATTGTCAAGAAGGCATATGATGACATGCTTGATGACGAGCACGATGTCATTCTTTCCACCTGCTGTCATTCCGCCAATACCCTGATCAAGCGCTATTATCCCGATCTTCTGCCGCTGCTGGCGCCGGTGCTTTCACCGATGCTGGCGCACGGCAAGGACATCAAAAGCAGGGTTCCCGAGGCCAGGACAGTCTTTATCGGTCCCTGCATTGCCAAGAAGGATGAAGCCGACCAGCATGGTGATCTGATCGACTGTGCCCTGACATTTGAAGAACTGGATGCCTGGCTGGCGGAAGAAAACATTGCGATGGAACAGACTGAATCACCGGAAAAGATCGAGAAGTCCAAGGCCCGTCTTTTCCCGACCAGAGGCGGCGTTCTGCGCACCATGGACTGTGCCAGCAGAAACTATGAATATCTGGCGGTCGACGGCGTTGAGAATATCATGCGCATGGCTGAGGATATCAGAGCCGGCCGCATTCATCACTGCTTTATTGAAATGTCGGCCTGTGAAGGCAGCTGTGTCAACGGCCCGGTAACGGTAAAGAAACAGCAGAGCATTGTCAGCGGCACGATCGCCGTCAATCAGTTTGCCGGCAAAGAGGACTTTGACTGCTATCAGGTGCAGCCGGATGAAATCGGCTGTGCCTATGAGGATGATCACCGCCACCGTGTCATGCCGAGTGAGGATCTGATTCAGAAGACCCTGGTCAAGATGAAGAAGGAAGATCCGGCTGCCCGTCTGAACTGCGGCAGCTGCGGCTATGATTCCTGCCGTGAGAAGGCAATCGCAATCATCCGCGGCCGTGCCAATCCTGATATGTGCCTGCCGCTGATGATGGAAAAGGCAGCTTCGATGTCGGACAAGATCGTTTCCAATTCGACCAACGGTCTGATGGTTCTGGATGAAGATCTGCATATCCAGCTGATCAACGACAGAATGTGCCGCATGCTCGGCGGTGTGAAGGCAGCTGAGCTGATCGGTCAGCAGGTGACTGCCATTCTGGATCCGTTTGACTATCTCGATGCCCTGAACGGCGAAAAGGTCAGAGCCCGCAAGCAGCATCTTGAACAGTACGGCAGGTGGATCGAGAATACCGTTGTCTATGATCAGAAATTCAATGTCCTGATCTGTATCATGCGCGATATCACAAAACATGAAGAAGATGCCTTAAAGCAGAGGAAGCTGATCGAGAAGACACTGATGACGGCCGATGAAGTGCTGAACAACAATATGATGACCGTTCATGAGATCGCTTCGCTGCTCGGTGAAACGGCAGCCCAGACAAAAGTGGCGCTGACCACGCTGAAGGAGACAATCAAGAATGACTGACAGCTACTATATCGAATGCGGCTGGCAGTCAGTCAACCATGTCGGTGAACAGCTGTGCGGCGACAGTGTCAATATTGTCAATGTTGATGAACATTCCCGGGTCATGGTTCTGGCCGACGGCCTGGGCAGCGGGGTCAAGGCAAATATCCTTTCGACCCTGACAGCCAAGATGATGTCGGAAATGATGGCCGGCAATGTCCGTCTGACAGAATGCGTGGAAACGGTCATTTCCACTCTGCCGGTATGCCGCGAGAGAGGAGTTGCCTATTCGACATTCTCGATTGCCCAGCTGTATGACGACGGCCTGGTCAGAGTATTCAACTTTGACAATCCGAAGCCGTTCATCATTCATGACGGCATGGCCCTGATGCCGGAATACGAAACGCTGGAAATCTGCGGCAGAAAAATTGACTGCTGCACCTTTGAGGCAGGGGAAAATGACTGCCTGTTCATGATGAGCGACGGCACCATCAATGCCGGAGCCGGCGAGATCCTGAACTATGGCTGGCAGCTGCCGCAGATCATGGAATTCATGGAAGGGATGTATCAGCCCGGCATTTCGGCCAAGGGCCTGGCGACGATTCTTGTCGACAGATGCAACATTCTTTACAACAACGCGCCCGGCGATGACACGACCTGCGCCTGCGTACGGATCCGGAAGCCGCAGCATATCTCGCTGATGGTCGGACCGGCCGCCAGCAGGGAAGATGATACGCGGATGGTCGGAAAGTTCATGGCCGAGGAAGGAAAGCATATCGTCTGCGGCGGCACGACGGCCAATGTCGTGGCAAGATACCTCGGCAGGGAAGTGGAAGCGGTGACGATGGAAGGCGATGACAGCGGCATTCCGCCGATTTCCCGGATCGAAGGCGTGGACATGGTGACTGAAGGCATGATCACTCTGCACAGGGTCTATGAATATGCTCAGGACTGGCTCGGTGCCAATCGTGCCTACTTTGACTGGAACTACCGCATTGACGGAGCCTCAATGCTGGCAACGGAACTGCTCGAGAATGCCAGTGACATTTCCTTCTATGTCGGCTGTGCCGTCAATCCTGCTCATCAGGAAAACGACAGTCTCGGGGTCAAGCTGAAAGTGCAGCTGATCGACAGTCTGGCAGAATGCCTTAGAAAGATGAACAAGAAGGTAATGATCTCCTATTTCTGAAAAAGAAAAAACGGACGTTCAGTCCGTAAAAAAAGGCGGCAGCCGGAAGACTGCCGCTTTCTGCTATTTTCTGATGGCTTTGCTGATGGTTTTGATGAGTTTCTGCTCGGAAGATTTCTGGCTGGCATAGCGTCTTGCTGCCTGGCTGTAGCCTTTGATGCCTTCCAGTTCATCATCTTTATTATAAATGCTGTTGATGGCAAGGAGGATCGGGGCAGCGGTCAGCAGCGGCTTGATGCGCTGCAGATCGGCATCCGATTTTTCTTTGACGACTTCCGCCTTGATGCCTGCCAGCTTCAGCTGATTTGCCATATGTTCGAGCTGCGGCGTCATCGCTTTCAGCGTTTTGGCTGTCTTCAGCAGTTTTGCCAGCAGGGCAAGTATGCTGATGACAAGCAGGGCAATGGCCGCATACAGGATCCAGTAATTATAAGGGTACAGATTCAGTTTCATGATAGGATACCTTCCTGATATGAATATCGTACCATTAATCAGGAAAAGATGTCATCCTTACTTTTGATTTGCGAAAAAAACAGTGACAGTTATAATAGGCGTATGGAAAAACCGATTACGATCATTCTGGTATCCGACAACCACGGCCAGACATCCGGACTTGAGTATCTGAGGAAGACATATTTCGGTGCCGATTATTTCGTGCACTGCGGCGATGCCGAACTGCCGACCTATCTGCTGGACGGCTTTGCGATTGTTCAGGGCAACAATGACGGCTGGCAGCAGTTTCCGCCCCGCCGCATCATTGAGGCCGGGGAACACCGTATCTATGTCTGCCACGGCCACCGCGACATGTTCTACGGCAGATATGAAATGCTGGCGGACAGATGCCGGGAACTGGAATGCGACATCGGCTTTTTCGGCCATTCCCATGTACCG
>JAZPXY010000007.1:0-22973 GCA_045543875.1 Bulleidia sp.
ATGACATTGAGCTTTCTTTCCATGGCCTTCTTGCAGTAGTCAAAATGCATGAAGTTGGGGACAGCGACATAGACGGTGTCGATATCGAAGCCGCAGAACTCATCAAAGTCGGATGTGACATTGCTGATGCCGTATGTTGAAGCCATATTACCTGCCTGTTCCAGACTGCGGGGTGTGCAGAGAATGGCATTGATTTTCAGATTTTTGATTTGGACAAGAAAAGGGAGGAAACTCAGAACGATTTTTCCGGAGCCGATGATACCTAATTTCATAATGTATACATCCTTTCTGCCAGACGGCAAACTTATTATAAATGAAGAATTCTCCGCTGTCAGAAATCAATGAAAAAACAGGGAAAAATATAATCGGCAGCTGCTGCTTTTTCGGACATAATCTCATCTGCATCAAGGAAACAACCGGAAAAAAAGGAGCTCAGCTGAGCTCCTGCAATACATTATTGGGGATCGGTTCCGAAGAAGATGCCGGCTTCCTGTCTTGCCTTTGTCTGTACCTCAGCTACGGCAACGCTTTTCTCCAGCATTTCATAGCAGAAATCATAATCCCTGCTGTCAATTGCCTTGATGAAGGCATTGAACTCGGCAATGACACGCTTGTCGGTATAGCCGTCATCATATTCTTCGACAGTTCCGTCATACAGTTCGAGTACCGCTCTGCCGACAAGATTGGCTGCCGTATCAGTTCTGATGATTCCGTCAGTTCCCTGAATGATGCTGCCGCGCATTCCCTTGGAATCCTTGGCCGCAAGACAGATTGCCTGGAAGCCGTCGTATTCCATGATCAGAGTGCCGGAAGTATCGATGCCTCTTTCAATGTTGGCATAGTATTTATAGTTCTTCGGCTTGCCGAAGAGTCCCATGATGTAATGAATGTTGTACAGATTCAGATCCATCAGGGCACCGCCGGCCTTGGCCGGATCAAAGGCGGGAAGAACCTCGCCCTGACGGAAGGCATTGTAGCGGCTGGAATACTGGCTGTACTGGGACTGGGCAATCTTGACCGTGCCGATTCTCGGCAGCCATTCCTGCACCTTCTGATAGTTGCCGAGATAGAGAGTGGTGATTGCCTCAAAGAGGAAGCAGTGGTTCTGCACGGCAATGTCCCGGAGCTGACGGGCTTCGGTGTCATTGGAGACCATCGGCTTTTCAACTATGACATTGAGCTTTCTTTCCATGGCCTTCTTGCAGTAGTCAAAATGCATGAAGTTGGGAACTGCGACATAGACGGTATCGATATCGAAGCCGCAAAAATCCTCAAAGTCAGATGTGTAATCCGGAATGCCGTAGGTGTCGGCAAGATCCTTTGCCTTATCCAGGCTGCGGGGTGTGCTGAGAATGGCATTTACAGACATTCCGTCCATTTTCACAAGGAACGGCAGGAAATGATTGACAATCATTCCGGTTCCGATAATTCCGAGTTTCATTCTGAAATATGTCCTTTCACCTGATAGGAGTCTTCGGTATACTGCATGATTTCAAACCAGTTCATATCCGGATCATGGATCCAGAACTGCCAGGTTCCGCTCGGACCCTTGGACGGCTTGTTTCTGGGTTCGATTCCTTTGGCGACGACCTCATCATATGCCTTGAAAATATCATCGACGAGCAGAGCGAAATGGGAATAGCCCTTGTATTCATTCCATTCCGTATGCGGCTTCTGTTCTTCGCGGGCAGGGAAAAGCTCGATGAACTGGCCGGGTGCGATTTCAATGTAGGCATTGAATGGTCTTTCCGGATCTTTCAGAGCGATCTCATACATTTCCTTGCGGTCGGGACGGCTCAGATATTCCTTGAACTTGACATAGGTCTTCAGTTTCAGGCCGAGCTTGTTGGTGTAGAAATCGATCATTTCATCCCACTGATCGGTATAGAAAGCAACATGCATGACAGATGTGAATTCCATGATAAAAAGTCCTCCTGTTCTTCTGACAGTTTTATTTTAAAGAATGTACATGCCGCAATATAAAAAACAGCAGTCATAATAATTGCCATTTTATTGATAAGAAGTGATATTGGATAGGCTATCATGGTGATGAAGAAAAAAGAGGTGAACTATGACAGAAAGACTTTTATGTCCCAGCATGATGTGCGCCAACTACGGACATCTTGCGGATGAAGTAAGAGCACTGGATGATGCCGGTGTCGACATCTTCCACTGCGATATCATGGACGGGACATTCGTGCCGAACTTTACGATGGGTGTCATGGATGTGGAAACGATCAGAAGATATACAGACAAGCTGGTTGACTGCCATCTGATGATCGAGAATCCTGCCTCCAAGGTCGACTGGTTCATCAAGGCCGGTGCCAATATTATCTATATCCATCCGGAAAGTGAGCGTTATGTTGTCAAGACACTGGCTCATATCAAGGAAATGGGTGCCTATGCCGGAATTGCCGTCAACCCGGATACCAGCGTGGCATCAATTTCAGAAATTCTGAATCTGTGTGACTATGTCCTGGTCATGACCGTCAACCCGGGCTTTGCCGGACAGGGATTCATTGATTTCACCAGAAAGAAAGTGGAACAGCTGGTAAAGCTGAAGGAAGAATACGGCTTCAAGGTCATGATTGACGGACACTGCAGTCCGGAAGTCATTGAAGACCTTTCCAATCTCGGTGCCGACGGATTTATTCTCGGCTCCAGTGCCTTATTCGGAAAAGGCAGACCGTATCAGGAACTGATCGAAGGACTGAGGTGAGTGAAGATGAAGACAATTGGCATGATCATACCGACAACAGACAACTCCTTCTTTTCCAGTCTTGCCCACGCTGTTGAAAAGAATATGGCCGCAAGGGGATACCAGGTTCTGATTGCCGACTCCGGCAATGACCCGGAGCGGGAAAAGAAATACCTGAAGACATTTACGGATATTGCCGAAGGCATTATCGATGTCAGCGGTCTGAGAGAAGTGCCGGAAGACATCCTTCCGGAAACATATCCGATCGTATTTGTCGACAGAAAGCCGGCTTCGGAAAGAACAATCACATGGGTCGCAAATGATGACGCGGCAGCCATGAAGGAAGCTGCCCTGTATCTGATTGAGAAGGGATGCCGGAATATCCTGCTGATGCCGGGCTATATTGCCGAAAATCAGGAAAACCCGCGTGTTGTCGGCTACCGGGCAGCACTGGAAGAGGAAGGTCTGGAATATGATCCGCTCTATGTGCTCAGGCGCACCGGCAAGGGTTCTTCCGAGCAGGAAACACAGGAACTGGTCATGAGAATCATGAAGGAAGGCAAAAAAGTGGATGCCATTATCACATCCAGTGACAGAGCTGCCTTCGGTGTTACCAGAGCCCTCGGCAAGATCGGTCTCTATGCACCGGAGGATGTCCGGCTGATTTCCTTTGACAACAGCCCGTATTCCACCATGGTTTCTCCCTCCATTACGGCCATTGACCGCAATCCCGAAGAACTGTCCGGCAAGGCATGTGAAATCCTGCTGAAGAAGATCTCAGGCGAAAGCGTGGAAGAAACAACGATCGTACCTGTTTCTCTGATTCGCAGAGACAGCACCAGATAGAAGGAAAAGTGTCTGCGGACACTTTTTTCCTTCCATCGTGTATGATAACGGCGTTATGCGGAGGAAAATATGAAAAAATGTTTTTTCTTTGATATTGACGGCACACTGGTGGACGGAACCAACACTGTGCCGGAAAGCGCATGGAAGGCAGTTGAGACTCTGCGCCGGAACGGTCATTACTGTTTCCTGTGCAGCGGCCGCAATCTGCCCAGTGCCCTGAGCTTTAAAGGACCGGAAATGGACGGTGTCATCTACTGCAGCGGTGCCGGTATTTATTTCGATGGCAGAAATATTGCCAGGCATGAAATGCCGGATGATGTGCTTCAGAGTGTTCGTGATCTGTTAAGGGAAACAGAAAGCAGCTATATTCTCTTTGATGAACAGATCGGATTTGCGGATCCTTCCCAGATCCGGATGTTTGAAAGCTTCGGAAAGCGCAGCGGTGTACCGGCTGAAGAGATCCGCCGCATCTATGCCCTGCAGGAAGCCGAAACATATGCCGGCGAGAAAATACTGAAGATCGATACTTCCGTGCCGGAAGAGTATCTGGACGAATTCCTGGACAGACTGGATCCGGCTCTGAAGTTTGTGCCGACAGAATACGGCAATATGCCGAAGGACAGAGTCTATGCCGAGATCGGCCTTAAGGAAGTGACAAAAGGCACGGCTGCCGCATATGTCATGGATTATCTCGGTCTGGACATGAAGGACAGCTATGCCTTCGGTGATTCGATGAATGATCATGCGCTCCTGCATGCCTGCGGCACTGCTGTCGCCATGGCCAACGGAGCTGAAAATCTGAAAAAGATCGCCGATCTGGTGGCACCGGCTGTCAATGAAGACGGCATTGCCAGAGCGCTGGAGCAGCTTGGTCTGATTTGAAAAAGGAACGGGTCAGTCCCATTCCTCATGATACAATGCAATGAACTCTGCATAGTCAGGGTTCTTTTTATCTGCGATTTCCGCCAGTTCTTTCCGCGGAATGGCCCGGGAAGCTTCCCGCAGGCCGCGGTAGAAGCGGCGGTCGGCCGAGGATACCAGAATCACTGCCCGGATATCACTGCCGTTGTATGACAGCGGCTTTTTCAGCAAGACCGCAACCGTGAAGGACAGTGTGTTCAGCGGCTTCTCCAGGCGGATGAACAGGAAGCCGTTCAGCAGATCGGTCAGATAGTTCTGATCGGAATTGAGAATCGATTCGACATAGCTTTCCTTCAGATTGGGGAACAGCCTGGTAATCTTGCCGGTCAGGACATTGTAGACCGTTTTCAGATCGGCGGAAAGCAGCCCCGATGTATACAGGGTCGGACAGTATGCCAGTTCCGGCTGAAATCCCGAGTAATCGGAAGTGACAGTCGTTTCGATTCTTGACAGATCATCATTGGTCATGAACTGGGAAATGACAACGGAAGGAATGCTCAGCTGTCTGAGAATCGGCATGGTCGAAATGACCAGATCATACTCATTCAGATCTTCATCCGGAAGCTCGTAATAGCCGGCAGTCTTTTTTACCGTCAGTTCATCGCCGAAATGAACCTGCAGTTCCTTGGTGATGGAATTGGCGGCACCGATGCCCAGCGAGGACAGAAGCAGAACCCGGCGCGGACGGTAGCGTTTCATCTGGATCCAGGTATTGAAGAAAACGGTAAAGAACGCCATGAAACTGGAAGACAGATTATATCCGGAAAGATCCAGGAAGACACTCTTGACGATCACTGAGAGATCATAGGCAAGCGGATAGTTTTCCCGGATGGTCTGGTAATAGGGATTGCGCACCTTTTCCTTAAAGGAAAGAATGATCAGGGCGCTGTCGATATAGTTGGCAAACTGTGCCAGGTAGTCCATGCTTCTGAGCCGGATTCCGATCAGCTTCTGAATCCTTCGGACGGATTCATTCAGGATATCGGAAGTCAGTTCATCAAAATAATGCCTCTCCAGAGCCGTGGAGGAATGATTGGCAATGATCTTGATGGCAATCTGATTGACTTCATGTTCATTCAGAAGAATGCCCAGATACTGGGAAATACGGACAGCGATCAGAGCGGCCGTATTGAATTCGTTATGGCCGATGATGCGGCTGACATCCGGTGATTCTTCCAGCATGTGGCCGGTATTCACCCGCAGGCAGACAACCGTCAGATACAGCAGAAAGTCACACATGGCCATGTCGGACATGACGATATTCTGATTCTTCATGATCTGCAGAATGGAATGTTCGAGGGTGCCATGGGGATCCATGAACAGTTCCAGAAAGGCAGAATGGGAATTGTTCTGGGTATTGATATTGTACAGACAGTCGCAGAGAAGAATGCGTTTGTTTTTTTCACTGCCAACGAGGCGGATGCCCCGCCGCGGCTTTGTCTCGACCCGGCAGCCGCGCTGTTCGATGATGGCAGTCAGAATCTGCAGATCGTTGTTGATGGTGGAACGGCTGACAAACAGGGCATCGGCAAGCTCATCCAGTTTTACATAGGTATTGTCATTCATTACCAGTGTTTCCATCATGAAATCACGGCGCCCTGCCGGTGTATAGAAAGACTGCTCATTATGAGAATAGCCGCGCACATAATTCTGCAGGGCTGTGATCTTGTCTCTTTCCAGGATCCGGTAGCCTTTGGAGCGCTTGGAGTCCAGTGTATAACCGAGAGCGGAAAGAATTTCCTTGACGTTGGAAATTTCGCTTCTTACCTGGCGGCGGTTGATGCCGACAACACGGGCAATATCATAGGAATCACAGTAATCGTGAACGGTTGTCAGATAATCGATGATCTCAGCATCCAGCTGGCTCATAATGATATTTTTATCGTTCATGTGTACATTCTATCATTTTTGCAAATCAGCCGTCATTAGTTGTGACAGAACGTTTGAGGACTGCGAAAGAAATGGCAACTACAATGTAAGCGTTAGAAGACGTATTGGTTTATTTGCTAACAGGAAAGGGGAAAATATGTCTACTGAAAAGAAATCCTTTATGGACAGCCTGATGGAATTCGTCGACAAGATTGCCGGACCGCTGACAAAGTTTGGCAATATCCCGTTCGTGCGTGCCGTCGTAGCCGGTATGGCCGGTTCAATCGGTGTCACCATGATCGGTTCCATCGCGCTGATCGTCTACCTGCTCTGCTCTGACGGCGGTCTGACAGCTAACGCTCTGATTCCGTTCATGAAGCCGCTGGCACCGAAGATCGTTCTGATTCAGTCTCTCTCCATGGGTATCATGGGTATCTACATTGTCGTAGCTATGGGCGCTGAATATGCCGGAATCAAGGGCTTCTCCAAAACAACAGGTGCAGTCGGTGCGCTGTTCGCATTCTTCCTTCTGAACTACAATTCCATGGGAACAATGCTCAACACAGCAGCTACCACTCTGGAAGAAGCAGGTGCAGGCTCCGGTCTCTCCACTGCTTACTGGGGAGCCGGCGGTATCATCACCGCCATGGTCGCTACCGCGATTTCCATCAATATCATCGACTTCTGCTATAAGAGAAATATCAAGATCACACTGCCGGATTCCGTTCCGCCGGCGATCGCTGACAGCTTCTCCGCTATCATTCCGTATTTCTTCGTAGCACTGGTTTGCTGGGGAATCCGTACTCTGCTGAACTTCAACATCGCTGAATGGATCACAACGATCCTCCTGCCGGTTCTTGGTGCAGCTGACAACGTATTCATGTTCACATTCCAGCAGTTCCTGTCCTCACTGCTGTGGTCTGCCGGTCTGCACGGCGACAACATCACCGGTGCTGTTACTTCTTCCTTCCTGACAACCTTCACACTGGAAAACCAGGAAGCAGCTCTGGCTGGTACAGCTGTCAGGGATCTGCCGCATGTATGGACAAGCAATCTGTGCCGTCTGTCTCAGTGGGTAAGCTCCTGCTGGCCGCTGCTGATCCTCATGTGGAAAGACTCCAAGAAGGTTCCGCAGTTCAAGCCTCTGGCAGCCATCTCTTTGCCGCCGGCGATCTTCTGCATCATCGAACCGATCATGTTCGGTCTGCCGATCATGCTGAACCCGTTCCTGATTATCCCGTTCATCGTGTCACATACACTGGCAGCCTTCCTGACATATCTGGCAACAGCAATTGGCTTTGTTGGCAAGATGTACATCGCTCTGCCGTGGGCAACACCGTCTCCGCTGCTTGGTCTGCTGGGCTCCGGTTTCTCCATCGGCGGCTTCATCTGGCCGTTCATCATGTGTGCAATGGGCCTCGCAATCTTCTGGCCGTTCTGGAATGCATTTGTTAAGGACGAACAGAGAAAGATGGCCGAAGCTGAAGCAGCTGAATAATTCTTTCATTCAAAAAAACTTTCATTCAGATTTTATGGAGAGGGGCTGGCATCAGCCCCTCTCTTATCTTTCAAAGGAGCAATGATTATGATCGTATGTCCCAGATGTAAAAAAGCACTGCCGGATGATTCTGACTTCTGTCAGTACTGCGGCAAGTCCATAACCGACACAAGTATCGAAGAATCTCCGGACGCTGTCGGTCTGCAGCTGAAGGAAAATCCGCGTCCCAACAATCTGGGCAGATACGCGATCCTATTGATGATATTGACAATTATTGTCTTTGATTTTGTGCTCGGAACGGTATTCAATGCCTTCGGCTGGAACATCAAAATTGTCTATATCATCAGTATGATCCTCTATATTCTTTCGATTCTGCTTGCTGCACTGTCCTTGTATGTTGACTACAGCGACAAAAAGAAAGGGTATGAACCTTCGCAGAATACCCTGTATGCCATCGCGGCAATTACCGTCAGTATTGTTGTCATTCTGCTGAATCTGCAGCAGATCATTCTGAAATAAGGAGGAACTGAAATGTATTGCAGAAGATGCGGAAAGAAACTTGACAGGAATCTGATCAGATGCCCGCACTGCGGCACCGACGTCGTGGAAGTGAAGCAGAAGTCCTATTCCCAGGTATACGAAGAAAAGAAACAGAAGGAAAAAGAAGAAAAGACTGCAAAACTGACAAACTATCCGAAGGAAGTGGAATATAAGGAAAATCAGTTTGTCCCCTATGCGGTCTGGACGGCAGTCGCTGCCTTCCTGCTGGCTGTCTTCCCCTGGCCGAAAGCATGGGCAATCGGCACATCCATCTGGATGAAGCTTCTGATTCTTGTCATTGCCATAATGGCTCTGTTCAACTGTCTGCAGGGCAATCAGATCAGCAATTATAACAAGTCACAGATTGAAAAATACAACAAACGTCATCCGAAGAATACACTCTATTACGAAAAGCCAAAATCCCTGACTTTTGCCAATATCCTGGCTGTCCTGACAGCCATGCTGACAACATTCTCATTGTTCATGGGGTAGAAAGGATCCTATGCCTGTATTATTTTTTGAAGCAATCGCAAGACCTGCCCTCTGGGGCAATACACTGGTCAAAAATTATTTCGGCTATCATGAAATGCCGAACGGAACCGGCCAGACATGGGCTTTCAGCTGTGATGAGAAAGGTTCCAACATCTGTCAGAGCGAACCGTTTGCCGGCATGACGCTGAAACAGCTCTGGGATGAGCATCAGGAAATATTCGGCCGTGAGGGAAAGCCGTTCCCGGTCATCATCTCCCTGGTCGGTCCGGAGGAAAGTCTGAGTGTGCAGGTGCATCCCGATACGCCGCTTGCCGCAAAGCTCGGCTTCCCGTTCGGCAAGAACGAAGCCTGGTATTTCCTTGACTGCATCGAAGGTGCCAATATCATCTACGGCCATAACGCCAAAGATGAAGAAGAACTGCGCACCATGATCCAGGAAGACAGATGGGATGATCTGCTGCGGCATCTGCCGGTAAAGAACGGCGACTTTGTCTATACACCGGCCGGAGTCGTTCATGCCGTCGGAAAAGGCTGTGTCACCTATGAAATCCAGCAGGCAACCGATGTCACCTACCGCCTCTATGACTTCCACCGCCGGGGAGCCGACGGAAAGGAACGTCCGCTGAATCTGGAAGAGGGCATTGAATGCATCAAATACGATCCTGAACTGTGGGCCAATGATGTGCATCCGAAGAGCACCTGTGACACCTGTGGCGACCGAACGGAATTCATTTCCAATGATTCTTTTACCGTGACCAGAGTCAATGTCTACGGCGAATATGTATTCCATGATGAGAACTATCAGCTGGCGACGGTCGTTGCCGGAACCGGAAAGGTTGACGGCATCACGATTTCCATCGGTGACAGCTTTGTCATTCCCCAGAATGAAACAGTGACATTCAGCGGGGACATGACCGTCATGATGACAAGAAACTGACGCATATTTTCATATGCGTTTTTTTACGGAGGGTATATGAACAAGGATTTCCTGTGGGGCGCCGCCACCAGCAATGTCCAGTCGGAAGGGGCATATCTGGAAGACGGCAAAGGTCTGAATGTCTACGATACGCTGGTTGTTACACCGGAGCCGGGCATTGCCCCGATGTTCTGTGACACCAGTGTCGCAACCGATCACTATCATCACTGGAAGGAAGATATCGATCTGATGGCAGAGATGGGCTTCAAAGCCTATCGCTTCTCCATTGTCTGGTCCCGCATCAATCCTCTCGGTGATGATGAACCGAACGAGAAGGGACTTGCCTTCTATGAACAGATGATTGATTACCTCAATGAAAAAGGCATTGAACCGGTCGTGTCACTGGTGCATTTTGACATGCCTGATCATCTGATGCGCCAGTACAACGGCTTCCTGAACAAAAAGGTCATCGATTTCTTTGAAGAACATGTCCGGGTCATTGCCGAACGGATGAAGGGCAAGGTCAGATACTGGCTGACCTACAACGAGATCAATCTGTGCACACATATGCCGGATCTGGTATCCGGTGTCATCAAACCGGAAGGCATGAGCGATGCCGAACTGCTGGCCCAGCTCAATATCAATGTTCTGCTGGCCCACGCCAGAGCAGCAGCGGTCATCAAGAAAACTGATCCGCAGGCCAAAGTCGGCGGTATGTGCGGTTCGTCACCGTATTATCCGCTGACATGCAAAACCGGCGATGTCAGAGCTGCACAGTTTAAAAATCAGATGCACAACTATCTGATGTTCGATGTCATGACTGAAGGCAGACTGCCGGCATATTTTGAAAACTATATTGCCAGAAGGAATATCACCGTTGATTTCAGCGATGAAGAAAAGGAAATCCTGAAGAGTGCAAAAGACAATACCGACTTCCTGGCATTCTCCTATTATCAGAGTTCCGTCACGGCCGACTTTGAAGACATTACGGATCAGATCGAGAAGGAAGATGCGATCATCAATGACCGCAGAAGACTGAAGAATCCGAATCTCAAAGCCAATGAATGGGGCTGGCAGATCGATCCGGACGGACTTCGCTTCTTCCTGAATGATCTGTATGACCGCTATCACAAGCCGCTGTTCATTGTTGAAAACGGCATCGGCATCGATGAAAAGATGGAAAACGGAAAGATCTATGATGATGTCCGCATTGACTATCATGCCCGCCATGTTGCATCACTGAAGGCAGCAGTCGAGGAAGACGGCGTTGATCTGATGGGGTATCTGGCATGGAGTCCGTTTGACTTCCTGTCATCTCATAAGGAAATCAGAAAGCGCTATGGCTTTGTCTATGTCAACAGAGACTTTGATGATCTGAAGGATCTGAAGAGATACCGCAAGAAGTCATTCTTCTGGTATCAGAAGGTCATCAGAAGCAACGGCGAAGATCTCGCAAATGATATTGAATACTGAGGGTGAATATGAAAAAAGCATGTGAAATGAGCAGGGATGAACTGGCATCCTATATCGACTATGCTGTACTGAAACCGGAAACAACCGAAGCGGAACTGGTTGAAGCCGCCAAGAAAGGCGTGGAGCTGAAGGTCAGAACGCTTTGTATCAATCCGGCCTATATTCCTTTGCTGGAACCATATGTCAAAGGCACTGTCACCGGCATCACACCGGTCGTAGATTTCCCGTTCGGAACATCTTCCACTGCCAGCCGCACAGCCCAGATCGAAGATATTGCCGGCTATGAAAGTGTCGGGGAAATTGATATTGTCATGAACTACGGCATGCTGAGAAGCGGGAAGGATGCGGAAGTGACAGCCGACCTGAAGGCCTGTGCCGAGGCCTGCCACAGACACGGAAAGGAACTGAAGGTCATTCTCGAAACCGATGCTCTGATGCCGGAGGAAATTGTCCGCGGCTGCCGCTGTGTCATGGCTGCCGGCGGCGATTTCGTCAAGACAAGCACCGGCTTCCTTACCGGTCATGAACTGCGCGGTGCCGCCAATGATGTCATACAGCTGATTCTGAATGAAGTTCAGGGCCGCTGCAAGGTCAAGGGCAGCGGTGTCATCCGCACCCGCGAGCATTTCCTGGAACTGATCGACATGGGCTGTGACCGCCTGGGCATCAATTACACCAGCGCCGCGAAGATCCTCGGAGAAGAATGATATGAAAGAAGGTTTCCTCTGGGGCTCGTCGATCAGCGGCGGCCAGTGTGAAGGCGGCTATGATTCCCGCGGTGAGACAGTTGTCGACATCATGCCGCAGGGCAAGGGCATCCGCTTTCAGTATCTCAACGATCCCGGCCGGTATCTGAACCATCCCGATGAATGGTATCCTTCCAGAAACGGCGTGGAATTCTATTCACACTATAAAGAAGATATTGCACTGTATGCGGAAATGGGATTCAAGGCCCTGCGCTTCTCCGTCCTCTGGTCAAGGATCTTTCCGGAGGGACCGGATCAGGTAAATGGAGAAGGCCTGCAGTTCTATGACAATGTCATTGATGAACTGAAGAAATACAATATCGAACCGGTCATTACCACCATTCACTTCGACATGCCGCTGTGGGTTGTCACAGAATACAACGGTTTCTATAACCGTGAAGTCATTGAACTGTACCGGAACTATGTACAGACAATCGTCAGCCGCTACGGCAGCAGAGTAAGATACTGGATCTCTTTCTGCGAGATCAATGTCATGAATCATGCCCTGTACATGGTTGGCGGGACAATTGTCCCGGCCGGCAGAAACAGGGAGGAAGTATTGCTGCAGACGGCATACAACAAGCTGCTGGCCAATGCCGCATTTGTGCAGGTATGTCACGAAAACGGCCTGCTGGCAGGATGCGAGATTGCCGGCGCGCCGGTCTATACACATCATGCGACGGCAGAGGACTATCTGCTCAAGATGAAGGCGGACCGTGACAATTACCGCTACGGCGATGTCATGGTGAAGGGAAAGATACCGTTCTTTTTCCGGAAGGAACTGGAAGAAAACGGAATCACGATCCGCCGGGAAGACGAAGCCCTCCTTGCCGCAAACACGCTTGATTTCATCGCCCCGTCCTATTACCGTTCGAATTTTGTCAGCAGCGAAGGAACCGGCGTCAATCCGCTGCTGGAAGTTACTGCCTTCGGATGGACGATCGATCCGCAGGGACTGCGCATTACCCTGAATGAACTGTATGAAAGATATGAAAAGCCGATCCTGATCGTTGAGAACGGACTCGGAACCTATGATACAGTTGAAGCAGACGGATCCGTTCATGACGATTACCGCATCGATTATCTGCGCCGGCATATTGAGCAGCTTGAGAAGGCTGTCGAAGAAGACGGTGTTGATGTCATCGGCTATCTGACCTGGGCGGCAATGGATGTTGTTTCGACCAGCGAAGGAATGATGTCAAAGCGCTACGGGTTCATTTATGTTGATCTGGATGATCAGGGAAACGGAACCTATGCAAGAAGCCGGAAGGATTCATTCTTCTGGTATCAGAATGTCATACGCACAGACGGAAAGGAATTATAAAGGTATTTGATATGTCAGATGTCATCAGACTGATCAGTGCATCAAAAAGCGATTTTGAAAAGATGAGCGCCATGGATCTGAAGGAATCCATTCTCAAGTCCGAGCACCGCACCATTATGGGCCAGCATCTGCTGTTTGCCGGACCCGGTGTTGTCAGAGGCGTTACCAACAGTGAACTGATGTTTGCCTGGGGTGCAGACATGGTCATGCTCAATACCTTTGATCTGGATCATGAAACAGAGAATCCAGGCATGCAGGGCATGACACTGAAAGAACTCAAGGCCAGATGCGGACGTCCGATCGGCATCTATCTTGGCTGTCCGAAGGCCGGTCATGAAGACGGCGGCAAGAAGGCACTGTACAGAAGAGAAGGCATGGTCGCAACCCGTGAGCATATTCTGAAGACCAGAGAAATCGGCGCCGACTTTATTGTCCTCGGCGGCAATCCCGGCAGCGGCACTCATCTGGAAGATGTCATTGCGGCCACAAAGCTGGCAAAGGAACTGCTGGGCGACGATATGCTGGTGATGGCCGGAAAGTGGGAAGACGGCATTACCGAAAAGGTGCTCGGCGATCCGACAGCTGACTATGACGCAAAGGAAATCATCCGCCGTCTGATCGATGCCGGTGCTGACTGCATCGACCTGCCGGCCCCCGGTTCGAGAGGCGGCATCATGGTCGAGGATATCCGCGAACTGGTCAATTATGTGCACAGCTACAAGCCGGGCACACTGACCCTGTGCTTCCTGAACTCTTCCGTGGAATGTGCCGATACCGATACGATCAGGGAAGTTGCTGTGCTGATGAAGCAGACCGGTGCTGATATCTATGCGATCGGTGACGGCGGCTTCGGCGGCTGCACCTGGCCGGAGAATGTCTATCAGCTTTCTGTTACTATGAAAGGAAAACACTATACCTGGTTCCGTATGGCCAGTGTCAATAAGTAGGAAAAAGCCCGCCGGGCTTTTTTCTGTCTGGCGTTGTTAATGCCACTCTGCTGACGGGATGCAGCAGCTGTGAAATCTATAATGAAACTGAAGAAAAAGGAGCAAATATCATATGTCATTTCCTAAAAGTTTTTTATGGGGTACATCCATCAGCGCCGAGCAGGTGGAAGGCGGCTGGAATGAGGGCGGAAAGAGCCCGGTCCAGATCGACTATGCGGCTGCCGGCGATGCTTCCAATATGCGCAAGGTATGGTATCTGAATGCCGACGGAACCAGAGGCTCCATGCCGGCGTTCGGAAAGCTTCCCAAAGGCGCAAAGTATCAGCTGTTTGACGACATTCATTACACCAACCATGATGCGGCCGATTTCTATCATCACTGGAAGGAAGACCTGGCACTGTTTGCCGAGATGGGCTTTACGACCTTCAATACTTCCCTGGCATGGTCACGAATCTATCCGTACGGAAAAGATCATGGTGTCAATCAGGAAGGTGTCGAATTCTACCGCAATGTCTTTACCGAAGCCAGAAGACTGGGCATGGATCCGGTCATTACGCTGTATAAATACGATGAACCGGTATGGTATGAAGAAACATACGGCGGCTGGGAAAACCGGGCCATGATCGATGAGTTCGTTGCCTTTGCGACAACCTGCTTTAAAGAATACAGGGGTCTGATCAACAAATGGATGACCTTCAATGAGATCAACATCCTGCTGATGTTCCGGCAGATGGGCAACAGCAATCTGCCGATGCAGAATATCTATGAACAGATCCACAACCAGATCATTGCCTCAGCCAGAAGCACGATCGAAGCACATAAGATCGATCCTGATCTGAAAGTCGGCTGTATGATTGCCGGCCAGTGCTCCTATCCGCTGACACCGGATCCGGAAGATGTCATGGCCAACTATGAACACTTCCAGTACAATTTCTGCTACTGCGCTGATGCCATGATCCGCGGTGCCTATCCGACCTTTGCCTGCCGGATGTGGAAGGAAGACGGCGTGCAGCTGAATGTCACAGAAGAAGACAAGAAGGATATGATGGAAGGCAAAGCAGACTTCCTCGGATTCTCCTATTACTCTTCCGGCTGTGTGACCACCCATACCGAAGCAGGCGAAGCCGGCGGCGGAAATCTTTCGGTCGGTGCGAAGAATCCGTATCTGAAAGCCAGTGACTGGGGCTGGCAGATCGATCCGACCGGATACAAATACACGCTGCATATGCTGTGGGACAGATACAACCTGCCGCTGTTCGATGTCGAAAACGGACTGGGAGCCTACGACAAGGTGGAAGAAGACGGCAGTATTCATGACCCGTACCGCATTGATTATCACCGCCGCCACATTCAGAAGCTGAAGGAAGCGATTGAAGAAGGCGTAAATATCTTCGGCTATACGACCTGGGGCGGACTGGATCTTGTTTCTGCCTCTACCGGCCAGATGGACAAGAGATACGGCATGATTTATGTCGATATGAATGACAAGGGAGAGGGAACATTCGAAAGAAAGAGAAAGGATTCCTTCTTCTGGTACAAGAAGTGCATCGAAAGCAACGGCGAAGATCTTGACTGAACATGAAGAGCCTGGAAACAGGCTCTTTTTTTTCTGCCGGTCACAAACAGTGACAGATAACTGACACATAAGCAATGGATGATACGTAAGATATAGATGAAAAAGAAAAGGAGAGTAAAGTATGGCATTTCCAAAAGGTTTTTTATGGGGCACATCGATCAGTGCCGAGCAGGCTGAAGGCGCCTGGGATGAAGGCGGAAAGAGCCCGGTTCAGATAGACTATGCGACTGCCGGATCAACAACAGAACATCGCACGATCTGGTATGAAAACGCGGACGGAACCAGAGGCTCCATGGGACTCTGGGGTCATCTTCCCAAAGACGCAAAGTATAAGATTTTTGATGATCTGCACTATACCAATCATGTTGCCTGTGATTTCTATCATCACTGGGAAGAAGATCTGAATCTGTTTGCGGAAATGGGCTTTACGACATTTAATACTTCCGTCGCCTGGAGCCGCATCTATCCGTACGGAATACAGGGCGGTGTCAATCAGGAAGGCGTTGAATTCTACCGCCAGGTATTCACCAGAGCCAGAGAACTGGGCATGGATCCGGTCATTACCCTCTACAAGTATGACGAGCCGGTTTATTTCGAAGAAACATACGGCGGCTGGTCCAACCGGGCAATGATCGATGAATTCGTGGAATTCGCAAGAGTCTGCTTTACCGAATACAAAGGTCTGATCAACAAGTGGATGGGCTTCAACGAAATCAATATTCTGCTTGCATTCCAGATGAAAAAGGAAGACGCCCAGATGCGGTTTGAAGAACTTCATAATCAGATCATCGCTTCCGCAAAGACTGTAAAGCTGGCCCATGAAATTGATCCTGAGATCAAGGTCGGTGCGATGCTGTGCGGACTGTGCACCTATCCGCTGACACCGGATCCGGAAGATGTCATGGCCAACTATAAATATTTTCAGGATATTTTCTGCTACTGCGGCGATGCCATGCTGAGAGGTGCCTATCCGACATTTGCCCGGAGATTCTGGGATGAATACGATGTCACGCTGAACATCACTGAGGAAGACAGAGCAGTCATGAAGGAAGGTGTTTCTGACTTCCTCGGCTATTCCTACTACATGTCCAACTGCATTACGACCCACAATGATGCCGTTGTTTCCCAGGGCAATATGCAGCTGGGTGTCAAGAATCCGTATCTGAAGGCAAGTGACTGGGGCTGGCAGATCGATCCGACCGGCTACCGCTATTTCCTGAATCTGCTCTGGGACCGCTATCAGGTACCGCTGTTTGATGTTGAAAACGGTCTTGGTGCCTTTGACAAGGTCGAAGAAGACGGCAGTATTCATGATACCTACCGCATCGACTATCACCGCGCTCATATCAAGGCTCTGAAGCAGGCAGTGGAAGAAGGCGTCGGCATCTTCGGCTATACAACCTGGGCAGGTCTTGATCTGGTATCGGCAGGAACCGGCCAGATGGAAAAGAGATACGGCATGATCTATGTCGACATGGATGACAAAGGAAACGGCACTCTGGAAAGAAGGAAGAAGGACAGCTTCTACTACATTCAGAAAGTTTACAAATCCAACGGTGAAGACCTCGACTGATGATATACTGATATCAGATAACAGGAGGCCATATCATGGCAGATAAGAGAATTGTATTATTCTGTGCCGGCGGCATGAGCACATCCCTTCTTGTCAACAAGATGAGAGATGCAGCAGCTGCGGCAGGCAAGGACTACAGCATCGATGCATACGGACTCGGTCAGGTCGATGAATACGGACCGGATGCTGACTGCATCCTGCTTGGACCGCAGGTGCGCTATGCCCTGAAACAGCTGCAGGGAAAATTCCCCGGCAAGCCGATTGACGGCATTGACATGCGTGTCTACGGAACAATGGACGGCAAGGGTGCCGTCGAAATTGCCAGAAAACTGCTGAACGACTGATAGGGGACAGCTGCCGAAGCTGCAGCAGCCTGAGAGTACAGGCAATCCATTTTCCTTGAATGACAGTTTTCGGAAACAGGCCCGGATCGTATTCGATTCGGGCTTTTCAGTTTCCGGCAGCAGGACAGATACGGAAATGAGACAAATGTCGGAGGCAATGGATTCAAAGACGGCCTGATATGTTAAAATAATAGAAAATTACTACTAAAATCCGAAATATCAGTTTTTGAAAAAATCTGTACATGATTGGCCGGAAGGAAGGGCCGCTGAAAGGATGAACAGCATGGAAAACAATAATATTAAAGATGATGAACTGAAGGATGTGACCGGTGCTATTGCCAAAGTGAGGAATGAGCTCCGGAAAGAGCTTCCGCTTTCTCTTCAGGAGAAGCTGGATCAGGCGGTATCTGACAAGCAGGTATGTCAGCTGCTGGCAGAGAACGGGATTGATGTGGAGAGCCTGGAAAAAAAGATTGAATCCTATGGCATCCCGCTGAAAAGAATCGGTCTGCAGCTTCCGGATGATTCTTTGAGTCAGATCGCAGGCGGTTTCAAAGAGGACAACTATGGTGTGGAAGTGAAATGCAAATGCGGGAATA
Organism: Bulleidia sp.; assembly: GCA_045543875.1. Lineage (GTDB taxonomy): Bacteria > Bacillota_I > Bacilli_A > Erysipelotrichales > Erysipelotrichaceae > Bulleidia. The sequence continues at coordinate 18,363 of JAZPXY010000007.1, forward strand.
CCGACAAAGACCGCTTTTCAATCCAGTTCTGGGTATCGCTGTTTGCATTATCAAAAACCAAGACCATATTCCGCTGCAAAAACTGCGGTACGTATGTCCGGATCACTCCCGGTAATGAATTAGAATACATGACGCCGGAAGCATATAACGAATACGTTGACCAGCTGCTCTACAAAAAAAGTAACCCTGCCTGATGGACTTTGAAAAACGCCGTATGCGGCGATTTTTAAGTTCAGAATCCGAAAACGGAAAACTGCGGATTGTACTTTGAAATGAAGCGCAGTTTTTTCATCTGAACGGCATAAAAAAGGTCAATACAGTGCCGGGAATGAATGATTCATGACGGTACAATAGAAACAGAAGATGTCGGAGGTTATCTGTATGAAAATGCCGAAAGATTTTTTGTGGTGCGGTTCCATCAGTGCAGCCCAGGCCGAAGGCGGCTGGAATGAGGGCGGCAAGAGTCCGGTGCAGGTCGATTTCGGCGATGCCGGATCCACAACTGACATGCGGTGGATTCACTACCGCAATGCGGACGGAACAAGAGGAAAGATCAGACAGTTCGGAAGACTGCCGGAAGGGGCAAAATACGAACTGTTTGATGATGTTCATTACATCAACCACACAGCCATGGACTTTTATCACCGCTATAAGGAGGATATTGCCTTATTTGCCGAACTGGGCCTGACCGGTTTCAATACAACCGTATCATGGGCCCGTATCTATCCGCACGGCATTCAGGGCGGCGTCAATCAGGAAGGCGTTGCGTTCTACCGCAGTGTCTTTGAAGAACTGAGAAAATATAATATCGAACCGGTGATTACACTGTATAAGTACGACGAGCCGGTTTACTTTGAAGAGACGTACGGCGGCTGGGAAAACCGGGCCATGATCGATGAGTTTGTGGCGTTTGCGGCAACCTGTTTCAAAGAGTACAAAGGACTGGTGCGCAGATGGCTGACCTTCAATGAAATCAATGTGCTGCATCTGTGGGCAGCAATGCCGGGCATGAATGCCAGCGTTGAAAGCCGCTATGTCAGTGTCCATAATCAGATGGTTGCGGCAGCCCGCTCGGTCAGGGCAGCACATGAAATCGATCCGGAGATTCAGGTCGGGGCAATGATTGCCGGCATGTGTGTCTATCCGCTGACACCGGATCCGGAAGACGTCATGGCAGCCTATAAGAAATTCCAGGATGGTTTCTGCTACTGTGCCGATACGATGATGCGCGGTGAATATCCTTCATTCGCAAAGCGGGTCTGGGATGAACTGGGCATTACGGTCGAAGTCAGTGAAGAAGACAGAAAAGACCTGCGGGAAGGGAAATCCGATTTCCTGGCCTTCTCCTATTATTCTTCCCAGTGTGTTACCACCCATGGCACGGAAGAAAGCGACAAGGCCGGCGGCAATCTGGTCAATGGCGCGAAGAATCCGTATATCAGTGCTTCCGACTGGGGCTGGCAGATCGACCCGACCGGCTTCAAGTATTTCCTGCATGTCATCAATGACCGCTACAATAAGCCGCTGTTCGATGTTGAAAACGGACTGGGTGCCTTTGACAAGGTGGAAGCAGACGGCAGTATTCATGATCCCTACCGGATCGATTATCACCGCAGACATATCAAAGCCATGGAAGAGGCTGTGGCCGAAGGCGTGGATCTCAGGGGCTATACCGTCTGGGGCTTCATTGATCTGGTCAGCTTTACGACCGGTCAGATGGACAAGCGCTACGGCATGATCTATGTTGACATGGATGATCAGGGAAACGGCACTCTGGAAAGAAAGAAGAAGGACAGCTTCTACTACATCCAGAAGGTTTATAAGTCCAACGGCGAAGATCTTGACTGAGGAAGAGCAATTGCTGAAAGGCAATTGCTTTCTGTCTATAATGAAATCAGAAAATGAGGTATGAAAATATGATCAGATGGGGAATTCTCGGTGCCGGCAATATTGCTCACCGTTTTGCCAGGAGCCTTCAGAATGAGAAGGGCAGCGTATTATATGCAATCAGCGGCCGCTCACAGGAAAAGCTGGATGCCTTCCGTCAGGAATATCCGTGTGAAAAGACATATGTCGGCCATGAAAACATGCTTGATGATGAAAAGGTGGATGCCATCTATCTGGCTCTGCCGCACGGCATGCATAAAGAATGGGCGCTGAAGGCACTGAAGAAGGGCATTCATGTCCTCTGTGAAAAACCGGCCGTGCTCAGCGAAGAAGAAATGAAGGAAGTATCAGCCTGTGCCCGGGCCAACAATGCCCTGTTCATGGAGGCAATGAAGCCGCGCTTTGTGCCGGCCTATGCCGAGCTGAAGAAACAGCTGGCAGAAGGTGTCATTGGCGAGCTGATGCACATTCATACAAAGATCTGCTTTGAAATTCCGAAGGAAGCTGTCGGCAAAAGCTATCACACTCTGCCGGCAGACGGCGGTGCCCTGCTGGACAGCGGCATCTACTGTGCCAGCCTGATTGAAGATCTGCTGGAAGGCGAGCCGGAATTCATTCAGACCTATGCCAATTACTACAACGGCGTGGACTGGTATGTGGATAGTCTGATGAAGTTTGGAAACGGCACGGCCGAAATGGAAGTCGGCATGGACCGCAAGGCACCGCGCAATGCCGAACTGACCGGCACGAAAGGATCCATTACGCTCATTGATCTGCATCGTCCGGAAACATTTGTCATCCATCATGAAAACGGCGATGAGGAAGAAGTTACTGTGCCGTATGACAAGGATGATTTCTATTCGGAAATTCATCATTTCGTGCAGCTGATTGAAAACGGAAAAACCGAAAGCGATATTCATACCTATGCGGATATGGAAAGAGAAGCACATATTCTCGACCGGATCCGCAGCCAGTACACGCAGTATGATCAGGATGACCTGAAGGTTCTGGAAGAACAGGAGAAACTGCTGGCAGTGGAATCCTTTGAAAACAGTGATGCCCTGCGGATCGGCAATGCCATTGCCGAAGCAGCACTGGACTATGACCGGCCGGTGGCAGTCCGCATTGACCGCACAGCAGACGATCTGACCGTGTTCCAGTACATGATGGAAGGCAAGAGCGCCGCCAATCTGAAATACATGGACGGCAAGAAGCAGAGCGTTCTTGACAGCGGCCACAGCAGTGCCTGGGTCTATGTAAAGACACACTGCGATGATGAACTGTCATCATGGCGGAATGACGGCCGGCATCTGATCAGCGGCGGTGCCTTCCCGCTGTATGTGAACGGTGAAATTGCGGCTGTGATCCAGGTCAGCGGCCTGCATGAAGGCAAGGACCATGAACTGATCGTACAGGCACTGGCCAGGATGCAGGAAAAGAACGTTGCCCTGTTCCGGAAAGCACTTGGCTGAAAAAATACAAGTCAATGTGTTTTGTAATGACAAAAGATTGCAGTGATTCGCCTATAAATTCAGGTAAAGTATAATTAAAGGAAGGTATCAGGGGGTATTTATAATATGAAAAAAGTATTGTTTCTGTGTGCCGCCGGCATGTCTACCAGCCTGCTTGTAAATAAGACGATGGAAGCTGTGCATAAAGCCGGCAAAGATGAAGAACTGATGTTTTTTGCGGATGAAGTCAGCAACGCTGATGAAAGTGTTCCAAAGGCTGACTGTGTGCTGCTTGCGCCGCAGGTCCGCTTCAAGCTGGCTGATCTGAAAAAGAGATTCCCGGGTCTGAAGATTGATCTGATTCCGCCGCAGGTCTACGGCATGTGCAACGGTACGGCCATCATCAAACAGGCAGAGGAACTGTTCAAATAATTCCTTTTCATCCGAAAAGGAATTTTAATCTGAGGCAGGATGAAGATCCAGGCTGTGATCTTTGATGTCGACGGCGTGCTTGTGGACAGTGAATATGTCTTTCTGACGAGCATTCGTCACTTTCTTCAGAAACATGGAATGGATGCTGAGTTTTCCGAGCTGTCAATATTTCTGGGCAAGCCGGAAGCAGAAATTACGGAAATCGTCAGGGAAAGATATCACTTTTCAGAGAAATACAGTTTTGATGATGTCCGGCACGGCATCTATGATGAATATTCTGAAGTAATGGAATCGGGACGGGTGGATCCGATGCCGGGTGTCAGCAAATTCCTGGCATACCTGAAGGAATGTGGTATTCTGAGTGCAGTGGCGACGAGCGGAACAATGTGCCATTATGAACAGATCCGCAGCGGCATCCGTCTGAATCATGAGTTTGATGTCATCGTCACATTCGAAGATGTAACAAAAGGAAAACCCGATCCCGAGATTTTTCTGAAGGCATGTGAACGTCTTCAGGAAAAGGGCATTCCGAAAGAAGCCATGGCAGTCATTGAAGACTCCCCGAACGGAATTTCGGCAGCCCGGGCAGCCGGACTGTATGTCTTCGGGTACAAAGGTTCGGAAATACAGCAGGATACATCTGCGGCTGATCAGGAAGTCCGCAGTTTTGAGGAAATCAAAGCATATATCGAGGAGGAAAACAGATGAAGCTTGCAATCGGAAATGACCATGTCGCAGTCGACATGAAGAATGAAATCAAGGAATATCTTGAATCCAAGGGACATGAAGTAATCAATGTCGGCACTGACAGCAGTGAGCGCTTCAACTATCCGGTATCGGG
>JAZPXY010000008.1:0-99759 GCA_045543875.1 Bulleidia sp.
AAAAAGTAAATAATAAAAAAAAAAAAAAAAAAAAAGAAAAATATTTAAAAAAAGTTAAAAAATTTCGGTTTTTTTGATCAAAAAGCCGGATTTTGCATGAAAAATCCAAAAGAAAAAGCACGGTTTTTGCCATGCTCAGTAGTAATAGCTTCCAAAGGGATCGGCCTGCATCAGTTTTACTGACTTTACTTCCGGAACTTCATCAATCAGAAGTGCTTCAATGCCGTCGCTCAGCGTGGTGTTGATGGCCATGCAGCCGGCGCATGCACCGCTCATTGATACAGTTACGACGCCGTCCTCATATCCTTCGAAATGGACGTCTCCGCCATCTGCCTGAATATACGGACGAAGCTTGTTCAGAGTGTGATTGATCCGGCGGATCAGATCTTCATATGCAGCCTGTTCTTCAGGTGTACGTTCTTTTGTTTCCTGAATGTTTTCACTCATGTGTTGTTGTTATTCCTCCTAAATCTTGATGTGAAAAATCATGGCGACAAGAAGGCCGAGCACGATGCCGCCGAAGACTTCAAACCAGCGATGGCCGAGAACCGGCTTCAGCTTGGTATCATATAAAGGATCATCAAACATGTCAGGATACATCTTCTGAAGATCCCTGATTAATTGTTGCGTAACTCTGATATTTTGTCCACTGTAATACCTGACGTTGGCAGCGTCATAGATGACAATGACTGCCAGAGCAAGGGCAACCGCAAATATTGTAGACCGAAACTTTTCTACCATGCCTACTGAAAGGGCAAGGGCGGAAACAAGCGCACTGTGGGAACTTGGAAAACCGCCGGATGCGTGGGCGAGGGCCCAGTTCCATTTCTTTGTTGTAAGATAGCCTATGGCCGGCTTCAGCAGCTGGGCAATGACCGCTGCTGTGAGCGCAGACCAGAAAGGTACCATGACTCGCCAAGATACTACGTTCATATACAATTCACCCGTTTCTTCAACAAGAGATAGTATATCACATCTTATTTTTTACGTGGTATACTTGCGGAGGAAGGATTGCTATGAACTATAAGACAGGACAGATCGTGGAAGGAAAAGTGACCGGGATCCAGCCGTACGGTGCGTTTGTTTCACTGGACAGCCATACAACCGGGCTGATTCATATATCGGAGATCAGTGACGGATTTGTCAAGGATATCAGCCGCTTTGTGCATGTCGGTGAAACCGTGCGGGTCAAGATCATGGAATATGATCCGCGGGCAGGGCAGGCCAAGCTTTCGCTGAAGGCAGTGCGCCGCACACACACCCGCAACCGCCGCCGGCCCGTCATGACCCGGGCATCACTGCCGGTCATGAAGATCGGTTTCCGCTCCATTGCCAGGCGGATGCCGGAATGGATCGATGAAGCAAAAAACAAACAGGACTGAAGAGTCCTGTTTTACTTTGCGTGCATCTGCATCCAGCAGTATACGGCACCGAGCAGATTGGCGTCGGCCTGGAAGCGGCAGACATCGATCTCTGTTTCCGGCATGCCTTCTGCGAAGACTGCCGCGATTTCCGCATATTCCTTTTTCAGATCGGCAATGAAGCGTTCATTGCGGGAAACACCGCCGCCGATGACAATTTTTTCCGGTGAAACGATCAGTTTCAGATTGATCAGCAGCCAGCCGAGTTTTTCGATCCACTGCCGGTATACGGCCGCTGTTTCCGGATTGCCTTCCTCCAGCCAGCTGAAGACATCCCTGCCGGTGATGCGCTTCTCGCTGCCGGAAGCGTTGCCGGAGATTTCAAACAGGGCCGGATCCATGCTCCGGGCGCGGGCAACTGCTTTCAGGAATCCGGTGACACTGGCGTCCCGGCACAGTGCATTCTCTATATTATATTGACCCGGTGCAACCATCATGTTGCTGATCTCGCCGGCCGCAAAGCCGGAACCTTTCTGCAGCTTTCCGTCCATGATAATGCCGCCGCCGATACCGCTGCCAAGCAGAACACAGACAGCATCCCTGACTCCGGCCAGTGCGCCTTTCCAGGCTTCGGCCAGAATTGCCGCCTTGCCGTCGTTTTCAACGCTGACAGGCACATCCGCCCGTTCCTGCAGAAGCCGGTACAGGTTGACGCCGCTCATGTCCGGATACAGGGAGACCAGGAGGATATCTCCGCTTTCGCTGTCAATGATGCCGGGCATGGAAACGGCAATGCCGTCAGTGATGTCCCGGTATTGTTCATAAAGGCCGGTGATCGTATTCAGAAACTCTTCCCGGCCGTGCAGGGGTGCAGGCAGCTGGCCGTGACAGCTGATCTGTGCATTTTCATCTGTCAGGCAGAATTTGACAAAAGTACCGCCGAAATCAAAAGTCAGAATGTTCATATATATTCTCTCCGCCTTTATTCTATCATGTGTCATGATTGTCTTGTTTCAGGTTATCAAATACAATAGACAGTGTTCTTCTGGAGAGGTATGCAATGAATATTTTTAAACCGGTCGATATGACAAAGGATGATCCTGTAAAATCCATTCTTATCTTTACAATTCCGATGCTGATCGGAAATATTGCCCAGCAGCTGTACAACACTGTTGACAGCATTATTGTTGGCCGCTTTGTCGGTGACAATGCGCTTGCGGCTGTCGGCAGCGCCGGTCCGATTCTGAATCTGATGCTGGTGCTCTTCATGGGCATTGCGACTGGTGCCAGCATCATGGTCGCACAGTATTTTGGTGCCAGACAGAGAGAGGAACTTTCCAAAACCATCGGTGCCTGCATAACCCTGACCATTGTCGCATCGCTGTTCATCATGGCAGTCGGACCGCTGATCACACGGCCGCTGCTGAAGGTATTGAATACACCGGAGACCATTCTGGACTGGTGCTTTGACTACCTGCTGATCATTTTTATGGGTATTTCCGGCGGCGGTCTGTACAACATCCTCAGCGGTGTCCTCAGAGGCCTGGGTGATTCTGTATCGGCTCTGATCTATCTGCTGGTGGCAACATTCCTGAATATCATTCTTGACTTTGTCTTTGTGGCATATTTCGGCATGGGGGTTGCCGGTGTGGCATGGGCAACGATCATTGCCCAGTTTGTTTCAGCGATCCTGTGTCTCTGGAAGCTGACCCGCATGAAAGAAATCTTTGATATGGACAGACGGTACCTGCTTCCGCAGGGAGAATATACTTCCCGCCTGGTCCGACTTGGCCTGCCGTCGGGTGTGACCCAGGCTATCTTCTCGATGTCGATGATCGTTGTGCAGTCCCTGACCAACAGTTTCGGTGAACTGTTCATTGCCGCCAATGTCATTGTCATGCGCATCGACGGCTTTGTCATGCTGCCGGCATTCTCGTTCGGTTCAGCCATGACGACCTTTGCCGGACAGAATATCGGTGCCGGACGCATGGACAGAGTGCTGGAAGGTGCCAGAAAGGGCACCTGGGCAGCGATGGGCATCTCGGCATTCCTGACTGCCATCATTCTGCTGTTCGGACGCCATCTGATGGCAATCTTTACCGACACCCAGGAACTGATCACGCTCAGCAACAACATGATGCGGATCCTGGCAGTCGGCTATATTCTTGTCGAAGTGACACAGTGTCTTTCCGGCATCATGCGCGGTGCCGGCGATACCGTGACACCGATGTGGATCTCGATCATTTCATCAGTCCTTCTGCGCATTCCGCTGGCCTACGGCCTGGTCTGGCTGACCAAGACACCGGAACTGCCGCAGGGTGACTGTGCAATGATGTTTGTCTCAATGCTGATCAGCTGGAGCTGCGGTGCTCTGCTGACGCTGTATCTGTACCGGAAAGGGGACTGGAAGGCGCGGGCCATCATCTGATGAATGTTACTGTAAAGACATTTGCCGAACTGACGGCTGCTGAACTGTATGATCTGCTGGAACTGCGGTCAGCTGTATTTGTGGTGGAACAGAACTGTGTCTATCAGGATCCTGACGGCATTGACCGCCGCAGCCTGCATCTGTGGATCAGGGATGACAGCGGCATCCTTGCCTGTGCCCGCATGTTTGTGCGTGAAGGTGAAGAGAATACGGTTCAGATCGGCCGCGTCGTCAGCCGCATCCGTCACTGCGGCTATGGCAGTGAAGTGCTGAAAGAATGCATTGTCCGGGCCCGGACCCACTTCCATGCCGATGAAATCTTTCTTGAAGCCCAGACCTATGCCAGGCCTTTCTATGAGGCGCAGGGCTTTGTCCAGGTTTCTGAAGAGTTTCTGGAAGACGGCATTCCCCATATTGCAATGCGCCGGAAATTATGACAGGAAGAATTCCTGTCTTTTTTCTTGCATAAATTCCTGCCGGTAATACACTTGAGGATGGTATTAACAGTGAGGTATAAGCAATGAATATCGGCTCAATGCAGTTTACAAAAAAAGACTGTCTCAACATCATCGCGGTTATCATTTCCGCACTGATCTATGCCTGCGGCTTCAATGTATTTGTCAGATCGGGGAATCTCTTTCCAGGCGGATTTGCCGGATGTTCCAGACTGATTTCCATGGTTCTGGCAGATTTCTGTCATATTCAGATTTCTTTCAGCGTCATCTATTTTGCCCTGAACTTTCTGGTGACGGTGCTGGTGCTTCGCAAAACCGGCCATAAGTTCATTCTGTATTCAGTTCTCTGGTATTCGCTGTCATCACTGTTTACCGGAATCATTCAGCTTCCCGTAATCACCCAGGATCCGCTGCTGATTTCTGTCTTCGGCGGACTGATCAACGGCTTTGCAATCGGCATTGCCCTGCGCTATAACGCCTCCAGCGGCGGCACCGATTTTCTGGCCATCGATCTTTCGATGAAACTGAACCGGCCGTCATGGAACTACATCTTTGCCTTCAACGCCGGCGTGCTGTTTCTGGCCGGTCTGCTGTACGGCTGGGAAAGAGCGCTGTATTCGATCATCTTCCAGTATGTGTCGAAGGAAATTGTTAATGTGATGCATGAACGCTACAAGGTAACGCGGATCCAGGTTGTGACCGATCATGGCGATGAGATCTGCAGTGAAGTCTTCCGCATCTGCCGCCACGGCATCACCAAGCTGAAGTGCGTCGGAGCCTACAGCAATCAGGAACATGAACTGCTGATGCTGTCGATCAACAATAACCAGCTGAAGGAAGTGGAGGACTGTATCCTCCGTATCGATCCGCATGCGTTCATGTCACTGACCAAGGTGGACAGAATCATCGGAAATTATTATCAGAAACCGATGGAATAACAGTGACAAACCACATATAATGGACGCAGCCTTACCATATACAAAGATAAAAAGGAGACCTGCCATGTACAGCTTTGTTGAACAGCAGCACATCCGCGATCTGTTTCTGAAGGAACGCCTGGAAACAGTTCTGCCGGCAGTCATGAAGGAAACCGGTACGGAATTCTGGATCATTGCCTCCCGCGAATATCACGAAGACCCGATGTTCCGCCATATCGTTCCGGCTCATTATCCGACTGCCCGGCGCCTGACAATTCTGATCTTTGCCATGGAAAACGGAGAACTGAAAAGAATCAGTGTTTCCATGCCTGATGCGGCTCTGAATGAATACTATGAACATGACTGGGACAGACAGAATGAAAGCCAGTTCGAAGCCCTGACAAGAATCATCCGCCGGATCAGTCCGCAGCGGATCACAGTCAATGTATCAGAACACGGCTATGCCTATACCGACGGTCTTTCGCACGGTCTGTATCTGGATATGAAGAAAGAACTGCCGGAAGATATTACTGCCCGTTTTGTCAGCAGTGACGAAGCCGGCATCCGGCTTCTGGAAACCAGAACGGAATCAGAGCTGAAATACTGGCCGCATGTCATGGAAACAGCCGGTGAAATCATCGAAGAAGCATTCAGTGACCGGGTCATCACACCGGGTGTGACGACCTGCCGTGATGTCATGGACTATATGAGCGAACAGGTCAGCAGGCGCGGCATTGTCACCTGGTTTGAGCCGACGATTGATCTGCAGAATGAAACCGGCATGCACGGTGAAGATACCGTGATACAGAGAGGTGACCTGCTGCACTGTGACTTCGGAATCGTCTACCTGAATCTCTGCACAGATACACAGCGGCTCTGCTATGTGCTGAAGGAAGGGGAAACTGACGTTCCGGAAGAACTGAAGGAAGCACTGCGCCGCAACAACCGCTTCCAGGATATTGTCTGCGAGAAAATGCAGACAGGAAAGACAGGCAATGAAGTATTCCTTGCGGCCATTGCGGCCGGAAAGGAAGAAGGCCTCAGACCGATGCTGTATACGCATCCGCTTGGTCTCTTCGGGCATGCCTGCGGACCGACGATCGGACTCTGGACCAATCAGAATCCAATCTATCCGGCCGGTGAAAACAGGATTCATGACTGCACCGGATATGCCCTGGAAGGAAATACGACGGAATATCTGGAAATGTATCAGCGCGATACATTCATTTTCACGGAAGAGTCGGTTGCCGTCTTCGGCGGCAGTGTGCACTTCCTGCAGGAAGGAAGAGAATGGATCCGCAAAGTCGGATAACAGAAAGGAAAGACAAATGATAGAAAAACTGTCTGTTGTGGCAGCGGATATTGACGATACCCTGCTGCCGAAAGGAAAAACGATGCTGCCGAAAACGAGAGCGGCACTGCAGCGTCTTCATGAGGAAGGGGTCCTGTTCGGCCCGGCTTCGGGAAGACCGCTGGACTGGCGTACGCTTGAGAAGGCAAAGGAATGGGAACTGGGATTTGACTTTGATTTTGCGATCGGCATGAACGGCGGCGAACTGTATGATGCGGCAACCGGTAAATTTGAAAAGTATTTCCTGCTTTCCGGCAAAGATATCAAAACGATTCTGGATCCGATTGCCCATCTTGATCTGAATGCCATTGTCTATATCAACGGCTATGATGATATTGCCGCGCTGCGCATGGATGACTTCATGCGTGATTCCCAGAAGCGCAATCATTCAAATGTCAGTATCGGCGATGTGGATTATCTGAGCCGCTTTGATACCGGCAAGATCGAAATCCATCTGAAGCCGGAAGATATGGATGAATTCATGGCTGCCTGCAATGCCAACAAGAGTGACCGCTGGACGGTGATCAAGACCTTTGAAGGCTACGGACATGTCACCATGGAATTTGTTGATCCCCGTGTCAACAAGGGATATGCCCTGCGTAAATTCAGCGAAAAGCGCGGTATTCCGCTTTCGGAATTCATGGCCTTCGGCGATATGGACAATGATATCGGCCTGCTCAGGGAAGCCGGCTGGGGTGTATGTCTTCTCAACGGTGCGGATGCCACCAAAGCGGTTGCTCAGGCAATTACCGAATACACGGTGGAAGAGGACGGAGTCGGCAGATATCTTGAAACACACTGGTTTGCCCGATAGGCTGCCTGCTTTTTTTGCACATGGTATTTGTTTTCCTGTCAAAAATGCCGGCAAACAGATATACTTAATGTACAGAAAATAGAAATAGGGGACTTTTATGATGAAAAAAATCAAACTGGCACTTAGTATCATTCTGCTGCCGGTGTTTGCATATGGGGCATATTATCTGTATTACCTTGGCAATGATATCTACTTCGGTGATCTGATGACGCAGCATATTGACTATCAGATGCAGCTGTATCTTTTCGGCTGGATCGCCTGGCTTCTTGCCGCCGTCTGTGCTCTGACTGCGCTGTATTGTCTGTATTACTTCCTGATGTCACTGATCCGCCATAATTACTGAGATCCTGCGGGATCTTTTCTTTTTGCAAAAAAAGCCGCGGTGCTTCGGCATCACGGCCAGATAATTCTGTCTTCCAGATTTTCGGTATATACAACAAACAGGCTGCCGGCGTTCCGGCCGTCCTGATCCTGGTTTTTGTCAGGATCCATCATCCATACTGCTTCGCATTCATCACCGCTCTTGCGGCGGTATTCCGCAAGAACCTTCTTTCCGTCTTCGATGCTCATCGTAAACAGGGCGGTGCTGAGACAGTCGGCAGCACCGCTGTCTTTGGTAATGATGGAAACGCTGTGGTAAAGATCCGCCGGCTTCAGGGTCGAAGGATCAACAATATGGTGATAGCGCACACCGTCGTCGCCGACATAGTAGCGCTCATAGTCACCGCTGGTCACAAATGAACCGGATCCCGTCATTTCGACAACGATCAGCGATCCTTCGCCGAGCGGATTCTGAATGGCGATGCGCCAGGGGGATCCGTCCGCCTTGTCATGAATGGTGCGGATGTTCCGGCCGGCGTTGATGTTGGCGTAAACGATATCATCGCTTTCAATGGCCTGGGCAATGGACTCAGCCGCAAAGCCTTTGGCAATGCCGCCGACATCCAGCGATACACATGGATCATTGATATATACAGTGCTGTTTTCACTGTCGATTTCAACCTTGTCCCAGCCGCGGCAGGCAGCTGCAGCTTCCAGTTCTTCCTGTCCGGGAACCGGGGCCGAAGTGCCGTTCTGATTGGCGGTGATGCCTGCTTCCCGGTACCGGTGCCACACCTGCAGCAGAGCTCCGATTGTCACGTCGAACTCACCGCCGGAAAGATCATAGAATTCCCGTGCCTCCTCCAGCATGGCAATGATCTCGGGACGGACCTTCACCGGGGCAATTCCGGCATTGTCATTGACGGCCTTCAGTCCGTTTATGCCGGGGTAGTCGTTGTAGATGTCAAACATACTGTTGAAGGATGCGAACATGGCAGCACCTTTTTCAAAGCGCTCCTTCATCGGTTCCTGTTCATATCCGAACTCGGTGTAGGCATAGATCGTGTCAAAGCCGGCATCATATGACAGATTGCTGTATTCGAGCAGTTCGCTGCCGGCAGCCTGTTTTTCTGCACATCCCGAAAGCATCAGGGAAGCGAGAAGAGCGGCTGAAATCATTTTCCTGTACTTCATATTGATATAGAGTATAGCACAGATCCGGAATCATGCTTTGAAACATATTTCTGCTTTTTTCAGAAAAAAAACGATCGTTTTCATTAACTGCAGAATATTTATGGGATGATCCCATTTCCGACAGTAAGGTCACTGCTGTTATTCTGTTAAAAAATGTTATAATTTCACATATAGAGCATTAAGAAAGGACCTGATAATATGTCATTCCTAACAGGACCGATGAATCATCATCTGGATGGTCATAAGGAAGTCACAAAGCACGCCGAAGTGCTGAAAACGATTGATCCTGATGTCGTCTGGATTCCTCTGGTCAACGGCAATGCACCATGCACGCCGCTGGTCAGTGTCGGAGATGAAGTCAAAGTCGGCACTAAAATTGCAGAACGAAATGATCATTTCTATCTGCCGTTGTTTTCGCCTGTGTCAGGAACTGTGACCGGAATTGAGAAATTCATGACTTCCGGCATGGCACAGGCAGACCATCTGCGCATTCAGAATGACCACAAACACACTGAAGTACGCGCTTTTCCGGAATTTGACGCTGAAAAGGCAAGCTGGGAGGAACTTCTGGATTTTGTCAAAAATGCCGGAATGCTTGGTCTCGGCGGTGCCGGATTTCCAACCTATGTAAAGTATCTGAAGCCGGAGAATGTTGAACTGTTTATTGTCAATGCCGTAGAATGCGAGCCGTATCTTACCGCAGACTACAAAAACATTGAAGAAAACATTGATCTTCTGAAGACGGGAACACTGGCTCTGTTCAAGCTGAGCAAGGCCCAGAAGGGCTGTGTTGCCATCAAGGAAGACAAGAAGGAACAGATTGCTGCCCTGAAGCAGACCTTCGCCGGCACACCGATCGAAATCAGGACTGTTCCCGATCTTTATCCGATGGGATGGGAGCGCACACTGGTATTCCAGCTTACCGGCCGCAGATACGACAAGCTGCCGATCGAAGCTGGCTGTATCCTGAACAATGCCTCAACGGCAATTGCTCTCGGCGATGCCATTGATAACGGTCATCCGATTACGCATAAATATCTGACGGTATCCGGCGAGGCCGTAAAGAATCCGCAGAATGTATATGTTCCTGTCGGTACCAGAGCCGGTGAGATCATTGATGCCTGCGGCGGCTATAAAGACGGTCTTGAGGATGTTCTGCTGATTGCCGGCGGACCGATGATGGGCAGAACGATTCCGAATGACAAATTTGTCATTGCCCCGCAGAACAATGGCCTGACCGTCATGCCGAATGAGGAAAAGGACGAAGTCAAATGCCTGCGCTGCGGCCGCTGCACCGAGACCTGTCCGTCCGGACTGCAGCCGGTGCGCATTCAGATGTCGGCTGCGATCTTCGACGAAGAAGAACTGAACAAGCTTTATGTCATGGACTGCATCGAGTGCGGCATGTGCACCTATGTATGTCCGTCCAAGATCGATGTTACTGAGAATGTCAGAAGGGCGAAGAACTTTATCCGCACCAGAATGGCATCCCGTGCAAAGGAGGCAAAGAAATAATGAAATTTTCATATCGGCCTTCTCCGAACTACCGTACCAAGAGACATACTTCCCGGATCATGATGGACCTGACAGTCTGCCTGGTGGCAGTACTGTTATGCTCCGCAACCTACTACGGGATCGTCTACGGTGCGGCAATCGGAATGCGCGCCATTCTGATGGCAGCAGTATCTGTTGTGACAGCAGTCCTGACGGAAGCTGCATATTTCAAGATCAGAAAACATGATGTCAAAAAGGAACTGTCCCACTCCTACAGCTGGGTAACAGCTCTGATCCTGACTCTGATCACCCGCATTGATGTCAGCTATTATGCCCTGATCGTTGCCACGATCATCTGCATTGTCATCGGCAAGCTGGTATTCGGCGGATTCGGCCAGAATATCTTCAATCCGGCTGCGTTCGGCGAAGCAATCATCATGAACAACTTCGCTGCCAACAAGGCTCAGGATGTCACCGCGAAAGTCTATGACGTTCTTTCCGGCGGCACCCCGATGGCAGCCATGAATTCCTATGGCTGGATCATTCAGAAAGATGCCTTCGGCGGCTTTATTGAGCAGTTCGGCGGTTTCGGCAATATGGCACTGGGCGGCTATCCGAGTGTTATCGGCGGCTCCTGCGCAATTGTCATTCTGCTGTGCGGCGCCTTCCTGCTCTGGCGCAAGGATATCAACTATCATCTTTCCTGCACCTACCTTGTCGTGCTGTTTGTCATTTCCCTGATCGTCGGTCTCTATCATGGTGCCGGCGTACAGTATGCGCTGTTCCATGTTCTGGGCGGCGGTGTTCTCTTCGGAACGGTATTCATGATGACCGATCCGGTTACGACACCGATTTCGATTCCCGGCCGCGTTATCTTTGCGGTCGGATGCGCAGCCCTGACAATGATCCTGCGCTGGCGTTCCAATCTGCCGGACGGCGTCCTGTTCTCCATTCTTCTGATGAACATGCTGACACCGGCCATTGACAGACTCTCTGACGGCAACCAGATCAAGAACAGAGTACAGATCCGCAACAAGGTTCTTGGTGTTTCAGCTGTCATCATTCTGGTTACAGTGCTGGTCGGCTTCTTCGGAATTGAAGCCAAGGAACCGCAGCGTGCTGCTTCCGGCAATGCGGTTGCCCTCAGTGCTGAAGACTTCAGTGCCAACAGTGCCGAATGCACTGACCAGGGCGGCGGTGTCTTTGCCTGCCGTGCCAAAGGCTTTGGAGGCATCAATGAAGCAACAATTACCGTCAAGGACGGCAAGATCGAAAGCATTCAGGTAACAGCCTTCAATGATACTGTCGGAATCGGAGATGCGGCTGTAGCTGACGGCGAACTGGCAAGATATGCCGGAGCCACACTTGATACAAAGATCGATGCCACCGGCGGTGCATCATTTACCAGTGCATCGCTGCGAGCGATGGCCGCAGCTGCCCTGCAGATGGCCGCAGGAAACTAGGAGGGCACAGAGATATGAAGAATCTGAACAAAGACTCTGCCGTATACAAGATGCTCCTGTTGGGAATCGTATGCGGCATATGCGGACTGCTTCTTTCCGGTGCCAATGCCCTGACTGCTCCGCTGATCGAGCAGAACAAGCTCAGCACCATCAAGTCAAAGCTGGAAATGATCTATCCGGGCGGTGAATTCTCGGATGTTACAGATCAGTACATCAGTCTGGATGAAACCGGATATATCGACGGCATTTATGAAGCTGCCGGCCAGGGATACATCTTCACCCTGAACGGAACCGGATACAATTCCGACGGCTTTACCTTCATTGCCGGCTTCAACAATGACGGAACCATCTCCGGATTCAAGGCTCTTGAGCAGAAAGAAACCGATGGTATCGGTGCCCGCTGCTTCGAGGACGGCGGCGACTATGAAAATCAGATCCTGGCACTGACAGCTTCTGATCCGATTCCGCTGCTCTCCGGTGCGACTCTGACATCTACAGCCATTCAGAAGAGCATGGATGCTGCCAGAACAGTTCTGAGCGGTATCCAGGGCAATCCGCTTCCTGCTTCTTCTTCCGCCGGCGGATCCTCAGAGACAGCCGCTGCAGCACCTGCAGCCGGACTGGCAGCTGAAGACTTTACGGCCAATGAAGCAGCGTGCCGGATCTGGACCAATACAAATCCTTCCGAATATGTCTATAAATGTTCTGCCAAGGGATATGCGGACAGAAACGAAGCACTGATCACAGTCAATAAAGATGAAGGAAAAGTCGTTTCCGTCGAAGTGACAGCCTTCAAAGATACAAAGGACAAGGGAGACCTGGCAATCACCGAAGAAGAACTGGCAAAGTATGCCGGTGCTGCACTCGACACAACAATTGATGCCACAGCCGGTGCAACATACACCAGTACCTCCCTGAAAGCAATGACGGCCGCTGCCCTGCAGATGGCCGCGGGAAACTAGGAGGTGAAACAGAATGAGTGAAACCAATGTAAAAGAAAACTTTTTCACCAGACTCCTGACTGACAATCCGGTCTTCGGACTGTACCTGGGAATCTGTTCCACCCTGGCAATTACGACCAACCTCAACAATGCCATTGGCATGGGGGTTGCCGTAACAGTCGTTCTGACACTTTCCAATATTCTGGTATCGGCAGTGCGCAACATCACACCGGATGACATTCACATTCCCGTTTATATCGTTATCATTGCAACGCTGGTAACGATCGTCGGAATGGTGATGCAGGCATACACACCGGCGCTGTATTCAGCTCTTGGTGCATTCATCGATCTGATCGTTGTCAACTGCATCATCCTCGGCCGTGCCGAAGCGTTTGCTTCCATGAACCCGATCGGTCCGTCCGCCAGAGACGGTCTGTCCATGGGTCTCTCCTATACGCTTTCGCTGCTGGCAATGTCACTGATCCGCCAGCTCTTCGGCACCGGAATCATTTCCCTGTCAAATCCGTTCACAAACGCTGAGATCTTTGCTGTCCGTCTGATTCCGGAAGGATTTGAGATCCCGATGTTTACCAGCCAGGTCGGCGCTTTCCTGACATTCGCATGTTTTGCGGCGGCAATCTCGGCCTATAAGAACCACTTGAGCGAAAAGGCTAAGGAGGCGAAATAATGCAGTTATTTACCATGTTTATCAGCGCCATGCTGATCAATAACATCATTCTTTCCAAATTCCTTGGAATGTGTCCGTTCATGGGAGTTTCCACCCGTCTGGAAAATGCCATCGGCATGGGGGTTGCCGTCATCTTCGTTATCTTCGGCGCATCGGTGCTGTCCTGGGCTCTGTATTATTTCGTACTGGTTCCGTTGCATCTGGAATACATGGAACTGATCTGCTTTATCCTGCTGATCGCAGCTTTCGTACAGTTCGTGGAAATGTTCATCAAGAAGAATTCTCCGGGACTGTACAAGCAGCTGGGCATTTATCTTCCTCTGATCACAACCAACTGTGCCGTACTGTATGTTGCACAGGACAATATCACACAGGGATACAACCTGATTGAAACAATGGTCAATTCCATCGCTGTTCCGGCCGGTTTCATGATGATGCTGTGCATCTTTGCCTGCATCCGTGAAAGACTGCAGGGCAATGATGTGCCGAAGGCATTTGAGGGCAATCCGATTGCCTTCATCATCGCCGCTATCATGGCTGTTGCATTCACATCCCTGTCAGGACTGGTCTGATCAATGAAAGCACTGCTTGCAGTACTGATCATCGCCGTACTGTTCAGCCTCAATGTCTGGCTCTACCGGGCCAACAGAAAGACGCCGGTTCCGGCCGGATGCGAGAATCTCAGGCCGGAATGCAGCGCCTGCGGAATCAGAGACTGTGCGATGCGCGGACAATTTACAAGCGAAGGAAAAGAGGACAATCATGGAAATCATTAAGGCTGTATTGCTGATGCTGGTGCTCGGCGGCCTGATCGGTGTCTTCCTGGGAATTGCCGGACAGAAACTGTATGTCAAGGAAGATACAAGAGTAGAAGATGTGCTGGCGATGCTGCCGGGCTATAACTGCGGCGGATGCGGCAATCCCGGCTGTGCCGGCATGGCCGCAAAACTGGTCGATGGTTCGATGACCGTCGACAAATGCAGACCCTGCAAGGCTGACCAGAAAGAAGCAATCAAAAAATATCTGGCCGAACACGCCGGAGCATAAATGCAGGCGGAGAAGTGAACTTCTCCGCTTTTTTTTCGGCGCTCACATACTTTCTGCCTATATGAATGTCAGGAGGGAGAAAGCATGGACAGAACTAAAATCATTCCGCATGAAGGAAAGCATACACTGGTATACGCCAGAGGCAACCGGATCATGACCGGGACCGTGCATCTGCTGACAGACGAAAACGGGGAGGATCGTGTCAGCGTCTGTGACATGGTGCTGCCGATATCGGCTGTCCTGTATATGATCGATGCACCGGCAGGCATGAAGCTATGAAAGCGGGAAAACAGGCAGACAATCCGGTCATGGTGAAGGCGGCACTGTGTCTGGCCGGGGCAGCCGCAATCCTGGCAGCGAATTATCTGCTGTTTCAGATCTATGTCGCAAGATATCTTTCCCTGCAGACGGTCTGGGCTGCAGCCCGTGACATCCCGCCGCGAACAAAGATCACGGAAACAGATCTGATCGAGATCAGAATGCCGGAGGGGTATGTGCCGGATCATATCTGCACAGAAAAAAATGAGATCATCGGCAGATATACCGAGATCCAGGGCATGATTCCGGCCGGCTCGCCGTTCTACAGATCGATGCTCTACCGGGAGGAAGAACTTCCGGACCGGCCGGCGATGCAGCTGAAAGAGGGACAGACTTCCTTTGTCATGAATACCGATGTTTCCCGGCTCGGAAGCCTGACTGCCGGCATGCGGGCAGATATCTATGTGACGATCGCCAGACGGGGTGAAAATCCGCTGAGCGGCTGCCTGTTCCGCAATGTCAGGATTCTTTCTGTCCGTGACCACAAGGGAGCTGATCTCAGAGACAGCGGCAGCACCGGGATTCCGTATATGATTGAAGCCGCTGTTTCCTCCCGGGACATTCCGCTGCTGACACTGGCAGAAACTGCCGGTGAGATCCGCATGTTTCCGACATCTGCGTCCTATCAGACAGATGCCGAAGCAGAGCTGGTCGCTGATTCCGAAGTCACAGAATATCTGCAGGAACTGTCCGGCCGGCCGGCACAGTAAAGAAAAACAAAAAAATCCTCTGAAATTCAGAGGATTCCGATGGGGCGACTAGTGGGACTCGAACCCACGAGTGCTGGAGCCACAATCCAGTGTGTTGACCAACTTCACCATAGCCGCCATATCGCTTGATTAATATAACATAAACAAAAAATGAAAACAACAGGGAATCGGACAGAAATGATATAATGTCTGCTGTCATGAGCGAAATGAAGATCAGAGCAGCCGGCAGGGAGCGGCCGGTGCATATTACATATAAACGCAACCGCAACATGTATCTGCGGGTGGAAGATGACGGCGCACTGAGCATTACCTGTCCGCGCCGTGTGACCCATTCCGATATAGCCCGCTTTATCATGGAAAAGGAAGCTTGGATCCTGCGCACCGAGCAGAAACAGGCAAAGAGGGAAGAACGGCATGCGGCCGGCATTGACGAGCAGGAAGCGGTGTGGCTGGGCCGGCGGTATCCGGTGCGGTTTGAGCAGTCACGGACCAATTTCATGATGATCGAAGAAAATGAAATCGTATTCTTTCTGCGCGAAAAAAAGACGGAACTGATCCGGAAAACCTTCTATGACTATGCCGCCCGCCAGCTTGCGGCAATGATTGCCGAAAGAAGGGGAGAATGGGATGAGCTGATCTGCCGCCGCAATCATATTGCGCCGCCGAAGATCACCCTGAAATACATGACCAGCCGCTGGGGCAGCTGCACGCCGGCAAGAGGCCATATCAGCATTTCCAAGCGCCTGATTCATTATCCGGTGCAGTGTCTGGACTATGTGCTCCTGCATGAATATGCACATCTGCTGGTGCCGAATCACTCGAAGGATTTCTATGCCGTAATTGCCGCCTGCATGCCGGACTACCGGGACAGCATCCGGCTGCTGAGGCAGTAAAAATGAAAACATTTTCATTACTTTTGAATATTTTCATAAATTTTCACTGTTTTCAGAGGTGATTCTATTGAAGTATCAAGTGATTCAGGTAAAATGAAATCAGATATATTTCTTTGCCACAATGAGAACGGAGATGACAGATTTATGGTTCGCCAGAGAATACTTTTTTTAGTACATGACAACAGCGAAACCCAGGAGGTTAACAGTCTTTTCATTGGGGTTGGGTTACATATTTGTGACTGCTTTTAGGATGGATGTATAGCGTCCATCTTTTTTCATCAAAAACTGAATATATCTTGAATGATCACAGGAGGTAATGATTATGGATCAGACAAATCGTGAATTCTTCGATGCTGCAGCCAGCGGTGATTTCGCAAAGGTCTGTGCTCAGGTTTCAAAGGGTGCAGATGTCAATGTGCAGAGCGGTGACGGCCGTACTGCTTTGATGAGATCTTCCAAGCGCGGTTATGAAGATGTTGTCCGCTTCCTTCTGGACAACGGCGCAGATCCGAGAATGCGTGACAGAAACAACAAGACGGCTCTTATGGGTGCTGCCAAGAAGGGACATGTCGATATCTGCAGAATGCTGGTGCACGCCGGTGCAGAAGTCAATGCCCATGACAACAGAGGCAGAACAGCTCTGATGAGAGCGGCTCTGCTCGGTGAGCAGGAAGTTGTTGAATATTTGGTCGGCAAGGGCGCAGATGTCAATGCAGTTGACGAACAGGGCAGAACAGCTCTGATGGAAGCTGTCAACGGCTACAAGACAGATATCATTGAATATCTGCTTGCCAACGGTGCAAATATCAATGCCGCCGATCTGAAAGGCTGCACAGCTCTGATGAGAGCTGCCTATATCGGTTATCCGAGCCTTGTCAACCTGCTTCTCAGCAACGGTGCTGACAAGGAAATCAAAGACAATAATGGCCAGATGGCAATTCACTATGTCCGTAAGGAATGTCTTGCGGATCTGAAGGATATTCTGAAATAAGGGGAGGCAATGATGAAAGACTATTTAGCAAGTGATGTACGCAATGTCGTAGTACTGGGACATTCCGGCGCCGGCAAGAGCTCAGTCATTGAAGCCTGCCTGTATTTCAACAAGCAGCTCGATAAATTCGGGCCGAACTCCGACGGAACAACAGCTCTGAATTTTGACCCGGAAGAAGGCAAGAGAGGCCTGTCCGTCTACTGTCATCTGGCACCGGTCGAATGGAAGAACAGAAAGATCAACTTCATCGATACACCAGGCTATATGGACTACGAAGGTGAAGAAATTACCGGCCTGACAACCGGTGACAATGCCCTGATCGTCGTCAATGCCAAGGAAGGCATCGAAGCCGGTACAGAGCGTGCCTGGAAGGAAGCTGTCCTCAGAAGAAAGCTGCCGACCATCTTCTTCATCAACAAGATGGATGATGAACATGCTCATTTTGACGAAGTATTCGGAGCTCTGCGCGACAAGTTCGGCAAGACGGTCATTCCGTTCGAAATGCCGATCGTCAAGGACGGCAAGGCTGTAGGTTCCGTCAATATCCTGCGTAAGAAGGCATGGTATCTCGACAACCGCAAGGAAGCACAGGACGTTCCGGCAGAGCTGGCTGACCAGGTTGAGGAATACTACAATGAGATCGTTGAGGCAATTGCCAGCACCGATGATGAGCTGATGGAAAAGTTCTTCATGGAAGAACCGTTCGATGAACATGAAATCGCCAAGGGACTGAGAATCGGTGTCCGCAGCGGTGAAATCCGCCCGGTATACTGCGGCAGTGCCATCGAGCAGATCGGTGTCGAAAGACTGATGGATCTGATTACGGAATACTTCCCGTCCTATGCTGAAAAGGGCCGCGTACATGCCCTCAATGCCAAGGATGAACCGATCGATCTTGAAACCAATGAGAACGAAGCACTCTCCGCATTCGTCTTCAAGACCATCGTTGACCCGTTTGTCGGCAAGATTTCCTATCTGAAGGTCATGTCCGGTGTTCTGAACAGTGACTCTCAGGTCTATAACTCCAGCAAGGATGCAATGGAAAAGATCAACCAGATCTTTGTTATCAACGGCAAGTTCCAGATCGGTGTCGGCAAGCTGTTCACCGGTGACATCGGTGCTGTCGTCAAGCTCCAGAGCACAGAAACCAACGATACGCTGTGCACCAAGAACAGAATCGTCAAGTTCCCGAAAATTGAATATCCGGAACCGATGCTCGGATTTGCCATCATGCCGAAGACAAAGGCTGACGAAGACAAGATGTCGGTTGGTATCCGCAACCTGATGCAGGAAGACGGAACGATCCGTCTTGTCAACAACCCGGAAACACACGAACAGGTTCTCTATGGTCTCGGCGACCAGCATATCGACCTGATCGTTTCCAAGCTGAAGTCCAAGTACAAGGTTGAAGTTGAAACCAGGGAACCAACCATTCAGTACCGTGAAACCATCAGAGGCACAGCGGAAGCACAGGGCAAATACAAGAAGCAGAACGGCGGTGCCGGCCAGTACGGTGACGTCTGGGTACGCTTTGAACCGTGTGACAGCGACGAGATGGAATTCGCAGAAGAAGTATTCGGCGGTGCCGTACCGAAGCAGTACTTCCCGCCGGTAGAACAGGGTCTGAGAGACTGCATGAATCACGGACCGCTGGCCGGATATAAGGTTGTCGGTGTCAAGGCAACACTATATGACGGATCCTACCATCCGGTAGACTCCAAGGAAACAGCTTTCAAGGAAGCCGCAAGACTTGCCTTTAACAAAGCTATGCCGAATGCCAAGCCGGTTCTGCTTGAACCGATCGGAAAGGTAACCGTAACTGCTCCGGAATCCTATACCGGAACACTGATGGGCGACTTCCCGAAGAGAAGAGGCATCATCATGGGCATCACTGCCAATGATGACGGTGACCAGGTCATCGATGCCGAAGTACCGATGTCCGAAATGAAGACATATGCAACGGAACTGCGTTCCATGACCCAGGGCCGCGGCAGATATGTCATGAAGTTCGACAGATACGAACCGGCACCGAAGGATGTTGCTGAAAAAGTCATCGCTGAAAAGGCCAGGGAAAACGCATAATCTGAACGGAAGCCTGCTGCACTTTGGTGCGGCGGGCTTTTTTCAAAGGAGAAAGAAAAATGGATGAACTGACACTGATCGGCAGTTTTCTCGATGACAGGGAATTCCGCAACCGTATCGCCGCACTGCTGCAGGAAAGGGGATATGAAATCATTGAGACCGAAGATGCGAGAATCGCTGACGGACGCAGCGACAATGACAATGATCTGCTGGTGCGGCATGAAGGAAAGACGTATACGGTTCAGACCTTTCTGAACAGGACAATCAGTGAACGAGAGATCCGGGAAACGGCTCTTGATATCGATATTGAAAATGCTGACGGCGGCATTCTTGTGACAAATACGGAAGCCGGTGAAGACCTGAAAGAGAAAGCCAGGGCAGAACAGGTGGAAATCTGGGACAAAACTGTTCTCGAAGAAATACTGTAAAAAAAAGAAGCCTCATTGGAAACAATGAGGTTTTCTGATGCAAAAAAAGCCTGAAGTCAATTCAGGCAAGACGTGCCCCTGGCCGGACTCGAACCGGCACGGTGTCGCCACCGGGGGATTTTGAGTCCCCTACGTCTACCAATTCCATCACAAGGGCAGAACCAGCTGCCTGTCTATTGTAGCGCATGAAAAGGATCTTTTCAATGCAGAGGAAGTTCATGGTAGAATAGGTGCGATATCATCCGGAGGTAACTGTGATGTACAAAATAAAGACTCTGAATAACATTTCTGATTCCTGCCGCGAAATACTGCGCAGCGAGGATTATATCATTGGTGACAACGTAACCGATCCTGATGCCATTTTTGTCCGTGCCAGCGATATGCATGACTATCCGTTCAATCCGGAACTGCTCTGCATCGGCCGGGCCGGCATCGGTGTCAATACGATTCCATACAAGGAATGCATTGAAAAGGGAATTGCCGTGTTCAATACACCGGGCGGAAATGCCAACGGCGTCAAGGAACTGTTCCTGTTCGGACTTTCCATGGCCGGCCGCGATATCTTTGATGCCATGAAGTGGGTCTATACCTATGATGATTCCGAAGGTCCGGTGGAAGTGCGCATGGAAAAGATCAAAAAACAGTTTGCCGGTCCGGAATTTGCCGGCAAGACACTCGGTGTCATCGGCACCGGCAATGTCGGCTCGATCGTGGCCAATGCCGGCCTGGCATGCGATATGAAAGTCTATGGCTATGATCCCTATCTGTCGGTGGAATCGGCCTGGAAGATCTCACAGCGGGTATTCCGTGTCAGTGATCTCAATGATCTGCTGAAGTACAGTGATTTTATTACTCTCCATGTTCCGCTGAAGGAAGATACCCGGCATCTGATCAATGCCGAAACGATCGCAAAGATGAAGAACGGCGTGCGCATCATCAACTATGCCCGTGATGCGGTGGTAGATGAAGATGCGATCATTGATGCCCTCAACAGCGGCAAGGTCGCAAGATATGTATCTGATTTCCCGACCCGTCGTCTGATTAACACAAAGAATGCCGTGCTGACACCGCATCTCGGCGGCACAACGATTGAAGCTGAATCAAACTGTGCCCGCATGGCTGCGGCTGAAATTGATGATTATCTGCGCAACGGCAATGTCAAAAACTCGGTCAATCTGCCGGATCTTGTTCTGGAAAGAAGCGGGGAAGCGAGAATCTGTCTGATTCACCGCAACCTGCCCGGCATTCTGGCTGCCATCATGCCGGTCTTTGCCAAAGACCGCATCAATGTTGAAAACATGACCAACAAGTCGCGCGGAGATATTGCCTATTCCGTATTTGATGTGAATTCTGATGTTGATGAAATGGCCATCAGAGAACTGGAGTCAATTGAAGGCATGATCCGGGTAAGGGTACTGGAGAACTGACTATGAAGATTGCCCTGAAGAGCGGCAGAAGCGAACAGACCGTCATGGTCAGAGATGAACTGATCAGGAATGTTCTGATGCCGAAGGAACTGCCGCGCGATCCTGATGAACAGGCCATCCTGAAGGATGCCCTGGATCATCCGGCTGCCTCCGGGAAGCTTTCTGAGATCGTAAAAAAAGGTGAGACGGTTGCCGTCATGACCAGTGACATCACCCGGCCGTGTCCGAGTGACAGGATCCTGCCGCAGGTTCTTGCCGAACTGTATAGTGCCGGCATCCGCCCCGAAGATATTACGATCCTGTTTGGCCGCGGTTCCCACCGCCGGCAGAGCGAAGAGGAAATGATTCATCTTGTCGGTGAAGAGATTTTCCGCACAGTCACCTGTGATGATACTGACTTCAGCCGTACCGTGCATGTCGGAGTGACCAGGCGGGGAACCCCGGTAGATATTGATGAACGGGTTGTGAATGCCGACCGCAGGATATTGATCGGCAATGTTGAATATCATTATTTTGCCGGTTTTTCCGGCGGTGCCAAGGCGCTGATGCCGGGAGCATCCAATCCGGCCGCAATCCAGGCCAATCACCGGCTGATGACTGATCCGGCATCCCGGACCGGCCGGCTGGAAGGCAACCCGGTGCGGGAAGATATCGAAGAAGCAGCAGCCATGGTCGGTGCCGACTTTATTGTCAATGTTGTGCTGAATACCGAAAAGCAGATCGTCTATGCGGCTGCCGGTGACATGGTGCAGGCACACCGCCGGGCCTGTTCGTTTCTGGATGCACATTACGGATGTCCGCTGCAGGAAAAGACGGATATCGTTCTGGTTTCCCAGGGCGGTGCTCCCAAGGATCTGAATCTGTATCAGACCCAGAAGGCTCTTGATAATGCCGGACATGCCGTAAAGGACGGCGGCACCGTGATCCTGTGCGGCTCATGCCGGGAAGGCTTCGGCAATCCGGTGTTTGAAGAGTGGATGAAAAAATATCAGGATCCGCAGGAAATGATCGATGCCATCCGGAAAGAATTTGTTCTCGGCGGCCACAAGGCGGCAGCCATTGCCATGATCCGCAGACATGCTGATATCTTTCTGGTCAGCGACATGGATCCGGCCGTCATCGGCAGGACGATCCTGAAGCCCTATGCGGATCTTGCGGAAGCATATGAAGATGCCCGGAAGAAATATAACGGAAAAGGAACGGTGACAGTGATGCCGTACGGCGGCAGCACTCTGCCGAAAGGACAGGAATATGAACAGTGATCTGAAGACAAGATTCGAAGAATGGGAAAAGAAGCTGAATGCCTATCAGTTTGCGCTGACAGTGATCGGTCTCGATGCCAATGACAGGCCGCCTGCCGGCGGGGCAGCAGTCCGCAATGAACATACTGCCTTTCTGCACGGCGAACTGTTCAGCCTCGAGAATGATCCCGGCATGTATGACGTCATGGAAGAACTGATGAAAGATCCGGACCTGGATCCGGTGACGCGCCGCAAGGTGCAGCTGCGTCTGAAAAATGCGTCCCGCATTCATGATGTGCCCAAGGAAGAGTATGTTGATTTCCAGAGAGTGCTCAGTGAATCTGAGCAGGCATGGCTGAAATACAAGAAGACTGCTGACTGGCATAGCTATGCGCCGTATCTTGAAAGACTGGTCGAAGCCCAGAAGAAACTGCTTTCTTACCGCCGTGATGAGCGGGATCCCTACGATATTCTGCTGGATGACAATGAAGAGGGGTGGAACCGGGAACGCTATGATGTCTTCTTTGCCAGCCTGAAGGAACGGCTGGTGCCGCTGCTGAAGCGGATCATGGAACAGCCTGTTCCTGATGACAGCTTTCTGCATCAGCTCTATCCGGCTGACCGGCAGCGGGAATTCATGCGGCAGATCCTGACGTATGTCGGCTTCACGCCGGACTGGGGAAAGCTGGGTGAATCCGAACATCCGCTGACGACATGGATCAGTGAAAATGATGTCCGCTTCACGACCAAATACCGTGAACATGATCCTGTTGCCGGCATTCTTTCCACCGTTCATGAGACCGGTCATGCCTGGTATGTCCATGATGTGGACGAGGCCTATGATGATTCTGTCATTGTTTCATCGATCGGCGCCGGCATGCATGAGTCCCAGTCACGTCTGTGTGAAAATCATCTTGGCCGCAGTGAAAGCTTCTGGAAGGTCAATTATCCGCGGCTGCAGAAACATTTCCCCGATCAGCTCGGCAGTATTTCCTTTTCTGACTTCATGCGGGCTGTCAATCTGGTGCGGCCGTCACTGATCCGCACGGAAGCTGATGAAGTGACATATCCGCTGCACATCATGATCCGCTATGAAATTGAAAAGGATCTTTTTTCCGGCCGGCTGAAAGCAGCTGATCTGGAAACGGTCTGGAATGAAAAATACAGAGAATACCTCGGGCTAGAAGTACCGGATGCCGCATCCGGCATTCTGCAGGACATGCATTGGCCGTATGCCTATTTCGGCTATTTCCCGACCTATGCCCTGGGCAGTGCCTTTGCGGCCCAGTTCTACAGCCGGATGGCGGAAGACATTGATGTCAGTTCGCTGCTTGAAAGTGAACAGTGGACTGCTGTCATGGCCTGGCTGAAGGAACATATTCACCGTTACGGCAGTCTTTACAGCTCTTCCGAAGTCATGGAAAAGGCCTGCGGCAGACCGTTTGATCCGCAGTATTACATCTCCTATCTGGAAGAAAAATACAGCCGGATCTACGGGCTCTCTGACGTGAGGTGAGACAATGCCGTCTGTCAGTATTATCATTCCCGCATACAATGCCGAAAAGTTTGTCAGACGCTGCGCAGAAAGTGTCCTGAAACAGGATTTTGCCGATTTTGAGCTGCTGATCGTCGATGACGGAAGCACGGACAGCACACCTGCAATTCTGGATGAACTTGCTGCAGAAGATGAAAGAGTCCGGATCATTCACCAGCAGAATGCCGGAGTGTCGGTCAGCCGCAACCGGGCAATCGAAGCAGCCCGGGGAAAATACATTCAGTTCCTCGATGCGGATGACTGGATGACCAGCGATTCTACCAAGATGCTGTTCAGAACAGCTGAAGAAAATGAATGCGATATGGTCGTTGCCGACTTTTACCGGGTCGTGGGAGAGAATCTTTCCCGCAAGGGCAGCATCATGACGAACCGGGTTCTGAGCCGGAAAGAATATGCCGAATACATGATGGAATCACCGGCCGACTATTATTATGGTGTTCTCTGGAACAAGCTGTACCGGCGGGATCTGATCATGGAAAACGGGCTCCGCATGGATGCTGAAGTCAGCTTCTGTGAAGACTTCCTTTTCAATCTCGAATATGTCCTGCACTGTAAGCGGATCTGTGCCCTGCAGGTTCCGGTCTATTACTATGTGAAAACGGAAGGATCCCTGGTTGCCAGAAACATGAATCCGCTGAAGCTCGTTGAAATGAAGACGACCGTGTTTCAGTATTATGACCGCTTCTATCAGCAGGTCCTTGATGAAAAGACATACCGGGCTGAGCGGCTGAACATCGCCGGCTTTCTGATCGATGCGGCAAGAGATGAAATGACAATTCCGATGATGCCCGGCACCAGAAAGGTCGGAGAGGAGACGGTACAGGCCTATTTCTGTTCCGATGCCGGCAATCTGCTTACGGCATCCTATTATCAGGAAAAACTGTACCAGCGCTACCTGAATTCTGTTGCCATGAAACATGACATGGTGCTTGATGACATCAGGGTGCTGACCGCTGTCCGCTGCAGCAGCGGCAGCTGCAGCCAGAAGCAGATTTCCGATTTTACCGGCATATCTCAGCTGAGCATTCTCAGTATTCTGCAGAAACTGCAGGCCAGGCAGCTGGTTACGCTGCATCTTTCCTCCGGCGGCATTGAGGCAGAATTCACAGCCAGCCGGGAGGAGAGTCTGATCAGAGATCTGGACAGTGCCATGAGTGATCTTCTCGATGCCTGCTTCGCCGGATTCTCCAGGGAGGAACGGCAGGAAGCTGAGAAGATGTACAGGCGCATCAATGACAATGTCCGCCGCTCGCTGGGTCAGAATCAGAATTAACTTCGCAGAAATGCGGAGTTTTTTTTGGAAATTCATACTTTGCGGACAATAAGACAGTCAGAGGGTAAAGGAGATGACAGAATGAAAAAAACAGTGATCCTTGCCGCCTGCTGTCTGCTGGCTGCGTCCAGCCTCAGGACGGTCCGGGGCGAAGGAAAAGACGAAAGAATGCTCCGCATTGTCAGTCCCGTCAAAGGCATATCGCTGCGGGTGCGTGACTGCGAAACCGGCGAAGAACAGGATCTGATTCTTTCGGCAGATGAAACAGCAGTATATCTTCCAAAAGGGCACGAAGCGGAAATTGCCATGAATGAACAGATGCCGGGATGGATCGCAGAAACGGAAATGCCGTGGCCCCTTGATGCAGAGACCGATACCTTTGCACTGCCGCTGCATCCGCTGAAAGCCATGCATCAGCTGCACACAGACAAAGAGAATCACGGCGAATTCCGTTTTGCGGTCAGTGATGAAAAGGGAAACAGACTGGCGGAATGGAAAATCCGTCCGGATGAAGCAGCGGTGACGACAGGTTTTCTGCCGCTGCCGGGCAGTACGCTGAATCTGACATCCCTGTCGGTGCCGGAGGGCTTTGTCAGAAACGAAACCAGAATCCAGGTACCGCTGTTTCTGAAGGAAGAGGAATGGATCTTCAGCAGTGAAGCCGTGCCTTTTGCAGAAAAGACAATTGCCGTGATTCCGGCACAGAAAAATGCACGGCTGACATTCAGTGCGGATCGGGAAGATACAGAAGCTGCTGCAGATGCACAAGGCAATCCGGCCGAGTATGTAACCGATGAAGAAGGAAAATTCACTGCCGTCCTGGCCCGCGGCACATATTTCATCAGCGGCGCGGAAGGCATAAAGGGATATTATCCGCTGCAGAAAGAAGAGTTCTTTTTTGATACGGACAGTGAAAATCTGCAGGTCATGCTGAAAGCGGTCAGCGTCCATGTCCGCCTGCAGAGTGAGGATATTCTGCCGGCAGACGGCGAAATCATCCTGTACGAAGGGGAAGAAGAAATCGGCCGGCTTGCGGCAGCGGAAGACATCATGATACCTTCCGCCTGGCTGGAAGCAGGGAATAGCTATACGGCAGTGCTGAATCTTCCCGATGCATTTGTCTGTGAAGACAGCCGCCGGGAATTCTCTGTTCCGGACATTGCTCCTGATGAAGATCCAATCATCAGTTTTGAAGTACAGAAGGCAGTATTACCGCTGCGGCCGCAGCCGGATCCGGCACTGCCGGCGGAAGAAACGGAGAAGGAAGAAAAAGAGAAAGAGAAAACAGAAGTGAAGGCGGTGCCGGTCTTTATGCAAAGATCAATGCCGGAGATGGCCGAAAACATCCGTCCCCAGGTGCCGGAACGGCAGGATGCCAGAGGGTTTTCAGTCATTCTGAAAGACATGGCCGGAAAGGCACTCAGCGGCGCCGTGCTGCGGGTTGAGAATACAGACGGCGAAACGATTGCCCAGTGGGTCAGCGGCAGCGGCCCGCACCGGGTTGAAAACAGTGTGATCCCGGGTGATACATATGCCATTTCCCAGCAGACGGCAGTGAACGGCTATGAGAAACTGCAGATGAAGATTCTTTTTACAATGCCGGCTGACAGTACTGAAGAACCGCTGGTCGTACTGCAGAACCGGGCTCTGGAAAACGCTGTGATCAGAGATGAGCCGCTGAAGCTGCCGCGGACCGGTCTCTATGTCAGCACGGCACTGGCCTGTGCCTCACTGCTTGCGGCGGCAGTAATACTGGCAGGCAGAAGGCATACAGCAGAAAAATGAAACTGTTTTCATGAAAAAGTTTGTTTTTTTGTTTACATGATGACTGCCGGCGGATATAATTTGAATAATCAGAAAAGCCAAGATGGGAAAAAGTAGGCAGTGCACTGCGACTTCAGAGAGCTTCCGCATGGTGAAAGGAAGCGGACCGGACCTGCTGAACACACATCCCGGAGCTGCTTTCCCGAATTAACAGTAGGGAATGACGTGTGTGCACGTTACAGCACAGGAGTATGTCGGTACTCTGTGAGGCCGGACTTCGTGAGAAGCCGGTGAATTTGGGTGGAACCACGTGAAGCGTCCCTTGTGAGGGCGCTTTTTTGTTTCAGGAGGAAGATTGATGAAACAGATGCAGATACCTTCCGGTATGCGGGATCTGTTCCCGCAGGAATGCGCTGTCAAGAGTGATCTGGAGCGGCGCATCAGCAGTGTCTTTGACAGCTACGGATATCAGAAAATAGAAACACCGCTGATCGAATTCTATTCAACTTATCAGAATACATTCAAATATCTGAAAGAAGAATCCATGTACAAGTTTGTGGATGAGAGCGGTCAGATCCTTGCCCTGCGCACGGATATGACACTGCCGATTGCCCGGCTCTGTGCTTCGAAGTTCGGCAATGTCAGGGGACCGTTCCGCTTCTCGTACTGTGCAAATATCTACAAGGTCAGACAGACATTTGCCGGCAAAAGAAACGAAGTGACTGACTGCGGCATTGAACTGATCGGCCTGGATGAAAAAAGCGATCTGGAAGTGCTGAGCTGTGCACTCGATGTCATGGCGGCTCTGCCGGTGGAAAACTGTACGCTGGAAATCGGCAACAGTGATTTCTTCAAGCTTGCCGTCCGTGAGGCAGGCATCAGCAGTGAGGATGCGGCCGTGCTGGCAGACCTGACTGACCGCAAGGCCATGACCGATACCAGGGAAAAGCTGGATACGCTGAACCTCAGCGCTGAAGCCTACCGGTTCTTTCTGCGGCTGCCGCTGCTGAACGGAAGAGATGCCCTGAAGGAGGCGGCGGAATACAGCTTTGCCGGCTCTTTGAAAAAGGAAGCCGAACGCTTCCTGGAACTTGAAAAAGCCCTGAATGATCTTGGATACAGCGGCCAATTTGCCTTCGATCTCGGCAAGGTTCCGCACCTTGACTACTATACAGGCATTATTTTTGAAGGCTTTGTGCCAGGAATCGGAACGGCTGTTCTGAGCGGCGGCCGCTATGATGAACTTCTGAGAAAGGTCGGCCGCGACATGCCGGCCATCGGCTTCGGCGTCAAGACCGATTATCTGCTTGATGCCGTGCCCGGAGAAGTACCTGCCCGCCGGCAGCTGATCTATCCTGCCGCAAAGACCAGAGAGGCACTGCTGTATGCCAGAGAACTGCGCCGTCAGGGACCGGTGGAACTGGTGCCGGATGAGACGGCGGAAGAGATGGAGGTGAGAGGATGAGTCTTTCGGTAGCACTGACCAAGGGAAGGCTTGAAAAAGCCGCTGTTGCCATGCTGGAAGAATGCGGATACGGGGTTGAAAAACTGAAGGACAAAGGCCGGGCCCTGGTCTTTGAGGATACCCGCCGCGACATCCGCTACTTTCTGGTCAAGGCCAATGACTGCATCACCTATATTGAGCACGGAACTGCCGATATCGGAATCGTCGGCAAGGATACGCTGATGGAAGGCGGCAGTGACTATTATGAAATGCTTGATCTGAAAATCGGCCGCTGCAGCTTCATTCTTGCCGGCATGAAGGGATCAAATCTGCTGAAGAAGAGCGGACACATCCGCATCGGCACCAAATATCCGAAAGTTGCGGAACAGTATTTTGCTTCCCGCGGCATGGATGTGGAAATCATCAAGATCGACGGTTCGGTGGAACTGGCTCCGGTTCTCGGACTCTGTGACGGCATCGTCGATATCATGGAAACCGGCACAACGCTGCGGGAGAACGGACTGGAAGTTCTTGATACGGTAGCCCGCATCAGTGCCCGTGTCATAGTAAACAAGGCAAGCTTCAAGCTGAAGCGGGATGAGGTCATAAATATGATCGGTGACCTGGAAAGGATCGTGAACAGACATGCTGAAGGAAATCAATAAAAAAGATACAAAGATGCTGCGGGAATTCCTTGACTCGCGCTCGCAGGAAATCAGCAGCGATATCCTTGCCCGGGTGAACGACATCATCAGCGATGTCCGCCGCAGCGGGGATGAAGCTGCCATCAGGTATACAAAACAGTTTGACGGCATTGACATTGCGGAATTCCGCGTCAGTGATGAAGAAATCGAAAATGCCGTCCAGAAATGCGATCCCGCATTCTGTCAGGCAATGGAAAGAGCACGGGCCAATATCGAGTACTTCCATCGTGCCCAGCTGCAGAATTCCTACATACAGCATAAGGAAATGGGCATTTATCTTGGCCAGAGGGTGCTGCCGCTGCAGGCGGTCGGTATCTATGTGCCGGGCGGCAGAGCCCAGTACCCGAGTTCGGTGCTGATGAATGCCATTCCGGCAAAGGTGGCAGGGGTGAAGCGGATCGTCATGGTTACGCCGCCGAACCGGGAAGGAACCCTGAATCCCAATATTGCCTTTGCGGCAAAGATTGCCGGAGTTACGGAGATCTATAAGATCGGCGGGGCCCAGGCAGTTGCGGCACTGGCATACGGAACGGAATCGATTCCGGCCGTTGACAAGATCGTCGGTCCCGGAAACATCTATGTGGCAGCTGCCAAGAAACTTGTTTTCGGCAAGGTGGATATTGATATGATTGCCGGACCTTCTGAAATCCTGGTCATTGCCGATGAAGGTGCTGATCCTGTCTATGCGGCAGCCGATCTGCTTTCCCAGGCAGAACATGATCCGATGGCATCCGCCATTCTGCTTTCCACATCGGCGGAACTGACAGCCCGGATCAATGAAGAACTGAAGAGACAGTCAGCGGTGCTTCCGAAACGGGAAATCGTGGAGGCTTCTCTTCGTGATTACGGAAAGTCAATTCTCTGTGATTCAATTGCCGAATGCATTGCATTTGCCAATGCCATTGCCCCGGAACATCTGGAACTGATGGTATCGGAGCCGATGAAATATCTGAATCAGGTGCTGAATGCCGGTTCTGTCTTCCTCGGCTATTACACCTGTGAATCGATCGGTGACTATTACGGCGGCACCAACCATGTGCTGCCGACCAGCGGCACTGCCCGCTTCTCGAGTGCTCTGGGAGTAGATGCCTTCATTAAAAAATCTTCGTTCCTGCACTATACCGAAGAAGCAATCCAGGCATACGGAAGCGACATCATCAGAATGGCGGAAGAAGAAGGGCTGCAGGGCCATGCCAATGCGGCAGCAGTGAGGATGAAACGATGAAAGACATACAGGTTTATGAAACGGCCGTTCAGGAAGGAATCCTGCTCAATGCCAATGAAAGATCACAGCCGCTTCCGGAATCTTTCCTGAAGGAAGCTGCCGATGCGCTGCTGGACCTTTCACTGAACCGGTATCCTGACAATGATCAGACGGAATTGCTCAGGGCCTATGCCGGCGTTGCCGGAACAGATGAGGAAATGCTGCTGGCCGGCAACGGATCAGACCAGATTCTCGGCTATCTGATCGGTACATTTCTCAGCCGGGGAAAGGTTCTGTATACCTTCGATCCGGATTTCTCGATGTATGACTATTATGCCGGCACCTATGAGGCATCGGTCAGAAAATTTGACATCAATGAAGACGGTTCGCTGGACATCAGTGAATTCATCGCGGCAGGAAGAAAAGAGAAGGCTGCCATGGTTCTGTTTTCCAATCCAAACAATCCCAGCGGCCACTGCCTCAGCATCGGTGAAATCGAATCCATTGTTTCTTCCTTTGCGGATATTCCTGTTGTCATCGATGAGGCATATATTGAATTTGCGGATGAAGAAAGTGCGGTCAGCCTGCTGGACAGATACAGCAATCTGTATGTGACCAGAACACTGTCCAAGGCCTATGGCCTGGCGGGACTGCGGGTCGGCTTTCTGATTTCATCAAAGGAAAACATGAAAAAGCTGAAGGCAGCCTATGTTCCCTATACGCTGAATGCCTTCAGCATGAAAGCGGCAGCCATCGCTCTGCGCCATCAGGATGAAACAGAATCGTTCATTGCCGGTATCCGCCGGGAACGGAAAAAAATGCTTGAAGCGCTGGCGGCCGGCAGAAGAGCACGCTTTATTGATTCACAGACGAATTTCATCTACGGCATGAGCAGTGACAAGGAGCGGCTGATGGAACTGTTTGAAAAGGAAGGGATCGTGATCCGTGATTACAGAGGCAGCGAAAACTTCCGCATAACGATCGGCACTGCCGATGAAAACCGGCAGGTACTGGAAGTGCTGAAAGCATTTGAGGAGGAAAAAGCATGCGGTCGGTAAAACTGGAAAGAACAACGAAAGAGACAAGAGTGGAATGCGAACTGAATCTGGATGGTGAAGGCAGATCTTCCATCAATACCGGAGTCGGATTCTTTGATCATATGCTGGAGCTTCTGGCTTTTCACTCCGGCATGAATCTGTATCTGAGCGCTGACGGCGATCTGGATGTGGATGATCATCATACCGTTGAAGACTGCGGCATACTTCTCGGCCAGGCCATGCGCAAGGCCCTGGGAGACAGAGCCGGCATTGCCCGCTACGGCAGCTTTACACTGCCTATGGACGAGACGCTGGCAAGTGTGAATCTGGATATCAGCGGCCGTCCCTATCTCGTCTTCAGCTGTGAATTCAGCCGTGATCAGATCGGCATGATGGCCACCGAAAATGTGCAGGAATTCCTGCGGGCATTTGCCTTCAATGCCGGAATTACTCTGCATGTCAATGTCCATTACGGAAACAATGATCATCATAAGGCTGAGGCAGTCTTCAAGGCTCTCGGCAGAGCCATCCGGGAAGCTGCAGCAGTCAGCGGCAGCCGCATCCCCAGCACGAAGGGAATGCTTGAATGATCGGCATCATCGATTACGGCATGGGCAATCTGCGCAGTGTCGAAAATGCCCTGAAGAAACTGCAGGCGGAATCTGTGATCAGTGATGATCCGGCGGTTCTTTCCCGCTGTGAAAAGATCATCCTGCCCGGTGTCGGAGCATTCGGCGACTGCATGGAAAGTCTCAGAAACAAGCATCTGGACGGCTTTGTCATGCAGTGCATTGAAAAAGATGTGCCGCTGCTGGGAATCTGTGTCGGCATGCAGATGCTGTTTGAAGATAGCGAAGAAAAGGGAATCCATCAGGGTCTCGGCTGGTTCAAAGGAAGGGTCATCCGCTTTCAGACCGAGGTGGCGGTTCCCCAGATCGGCTGGAATGAACTGGTGATGAAGGAACATCTGCTGAAAGAGCAGCTGTCAGATACACCGTATGTGTACTATGTGCATTCCTATCACGCTGACGGCTATGATGAGGAAGATCTTGCCGGCTGGTCCTATTACGGAGATATCAGAGTGCCGGGACTGTTTATCCGCGGCCATGTTATGGCTGTCCAGTTTCATCCCGAGAAGAGTGCAGAAGACGGACTTGTGATACTGAATTATTTTCTGAAGGAGTTTATATGATCATTATTCCTGCGGTAGACATGATCAGCGGCGCTCCGGTACGCCTGTACCAGGGCGATTATGATAAAAAGGAAACAGTGGCGGAATCGGTGCTGGATACGGTTCTGTCCTTTGAGCAGAACGGTGCGGAATATGTGCATATGGTTGATCTGGACGGAGCCAGAAGCGGCCGCAGAGAAAATGCCGGACTGATTACGGCAGCGGCAGGAATGCTGAAGATTCCTGTTGAGGCCGGCGGCGGCATCCGGACCCTGGAAGACATCCGGTACTATATTGAAAACGGTGTTTCCAGAGTCATTCTCGGCACGGCTGCCGTGAATGATGAAGCTCTTCTGAAGCAGGCACTGGCAGAGTACGGTGAAAGAATCGCAGTCGGCATGGACTGCCGGAACGGCCGTGTCAGCACTGCCGGCTGGCTGCAGAACAGCAGCTGCATGTATCTTGATTTCGCCGCGAAAATGGAAAGCCTCGGAGTCAGAACCCTGATCTTCACCGATATTTCCAGGGACGGTACTCTGAGCGGACCGAATTTTGAAATGCTGGACAGTCTCAGACAGCACTGCGGCTGTGACATCATTGCCAGCGGCGGCGTTCACAATCTTGATGATATTGTCCGCCTGGCAGAAATGGATCTTTACGGAGCCATCATAGGCAAGGCGCTCTACAGCGGTGATATTGATCTGAGAGCGGCAGTTGAAACTGCCCGGAGGCAGGCATGATCACAAAGCGAATCATCCCGTGTCTGGACGTGAAGGACGGAAAGGTTGTCAAGGGTGTCAATTTTGTCGGCCTGAAAGAAGTCGGTGATCCTGTCAGCCTGGCCCGTGCATACTATGAACAGGGGGCGGACGAACTTGTCTTTCTGGACATTACCGCTACCCATGAGCACCGCGATACGATGGTGCATATCGTTGAACAGGTTGCTGCCCAGGTATTCATGCCGTTTACGGTCGGCGGCGGCATCCGCACGGCGGAAGATATCCGCCGCATCCTGCTGGCGGGAGCAGACAAGGTGTCACTGAACAGCGCCGCTGTCCGGAATCCTGATCTGATCAGTGAAGGTGCATCCCGTTTCGGCGATCAGTGCATTGTTCTGGCCGTGGACGGGCGCATGCGCAGTGACGGAAGCGGCTGGAATACAGTCATCAGCGGCGGCCGCATTGACACCGGTCTGGATGCCATCGAATGGATCCGGGAAGGCGTGCGGCGGGGTGCCGGTGAGATCCTGCTTACCAGCATGGATGCCGACGGCACAAAGAAAGGATATGACCTGCCGTTCCTGCAGGCAGTGCGTGAAGCGGTCAGTGTCCCGGTCATCGCCAGCGGCGGCTGCGGCAGTCTTGAACACTTTTATGAAGTATTTGCCGAGGATGCGGCAGATGCTGCACTGGCTGCCAGTCTGTTCCACTACGGCGAACTGACGGTCAGAGAAGTCAAGGAATATCTGAAGGAAAAAGGAGTGGCAGTAAGATTATGATCCGGCCGGATTTTGAAAAGGGAAACGGACTGGTTCCGTGCATCGTTCAGGACGCGGAAAGCGGTCAGGTCCTGATGCTTGCATATATGAATGAAGAAAGCCTGCAGCAGACGTATGAAACAAAGCTTGCGACCTACTGGTCACGCAGCCGCGGCGAACTGTGGGTAAAGGGAGAAACCAGCGGACATTACCAGCATGTAGAAGAAATACTGATCGACTGTGATGAAGATACGGTGCTGCTGAAGGTGCATCAGGATGGTGCCGCATGCCATACCGGAAAGCATTCCTGTTTTTACCGCACGATCGAAGGGGAGGAGATTCTGTGAACGAACTGATCAAAATGTATGAAATGGCTCTTGAAAGAAAGAACAGCCCGGAAGAAGGCAGCTATACATCCTATCTTTATGAAAAGGGCCTGAACAAGATTCTCAAGAAAATCGGCGAGGAAACAACGGAGGTTGTCGTTGCGGCACTTTCCGAATCAAAGGAAGATCTGATCGGTGAACTGAACGATCTGATCTATCATCTGATCGTGCTGATGGCGGAAATGGATATTACGCCGGAAGAAATCGAAGAAGTCATGGCCGCAAGAGCAGCCAGACAGCATAACCTCAAGCCGGAACGCAGACCGGTGGAAAATATCTGAAGAAGGCGCAGAAAAGAACGTGAAAACGCTGAAAAGATCAGTGTTCACCGTTCTTTTTCTTTTTGCCGGAACGTGTTATTGTTATTAAGAAGAAGTATCTTTTTTGTATTGCATTAATACAGTAAGGGGAGGAATGCAACATGAGTCAGGATTATCCTACTAGTGTCAGAAAATGGGATGTATTTGAGGTGTCCGTGGCCGGACCTTCAGACGGCAATCCGTTTCTTGAGCAGTCACTGAAAGGAATCTTTTCGAGTAAAAATGAGAGTGCCGTTGTCGATGGCTTCTATGACGGAAACGGAATCTATAAGGTGCGTTTTATGCCGTCCTTTGAAGGCAAATATACATTTGTCCTGAAAGGCTCATTTCTGAATGAAACACTTTCCGGTGTCTTCTATGCAGAAGCTGCCGATGAAACAAATCACGGACCGGTCAGAGTGACTGACACCCATCATTTCAGCTATGAAGACGGCACACCGTTCTATCCGCTCGGAACAACAGCCTATGTATGGCATCTGCAGAGTGAGGAAAGAAAACAGGAGACGCTGAAGAGTCTTGAGGAAGCCGGCTTCAACAAGATGCGCTTCTGCATTTTCCCGAAGCACTATGACTATAATCTGAAGGATCCTGATGTATTCCCGTATGCCGGCACACCGATGGATGCTTCGGTTCTGACCAAGGAAAACTTCATGTCCTGGTTCGGAAAGAACGAAGGAAATCATTTTGACTATGACCGTCTGAATCCTGATTACTTCCGCAATCTGGATGCCTGCATCACAGAACTTGGAAAGCGCGGCATTGAAGCTGACCTGATCATCATGCATCCGTATGACAGATGGGGCTTCAGCTCCATGACACCGGAACAGGATGCCATGTATGTAAAATATATCGTCAGCCGTTTCTCTGCTTATCATAATGTCTGGTGGGCAATGGCCAACGAATATGATCTGCTGACTTCCAAGAGCCAGAAAGACTGGGAAGCACTCGCTTCCATCCTCGTGAAGAAGGATATCTATCATCATCTGCGTTCCATTCATAACTGCCGTGTCATGTATGACCACAGCCGTCCCTGGATCACGCACTGCTCGGTCCAGAGAGTCGACCTTTACAAGGGTGCTGAACTGACAGATGAACTGGCAGAAAGATACGGCAAGCCGGTCGTCATGGATGAAATAGCCTATGAAGGAAATATCCAGCATGGCTGGGGCAATATTACCGGTGAGGAGATGGTCAGACGTTTCTGGGAGACTGCCATGAGAGGCGGCTATCCGGGACATGGTGAAACCTTCCTCAATGATGACGAAGTTCTCTGGTGGTCGCACGGCGGAACCCTGCACGGCGAAAGCTGGAAGCGTGTCCGCTTCCTGAAGGAAGTGCTGAAGCAGACACCGGGACATGGTCTTGCCGCATGCAAGGGCGAGTGGGACTGTGTAACGGCTGTTCCGGAAAGCGAATGGATGCAGCCGGTCAAGAGCCAGTACATCTTCTATTACAGCTTCATGCGTCCTTCCTTCCGTGATTTCTATATCGATGAAGACACGGAATACATTGCCGAAGTCATTGACACCTGGAATATCCTGGTGCGCAAGGCGGGAATCCATAAGGGACACTTCCGTATTCAGCTGCCGGCAAGACCGTATATGGCCGTACGTCTGCGCCGGCCGACGGAAGCAGACTACGCTGATCCGTTTGAAGAGGAAAGCGTACTGGAGCCGGTAAAGGAAGAACCGATGCCGGAGGTGGCTGAAGCTGTTGAAACTGCGGCTGAAGAAGCAGAGGGACAGCTGAATCTGTTCAGTGACATTGAAGAGATCCGCGATGAAGATGATGATCTGGAATTCACTGCTGAAGAAGCAGTCATTGCGGCACCGGCGCTTGAAAACAGCACCGAACTGAACATGGATGATTTTGATCTCAGTCTGCCGGCTGAAAATGATACCGAACTGCTCGATGACATCCCGTCAGCACCGCTTGAAAAGACATCAGAGATGAGTCTGACAAATTCTGATCTTTACAAGCCGGAACTTGACGGTGTCGGAACGGAAGCAGATGATCTGTTTGAGGATGATGACGATTTCCTGGATGATGACGAGCTGCCGGATGAAGACACCTCTGACATTGCCGTCACTGATCCGGAGGATGAACCGCAGCTTCTTGAAGAAGAACCGTTCACAGACACTTCCGATCTCAGCGAAAACGACAAGACTCTGAATATTGCCGGAATGGACTTCCGCAGCAGATAGACAATTGCATCAGAAAGATTCAGCGAGGGCTGAATCTTTTTTTTCGGCTGATGGGAACAGCACATATTCCAGCAGTCTGATGAATGTATCGGCGGCTGACTGTATCGTCTGCAGGGAATCTTTCAGAACCTGCAGATCCCGTTCTTCTGACCATGAGGCAATATAGCCGAAAGAGTAGGATGAAGCGTCAATGCCGAAACGGGCACAGACAATATAGGCAACGCTTTCCGCTTCAATTTCCCGGCGGCTGCGGTCCGCCGCATTCCCGGACAGATCGTTTCTGTGCAGCATGGCATGGGTGATCTCATGAATGAGAGTCTTGACTGTCTGCGCTTCCGGCAGACCGGATCTGATGCGTATCCGGTTTTCCGAGGGAATAAAGCAGCCGTTGCCGGAAAGGTCTTCCGCAAAGCTGACCGGCACCGGTGAAACCATGGTGAGAGCTTTTATGAAGGAAGCGTAGTCGCTGACCTGAAAGTCCAGAACGCGGGCGAGGGAAAGGGGCAGATCCGGACCTTCCGTCTGGGAAATGTCAAAAACACTGACTGCCCGGAAGCCGCATACGACATGTGCGTCGTCTTCATCTTCCTTTCGGCGTATGATCGGACTGAGGATGCGGATTGCTTTTTCTCCTTTTCTGATCCGTCTGTGAAAGCTGTCGTTCCAGGTCCGAAAGCCGGCGACATAGGACGCATCCGGACGTTGCGAGAGTATCAGCAGTACATTGCCGCTGGAATAGCGGTGAAAGCGGGACATGGTCTGCAGATACTGCCGGTAATGTTCGCTGCTGAATATGCCGCGCATGCCGTCTTCCAGGCGGCGGCTGAGTTCTTCAACTGTAAGCTGGGTCATATCAATGTTCTCCTTTGTCTGATATATAGACAGCCGGCACTGATATCCCCGGAATGTTAAAAAAACATGGCTGTGAAAACCATGCTATAATTGAGAGCAGTTACGGAGGCAATTAAAATGGAACAGATTGAGTTCAAGTTTGATACCCAGCTTCTCATTGCCGGTGAAGGCCTTGATGAAGATGAAATCTATGACTATATTGTTGATCACTTTGTCGGCGACAGCCTGCTTGTGGCCGGAGATGACGATCTGATCAAGATTCACTATCACACAAATGAGCCGTGGCTGGTTCTGGAATACGGCCAGTCGATCGGCGATATCTATGATGTCGTTGTCGAGAACATGCAGCGCCAGGCAGAAGGCCTGCAGGGCTGATCATTCAGAAGAACGACAGAATATTCTCAGCAATAAACAGAAGAATACAGATGATGACTGTGGAAGAAGTAAATACGATCTTCCACAGTTTTATTTCCGGCATCCGCATGAAGGCAATCCGGTAGTTGACGGTATTGCCGATCAGGAACAGCAGCGTCACAACATAGTTCAGAGTAATGACAATCAGCGGTATCAGGGCATATTTCTGGGGAATGATGGCAAGAACCCAGAAGAACAGGGCAGCAATGACATGGATCTTGTATGCCGGCCGGATGGAATGATAGCGCAGAGTCAGCAGTGCCAGATACCATCCCAGAAAGAAGGAGGGAATGGCTTCCGACAGTGTCGGCTGGGCAATGGCATACAGAACCGAAGAGGCAAGCACGCCGAAGAAGCGGCTGTAATGGCCGAGCTGCCGCTGAATGATGCCGCGGAATATATATTCGTCACAGACCGGCTTCACCAGCACAAACAGAACGAAATACAATATGTTTTTAAGAATGTTGACGTCGGTTGTGAAGTGGCCGACAAAGGCATAGGCACCGCTGGCCGGGTGGACAAGAAAATCCAGGAATGTGCCGGTGTAGGTCGTCAGGACCATGACGGCAATGCCGATGCACATCAGGGCAATCTTATGAACCAGATCAGAGCCGGTGGGATTCAGGTAGTCACGGATCGGCAGATGCAGGCGGGCGGCGCTGATGGTGAACATCACAAAAGCAATCAGCAGGGTCAGGACAATGCCGGAAGCCATGCAGATGATTTCCGGGTCGATGCCCAGTGACGCAACATCATAAAACCGGCTGACAATGCCGGTGCCGTGCCACAGCAAAAAGTTCAGGAGAATATACAGAATCAGCGGAAAACCGAGTATATTCACCTGACGCCTTGCCTGTCTGGATGTAATAACCTGCTGGGGAGTGCTCATACGAAAAACTGTTTCAGAAATGATATTTGCGGAAAAGCGCATCCATCAGTTCCGGATAGCTTTCCAGGCTGAACGCCTGCATGGAATGTTTTTCAAGACCGATATCGGCGAGATGGCCGTGCAGCCATACACCCATGCATACAGCAGTATAGATGTCTCTTGTCATCGTCAGCATGCCGGCGATGATGCCTGCCAGCAGATCGCCGCTGCCGGCCTGGGCCAGGGCAGGATTGCCCGACTGGTTGATATATACCTCACCGACCGGTGAAGCAACGATGGTATTGGCACCTTTCAGAACGACAATGACCTTGTTTTCCCTGGCGAACTGAACGGCATATTTCAGGCGGTTG
Source organism: Bulleidia sp. (assembly GCA_045543875.1). Classification (GTDB taxonomy): domain Bacteria; phylum Bacillota_I; class Bacilli_A; order Erysipelotrichales; family Erysipelotrichaceae; genus Bulleidia. The sequence continues at coordinate 39,609 of JAZPXY010000008.1, forward strand.
TCCATGATCTCTTCCACCGGCTTGTTGATGATCGATGCGAATTCGCCGATATGCGGCGTCAGGATCAGCGGACATTTGACAAAGCGCAGAATATAGGTGTTCTGATGCAGCAGACGCAGTGCCTCGGCATCGAGAATGACCGGGCAGGTGCTGCTCTGCAGGATCATGTCCATGCACTGTACCTTGCGGTCCATATTGACGGCACCGCTGCCGAAAACAATGGCTTTGGCCTTGCGGCTGAGAGGCTCGACCACCTGTTCTACCGTGTGATATGAGAACGGGTGGAAGACGGCTGTCATGTGTCTCTGGGCTACGATCGGATAAATCGAATCGGGAAGGGCACATTCAATATAGGGGGCACCGACAGTGCGGGCACCGAGAATATTCAGGCTCACAGCTCCGGCCATGCCGTAGCAGCCGCCGACGATCAGGGTGCGGCCAAAGCTGTTTTTATGCATGGTATTGCTGCGGTGCGGAAAATTGCGGAAGAATATCTCCTCATTCATTTCCGGATAGGCGGTCGGAAGATCATGCGGCAGACCGAGGTCAAGCAGTTTCACATCCCGGCACACACCGGTTTCCTTGCGCAGCATGTGACATGGCTTTAAGCAGTCCAGCGCAAAGGTGATATCGGAACGGATCGCATCCTTGTCATGATGATCGGTATCAGCCTCGCAGCCGCTGTTGATATCGATGCTGAAGACGCGGGTTCTGCTTTCATTGACCATCCGGAAGATCTTTCTGATCTCCGGCTTCAGTTCGCCGTGATATCCGAATCCATAAACGGCATCAACGATGAGATCGGCCTTGCGGATCTCGTCTTTCAGACGCCGGGGTGCAATAAAACACGATTTTGCAAGTCTGCTGCATGCGGCCTGCGCTTCCGGGCTCTTCGGGGCACCGTCAACGAGGCAGATGCGGCATTTATAATCTTTCAGATGACGGCAGATCACAAAGCCGTCACCGCCGTTATTGCTGTTTCCGGCAAGTATCAGTATCCGGGTTTCAGGGGAGACTTCCTGCCTGATCGCTTCCGCTGCCTTCTGCCCGGCAGTTTCCATCAGATCAGCCGCAGAAATACCGGAAGCAGCTTCCAGAGCTCTCATTCCATTGCTGTTAATGATCATGATCGGTTTTGTCTCCTTCTTTGATTTAGCATACCATGAAAGGGGAAAAATGCGCAAAAATCCCTTAAAATCGCCATATATTCGCCATATAATTATGTTTTTTAAAATAATGGTGATATAATAAACCAAGGTTTATTCGAGGAATAAGCCTTTATAAGGGAGGTAATTACATGCCAGCAAAGAAAACTGTAAAGGCTGCTGAGAAGGAGACAGAAGTTAAAGTAGAGAAGAAGACAGCAGCAAAGAAGACAACAACAGCTAAGAAGGCTGCTCCTGCCAAGAAAGCTGCTACTGCAAAGACTGCTGCCAAGAAAGCCGTAAAGGTTGAAGCTGAAAAGGCAGTCGAAACAACTGAAACAAAGAAACCGGCTGCTAAGAAGACAACTGCCAAGAAGACAACAACGACAGCTGCCAAGAAACCTGCCGCCAAGAAGACAGCTGCTGCCAAGAAGCCGGCTGCCAAGAAGACAACTGTCAAGAAGGTCGCAAAACCGGAAGTTGTCAAGAAGACAGTTAAGGACTATGAAGATGTCATTAACTGGAAAAAGGGTGAAGCTCATGCCATGGATTGGCTGTATATCGAAATCAATGCAAATGATCTGCTGACAGAAGTTGAAGCAGGTGTAGACAACCTGGAAACAACCTGCCAGGCAATCCTGAACTGCATGCTCGAAGGTGACGGCTTCATCGTTGAACCGGCAGAAGAAAACAAGGTCTCCGACAAGCTGACTGTCCGCTACTACTGCGACAACCTCAGCGAAGACCGCAGAAAGTACTTCGACGTATTATAATCTGCAGAGAAAAAGATCCTGATCAGGATCTTTTTTTTGTTCTGCCGGCACAGAGAAGGGAAACCATGACAGACACAGTGATGCCGTAGACGATTTCGGAAAGACCGGTCACGGCACCCATGGTCAGGGAATGCAGGAAGGAAAACAGAACCACCAGCAGATAGATGCCGGCCATTTTCTTTTCATGGCCGGCATAGCGCCAGAAAAGAATGTTCATCCAGATAAAGGCGGAATAGGCAGCCACAATGTGCAGGCTGCTGATCAGCTGCGATGTATCCCGGTAAGGAAGAAACAGGGCGATGACAATCAGCAGTGCCAGGATCCCGAGGTCATAGAGCACCAGTTCCTGCGGCGTATTGCGCATGCCGATGCGGTAGAGGCAGAAGCACAGCCAGCCCAGCATCAGCAGAAACAGAATATGGGCCGGAACACGCCAGACAGGATCGTCCAGCAGACCGGTAATGTTTGTGTAGGGCATGCCGATGATCATCAGACAGACCAGAAAAAGTGCCGGGATGATCAGACAGCCGGTGATCAGAATCAGGATTCTTTCGTGTTGATGAATAAATATCTGCATACTAAAATTATACTCAAACGGAGAATGCGTATGAAGATAAAGGTAGGCTTTCAGGGCAATCACGGGACATTCAGTGAGATTGCCGCACTGCAGTATTTTGCCGGCAGGGATTTCGAGGCAAAAGGATATCCCAATTTCAAGGCGATCCTGAATGATGTGGAAAGCGGCGCACTGGATTATGCCGTGCTGCCGGTGGAGAATACAACGACCGGCATCATTTCCCGCTGCTACGATCTGTTCCGCAGGTATGAGATCCATGCTGTCGGTGAAATCGATATACCGATCCGTGAAGACCTGATCGTCATTCCCGGAACAAAAGAAGAAGAAATCAGGGAAGTATACAGTCATCCCGAAGCACTTTCCCAGTGCACGGAATTCTTTGCGGCGCATCCGCAGATCACGTCGGTGCCCTGGCAGGATACGGCCCGCAGCGTCGAATATGTCAAGGAATGCAATGACCGCTCGAAGGCGGCACTCGGCAGCTGGCGTGCCCGGGAATACTACGGGATGGAATCACTGCGCAGCGAAGTGCAGGATTCAGACCTGAACATGACCCGCTTCCTGGTCGTTACAGGCAGGGAAGAAACAGATCCGGCAGCTGACAAGATCTCGATGATGCTGGTGCTGAAGCACCGGCCGGGTGCTCTCTACAACATTCTCGGCATTCTTGCCAAGAACGGCATCAATATTCTGAAACTGGAATCCCGTCCCATTCCCGGCCGGATCTTTGAATACATGTTCTATATCGACTTCAGCGGCAATGCTGAAAACCGGGAAATGAAGGCGGTTCTGAAGGAGCTTTCACTGCGCTGTGAAGAGGCACGGCTGCTGGGCTGCTACAAGGCTGCTGAACCTGAAAAGTTTTCAGAAAGTAATTCTTGAAAACGGAACGTGCGTGCAGTAAAGTAATTTGTAGATGAATACGAAAGCAAGTTTGTTTTATTACTTTTACTTTAGATAGCCGGGGCAGTCAGATAACTGCCCGTTTCAGTCTGAGGCATTATCTGAATGGAAAGCAATGATCAGGCCATGCGGATAATGCCGTATGGCTTTTTGTTTCCTCGGGAGGATGCGATGAAAATAACGGTGCATGCGAAAACAAAGGAATATCCGGTAATACAGGAGAGGGGAATCCTGAAAAGGGCAAAGGAGGTCATCGGCCGCAGCGGCCATGCCTTCCTGGTCAGCGATGACGGTGTTCCCGAACAGTGGCGGACAGTTCTGCAGGAACAGTATCCGGAGGCACATATGCATGTCTTTGCCAACGGTGAACAGTCCAAGAACTTTGATACCCTGAAATGCCTGCTGGAAGATATGCTGGAACATCATGTTTCCAGAGCTGATACAGTGATTGCCCTCGGCGGCGGTGTCGTCGGTGATCTGGCCGGCTTTGCGGCTGCTTCCTATATGCGAGGCATTGCCTATGTCAACATTCCGACAACCACGCTTTCCCAGATCGATTCCTCGATCGGCGGCAAGACTGCAATCGACCTGAACGGACATAAGAACTGTGTCGGAGCCTTCTGGCAGCCGGACATGGTGCTGGTCGATACCGATGTCCTTTCCACTCTCAGCGAGAGACATTACAGCAACGGTCTGGCCGAGGCAGTAAAAGAAGGACTGACCTTTGATGAAGAACTGTTTGCCATCTTTGAAAAGGAAAATTACCGTGATCACATCGATGAGATCATCAGCCGCTGTCTCAATATCAAAAAGAATGTCGTGGAACATGATGAAAGAGAAGCCGGCGAGAGAAAGCTTCTGAACTTTGGCCATACCATCGGCCATGCCTATGAATCTTCACACGGTCTGAATGAATATCTGCACGGTGAATGCGTGGGCATGGGAATGATGGCGATCATGAACAATGAGGATCTGAAGAAGCGGCTGGCAGCAGTTCTGGAACGCCTGCATCTGCCGGTGTCATGTGACAGTGATCCGGAAGAAGTCTACCGTCTGCTTCTGAATGACAAGAAGGCCGATCACGGCCGCATAACGATCGTCCAGGTCGACGAGATCGGCAAAGGATATCTGCAGGATATCAGCACCGAAGATCTCAGGGAGAAACTGATATGAGCAAGAATACACTGGGAAAGAATCTGACCGTGACCATATTCGGCGAATCGCACGGTCCGGCAGTCGGAGCCGTCATTGACGGAGTTCCGTCCGGCATCAGGATCGATATGAATCTGATGGCGGAACAGATGAACCGGCGCCGGGCAGCCGGGAAGATTTCCACTGCCCGCCAGGAAAAAGATCTGCCGGAATTCATCTCCGGCGTCAGAAACGGCATCACCGAAGGAACACCGCTGACGCTGCTGATCCGCAATGAAAATGTGCGCCGCAGTGATTACGGAAGCATCATGAATACACCGCGTCCGTCCCATGCCGACTACAGCGGCCATATCCGCTACGGCGGCTTTGAAGACGCATCCGGCGGCGGTCATTTCAGCGGCCGTCTGACCGCACCGCTGGCAGCAGCCGGTGCTCTCTGCCTGCAGATGCTCAGAGACAGGGGAATTCTGATCGGCACCCATATCCGCCGTCTGCATGACATTGAAGAACGCCATTTTGATGAGACTGATCTCATCACTGACATCAATACCGTCAACAGCCGTCTCTTCGCTGTGCTTCAGGAAGAAAAGGAAGCGGAGATGAAGGCTTTGATTGAGAAGGCGGCAGAAGAAAAAGATTCTGTCGGCGGCATTCTTGAAACTGCTGTCACAGGACTGGAAGCCGGCATCGGCGAGCCGATGTTTGACTCTGTGGAAAGCTGTCTTGCCCATGCCCTGTTCTCAGTTCCGGCCGTCAAGGGAGTGCAGTTCGGCTGCGGCTTTGGCTTTGTGGGCATGTACGGCTCGGAAGCGAATGATCCCTTTGTCATCAAAGACGGCAGAGTGCAGACCGAAACCAATCATAACGGCGGCATCAACGGCGGCATCACCAACGGCATGCCGATCCTGTTTGAAACTGTCATCAAGCCGACGCCGTCGATTGCCGGACGGCAGCGCACGGTCGATCTTGAAAAGATGGAGAATACCTGGATTGAAATCAGCGGCCGCCATGACCCGGCCATCATTCACCGGGCCAGACCGGTCATTGACGCCGTTACGGCAATTGTTCTGACCGACCTGCTGATGGAAAAATACGGACGGTCATGGTTCGAAGGAGAAAACAGATGAAACTCGGACTGATCGGATATCCGCTCGGACACAGCTGGTCCAAGCCAATTCATGAATTCATGATCGGCGGTGACTATCAGATGTATGAACTGGAACCTGAAAAACTGGAAGAATTTATCAGAAACAGGGATTTTGACGGTCTGAATGTCACCATTCCCTATAAGCAGAAAGTCATGCCGCTGCTGGATGAAATCGATGAGACAGCAGCCGAGATCGGTGCTGTCAATACAATCGTCAACAGAAACGGCATTCTGAAAGGATACAACACCGACTGGCTCGGCTTTGTGCAGATGCTGAAGAACCACGGCATTGAAGTGAAGGGAAGAAAGACAGCTGTTCTGGGCAGCGGCGGGGCATCGAAGGCAGTGCAGACCGCCCTGAAGAGTCTCGGCGCTGATGTGCATGTGATCAGCCGCCGGGCAGTCAGAGAAAATACGATTACCTATGAGGCAATGTATGCCGAAAGCAGCACCTGGCAGGTGATCGTCAATACGACCCCGCTGGGCATGTATCCGAAGTGTGATGACATGGCGGTGGATCTGGACCGGCTTGAAAACCTTGAGGCTGTCGTTGACATCATCGCCAATCCGCTCCGTACAAAGCTGCTGTTTGAAGCAGGATGCCGGGGACTGAAGACAGCCGGCGGACTGGATATGCTGGTGGCCCAGGCCTGGCATGCCGATATTCTGTATACCGGCAGACAGCTGGATCCGGCCCTGATGGACCAGTGCCTCAGCATGCTGTACAGAGATCGCCGCAGCATCGTTCTGATCGGCATGCCGACTTCCGGCAAGACAACAGTTTCGGCGCTTCTCGGCGAGGCCTGCGGAAGAGATGTCATTGAGATGGATGACGAAATCGTTCAGGTGCTGGGAACTTCGATCCGCGAATGCTTTGCCGAAAAGGGAGAAGAATATTTCCGCTGGCTGGAACAGGAAGTCGCAAAGGATCTGCGCAGCGGCGGAAAATACATTATTTCCTGCGGCGGCGGTGTCATCAAGACGAAAGAAACCATGCGCTATCTCTCGGAGAACAGCATTATTGTCTGGCTGAAACGCGGCATTGAGCAGCTCTTTCCGACGGATTCCCGGCCGCTTTCCAGCAATGAAGAGGCACTGTACAGAATGTATGAAGAACGGAAACCGCTGTATGAGCTGTACAGCGATGTCACTGCCGACAACACCGGCGACCTGCAGGATACGGTTGCGGAAATACTGACAAAAACAGGCGAAGAAAGGAAAATCTTATGATTATTACACTGAAGAAAAATGCCCCCAGGGAAGAAGTAGACAAGCTGCATCATCTGTTTGAGGAGAAAGGGGTGCAGGTGCATCTGATTCAGGGTGTGGATTTCAATGTCTTCGGCCTGGTCGGTGATACCGCCCATCTGGATGAAAGAGATATCAAGGCCAATATCTGGGTTGAAAATGTGCAGCGTGTTTCGGCACCGTACAAGCTGGCCAACCGCATGTTCCATCCCGAGGATACGGTCGTAAATGTCAGCGGCATTCCTGTCGGCGGCAAAGAAAAGATTGTTGTGATCGGCGGACCCTGTTCCGTGGAAGGCCGGGAACAGATCTGCCGCATCGGCCGTGAAGTCAGAGACAGCGGTGCCGATATGCTCAGAGGCGGTGCCTATAAACCCCGTACCTCTCCGTATTCCTTCCAGGGACTCGGCTATGAGGGACTGCTGGATATGGCTGAAGCCCGCAAGGAAACGGGCCTGCCGATCGTCAGCGAAATCATGAGCGCCGACAAGATCGATGAGTTTGAAGAAACTGTCGATCTGGTACAGATCGGTGCCAGAAACATGCAGAACTTTGATCTTCTGAAGGCTGTCGGACATATGACCAAACCGGTTCTTCTGAAGCGGGGAATGAGCGCTACGATCGAAGACTGGATCATGTCGGCGGAATATATCATGGCTGCCGGCAATCCCAATGTCATTTTCTGCGAGCGCGGCATCCGCACATTCGAAACCTATACCCGCAACACGATGGACCTGGCCGTCATTCCGATTCTCAAGGAACGCACGCATCTGCCGGTGATCATCGATCCTTCGCACGCAACCGGCGACTGGAAGCTGATCGAGCCGATGGCGCTTGCGGCAGTTGCCGCCGGCGCTGACGGTCTGATCATTGAAGTGCATGACACGCCGGAACAGGCATGGTCAGACGGTGCCCAGTCACTGAAGCCGGAGAAGTTTGCCCAGCTGATCGAAAAGGCACGTCTGGTCGCAAAAGCCGTAGGAAGAGATCTCTGATGAAAATTACGGTTTCAAAAGGAAATCCACGGGATACGGAAATCAGCATTCCTGCCAGCAAGTCGCTGACCCACCGGAGTCTGATTACAGCTGCCCTTGCCGAAGGCACTTCCCGGATCACTGCCCCGGTTGAAAATCAGGATACCGAGGCAACTCTGCGCTGCATTTCCGGGCTTGGAGCGGTATGGGAAAGAGACGGGAAAGACCTGATCATTCACGGCACCGGCGGCCGCATCGGCAGCCCGGAAACACTGCTTGACTGCGGTGAATCAGGCAGCACCCTGCGCTTTATGATTCCGCTGTTTGCAATGGGTGAAAATATGGTCAGCTTCAGCGGCCATGGGCGGCTGATGGAACGGCCGCAGACAGTCTATGAAGAAATCTTCCGGGAAAAGGGACTGCGGTTTGAAAGAGAAGCGGGCATCCTGAAGGTGAAGGGGCCTCTGCCGGCCGGTACCTACAGGATCCGCGGAGACATTTCCTCGCAGTTTATTTCCGGCCTGCTGTTTGCTCTGCCGCTGGCAGACGGCGACAGCGTAATAGAAATTGAACCGCCGTATGAATCCAGGTCATATGTTGATCTGACGCTGTCGGCACTGGCGGATGCCGGCATTGAAATCGCCGAGGACGGCCTCAGATATGCCGTAAAGGGCTCTCAGCCCTACCGGCCGGTTTCTTCCCGCATTGAAGGCGATGCCTCTCAGGCGGCATTCTTTATTGCCCTGGCAATGCTCAGGCAGGTGCCGCTGAATATCACCAATCTGAATCATCATTCCCGGCAGGGAGATGCCGTCATGCTGAAGCTGGCGGAACAGTTCGGGGCGGAAGTGAAGGAAACTGCCGGCGGATACCGGATCATTCCGCATGGCATGAAAGCAGTCAGTGCCGATCTTTCCGACTGTCCGGATCTTGGTCCGGTGCTGTTTGCGGCGGCAGCAGGGGCAGAAGGCACATCGTGCTTTACCGGCTGCGAAAGGCTGCGCATCAAGGAAAGCGACAGAATTGCAGCGATGGAAGAGGAACTGGCAAAGACGGGATGCCGCATGCATTCCGAAGGCGGCACAGTATATGTGGAAGGTGCAAAAGTGCATGGGGCAGAGATCAGCGGCCATAATGATCACCGCATCGTCATGGCGATGAGCGTGCTGGCCGCATCAATGGATGAGCCGCTCACCATCAGCGGCTGCGAGGCGGTGGCCAAGAGCTATCCGGAATTCTTCCGTGATCTTGCGGAAACAGGAGCGAAAACAGAATGATAACCAAAGATACAAAAATCACCATTGCCGGTCTTGGCCTGCTTGGCGGCAGCTATGCCCAGGGACTGAGTGCGGCAGGCTGTCAGGTATATGGCATTGACCGTGATCCCGAGGCTGTTGCCTATGCGCTGGAGAAGGGCTGGATCAGGGCTGGAAGTACGGATCCGGAGATTGTCCGGGACAGTGAAATCGTCATCTCGGCACTGTATCCGCAGACATTTATTCAATGGGTCAAAGACAATCAGCATCTGTTTGCGTCCGGCTGCATTCTGACCGATGTGACCGGCGTCAAGCGCAATGTCATCCGCGAAGTCAATGCTGTCCTGCGACCTGATGTTGAATACATTGCCGCCCATCCGATGGCCGGCCGCGAATTCAAGGGCATCCGCTATGCCGACTGCTCTCTGTTCCGGCAGGCGAATTACATCATCGTTCCGACCCCGCAGAACAGTGAAAAGGCAATTGACACTGCCCGCAATCTGGCTGAGCTCCTGCAGTTCCGCTATATCGGCGTGCTTTCGCCGGAAGAACATGACCGGATGATCGGCTTCCTTTCCCAGCTGACGCACGTCATTGCCGTAGCATTGATGAATGTGACGGAAAATCCTGATCTGGTGAAATACACCGGTGACAGCTTCCGCGATCTGACCCGCATTGCCAACATCAATGCCGATCTCTGGCCGGAACTGTTCCTGCAGAACAAGGATTATCTGCTGAAGGAAATCGACCTTTTTGTCGATGAAATGAATGAATTCAGAGCGATGCTGGCAGATGATGATACAGCGGGAATGAAGGAAAAGATGATCATCTCCGCCCGGCGCCGCAAGGCATTTGACAAATAGTGAATGAAACAGGGAGTGCATCGTACTTCCTGTTTTTGTATTATGCTATAATCGGTAATGCTATGAAAAAGAAGGAATGGCTGATCATCGTTCTGATTGCCGTACTGGCGCTGGGGGCGATTGCTTTCAGGAGAATGACTGCCGGCGGCAGTGCTTCTTCTGATCCCTATGCGGATATTGATGCCCCGAAAACAGATGCCAAAGGAGACTGGATCGCAGTTGTGCACCGCAGCCGCATCATCATGTACTTTGATTCCGGAATCGACGGCGAGTATACCGTGGAAGGCAATGTCGGGAAGATGATCATTGAAGTAAAGAATCAGAAATGGCATGTTCTCGATGTAGACTGCTACGATTATACCTGCAAGAATATGGGATGGATGGATCGTAACAATCTGCTGCCGATCATCTGCCTGCCCAACGATCTTGTGATCGTTGATGCCGCAACGGCACAGAACATGACAGAGGAGCAGTAAAATGGGCATTGAAAAAACCAGACATTTTGTTTATCTGGCTCTGCTGTCAGCGATGGCAATTGTTCTCAGCATCGCTGAATCGATCTATATCGGTCCTGTCTTCTATATGTGCAGGCTGGGACTTGCCAATATCATTGCCCTGATTACGATCAAAATCATGGGAGTCAGGGAAATGATCATAGTCAATACCATGCGCGTTGTCATCTCAACGCTGATGCGCGGCATGATTTTCTCAAGCACTTTCTGGATCTCGCTGGGAGGGGTGCTGCTTTCCAGCATTGCCCTGATTCTGATGGACCGGCTGAAGTCATCGCTGATGTTTACATCCATCATCTGTTCGATCTGCCATTCAGTGGGACAGGTGATCGTTGTCTGCCTGTTCTATATGCAGGCGGGCGTGGCAGCGATCCTGCCGTATCTTCTGCTCGGCTCGATTCCGATGGGAATCCTGACCGGCATTACCGCCCAGCTGGTGCTTTCCCGCATCCGGCCGCTGAAAAAGACAAAAATATGAAAAAAGGGAGAAATCACTTCGATTTCTCCTTTTTGCGCTGTTCTTCCTTCCATGCCTCGATCTGTTCCTTATGTTCCTTTACCCGTTTTTCCACGCCCTGATCGGAAGGATTGTAGTACTTCCTGTCTTTCAGGGAGTCGGGCAGACACTGCATGGCGGTAATATGGCCTTCATAATCGTGAGCATACATGTAATCTTTGCCGTAGCCGAGATCCTTCATCAGCCGGGTAGGGGCGTTGCGGATCTGCAGCGGCACCGGTTCATCCAGCATGTTTCTGGCATCCTCGGCGGCACTGTTGTAGGCAGCCTCAAGAGAATTGGATTTCGGGGCCAGGGAACAGAAGACAACGGCGTGGGTCAGATGCACATTGCATTCCGGCATGCCGAGATAGGTGCAGGCCTGATAGGCCGCTATGGCAATCTGCAGAGCCCGGCTGTCGGCCATGCCGACATCTTCCGAGGCAAAGCGGACAACTCTTCTGGCCACATACAGCGGATCCTCACCGGCTTCCAGCATTCTGGCCAGCCAGTATACGGCCGCATCGGCATCGGAATTGCGCATCGATTTATGCAGGGCACTGATCAGGTTGTAATGTTCTTCGCCTTTTTTGTCATAAAGCAGGGACTTTCCGGAAATGCACTGCTCGATCACATCCTTTGTGACTTTTGAATGCACGGCATCGCCCTGACCGTTCATGACTGCCAGTTCCAGAGTATTCAGGGCTGTACGGGCATCGCCGTTGGCGTAGTTGGCAATCAGGTACAGCAGATCATCCTCAATTTCCACTTCCCAGTTTCCGAAACCGCGGGGATCACTCAGCGCCCGCTTCAGAAGATCGTGAATGTCTTCCGGTGACAGCGGCTCAAGGGTAAATACCTTGCAGCGGGAGAGAAGGGCGTTGTTGATTTCGAACGAAGGGTTTTCGGTCGTAGCCCCGATCAGAATGATGCTGCCGCGTTCCACATAGGGCAGGAAGGCATCCTGCTGGGCTTTGTTGAAGCGATGGATTTCATCGACAAAGACAATCGTCTTTTCACCCATTGCCCGGGCTGCCTCAGCCTTGTTCATGACATCCTTGATTTCCCTGATGCCGCTGGTAACAGCAGAAAAGACAATGAAGTGAGACCGGGTGCAGCGGGCAATGATGCGGGCAAGCGTAGTCTTGCCGACACCGGGAGGGCCCCAGAAAATCATGGACTGCACTTCGTCGCGGTCAATCATCCGCCGCAGGATCTTTCCTTCCGAAAGAAGGTGTTTCTGGCCGGCATAGTCATCCAGTGTTTCCGGACGCATGCGGTCAGCAAGCGGTCCGCTGCTGCTGCGGTCATCAAATAAAGAAGTCTGTTCCATGCCGTACCTCCGTAGGTATTGTACTATAACAATACAGCCGAAATAGAAAAAATAAAAAAATTTGAAATAAACGGTTGTCTTAAGAAAATGTTTATGCTATTATTCTTGAGCACCACATGGCGTGTTGGTGAAGCGGCTTAACACACCGCCCTTTCACGGCGGCATTCACGGGTTCGAATCCCGTACACGTCACTTTTTTTATAGGGGTATCGTACAATGGTAGTACATCGGTCTCCAAAACCGCTGATGGGAGTTCGATTCTCTCTACCCCTGCCTTTTACAAAATAAGAGGCAAAATATTTCAGTTTATTGGCAGAACTTCTGTAGAAGTTCTGCCTTTTTTGCATTTAATTCGATTGCCAAAAGACAGTCTTGATATCGGGGGTGATCAAATGAGAAAGATACCGGAAAGTCTATTTTACGCAAATGTTGCTGCAGATGTGATCAGATCCGACTGGAAACGGAAAAAGGGAATGTATCCCCGTCTGTTCAATGTTTCTATGTTGAGCAACTGGATGGGTGTCTCGACAAGAATGCTTGGATACAAGTTGAATTCTGATAAGCCTTGGAATGTTACGTTTGAAGAACTTTGCAGATATGCAGATGGTACTGGTAATGACGTACAACAGCTTTTCGAGGCGATCATGAATCGTATTAAGGAATTTGATGGCGGAGTCCAGGGGAAACGCAAGAACAGCGAAATACGAGCCTTAATGGACTATCACGACGGCCATAATTTTTACTAAAGAAAAAGGATGTTTACCATCCTTCAGAAATGAACATATTAGCTTGCCGGCCTATTTGTTCAAGTACATCAGGGAACGCCCTATCCTCAAGAAGCTTATAGCAATATCATCCAGCGATACACAAATATATGTATGTTTGCTTCGCAACCGCAACCGCAACCGTTGCTGTCAACGCTGCTGCCAATGCTGCTGCCAATGCTGCTGCCAACGCTGCTGCCAACGCCAATGCTGCTGACACCAATGCTGCTGACGCCAATGCTGCTGACGCCAATGCTGTTTCACTATATGCACTGAGTAAGAAACGTACTCTAAATGCAACTTAAATATAGAACTTAACGTTTTTATCGTCAATTAAAGAGAAATATATTGCCTATTTTTAGGAAATGTTATTTCACCTTAAAAAATGCAGATTTGGCGTGCGTATACTGAGGAGGATTTTGATGATTAATTTAGATGATATTTATCAAAGCAGTGCGACGCCTGAGAAAAGGTTGATCAAGCTTTTGAGGTTAATAGCAGGCATTTCTGCAATGTATGATTTTGTCACATGTGTAGATGAAAACTGGACACTTATGTTTGATGATGGTGCAGAGAGAAAGGCTGATTATTATAATTCGCCATACCAGATCCGATATAAGTCTATTGGTGGGACAAGTGGTGGAACGGTAGATGTTGAAGCGGAGAGGATCCATACAATAGAAGAAGATCGCAGCAATTTGATTTTTTTGAACTCCTCTGCCTCCTGCTTTAATGAAATTGATTCGGCGGAAAGTAGAGAAATATTGATCAGGAAATATATCCTCAAAGAAGTAAACAGTGTCATTACAGAGGCTATGCTCCTTAGTGATCGACAGTTAGATAGAAAGATCCGGATTGCTAAACTGGATGCAATAGAAGCGTTTGACCTGGATATCTTTGATGACAAAGGAGATCTTAAAAATTATTTTACGATCCAAAGGAACCGTTCAATTGAAAGAAAAAAATGTGCATAAATTGTAGCATTGTACATATATAGGCACAGTGATAACTGTATGTTCTGCTACGTTTAAGGTGGAAGAAGAAATATGGAAAGAGTGTATAAAGAGTATCGGATCGACTACAAGCTTAACGATGATTCTGATTGGTATGTTTATGATCTGTATTCTGACAGAGTAAAAGCTGTTGAAGCATTGCAAAGATTAATCGATGGCGGGCTGATCTCCATCACGCGTGTTTTAGTGAGGGAGGTGACGGAATGGGAAGACGTATCTATCTAACCATATCCATATCTATGTGCTTCCTTGGCTGCATAAATCAGCCCGCCAGTTTCTCCTCTAATACAGTTCAACAGACTGAAATTGATAAAGAGGATATTTCTACAGAACTATCGCAAACAAATGAAAATCCAAAAGAGGATCATATTACTCTTCTTGGTCCTTATGAAGTGGCTTATGTCATTGATGGTGATACTTTTGCAATCAAAGATGCGGATGATGTTGAGTGGCGTGTTCGGATGGTTGGAATTGATACTCCGGAGAGCACAAATAAGACAACTCCGGAACTGAATTGTGAAGAAGGACGCATTGCTGCGGATTATTCTGAACAACTTTTATCTGACAAATCAGTGTGGCTGGAATATGACGTGACTGTAAAGGATAAATATGACAGGCTGCTTGCATATGTCTATCTTGACGAATTTGGGTCAGAAATGGTTCAGGAAGACCTTCTTATTAGGGGATTGGCAATATGTATGCCTGTCTTGCCAAACACAAGATATTAGAACCGTTTTGCAGAGCTGGAAAACGAGGCGCGGCTAAAAGGTTCCGGATTCTGGGAATATGACTTTTGGAATTAACGGTGCAACTTGCACCGGAAGGAGGAGAAAATGAGGTACATAGTTAATTTCTTCATTATTATGATCAACACGCTGATAGAGGTGGCTGCTCATATTGTGAGGATCTCAATCAGAATAGCAGGTGTGATTATGGAATTAGGGGGTTATCTTCTTTCCTATGTAAGCATGGTACCTTTCGGTGTCGTTGCTCTTAGCACAATAGTAATGCTTATCAGTGGGAATACAGAAGAGTTCCAAAAATCTTATTTCGTTACTGGATGGGTATTTTCCGTTGGCTTTCTTGTTGGGTGCTATTTACTTCCAATTGTTGGTGTGCTGATTACAGATGAATTTTCTGAATTTGTATTCTCTTTGTTCCCGCGTATACCTCTTCTTACGGTTGAGCAAGATGAATGATTTTGTGCAAGCGGTATACGACACGACCGGCGCAGAATGGCGCGAAGTGCGCAGTAAAACATACTCCCTGGAAGAAATAGCCGAATATCTGGCGGAATGTATGGCAGAAGACATCCGCGTATATTTCACGATCAGAGAAGGCGGGGAATTATATATAAACACCCGCAGCGAAGATGAACCCGGCGAGGTATCGGCAAACGGTTTCACGGTGCTTGAAGACTAAAAAAACATGGAAAGGGACGGAAGAAAAGATGAAAAAATTTGTTCATAACTTACACAACAGCACCGGCGCAGAATGGCGCGAAGTGCGCAGTAAAACATACTCCCTGAAAGAAATAGCCGACTATCTGGCGGAATGTATGGCAGAGGACACCCGCGTATATTTCACGATCAGAGAAGGCGGGGAATTATATATAAACACCCGCAGCGAAGATGAACCCGGCGAGGTAATGGCAAGCGGCTTTACAGTGATTGAAGACTAAAAACCCACGGAAAGGGACAGAAGACTGCAACTGTAATAAAGTTCGCCAAAAAATCGCCAAAAAATTTTGGCGTTTACTTGGCGGACGGACCGTGTTATTTTAGTAGAATAGAAAGAATAACAAAGGCACCGGTTGAGTAATTATCGATTCGGTGTCTTTTGTTTTGGTGCAAGTTGCACCGGAAAGGAGAAGGACATGAATTCTTTGTATGTGGATATGGATGGGACCTTATGCGTATTTGAAAATGTTGATACCCTGGAAACTCTGTATGAAGAAGGATATTTCAAAAACAGACCGCCTATGAGGAATGTAATTGAAGCTGTTGAGAAAATATGCAGCAGCAAACAGGTTGATGTTTATATCCTGTCGGCATATCTTTCAGATTCTGAATTTGCTCTTCGGGAGAAAAAAGAATGGTTAAATGAATACCTGCCATTTATAGATCCGGAGCATATGATCTTTCTGCCTTGCGGAACCAATAAAGCTGAAAGCATTACACGCCAGCTTACAAAGAATGATTATCTTCTGGACGATTACACAAAGAATCTTGTTGAGTGGGAAAATGGCGGAGGGACAGGAATAAAGATTTTAAACGGTATAAATCATACAAACCGAACGTTTAAAGGAAATATTGTTTCCGGAGAACAGAGAGACAGTAACAGTCTTGCTGATGTACTGCTAGAAATAGTAACAAATAATAAAGCACTTGATGATTCACTTGTAAAATTCTCTTTATATCAGATCGATGCAGATTCAAACGCCTGGAGAGACAAGGCGTTTTTATCTTGGGATAAGTTTCAAAAATATGGGTATGAGATAGATCAGGAAGACTATATAAAAACTTATGAAGGGTTTATCGAGTCTGAGGATGCTTTAAATTCTTTATATTCAGTGTTTAATATTTCTGATCTAAGACCAGTAGATTTCTATGGCCGTTCAATGAGTATTTCAGATGTAATTGTACTTGAGGATGATGAAGGAAATGAAAGAGCCTTCTATGTTGATAGGGTGGGTTTTACCGAGGTGACAGATCAGTGGGATCAATCAATACTTATTGAAAGATCTGCAGCCCTGGCAAATTGTTGACGGTGCAAGTTGCACCGGAAAGGAGTAGAGGATGAAACAAGATAAACTGGAGAGAATGAAATATGCTATGGAGGCTTCGGGTGCGCTGCTGGATATTGTCAGCATGATGCGTGATACACGGATCATGATTGATAACTTTAATAAGGAGTTTGGTGTTTATATAGGAATCGAAAATGTTAATGAGCTGGATCAGATCCGGAATTCACTTGCGGAAAATATCAGAACATTAAACAAAATGGGAAATAATTTAGATGATCTTTATATGGATATGCAGAACGGGACAAAGAGGATTCCTACATATAATATGCAGATTTTCAGTAATGAGTTGATCACGTATAGAGATGATACGCACTTATTTCTGACTCTTCCGGAAGGATCTGGATATGAAGGATGGTCGGTAAAACTCCCTATGAAATTCATAACCTTTTATGAAAATGGTCTTTCCGAATGGAGATACTATCCGAATAGTACCTCTGTTTTTTTGTACAAATATGATGATTCCGGCGAAAGAGAGACGGTTAAGCTTGATGGCAGCAGGTTTACGGATGTTTTGGCAATGTGTAATCGTTTGATAGCAGAAAAAAGAGCTGAAAAGGAAACAACGATTACAGAGTTGGCAATCAAGGTTGATGATTTTATGTATTCAAAGAACAGGGATGCCTATTCCAAAACCTACAATTCAAGAGAAAGCGGTCTTGCTGATGCGGAGTATATGATAAGAGAGCATCCAGAAAATGTTGCTGAGCAGCTATACTCTATGCAGTTGGCCGAGGCCGATATAATAGCTGACGAAATATGTTCTGTAATGAATTTAAAAGATTATGATGAATATAGTAATCAAATGTGACTGGTGCAAGTTGCACCGGAAAGAAGGCAAGGATGGATGAAGAAAAGTATAAAGAACTTCTGATCGAATTGTTGGAGAAGAATGGTCGAGTGTTTGTAATTACTCCAGAAGGAGATGACGATGTATTATTGTGGAAAAGATAAAAAAAGGATCTACTTTCTTTTTGATACAGAAGCTGCAGACTTGATGATTTATAAAAAGCATTGGTTAATATACCGTGACCTGGTGTGGGAGCGGTTAAAGAAAACTGAGCAAAGAATGATCTTGAACTGAAATCATAAGATGTGAAAGGCAAAAAATTATACCACCAATAACAGATAATGTTAACGCCAAAATTTTTTGGGATTTTTTTGGCGTTTACTTGGCGAACCAAAGTACATAAAATGGTATTGTCAAAAAGTTATGAAATGAAGGTTGGGGTAATAACTATGTTATTGCCTTTTTTACTTAAAGGCGCGTTTAGAGAAGAGGTTAAAATGCAACAAACATATGAAAGATTAAAAAGAAAAGTGGATAATTATGTTGCATCAGAGGATCTGAATAAAGAAAGTGATTATGCTGAAGCAATGTTTGCTCTTGCAGATCTGGACGGCTTAGATCTGTGCCGGCACGAAGACTTTTTCTATGATTTATGCAGAATTCAGAGAAAATCTGTTTCTGATCATATTTCAGAAGATGTTAGAGAAAATGTTTGGGACGAAACATATATGTTCGAAAGAATTCGAGATATTGGCCGACACCTTCATTTTCCAGAAAAAATGCAAAACGCATTAAATGAAGTGTTACACGATTATGATTCTTATGATGAATAGTATCAAAAAAGGAAATGCCACTTCCGTTTAATACGAAACTGTATTTCCTTTTGTTGTGAAATGTTTATTCCGCTTATATTGAAATAATAGTGAGGTGATGCTAAAATACTTTTGGAAGTTTTGGACAATAAATCTTTCTGAAATATAAACCGATAAGGTGCCTATACCTTATCTCAGGTATAGATGATACATCCATGAAGCAGTTCTTCTCAGGAAGGGCTGTTTTTTTTTAAGTTCTTTATGATTTCAAACTCGGATCGGACAAAGCCGTTCACTGATAAATGTTGACAAAAACATCTAAACTCCTGTATTTGATTCAGGCGTATAATGAAGTTGAGGAGGCAGAAGATATGACAGAAATCAAAAAAGAAGCCGGACCGGAAGAATTATCTGATGAAAAAATTGAAAAAACAACCGGCGGAAGATTATTCAGTACCTATTATGCCGATGAAATTGCCCATGAAATCGGCCAGGTTTTTGACGGCTTGAACAGGATTGATGAGGTGAAGAGACCCTGTCCGAGGTGTGGTTCCTGGAATGTCGCAAACTACGATCCCGGCACTTTCTATCAGATGCGTGTCTATTGCAAGGAGTGCGGCTTCTATGGCTGCAGAAACGGTGATGATGACGAAAAATTCGGTGATGCCATTGAACTGCGGCTCATCAGACGGCATTTAATGCAGGAATAATTTTTACATCTCTTTTTGCAGAAAAATCAGAGAACTGTTATGATCCGGACTCATCTTGTCAAAAGATGAGTTTTTCATTCTGAATCATTGCTGCTTTGTACTTGATTCATGGGGATGCGGACAATCTATGCTATAATTAAGCATCATTGAAAGTGAGAAGTTATTGTTATGAAACCACCGGTCAGAATAAGTCTGTCTGACTTTATAAAAACAACAATGGGATCACAGTTCGTGATCCCTGTATATCAGAGAAACTATACGTGGAATCCGGAGAAGGAAACCTATCGTTTCATGAATGATCTGCAGGACCTTCTGGAAGGAAGAACCACGAATCATTTTCTCGGTATCATCATCTATCTGGAATCCAAGATTTCGGCAATGTTTCAGCAGCTGCAGATTGTTGACGGCCAGCAGCGTCTGACAACGTCCTTTATTTTCCTGCTTGCCCTCAAGAGGGTAGCGGAAGAGAAAAAGGACAAGGTCGTTGCCGGCATGATCGATGACTATTATCTCTATAACCGTCATTCCGACAGCAACGCTGCCCTGCGTCTGAAGCCGGCTGTATCCAGCGATGACGTCTATGCCCGCCTGGTCTACGGCAATGTCCGTGATCTTTCCCGCCGGGAAAAGGAATCGGGTGTCTACCGCAACTATGATTTCATTCATAAGCGGATTACCGAACTGGCAAAGAAGCACAGCCTGCTGGAACTGCTTGACTGCCTGAACCGGGTTGATATTCTGGCTTTCCCGCTTGCCGAGACCGACAATGCCCAGCAGATCTTTGAATCCATCAACTCGACCGGCGCACCGCTGACATCGGCTGATCTGATCCGCAACTATGTGCTGATGAATCATACCGACGAAGTGCAGGAGCGCTATTACAAGATGTACTGGGAACCGCTGGAACAGTACTATCCGGAATCCCGGCGTCTGGAAGAGTTCTTCCGTTTCTATCTGGCCGTCAAGACATTCGATCTGCTGAACCGCAGGGATGTCTATGAAGGCTTTAAGAATTACTGGAATCGGACAAAGAAGGATACCGAAAGCATGCTGCAGGAAATCAACCGCTACTGCCGCTATTACTATGATATCTATGAAGGTCCGGCGGAGAATCCGGAAATCGAAAAGGCACTGAATGATTTCCGGCGCACCGAATCACGCATGCCGGCACCGTTCCTGATGGAGATGTACCGGCTGTATGAAGACGGCATCATCAATGAGAAGACACTGGTTGCCGAGGTCAGGCTGATCGATTCCTATCTGATCAGAAGATCCCTCTGCGGCTACGATACTGGCTCGCTGAGCCGCTATTTTCCGACCCTGCTGCGATCGGTCATGAATGCCTACAGCCGGGACAGCCGCCAGGATATTCTCTCGCTGACAAAGGTCAATCTGATCATGATGAACCGCGGCAAATCCCAGGCCATGCCGACAGACGAGCAGCTGCGCACCCAGCTCAGGGAAATCAATGCCTACTCGCTGATGTGCATCCGGCCGGTGCTTGAACGCATTGAGCACCACGGGGCAACGGCGGCGGTCAATACCGACGATCTGAACATCGAGCATATCATGCCCCAGAATCCCAACAACTGGTGGAAGAAGAACTGCGGCATTGATGATGAGGATGACTATCCGTTCTATGTCAATCTGATCGGCAACCTGACTCTGTGTGCAGAATATGACAATTCACGGATGGGCAATGAGGACTTTGCCTTCAAGAAAAAGGTTCTTTCCAAAACCCTGCATATCCGCATGAATACCGAGATCCTGAAAAAGAAGCACTGGACAAAGGATGATATCCTGAAGCGCTGTGATGAACTGACAAAGGAGATCATCCGCATCTATCCGTATAACGGCGCAAATATGGAAAAGATCAGGGAAACACAGGTGATCGCCCACGGCGAGGAACAGATCTCGCTGACAGCACCGACCGTCAATGCCAGAGCGATCAATCACGGCAGGGACGGTGTAGAGGTACTGCCCGGCTCAACCATGAAGGCATACGGACCGAAAGAAATGAAAAAGATGCGCACCCTGTTCCTTGATCTGCAGGCCAAGGGCGTGCTGCATGAAAACGACAACGGCAAGATTCAGTTCGCCCAGAGCTGGACATTCGCATCCCTGAATGAAGCGGCCCAGTTCCTGATGCACAGAGGCGGTGAAAATGCCCAGGCC
The DNA here is from genome assembly GCA_045543875.1 of Bulleidia sp. Taxonomy (GTDB): domain Bacteria; phylum Bacillota_I; class Bacilli_A; order Erysipelotrichales; family Erysipelotrichaceae; genus Bulleidia. The sequence continues at coordinate 61,055 of JAZPXY010000008.1, forward strand.
TGGCAGCCTGATCTCAGAACTCCGGAGCCGCAGAAAAAAACACCGTCTCCTGAAAAGAAGAAGACAGTGTCAAAAGCCAGAACGAATAAAGCTCAGAAGGAAACGAAAAAAGATACAAAGAAGGAAACCAGACGGTTTGCGGCAAAGCGCAAAAAGATCACAGTTCATGAAGTCTGATCGCGCAGTGCATACCAGTCCGTATAGGTTCTGAAGGCAGAAGGAACGGCCATTTCGGCAAGTTCCTTTTTTCCTGCCAGGACATAGCTTTCATCCGGCAGGGAAGATATTTCTTCGGCAGTGATCTCATATGCTTTCATATGCCATTCCAGATGCGTGAACACATGCCGTGAAGAAGGCAGGCGGCGGATGCGCAGCGGCTTCACAGATAGCTTTTCAGCTTCTCTGAGGGCCTGCGAAGGGCCCAGATGGGAATCCGTTCCGGGAAATTCATAGAGACCTGCCAGAAGGCCTTTTTCGGGTCTTCTGTGCAGAAGAAAGGATTCACCGTCACGGATGATCAGCAGTGTCCGCTCCACGATCTTTCTCTGCTTCAGAGAACTGCGGAAAGGGATCGTATCTGTTTTGTCTTCCTGAAAGGCATGACAGAAAGAATTCCATATGCATTCGGAACAGTGCGGGGCGCCGTTCGGCACACAGACAGTCTGGCCCAGTTCCATCAGCCCCTGATTGAACAGCGCCGGATCGACATCATCGGCATAGACTTCTTCCAGCATGCGGCTGAGACTGCGGCGGGTCGTTTCCAGGCGGATATCATCTTCACAGCCGCTGATCCTTGCCAGGATGCGCAGCACGTTGCCGTCAATGGCTGTGCAGGGCAGATGAAAGGCAATCGAGGCAATGGCTCCGGCCGTGTAGGGACCGATGCCGGGAAGCTTCAGAAGACTGCTGAAGTCAGCCGGCAGACAGCCGCCGTAATTCTGCACCAGCACACCGGCACACTTCTTGAGATTGCGGGCACGGCTGTAATAGCCGAGACCTTCCCAAAGCCGCATCAGCCGCGCATCCTCACATTCTGCCAGTGATGCAATATCCGGCAGCTCGCGGATGAAGGCTGTATACTTGTCCTTTACAGCTTCGATGCGGGTCTGCTGCAGCATGATCTCACTGATCCATACATGGTAGGGATCACCGGTATCACGCCAGGGCAGAGGCCTTTTTACTTTTTCATACCAGGCGCACAGACGTAGGGCGTCGGCTGGCTGCAGCTGATTCTGTTTCATGCCTTTCATTGTAGCGCAAAAGCGGTGAGACAATTGCGAAAAAGCAGTAAATGGATTATATTGAATAGGCAATGCGGCATTAATTCAATGGCAGAATGTCAGCTTCCCAAGCTGAATACGCGGGTCCGATTCCCGTATGCCGCTCCTGGCCCCGAACGGGGCCTTTTTCTTTTGTCCGGAGACGATTTTCGTATATGATATGAGTGCGAATGCAGGAGGTCCGCCATGGCAAAGACATACGTATGCTCAGATATTCATGCCCATGCCGATATCCTGCGGGAAGTGCTCAGGAAACTGCAGCCTGATGACCGGCTGTACATGATCGGCGATGCCGTGGACAAGGGCCCCGACGGCATGGAGGCACTGAAGATCCTGCGCGATGATCCCCGCTGTGAAATGCTGATCGGAAACCATGATCTGATGATGCTGCAGAATATCGTATGCGAGGAACATCGTAACGAAGTGCCGGTTTTTCTGATTGATGATATTTTCATGCGCTGGCAGATTCTCAATTTTGGCTGGGCTTCCTGGGAAGCTTTCATGCAGGAAAGTGAAGAGGAACGGCAGAGCCTGAACCGTTTTCTGAAGGAACGGCTGGTTCTGAAATGCATAGAATGCGGCGGCCGGAAATTCATTCTTGTCCATGCGGCCATTCCGAAAAACTATTCCTTTGATGAACCGCACGACCTGTATATGGATGTGCTTGCCGATCCGAAGTATCCGTTTCTCTATGACTGGAAAAGTGACTTCGTCTGGGGCAGATATGTGACAAAGATTCCGGGATATACGGTCATTGTCGGCCACACGCCGGCCCAGTACCGCGGCGATGAATATATTCTGCAGGACGGGGAAGACTGGTACGATATCGACTGCGGCCTGGCCTACAATGAAGATTCCTCAAAGCTTGCACTGCTGTGCCTGGACAATATGGAACTGGAATACATTCCCATCATGAAAAGGGCTTCCTTCAGTGACAGAAGATAACAGAAAAACGGACCTGACAGAGTGATCTGCCGGGTCCGTTTTCAGAATATGTCAGTCGCAGAGGGAGATGAATTCATCGATCTCATCTGCCAGGATCTGCAGGGAAGAACGCCAGAATTCTTTGTCGGTCAGATCGATGCCGGCAACTTCTGCAGCACCTTCCACGGTTGTGGTTCCGGTTGCCTTCAGGAGCTTTTTATAGAGCGGCACAAAGGACGGACCTTCCTTCAGATACTTGGCATAGAGGCCTCTGGCAAACAGTCCGCCGAAGGCATACGGGAAGTTGTAGAAACTCAGGTGGCCGCTGTAATAGTGGCTCTTGCATGCCCACATGAAAGGATGCAGGAAACGATGGTCGAGACCGTTTCCGTAGGCTTTCTTCTGGGCTTCAATCATCAGTTCACAGAGTCTGTCGGCAAACAGGAATTCGTTTTCTCTGCCTTCAAAGACAGAAGTCTCAAACAGATAGCGTGAGTAGATGTCACAGATGATCTGGTTGGCATCCATCAGCTGGCTTTCGATCAGGGCTCTTCTGGCTTTGGGATCTTTTTCGGCGGCGATGGCGGCATTCATGGCAACGACTTCATTGAAGGTCGATGCTGTTTCGGCAACCGGCATCGAAACATCCATATTCAGCAGGCTGTTGTCCTTCAGGCAGTGGTTGTGGAAGGCGTGGCCAAGCTCGTGGGCGAGGGTGACAACATCACCGAGGGTGCCGCCGAAGTTGGTCAGAATGCGGCTTTCCTTCAGAGCGGTGACGGGTGCGCAGAAGGCACCGCCGACCTTGCCGTCATGCGGATAGAAGTCGATCCATGCCTCATCAAACGCACGGGCGATCATATCTGTCTCTTCCTGATCAAATGTCGAGAACAGGGAAACCAGATAGTTCTTTGCGTCTTCGGCTGTATATACGGCATCGTTGCCTTCCAGCGGCGCAAACATTTCATAGAAGGGCAGGCCGTTGTCATAGCCGAGCAGTCTTCCCTTGGCCCGCATGTATTCCCAGAACTTCGGCAGGTATTCTTCCATGGCCGAAATCAGAGCGTCCAGTGTCTCGCGCTTCATATGGGCATTCTTCAGGGTTTCATCCAGCGGTGATTCATAGCCGCGCAGCTGGCAGTGATGAATGACTTCCATCTTGATCGAATTGAGAGAGAAGGCAATGCCGTCCTTGATCCGCTCATAGGCTTTCAGCTCAGCTTCATAGGCAGACTTTCTGACTGCCGGATCAGGATCATAGGCCTTGTTGCGGATATCGGAAAGGTTGGTGACGGCTCCTTCATATTCAACCGGAACGGTGGAAGTCAGGTAATTCTGCAGATCACTCCAGGCGGAAGAACCGCTGATTTCATACAGGCTGATAACCTTTTCCACTTCCGGTGAAAGGGTGTATCTGGCGTCTTCCCTGATATTGTTCAGGAAGAATTCATGTTCCTTCAGCAGCTCATCGCTGTCAATGATGCTCTGCAGATCTGTCAGCGAGGCAATGTACTGCACCAGGGCAGTGCGGGGTGCGGCAGCGGCAGAGAGCTTGCGGGAAATGCGGCCGATGACGGCAGCGGAGGCAGCGTCGGAAGTGTTGACGGACTGCTGCAGGCTGGCAAAGGAATACAGGCTGTCGGTGACGGCGGAGAGTTCCTGGTTCAGGCTGACTGCCTTTCTGAGAACTTCCTTCGGATCTCCCTCCAGATGGGCGGCAAATTCTTCGTAATCCTTCAGCAGCTGATCGAGCCTGGCTTCATCAGCTGCGAATTTCGGGTCATCATAGCCCCGGTAAAGTTTTTCAAGTGACCATTCTTTATTCATGTTCAGTTCCTCTTCTGCCGGCATTATATCATGGACCCTGAGGCGGAAAAAATACGGTGCATGGATAAGTTTGGCTAATGGATATCCGGGTGAATCAAGATTGTTAAGGCAATTGCCGGCAAATATAATTGTGGTGAGAAAAAGGAGCTGAACAATGAATAAAAGAAGACTTGGAAACAGTGATCTGTATGTCAGTCCGGTCGGACTTGGCTGTATGGGATTCTCCCATGCTTCCGGTGATCCGATGCCGGAAGCGGATGCCGTAAAGGCACTGCGCGAAGCATATGAAATCGGCTATGATTTCTTTGATACCGCCGAAGCATACACCGGTGTCTATCCCGACGGCAGTATTTCCTATAATGAGGAACTGGTCGGCAAGGCTTTGAAAGATGTCAGGGACAAGGTTGTCATTGCCACAAAGATGGGTGTCGGCCACAACGAGGACCGCTCTCTGCGTCTGGACAGCCGTCCGGAAACGATCCGCAGGTCTTTGGAAAAATCACTGGAAAGACTCGGCGTTGACCATGTTGACCTGTATTATCAGCACCGCATTGATCCGAATGTTGAACCGGAAACGGTTGCCGAAACCATGGGTGAACTGATCCGGGAAGGCAAGATCCGCTACTGGGGAATCTCGGAAACGACAGAAGAATATCTGCGGCGGGCCCATGCCGTAGCACCGGTTACTGCCATTGAAAACAGATATTCGATGATGGCAAGATGGCATGAATCGATCTTCCCGGTATGTGAGGAACTGAATATTGCCTATGTAGCCTTTTCGCCGATGGCCAACGGTTTCCTGACCGGTGCCTATTCGCCGAAGACAAAGTTTGAAGGCAGCCAGGACTATCGTGCCGGCATGCCGCAGTATACGGAAGAGGGCTATGCCAAGGCAAAGGATCTTCTTGATATGCTCGATGCCATGGCAAAGGAAAAGAACTGCACCCAGGCCCAGCTTTCACTGGCCTGGATGATCTGCAAGAAGCCGTTCATTGTTCCGATTCCGGGATCCCGCAAACCGGAACGCCTGAAGGCCAACTTTGAAGCCGGCAATATCATTCTGACGCCGGAAGAAATCGCTGCCATTGATGCCAGACTGGATACGATGGACTTTGAAGTATTCGGCGGCCACAAGGCAAAGTAATCGGAAATTCATTGTTTATAAGCGGCCGGAAGGCCGCTTTTTCTGTGCTTTCAGGCGAAAAAAATGAAAGAAGATTGAAAAGATTTCAAGAAACCGAGGTTATGGTAAAATGATAAAGTAGTTCTCAGACTGCCTGGTTTTATGGTGGAAAGAACACTGAACCTACAAAAATCTTTCATGTATGATTCGGAGGTAAATAACATGCTTAATATTACAAAAAATCTGGAAGGCAAGAAACTGACAATTGCACTGGACGGCAAGCTGGATACGATTACAGCACCGGATTTCGAAGCTTCTGTCAGAGAAAGCATCGACGGTGTCGAAGAACTGGTCTTTGACCTTTCCGGGCTGGAATACATTACCAGTGCCGGTCTGCGCGTTCTGCTGTCTGCCCAGAAGACCATGAATGAGCAGGGATCGATGAAAGTCATCCATGTCAATGAAGACATCAATGAAGTATTTGAAGTTACAGGTTTCTCGGATTTCCTGAACATTGAATAGAAAACAGGTCATTGATGCAATGAAACTGTTCAAAAATCAGAAGCCTGCCTATGAAGCACTGGCCAATGAACCGGTCCGTTCTCTGCTGCTGAAAATGGCCGGACCGTCAATCGTTGCCATGCTGATGCAGGCGCTTTACAATACGGTCGACTCCATGTATGTATCCAGAATCAGCAGCGGATCAATGGCGGCGGTTACGCTGGCCTATCCGGTGCAGATGATCATGGGTGCACTGTCAACCGGGATTGGTGTCGGTATCAATTCGGCCATTTCCCGCAGTCTTGGTGCCAAGGATTCCCAGAAGGCCGCGAAGGCAGCAGCCAACGGCCTGTCACTCGGCCTGATCACGGTTGTTGTCATGATTCTGTTCGGCATCTTCGGCTCACAGCCTTTTGTCAGCATGTATACAAGTGATCCGGAAGTTCTGACCGGCGGCATCATCTATGTGCGGACGATCTGTTTCCTGGCTGTCGGAAGCATTTTCTCGCAGCTGACATTCTCGGTTCTGCAGGGATCCGGCAGTATGGTGATTCCGATGCTGTCACAGATTACCGGCGGCGTGCTTGTCATTATTCTCGATCCGATTCTGATCTTTTCAATGAAACTCGGCATTCAGGGAGCTGCCATCGCTTCCAGCTGTGCCCAGATCGTATCGATGCTGATCGGCATGTACGGAATCTTTAAACTGAATCAGAACAATCTGCCGGTCACTTTCCGCGGCTTCCGTCCTGACTTTGCAGTGATTAAAGATATTCTGACGGTCGGCGTGCCGGCTGCCCTGACGCAGGCGACAACATCGATCGTTGCCGGCATTGTCAACAAGCAGATTGCCATTTACGGAACCGATGCCGTCAGACTGTACGGCTCATTTACAAAGCTGAATTCCTTTGCGACCCTGCCGGTCTTCGGCGTAACCAGAGGAATGAACCCGATTCTCGGCTTCTGTGCCGGTGAGAAAAACAAAAAGCGTTTCCTGGAAACCCGCAACTTCGCGATGAAGCTGGCCAATGGCTGGACACTGTTCTGTTTCCTGCTTTTCCAGCTTGTACCGACCGTGCTTCTGGGGATGATGAACATCAAGGGCGACCTGGTTCCCGAAGGTATCGCAACCTACCGGCTGCTTTCTCTGTCACTGACGATCATGGGCTGTTCGATTGTCATGACGCAGCTGTTTGCGCCGGTCAAAAAATCATATATTTCGATGGCTTCGGCTTTGCTCCGCCAGGTTGTTCTGCTGGTGCCGCTGACCATTCTGCTGGGCAAACCGTTCGGCATGCATGGTATCTGGATCGGCATTCAGTGTGCCGATTTCCTGAATTTCCTGTTTATTATCGCAATGAATATCTGGCTGCGGAAAAAAGTGCTCAGCACATGGGCATGATACAGAAAGGAATTTCTTATGGCGTATAACATTTTACTGACATCGCTCTGTACACCGGGTGACGATGAACAGATCCGATATTTCTACGGCAGGGACGGCTACAAGAACCGCTACTGCGATGCCATGCTGACAGTGGAGGCCAGCTGCAAGTTCGTGCTTGCCAAATATCCGGTCAGCGAAATCATCACCCTTGGCCGCAAGCTGACATTTGATGAAGGCGATGACGGCAGGCTGATTGAACTGCGGGAAGGCAAGAACTTCTATACGGCAGATATCAAGGATCTGTCCACATATTCACTGTTCCGCTACCGCATTGCCCAGTATATCGATGAACTGAAAATTGAACAGCAGGATCTCGGTCTTCTGCTGGATGACGAAACCCAGAAGAAGGTCATTCAGTTCATCCGCAGCTACTATAAGAAGACAGGTATCCAGGAAACAGAACTGAAGTACAACCGCTTCTTTGATGTTCTGACCAAGAATCTGGATCTGTATGCACAGTTCCGGGAAGAACTGATTGAAACAATACCGGAAGCCGAGAATGACATGGCCCGCTATATGCACTGGATCAAGAATTATCTGTACAGTGTGTTCAAGGAAACATATAAGCTGGAGATCCTGCCGGAAAACGAGAATGTCAAGGTACGCTTTATTCCGACCAATGTATCTGATGACGGAAAACTGCCGATTGAAAACATTCTGCAGCTGGTTCATGCCATTACTGACAATCACAGCGAGCCGGTCAATCTGTATGTTGCCCTGAACAGCGATGACATGACCGATAACTTTGTCCTGATGAGTGTTCTCGATATTATCAATACCATGCCCGACAGCAATGTCAGAATCTGCAATGTCTTTACGACATCGGGAACGCATGAAATGCTGGCAGGGGAGATCCGTGATGATACCGAAGGCTATAACGTAACCGATCTCAATGCCGCATTCCGGGCATTCCTGAAATACGGCAAGGCCGATATGATCATTGACTACTGGGAGAAGAGTGGTGCGAAGAATGACAAGATCGATCAGATGATCTATGCCATGCGCCATATCGATGCCGGTGTTTCCCTGTGTGATATCCGGGAAATTGAGCAGGGTGTCAGCCAGCTCCGCAAGGTTTTCGAGAACGGAATCGATTTCGGAGCCGATGATTATTACAGCCGTCTGTTCACCATTCTTGCCAGGGGTATCCAGCGTGACTACGGCAGTCTGCTTGTCGGCGATGAACCGAATTCCGTCGATCTGGCAAGATGGGCGTATCAGAAGGAATTCTATCAGCAGACACTGACGCTGATTGAATCAAGAGTACCGCGTCTGCTGGTTGAAAAGGGCATCTTCTATTATGCCGGCAATGAAGAACAGAAAGAAGCGGCGATGCGGATCTATGCCAAGTACAGAAATACGCTGAAGCCGTTTGAATACTGGAAGATCGATGAAGATATTGAACATTACTTCGTCAAGTCATATATGCGCGGTGATGCGGCTGCCCGCGGCAAGGGCGGAAATCCGCAGCGCAATTATGCCCGGTACCGTGTCAGAAGCCTGGATAATACCGATCCGGCAAGACTGACAGCCCTGACTGCCTGCAGTGACAGGACGGCACTGGAAAATCTGCTGTATGCCTACTATCACATCGGTGAAGTCCGCAATATTACCAACCACGCGAGTGAGGATGATGTGGACAACCGTCTGCTCGTCGAAGCCAATGATATCAGTGCCCGCATGGCCACGATCAGGGAAGGAATTGAATACTTCCTGAAGTGCTATGACGCAGTCATGGAAAACATGCCGGAAGAAGCACCGCGTGTTCTCAAGACTACGGCGGCCGAGATCCGGGCCAAGGCAAAAGATCTCAAAGGCTGACAATAAGGAAGAAAAATCATGTTCGGAAAACTGCTGAAGTATGCTGTATGCCTCCTGCTGGTTCTGACATCTGCTTCCTGCCGCAGCGGCCAGACAGAAACTGCTGCGGAAAAGGAAGAAAAGACGCCGGTGCAGGAAGTGAAGGCAGAGAGTCCTGTCCGGCTGACAGTCAGTTCTGCTGAAGAGCCGCATCAGAGAATTTATGAAACCAGTGATGCGGAAGCCCGGGAACTGTTTATGAATCTGTTTGATTCACTCTGGAATGAGAGAGGCAGTGATGCAGCAGAAACCGTCAGATATGCATATGAAAGCATTCCTGAGGGATGGCTGGAATATGACGGCCGGAATCTGAATTACATGAAGGGATTCTTCGCCGACAGGGGAACGGATCTGTACTATGTGGAAATGCATATGAACGGCAGGGAAAAACTGCTGCGGATCGTTCCTGATGCACCGTATATCGAGCAGCTGAAGCAGCTGCTGGAAATGGTGCAGGCGGGAGAAGAAATTGATGTCAGTGAATCTGAATAATGAAAGAGCGGACAAATGTTTCGCTTTTTCTTTTTCTCCTGACAGGATAGGATGCGGACTGCTTATAATGGTAATAGCGGCAGGAGGTGGAACAATGTTCTGGAAGATACTGAAAATTGAACCGACGGCGGACAGAAAGGTTATCCGCACTGCCTACAGGGAACTGCTGGCAGAGACGAATCCGGAAGACAGGCCGGAAGAGTTCAAGGCCCTTCGGGAAGCATATGAGCAGGCTCTGGCATATGCTGAGGAACATGCTTCTGCATCCCGGAAAACACCGCTGGAACAGTGGCAGGAAGATCTGGCAGCGCTGTATGACGATTTCTGCCGCCGCAATACACTGACAGAATGGCAGAAACTGCTGAACCGTGATGTCTGTCTTTCGGTGGACTCACGGATGGCCTGTGAAGATCATCTGCTGCAGTTTCTGATGGAACATTATTTCATTTCCCATGAAATCTGGAGTTACTTTGACAGTCAGTTTTCCTGGCTGGAACGGCAGGAAGAACTGTATCAGAGCTATTCCTCCGAATTTATTGACTATATCGTTGTTAACGGCATTCAGTTCCCCGATATTCTGCCGATGAAGCTGTTTGTGCCGGGAAAGGACGGCGCAGCAGCACAGAATTATCTTTCCCTGTATCTGCAGGTCCAGAACTGTGAGAACGAAACCGAAAAAGAAGCACTGCTGATGCAGATGATGACGGTTTCCGAACAGCATCCCTACGGCACGGCTGTCATGCTGAGCCAGCAGGCAGAAAGACAGGACGAAGATGCCCTGCAGAAACTGCAGGATCTCAGCCGTGAATATGCCGGTGAGATGTTTGTCGGTCTGATGTATGCCGATACACTGTTTGATCTGAAGCAGATTCATACGTGCCTGCAGGTACTGGATCAGCTGAAGCAGACAGACGCAAAGAACTACCGGCTCCGCTGGCTGGAAGCAGCCTGTCTGGCAGCCGAAGACAGGCATCAGGAAGCTGTGAAGATCATCGACGGTATGCTCAGGGATTCGGCCGGAGACAGTCAGATGCAGTATGACCTGGACCGGCAGCGGCGGGAGTGGAATGACATTATCATAGAGAAACTGGAAAAGAAGACGGCAGAAGATCCGGATGATGAGGAATCCCGGGTCAATCTTGCCTGGGCATATCTGGAAAACGGCCGGACGGAAGATGCTGACCGCCTGGCATCGCTGCTCACTGAGGAGTATGAAGACCGTTTCGGATACTATAACCTGAAGGCCAGCATTGCCATGAGCCGGGAAGACTGGCAGGAAGCATCAGAAATGCTGGAAAAACTGGCAGAGATCATTCCCGGCCTGCCGGCAGACAGTGAACAGAATATCAGCCGGCGCGGCCGTCTGGGGGAAACACTGGTGCGGCTGGGATACTGCTGCTACACATTGAAGCAGCGGAAGAAAGCACAGGAGATCTATGAAAAAGCCCTGCAGGTTTCGGAAAACAGAACAGAAGTTCTGACCCATCTGGCAGATATTGCCCTGAGCGAACGAAACTATGAGAAAGCGCTGGATTACAGCCGCCGCCTGATCAGAGAGTTTCCTTCCGGATATCAGGGATATCTGATGATGGCGCAGGCCTATTTCTGCACGCACCATGACCGGGAAGCCAGCAATGCGGCAGACCGGGCGCTGGAACTGTGCCGCTCGGACCTGACAGTATATGTGCTGAAAGCGCGGATCCTGCTCCGCAATGATATGGCAGAGAGTGCGAAAGAGATTCTTGACTTCCTGCTGGAAAACGGTCTGCAGGATGATCCCTCTGTTCTTTTTCTGCAGGGAGTATACAGGGAAGACTGCGAAGAGGATTCATCTGCTGCCGAAACGTATTATGAACAGGCTATTGCGGCCGCCGGCGACGGCCTGCAGTACAGTGGATACGGTGATGAACTGTATTACCGTCTGCTGTATATAAAAGGCAGCCGCCTCAATGCCTATGTGCCGGCTGAAAGAGAGATCCTTCTGGACCTTGCTGACAGAGGCCTGCAGTGCAATCCTGATCATTACGGACTGCGCGACTACAAGGCCTGGCTGCTGGTCAGAGGCCGGCAGTATGATGAAGCTCTGGAAATCTATCTGGATCTGCTGAAGGGACCGCACGGACCGGCAGCTGAAGCTGCTGTCGGCTACATCTATTATCAGGATCTGGAACACAGTGCAGACAAGGCACTGATGTACTATGAACAGTCACTGGCATCAGGCGGAAGCTATACCGGCCATTTCTATGCCGGCATGTGCCTGATGTACATGCACCGGCTGGCAGAGGCGGCCGGCCACTTCCTGGAACTGAAGGAAGCCGATCCCGGCAGTGTCGATGCACCGTTCCGGCTGAGCATTGTCTACGGCATGGAAGGTGATGCTGAAAAGGCACTGCAGGAAGCAGAGGAAGCCATAGAACTGGCCCGTTCCAGGGAAGGCGACCAGTCCATGTACTTTGTCCGCAAGGCGGTTCTGCTGCGCCGGCTGCAGCGCTATGATGAAGCAGCTGCAGTGATCCGGGAAGCCATGCGCCTTTACGGAATGCCCTACGGCAGAAGGCTGCTTTTTCAGATCTATGCCCAGGCAGGGGAACTGAAGAAAGCCGAAAGCCACCTGAAGCAGTGGGCTCTGGAAGACAGCACGGACAGCGAGCTGTGTGACTGCAGCATCCTCCTGCATCTCTACCGCGGGGATTTTGAAGGGGCAATGCTGGAAAACAAGATGATGAACGGTTTCCTTCATCCTGACCGTGCCCTGGAGGCTGATCATATTATTTCGAATTGTTTCGGTGACTATAAAAAGCAGCGCCGTCAGCTTGAAAAATGGCTGCAGTACCGCCGGGAACGGGACGGCTTTGATGTCTCCCGCATTCTGGGAGCTCTGGCCATGTGCTGTTTCCGTCTTGGTGATCTGGAGAGTGCCCGCCGCTATGCCGGTGAGGCACTGCAGGAAACAGACAGCAGACTGGCTGAATTTGAAACCGACAGACTGCTGTTCATGGCCAGACGGATCCGGCTTCTGGCTCTGCTGGGAAGGCGCAGGGAAGCAGAAGAGGCAAGTGAGGCCTGCCGCCGGCTGCCGTTCTGCCAGAACTGTCCGGAGCACACCTGCAAGGATGCGGACATTTTCCGTATGGAAGCAGAGGAAATTTTCGGCAATTATGAAAAGGCTCTGGAAATTGCCCGCAGATGCAGGGATATCTACAGGGATGAAGAAGATTTTCTGATTGCCGAAAGAAATCTGAAAAAGAAAGTGAAGTGAGATATGCTGATTGGAATTGATCTTGGAACGACCAACAGTCTTGCGGCCTGTTTTCAAAACGGCCGGGCGGAAATCATTCCCAACCGCCTCGGCGGCATGATGACGCCGTCGGTTGTCGGCATTGATGATAACGGACAGATCATGGTCGGTGATACAGCCCGGGAATACGGATATCTGCATCCCGGGAAGACAGCCCGGCTTTTCAAGCGGGCGATGGGGACCGACCGGAAATATACGCTGGGTGAACATACCTTTACAGCCGAAGAACTTTCAGCCTTCGTTCTCAGGTCGCTGAAAGAAGACGCCGAAGTATATCTGGAGCAGGAAATTACCGAAGCCATCATTTCCGTGCCGGCATATTTCAATGACCGGCAGCGGCGGGCGACAAGACGGGCCGGTGAACTGGCCGGACTTGCGGTCAGACGCATCATCAGTGAACCGACCGCCTCGGCAACAGCCTACGGCATCGGTGCCGGCGGCCTCAGTGAATGCTGCATGGTTCTGGATCTCGGCGGCGGAACATTTGATGTTACCATTCTTGAATATTACCGGAACATCATGGAAGTCTATGCGGTTGCCGGCGACAATGCATTGGGCGGCGAAGACTTTACCAATGTGCTCTCAGAGATGTTTCTTCGCCAGTGCGGCCTGAAAGCCGATGAACTGGATCTGAAGGCTGTGAGCACCATATACAAGGCAGCGGAAGCCGGCAAGTGCAGCTTTGTCTCGGGAAATGAAGCTGTGATGAGTGCAGCTGTAAACGGTGTCGTATATGAAACGGCAGTCAGTCTTTCGGAATATGAGACTGCCTGTCTGCCGCTGCTGGAAAAACTGCGGCGGCCGATTGAAAAAAGTCTGCGGGATGCGAAGATCACACTGAATGATCTGGACCGGATCATTCTGACCGGAGGTGCAGTCAGACTGCCGCTGATCCGCAGCTATGTACAGCGGATGACCGGCATCAGCCCGGAATACTCTGCCGATCCTGATACTTCTGTTGCCGAAGGCGCAGCCATGATCTGTGCGATGAAAGAAAGACAGAATGAGATACAGGAAGTGATTCTGACGGATGTATGCCCGTTTACACTCGGCACTGAGGTAATCAGCGGCAGCGGATCGTTCATGGAAGAGGGGAGATACCTGCCGATCATTGAGCGCAATACCGTCATTCCGGTCAGCCGCACCCAGACCGTATCCACAGCCTATGACGATCAGGAATGGGTCAGGGTAAAGGTGCTTCAGGGAGAAAGCCGGATCGCCGCAGACAATCTGCAGATCGGGGAAGTGAATATGGAAGTTCCGCCCGGACCGAAGGGACAGGAAACGATCAACATTACCTATACCTATGATGTCAATTCGCTTCTGGAAGTTGAGGTAACGGTTCTTTCGACCGGGAAAAAGAAAAAGATCATCATACAGGATGAAGAGAACCGCATCAGTGAAGAGGAAGCACAGGAGCGCCTGGAGCGTCTTCAGTATCTGAAACAGAATCCCAGGGAAGATGAAGAGAATGTATTTGCGCTTCTGAAAGCAGAGCGGATCTATGAGGAATCGGACGGCAGTGACCGGACCAGAATTGATGCTGCAGCTGCTGCCTTTGAAGAAGCCATGCAGACCGGCACCCGTCTGGAAACAGCCAGGAAGCGGCAGGAACTGCTTGATCTTCTCGCTGATCTGGAAAAAGGGGAAGGGACGGTTCTGCTTTCCTGAATCAGGAAACTCAAAGCGCCGGTGAAAGGCGCTTTTTTCGCTGAAAAGGGAGGCCTGATTGGGATCAGAGGTATTCACTTTGACGGCTAAATGATTTATCATTTTAATAGTAGAAAAAGGAGTAGATCATATGAATATTTCACCACTTCAGAAGGAAAGACTTCAGTACGAACCGAAGCTTCCGGGAATGCTCAGACACGGCATTTCGGAAATCTGTGTAAAGGAAGGCGAAGCAACCCAGAGTGTTGCTGATCAGGAAAAGATCAAGGCTCTCTTCCCGAACACATACGGCAAGAATGAAATCACTTTTGCCAAAGGTCAGAATACATCCGAAGCCAAAAAGCAGGTTGTCGGTGTCATTCTTTCCGGCGGACAGGCTCCGGGCGGACACAACGTTGTCTGCGGTCTGTATGACGCATTAAAGGCTACCAACAGCGAGAATGAACTGTTTGGCTTCAAGAACGGTCCGAGCGGACTGCTGGATGATGACTATCTGGTATTTGATGATGAATACATCAACCAGTACAGAAACACCGGCGGTTTCGATATCATTGGTTCCGGACGTACAAAGCTGGAAACTGAAGAACAGTTTGCAGTAGCTGCCGAAGTCTGCAAAAAGCACGGCATTACAGCCATCGTCATCATCGGCGGTGACGATTCCAATACAAACGCAGCTGTCCTGGCTGAATACTTTGCAGCACACAATACCGGTGTTCAGGTCATCGGATGCCCGAAGACAATCGACGGCGATCTGAAGAATGAAGATATTGAGTGCTCCTTCGGCTTCGATACAGCCACAAAGACATACAGCGAAGTCATCGGCAATATCGAAAGAGATGCCAACTCCGCCAAGAAGTACTGGCACTTTGTCAAGGTTATGGGCCGTTCCGCTTCCCACGTCGCTCTGGAATGCGCACTGGAGACACAGCCGAATGTCTGCCTGATCTCTGAGGAAGTTGCTGCCAAGAAGCAGTCTCTGTCGGAAATTGCCGACTACATTGCTGACTCTGTCAACAAGCGTGCTGTCAACGGCATGAACTTCGGTGTTGCCATCATTCCGGAAGGTGTTGTTGAATTTGTTCCGGAATTCAATAAGCTGATTCAGGAAATCAACGAACTGCTCGCCGGCAAGAAGGCTGATGAATTCAACGCTCTGCCGACATGGGCTGACAAGTATGCATTCATCGAAAAGGGCCTGACAAAAGAATCCATGGCAGTATTTGCCATTCTGCCGCAGACCATTCAGCAGCAGCTGTTCCTGGAAAGAGACCCGCACGGAAATGTTCAGGTATCCCTGATCGAATCCGAAAAGCTGTTCTCCGGCCTGGTAGCCGCAAAGCTGGCTGAAAGAAAGGCTGCCGGAACATACAAGGGCAAGTTCAGCCCGCTCCATCACTTCTTCGGCTATGAAGGAAGATGTGCATTCCCGTCCAACTTCGATGCTGACTACTGCTACTCCCTGGGCTATAATGCCTTCATGCTGATCCAGTACGGATACAACGGATATCTGTCCAAGATTTCCAACCTGTCCAAGCCGGCAGATGAATGGGTTGCAGGCGGCATGCCGATCACCAAGATGATGAACATGGAAAGAAGACACGGCGAAGACAAGCCGGTTATCAGAAAGGCTCTTGTCGAACTCGACGGCAAGCCGTTCAAATACTTCGAAGCACACAGAGATGCATGGGCTGTCGAAACTGCCTATACATATCCTGGTGCAATCCAGTATTACGGACCGTCCAGTGTCTGCGACATCACAACCAGAACTCTGGCTCTGGAAAAAGGCGAATAATCAGTCATAAGAGAACCGGTATGCCCGCGCATGCCGGTTCTTTTTTCGTGCTTTTATGCATGTTATAATTCATCTGTAGGGAAACAACCGGAAAAATCATATGAAGAAAACACTGAAAATGATTCTGATCGTTTTTGCGTCATTTATTCTTTGCGGCTGTGTCCGGATCCGCGTGAATCTTGATGTTGCCGGTTCCGGAAAAGTCAAAGGCGCAATGACTTTCCTGATTCAGGATGAATTCCTGAATGCCGGCGGGGCATCCGTCAGTGATCAGATCAACAGCCTGATCGATCAGTATGCAAAAGAATACCCCGGCAGCACAGTCAGGGAGGCACATGAAACAGACGGTGATGTTTCCTATTCGGGCATTTCTGTTTCCGGCTTTCAGAGTGAAGAACTGGCGGCCGTAAAGGAGGGCAGTGATCTGGTTCTGCATATTCCTGTCCGGCAGGCGGCAGACTCTCTTGCTGCAGCGGCCGGAACCATGAGCGGAATTGATCTCAGTACACTCAAAAACTATGGCGCCGAACTGACCCTGAAGGTCAGTATGCCGGGTGCTGCTGTCAGCAATGCCGGTACGGTCAGCGGCAGAACCGTTACGATCGATCTGCTGGATCTTCCGGCCGGCACCGAAGAAATTGTCATCAGCTGCAAAGCAGGCATGCCTGCTGCGGCCATGCTTGGCATCGGCATTGCCGTCATAGCTCTCAGCGGCGGGGCATATTATGCCATGCGGAAAAGAAATGCAGCATAAGGAGAAATGTGGGAAAAGTATTGATTCTGCATACCGGCGGAACGATCGGCATGACCAGAACCGAAAACGGATATCAGCCGGACGGGGAATATTTCCGCCGGGCGGTGTACCATATGGATTCCCTGCGGGCAGAAGGCATGCCGGCGTGGGACTTCATGGAAACCGATCCGCTTCTGGATTCCAGCCGCATGTCAGTGGCGGAGTGGAACAGTATCGGAAAACTGATTGCCGATCATTATGATGACTACAGCGGTTTTGTCATTCTGCACGGAACCGACACCATGGCCTATACCGCATCCGCTCTTTCATTCATGCTGCACGGGCTGAACAAGCCGGTGATTCTGACCGGGTCCCAGATTCCGCTCTGTGAAACAAGAAGCGACGGAAGGGACAATCTGATCACGTCTCTGATCATTGCCGGCGAGGCAAAAGTCAGGGAAGTCTGTATCTATTTCGGCGGTCATCTTCTGCGCGGCAACCGTGCCACCAAGTTTTCGGCCGACGGCATGCAGGCATTTATTTCTCCAAACTATCCCGATCTTGCCGTAGCGGGAATTTCCATCCGCTATAACACGGCCGCAATCAGCCGCAGGGAAGAGGGGGAATTCTACTGTCAGCCGTTCCGGAATGTGCCGATCGGTGTCCTGAAAGTGTTTCCCGGCATTCAGTTCTCACTGTTTGCCAGACTGGTATGTCATTCCCTGAAGGGCATTGTTCTGGAAACCTTCGGATCCGGGAATCTGCCGGATGACGAAGGGGTTCTGCTGCCGATGCTGAAGGAAGCCGAACAGAACGGTGCGGTTGTTGCAGTATGCTCCCAGTGCCCGCAGGCTACCATCAACATGCACGCCTATGAGGCAGGCTCGGTGCTGCGGGAAGCCGGAGCCGTCAGCGGCAGCGACATGACCAGCGAGGCAGCGGTCACCAAACTGTATTATCTTTTCAGCACCTGCCAGAGCACGGCGGAAATCAAACATTATATGGAAAAGGATATCCGCGGTGAGCTGCAGGAAAACTGACTTGCATTTTCCAAAAAAGGAGCTATTATTAAACGCTGGTTAAAAACCAAAGGGAGGAAAGAAAATGAAAAAGTATATCTCCGCAATGAGCGCAGCATTCCTGGCCGGAACAATGTTCCTGGGTGCCTGTGCAAAACCGGCAGAAACACCTGCTGCAGAACCTGAAACAACTGAAGAAAAAACTGATGCAGCAAAAGAAGAAACAACAGATTCCTCAGCTGCTCTCGGCGGCTGGACAGCCTATACTGACTATGTGCAGATCATTGGTGAAAATGAAAAGGCTTTGTTTGAAAAGGCTGTGGAAGGTCTGCTTGGCGTAAACTATACACCGGTACAGGTCATTGCCACCCAGACAGTATCCGGCAAGAACTATGCATTCCTGGCAGCAACAGAAACAGTTACAGGCGAGCCGAAGAAAGGCTTTGCGGTTGTAACCGTATATGAAGACACCAGCGGCAATACCGAAGTTCTGGCAGTCAATGAAATCGATCCGGCCAATGTCATGACAAAGGACAATGCCGATGATCCGAATGTCCTCGGCGGCTGGGAAGTTACAGATTCCGGAAAGGTTGCCGGAATCGGAGCCGATGCTGAAGCAGCACTGTCCGAAGCACTGAATGGCTTTACCGGCGTCAATCTGAAGCCGATCATCACTCTGGGCACCCAGACAGTCAATGGCACAAACTTCCGTTACCTGTGCCGCGGCAGTGCCGTTACCGAGAATCCGGTCATGACTCTGTATGTAACAACTGTTACCAAGGGCTCTGACGGAAAGTGCACAATTACTGAGAATCAGGTATTCGACCTGGTCTCCTATGTAACTCCGGCAGCACAGTAACAGCATCAGAAAGATCCTGAAAAGGATCTTTTTTTATGCGGATAAACAAAAAAAGGGAAGGCACTTTTGTGCCTTCTCTTTCAGTTTCTGAACTTATCAGTCGTTGAAGCCTTCTCTTGCTGCATAGGTCGTATGCAGAAGTTCATGAGCCTTGTGAGAGTTCGGTTCGCCGAGGAACTTGTCATACAGTTCGATGATCTGCGGGTTGTTGTGAGACTGACGGACTGTCTGTCTTTCATCTTCACTGTAGAGGGCCTTGGCTCTCTTTTCCTTATAGGTATCGAGGATGTTGTCATCTTCATTCGGCAGGAAGACCGGTCTGATGTATGGCTGGCCGCCGCCGTTGATGCATCCGCCCGGGCAGCCCATGATTTCAATGAAGTGATACTTGGACTTTCCTTCGCGGATCTCATCCAGCAGAACCTTGGCAGACTTCATGCCGGATGCGATGGCAACGTTGACAACTGTTCCGTTGATATCGAGAGATGCTTCACGGATGCCTGCATCGTGACCGCGTACTTCCTCGAATACGACACGGCCGTATTCCTGGCCTGTCAGCTTGAAGTAAACAGTACGCAGAGCAGCTTCCATGACGCCGCCGGTAACACCGAAGATAACGCCGGCACCGGTGTAGTCGCCCATGATGTCGCCGTCCCATTCTTCATCCGGAAGACGGTTGAAGATGATACCGGCACGTCTGATCATTCTGGCGAGCTCTCTTGTTGTGATGACAGCATCGACATCATCGATGCCGTTGACATTCATGACATCTCTCTGTCTTTCATACTTCTTGGCTACGCAAGGCATGACGGATACCACGAAGACATCCTTCGGGTCATAGCCTTTCTGTTCAGCCCAGTAGGACTTGATGACAGCGCCCTGCATCTGATGCGGGGACTTGCAGCTGGAGAGGTGATCCAGCAGGTCGCCGTAGTTGTATTCAGCGTAGTTGACCCAGCCCGGAGAGCAGGATGTGATCATCGGCAGAACGCCGCCTTCCGTCAGACGGTGCAGGAGTTCTGTTCCTTCTTCCATGATTGTCAGGTCAGCGCCGAAGTTGACATCGTAGACTCTTTCGAATCCGAGACGTCTCATGGCAGCGATCATCTTGCCGGTTACCGGTGTTCCTACCGGATAGCCGAATTCTTCACCGAGGGCGGCACGGACAGCAGGGGCAGCCTGTACAACGACATGCTTGCCGGATCTGAGGGCAGCGTCTACCTTGGCGATTTCACTGTGTTCCATCAGGGCACCGGTCGGGCAGACGTTGACGCACTGTCCGCACTGGATGCACGGGGAATTGGCAAAGCTTCTGTTCTCTGCCGGAGCAACGAATGTGCGGAAGCCGCGGTTTTCGAAACCGAGGATACCCAGACCATGGGCATTGGAGCATCTGGCGATGCATCTTCCGCAGAGAATGCACTTGGATGTATCTCTGATCAGGCCGGGTGCGAGTTCATCGAGGTATGTCTCGGAATGTACACCGGCGAAGGCACCTTCACGGGCACCTGTGATCTGTGCAACATGGAGCAGTTCGCACTTTCCGTTCTTGTCGCACTGCTGGCAGTTCTGGTTGTGGTTGGACAGAAGGAGCTCAACGCTTCTTCTTCTGGCCTGTGTTGCGGCAGGTGAGGAAATACGGATTTCCATACCTTCATTTACCGGATAGACACAGCTTGCGACCAGGCCTCTGGCACCGGTTGCCTCAACGAGGCAGACACGGCAGGAACCCTGATTGCATTCGCCGTGATTGAATGCACAAAGAGACGGAATCTCATAGCCGCAGGCTTTTGCTGCTTCCAGAATTGTCAGGCCGTTTTCAACCTGATAAGGTACACCTTCGATCTTAATATTTACCAAAGTCATGAATATACCTCCTATCTCTTTTCAATCGCGCCGAACTTACATGTAGAGATACATGCTCCGCACTTGACGCACTTCGAAGAATCGATCGACATGGATGCCAGCTTGTGGTTCGGAGCGATGTAGTCTGTTCTGGTGATGCAGGATGCAGGGCAGCCTCTTGCACACATACCGCAGCCGATGCACTTGTCAGGATCGATGTGGTATTCCATCAGTTTCTTACATACGTGAGCCGGGCACTTCTTATCGACGATGTGAGCGATATATTCATCACGGAAATGAGCAATCGTGGAATTGATCGGATTTGCTGCTGTCTGTCCGAGAGCACAGAGGGAATTGGACTTGACTGTCTGGCTGAGCTCTTCGAGTTCTTCCAGATCTTCCATGGTGCCTTTTCCTTCGGTGATGCGGGTCAGGATTTCCAGCATGCGCTTTGTACCGATGCGGCACGGTGTGCACTTTCCGCAGGATTCATCACAGATGAATTCCATGTAGAACTTGGCAACGTCGACCATACAGTTGTCTTCGTCCATAACGATGGCGCCGCCGCTTCCCATCATGGAGCCCTTGGCTACCAGGTTGTCGAAGTCGATCGGTTCATCGAGATATTCTTCTGTCAGACAGCCGCCGGACGGACCGCCGGTCTGGATGGCCTTGAACTTCTTGCCGTTCGGAATGCCGCCGCCGATGTCGTAGATCAGTTCTCTCAGGGTTGTTCCCATCGGTACTTCGACCAGACCGACATTGTTGACCTTGCCGCCCAGAGCGAATACTTTCGTACCCTTGGACTTTTCGGTTCCTACCTTGGCGAATTCTTCCCAGCCGTTTCTCAGAATGAACGGTACACAGGCAAGAGTTTCAACGTTGTTGACGCAGGTCGGCTTTCCCCACAGACCCTTGACTGCCGGGAACGGCGGACGCGGGCGGGGCATACCGCGCTTGCCTTCGATGGAGTTCAGCAGAGCTGTTTCTTCACCGCAGACGAATGCGCCGGCGCCGAGTCTCAGGTGACAGTGGAAACTGAAATCTGTTCCGAGAATGTTGTCGCCGAGCAGACCGATTTCTTCTGCCTGTTTGATGGCATTGCGCAGACGTCTGACTGCGATCGGATATTCGGCACGTACATAGAAGTAACCTTCGGTTGCACCGTAGGAATAGCCGGCAATGACCATACCTTCGACAACAGCGAGCGGGTTTCCTTCGAGAATGGAACGGTCCATGAATGCACCCGGGCCACCTTCGTCACCGTTGCAGACCACATACTTCTGGTCAGCATCGACGTTGTAGGCGAACTGCCACTTGCGGCCGGTCGGGAAACCGCCGCCGCCGCGGCCGCGAAGACCGGACTTGGTGACTTCGTCAATGACTTCCTGAGGAGTCATTGTCAGAGCTCTCTTCAGACCCTGGAAGCCGCCCATGCCGAGGGCTTCGTTGATGTCTTCCGGATTGATGACACCGCAGCCGTACAGACCGACACGGCGCTGCTTCTTGTAGAAGTTGATGTCATCCTGCTTGGAGACCTTTTCCTTTGTGACCGGATCAACATACAGCAGTCTTTCGACAACCGTATCATTCATGATGTCGGTCTCAACGATTTCTTCAACATCTTCGATCTTGACCAGACGGTACAGTGTATCTTCCGGATATATCTTTACGAACGGACCCTGAGAGCAGAATCCGAAGCAGCCGACGATGTTGACGGTGGCTCTGTCAGCCAGACCTTTTTCGGCGAGTACTTTTTCAAAACGGGCTTTGATTTCATCTGAATGGGAGGAGAGGCATCCGGTACCGCCGCAGAGGACGATATGACGCTTGCCGTCTGTTCCCTTGATCTTGCTGTCAAGAGCAGCAGAGAGTTCAGAGATCTTGTCGTTTAATGCTTCGACTGTTGCAATCATGCGGCAGCCTCCTTCGACTTGTATTCGTCAATAATCTTCGGGACCTGATCCACACTCATCTTCGGATATACAGTTCCGTTGATGCTGACTGCAGGAGCAATGCCGCAGGCACCGATGCAGCGGAGTGCATCAAGTGTAAACAGGCCGTCTGCAGAAGTTTCTCCGGGTTTGATGCTGAGAATTTCGGAGAATTTGTCGATGACCTGCTGTGCGCCTTTGACATAGCAGGCTGTTCCCAGGCAGCATCCAATAACGTACTTTCCCTTTGGTGTAAGGGAGAAGAACGAATAGAAGGTGACTACACCATAGATTTCAGCAACTGAGATTCCGGTTTTCTTGGAAACCAGTTCCTGAACTTCCAAAGGAATGTAGCCATATTCATTCTGAATGTCGCTTAAGATCATCATGAGCGGCGTCGGTTCGTTGACATAACGGTCACAGATCTCATTGATCTTTGCGACACCGTTGGCACTAAGTTTAACCATAACAAAAACACCCTTTCCTTTAGTACAAATATCATAACATATTTATATACACGGCAAGCATGTTTTTTGAGTACTTGTTATTTGCTGCACAAATATTTTTTTTACATATCCCGGCATGTTTCCTGTAGTATTGTTATGCATATACGGAGCAGAAAAATGCTGAAAATCAGTCAGATCAAATGTGTGGCAGGGGAGAAGCTCAGCCGCGATCATATTGCCGCCAGACTGCACTGCCGGCCGGAAGATATTCTTGCCTATGAAATCGAGCGGGAATCACTGGATGCCCGCAAGGCGGAACTGTTTTTTTCCTATACAGTTCTGGCAGAAGTCCGCAATGAAGAAAAATATCTTCGCCGCAAAGATGTCAGTGAAGGCAGAAAGCATGTCTATGAACCAGTGACGGCAGAAAAAAAGCCGGCTCTGAGACCGGTCATTGCCGGCTTCGGACCTTCCGGCATGTTTGCCGGCCTGATCCTTGCCGAAAGCGGCCTGAAGCCGCTGATCATTGAGCGGGGAAAGCCGGTGGATGAACGCAGCCGTGATATTGAGAAATATTTTCAGGACGGGATTCCCGATCCCGACAGCAATGTCCAGTACGGCGAAGGCGGCGCCGGAACATTTTCCGACGGCAAGCTGACAACCAGAATCAAGGATGAAAGAGTCCATAAGGTGCTGGCCGAACTCATCGAAGCCGGAGCTGATCCGGCGGCTGCCTACCAGGCCCGGCCGCATCTTGGCACCGACCGCCTGCAGGTCATTGTCCGCAAGATCCGCGAAAAGATCATTTCCCTGGGCGGTGAAGTTCGTTTTGAAACAAGACTGGATGATATCGAAATACAGAACGGAGAACTGCAGGCACTGATCACAAACAAAGGCCGGATTCCGGCTGAAGCCTGTATTCTCTGCCTTGGCCACAGTGCCTCTGATACCTATGAAATGCTGCAGAACAGAGGCGTCAGCATCATCCCCAAGGATTTTGCGGCCGGCGTCAGGGTGGAACACCCGCAGGCAATGATTGACCGCTGCCAGTACGGTGACTATGCCGGTCATCCGGCGCTTTCGGCTGCCAGCTATTCACTGACCTGCAAGACTTCCTGCGGCCGCGGCGTCTATTCCTTCTGCATGTGTCCCGGCGGCATTGTCATTCCCGCCGCAACAGCAAAGGAAAGTCTGGCAGTCAACGGCATGAGCTACTCACAGCGTGACGGCCGCAACGCCAACAGCGCCATTCTGGTGCAGATTCCTAAAGAAGACTTCTTCCGCGGCAATGCCCTGGACGGCTTTGCCTTCCAGAAAGAACTAGAAAAAAGAGCCTGGCAGACAGGTGCCATGGCTCCTTCCCAGAATATTCAGGATTATCTGAAGCATCAGAAGACAAAGCAGTTCGTCACCGAATCCACATATCCGCTCGGAGCGGTTTCCTTTGACATGCACAGCCTGTTTTCCGAAGAGGCAGGCAATGCCATGGCGGAAGGCTTCGAAAACTTCGACCGCAAGATTCCCGGCTTCATCAGTGCCGGCATCATGGTCGGCATGGAATCACGTTCATCTTCGCCGATCCGCATGGTCCGCGCCCTGAGCGGTGAAGCCGAAAGCCTGCGCGGACTCTTCCCGTGCGGGGAAGGGGCAGGCTATGCCGGCGGCATTGTCTCCAGTGCCGTGGACGGCATCCGCCAGGCTGAAAACCTGATCCGCTTCATCAATGATTCAGTCAGATAGTTCATCCGCAAAGATGATGTCTTCTTCCCGGATCCCGGCAGCTTTCTGAACTGCCGGAAGACAATTGCGGGGACTGCTGTCACTGAAGATCAGATAGGCAGTCAGATCATCGAGAAAATGAAAGGTGCACCAGGACCGGCATTCGGCCTGTACGGCATCTTTTTCTTCTGCCCCGGAGAATCTGACCAGATAGGTATAGCTGTCATTCGTCAGCGAAGGATCACTGACGGCAAGGTCGACAGTTCCGCCGCAGGCCGAGGGATCTTCGGTGCGGAAGGCGTAGTTCACATTGTACTTCTTCAGGACCTGCAGTGTCTCTTCAAGAAAGGAAGAGCGGACATCGTACAGGCTGCGGCAGCCGCTGAAGACAAATTCACCGTTGTCAGCGGCAAAGATATTGGCCTTGCGGTAATGCTCGCGCATCATGCATTTCCGGCTGCAGTCACCGTACAGCAGGATCATATTGCCTTTCAGGCGGAAAGCCTGAAGTTTTTTTGCATGCCGGTCGTAATCACCGGCTGAGACGCAGTAAATCTTCATTTCAGCTCCTGTCAGATAAAGGCAAACTGTGATTTGTCCTTCATGCTGTAAAGAAAGGCTTCCAGCAGCTTTTCACAGTTTTCGAAGTCCCGCATGTCGATCATTTCAATGCTTGAATGGGCATAGCGGGAAGGAATGGAAATGACACCGGACGGAACACCGCCGGCAGCCTGATGCAGAGCTCCGGCATCGGTGCCGATACCGGTGAAAATCTCAAGCTGGTAGGGAATGCTGTTTTCTTCGGCAATGCTGCGCATGAAAGTCCAGACTGCCTTTGAGGCCAGGAGCGAGAAATCCATGATCTTGATGCCGGCTCCGGCACCGAGGGCAAGTGTATTGTCCATCATCGCTTCCGGCGTATCACTGACGGCCGTGGTATCAACTGCCAGGGCAACATCGGCATTGATCGATGCGGCGGCGGCCTCAGCTCCGCGCAGGCCGACTTCCTCCTGAGTAGAGAAAATGCCGATCAGAGTGCCGTGCACTTTGGAAAAATCGGTGTTTTCGATTGCCTTGACCAGAACGGCACAGCCGCATCTGTCATCAAAGGCATGGCCGTAGGCACGGTTTCTGCCGCATCTGGTAAAGACGGTGTCCCAGGTGATCTGATCACCTGGGGCAACACCCATTTCCCGGACTTCATCCGCATCTTCAGCACCGATGTCGATATACATCTCACGGTAATTGCGGATCAGGGAAGTATTGTCAAATCTCTGCATGTGGGCACTGATGGTGCCGATGACACCCGGACAGGGACCGTCTGCACCATGAACAATGACCTTCTGCGACAGCAGGATCCGGTCATCATGACCGCCCAGCTTTTCAAAGCGGATCAGGCCGTTCTTCTCAATTTTCTTTACAATGAAGCCGACTTCATCGGTGTGGGCGCTGACGGCCAGCACCGGACCGTCAAAAGCACCTTTTTTGGTGACAATCAGATCGCCGAGGCCGTTGACATAGCATTCATCGGCCTGATCTTTGAGCCGCTCATACAGATATCTGATGACAGCGTGTTCCTGGCCGCATGCTCCGGGCAGTGAAATCAGTTCCTGAATCAGTTTTTCCATAATCGGATCCTCCGTATTAAATCTGTTTCTTCATCCGCATTGTGCCACAAAACAAAAAAGAACTGAAGGAAACTGACCTGCACTGCTCCGTATTTCCATGCGTTGCGGCAGAGGGTGTTATGTTATAATTATGGATGATTTTTGAAAGGAGGTTTTCGTTTGTCCGCATATAACCTCAATATCTCGCTCGAGACTATCAAAAATATCACAGTCATGTTTCTGGATATTTTTATCATATGGCTGATTCTTTACTATGCTTTGAGAATTATCCGTAACAATGCCCGTACCGTTCAGATTTTCAAAGGCATCATGGTGGTCGTCGTCATTGACGGTCTGGCCAAGATCCTGGGGCTGAAAACTCTGCAGTACCTTGCCGATATGTTCATCAACTGGGGACTTCTGGCCATTATCATCATCTTCCAGCCGGAAATCCGCTCACTGCTTGAAAAGATGGGCAAATCCAATGTCTTCTCCCGTATTACGACCCTGACCGGAAATGAGAGGGAAAGCCTGGTCGACAATATTGTCACGGCCGTCA
The DNA here is from genome assembly GCA_045543875.1 of Bulleidia sp. Lineage (GTDB taxonomy): Bacteria > Bacillota_I > Bacilli_A > Erysipelotrichales > Erysipelotrichaceae > Bulleidia. Next base: position 87,988 of record JAZPXY010000008.1, read on the forward strand.
TGCTGCTGAGCAAGGACCAGACCGGAGCCCTGATTTCGATTGAACAGGGGCATTCGCTTGAAGATTTCATTCAGACCGGAACCCGTCTGAATTCTGATGTTACAGCCGAACTGCTGACTTCGATCTTTGTTACTTCAACCCCGCTTCATGACGGTGCGGTCATCATCCAGGGTGACAAGATTGCCTGTGCCTCGGCCTATTTCCCGCCGACCAACATGGAACTTCCTTCCCGCTACGGTGCCCGCCACAGAGCTGCTATCGGCATCAGTGAGATCACCGATGCGGTAACGATCGTTGTCAGCGAGGAAACCGGCAACGTATCAATTGCCGAAGCCGGCAAACTGATTGTTGTCGACCGCGAAGAACTGCGCAATTATCTGCTCAGAGTCATCTGCGGCGAGAATACGGAAGTCCGTCCCGGTGCTGCCAGAGAGACCTACGGCAGTGTCGTGATCGATGACAAGGCTGCTCAGAACAATGAAAGAAAAGGTGTGTTCTCCAAGCTTGCAGTCAGAAAGCAGGACAGCAATGTTTCACCGATCGTCGGTGAAGAGAAACCTGAAACAAAGGCTGAGGAAACTGCCCGGGCAGAAGAGCTTGCGGCTGTCAACGAGGCTGCCGTGGAAGAGGAAGTGCTGGAGATCCGTCCGGCTCTGAGTGCTGCCGAGATTCACCGTCAGGCGGACCAGGAAGCAGAAAAGGCGGAGATCAAGCTGCCGCATAAGAAAAAGCGCGGAAAGCCAAGCTATCCCGAACAGCAGAAGCGCCGGCTCCCGGCCGGATATGAAGAAGGCACGGCTGTTCAGAAGCGCATGACTCCGGAAGAAGTGCGAGCCGCAAGGGAAGCTTCGATGAACCGTCTGCGTACATCCCGTTCCGCTTCCGGACAGGAAGGATCACGGCCGGAACTCGACACATCACGCATTGATGTTTCAAAGGTTGTTGGCTTTGAGGGTGAACTGGACCGTCAGTTTGATATGATCGATCAGCTTGCGGATACCTCCGCACATCAGGTCATCACTGATGAGGAAGGAGGTGACGGCAATGACTGAAAAGAACAATGATTTTCTGGATGAAAAAGAAAGCAGCAGCAAGACTGAACTTGCCAACCGCATTGCCGAACAGTCCAAAAAGGTAGCCAATACCTACCGCAATATGGAGAGCGGGCTTTTCCGCATCTTCCGCTGGTTCTCAGGCTTCTTTGACAAGATTATTTTCAATCAGAAGTACAGCAAGATCGTTGCCCTGGTGCTGGCGGTCATTCTGTATGCCGTCTATAACTACAACACGATGGTTGCCTCCTATGCCTCGACCCTGCGCTATGCCCGGCCGCTGAGCAATGTGCCGGTGGCAGCCCGCTATAACACCGATACGTTTGAACTGAGCGGTCTGCCGGCAACGGCCAATGTCACCGTGACCGGCGATGCGTCCAATGTTACCAATGCCCTGTCTTCCGGCGGCACAGTCATTGCCAATCTGGAAGGACTGACGGAAGGCCAGCATGATGTAAGGCTGAGCGGCGAAGGCTTTGGGGAAAATGTTACGGTTGTTGTTGAACCGTCGACCGTGACAGTCGTTCTGAAGAAGAAAACGACCCGTCAGTTTGACCTGTCCTATGACTTTATCAACCAGACCGGCATGGAGTCGATCTATTCGATCGGCCAGCCGGAATTCGAGTACACAAAAATCAATGTCCGTGCCTCCAAGGATACCCTGGATTCAATTGCCTTCGTCAAGGCGCTGATCGACGTATCCGGCAAGGCTGACAACTTTGAACAGGATGCCAGACTGGTTGCCTACAACGCCGACGGCTATCCGGTGCAGGCGGACATCGTTCCTGAAACCGTACATGTCACCGTTCCGGTCACATCTCCGAACAAGACTGTGCCGATTGAAGTGCAGGTCAGCGGCGAGATTCCCGACGGCAAGGCAATTGCCTCGATCACGACCGATCAGCAGTCTGTCACGATCTACGGAAATGAAACGGTTCTGAGCGGCATTGACCGCGTCATCGTTACGCTCAATGCGGCTACGATCAATAAAGATTCGACGATTCTGCGTCCGATCGTACTGCCGACCGGCGTCAACAGTTCGAATATCAACCAGATCACGATGTCGATTACCCTTGGTGAGGGAATCTCCAAGGAAATTACCGGCATTCCGATCAACTACCGCAACAACGTGAATAACTACAAGGCTTCCCAGCCCGACAACAAGACCACAACATCGGTAACCGTTTTTGGCACCAAGGAAAATGTGGATGCTGTCGTGACTTCGGACATCAACGTATATGTCGACATGAAGGATGCCCAGCCGGGTCTGCAGCAGTTCCAGCTGCAGGTGGAACAGCCGGTCGGCGGACTTGTCAGGTATTCACTGAATGAATCGCTGTATGAACTGAATGTGCTTGGTGAAACCAATTCCGATTCTGACAACAGCGGTGCTTCCAATTCCAATAATGACTGAGAAGGCAGATGAAAATCTGCTTTTTCTTTTTTACCTATCCTGCTCATGGTAAAATGGTACTGGTGATAGTTATGAAAAAAGTAATTGGAATCGTAGAAGATGAAAAAGATCTGAATGAACTCGTCAAGAGATATCTGGAAAAGGAAGGATACGAAGTCAAGGCGTTCCTGTCTTTTGATGAAGCGTTCCCGCATACTTCCGACGATGATGTGCATCTCTGGATTCTGGATATCATGCTGGGAGACAAGTCCGGCTTTGACCTGATCGAGGAAATCAGGGCACATGCACCGGATGTGCCGGTCATTTTCATGTCCGCAAGAGACAAGGAATTTGACCGCATCATCGGTCTGGAAAAGGGAAGTGACGACTATATTACCAAGCCGTTCTCGCCCAAGGAACTGGTGCTGCGCGTCAACAACATCATCCGCCGCACCTATAAGGATGAAACCCAGAAGGTTGCCGTCGACGGCTATGAAATTGATGAGACCCAGAGAATTGTTCTGGAAAACGGAATGCCGATTGAACTGACCACAAAGGAATTTGATCTGCTGATGCTGTTTGTGAACAACCGCGGCACGGCTTTTCCGCGTGATCAGATTCTTGAGAAGGTATGGGAAGAAAACTATTTCGGCAGTGACCGCGTTGTCGATGATACGCTTCGCCGTCTGCGCAAGAAGATGCCGAATCTCAGCATTCATACGATTTACGGATTCGGGTACAGGCTTGGCTGATGAAACGATTGAAAATGTGGCTGTCTGAACTGACACTGATTCAGCAGCTTCTGACAATTATTTTTCTGTTTGTGACGATCTTTGCAGGGTTTGTCTTTGTTTTTCTGACGCCTGCCATAGATCGTTTTTCAGAAACGGAAATGTTCCGCATCCTGCACAATTCCCAGGAGAGTCTGATCCGCTATTTCGATGAGAATCCGGGCAGTACGCCGCAGCTGAATCTCAATGTGTCGGAAACGTTCGTCGTTGATATTCTCTATGATCCTGACCAGGAGGAATTTGCCAATATCAGCGGCGGCATGGTCATCAAGGAACTGAAGGATGAAATCCGCCGCAAGGCCGAGCTGAATTCTTCCGGAACCCAGGATCATATCTCAACGATGTACCTGCGGAGCGATGACGGCACGATGGTTCCTTCCACGTACCTGTATGCCATGACCAAGCTGAGGGACGGGCGTTTTCTGGTTTCGATCATGGCCGAGAACTACCGCGGCCAGTTCCGGACATCGCTGATCAGAAGCGTGGTGGCGGTCAATATTGTCTTTGTCAGTATTCTGTTTGTCCTGCTGATCGTATGGGTGGGATCAATGCTGATTCCGCTGTCACAGATCACCGACTACATTCAGAAACTGAAGAATGATGAAAAGGATGCCGTGCTCAGCGTCAAGCGCAATGATGAGATCGGTGAAGTCGCCAAGGCTCTGCAGGATATGGAGGCAGAACTGGCCAGACAGAACCGTGACAAGGAAGAGATGATACAGAATATCTCGCACGACCTGAAGACACCGATTGCGACCATCAAGTCCTATGGTGAATCGATCAAGGACGGCATCTATCCGTATGAGACACTGGAGAAGTCGGTAGACGTCATCATTGAACATGCCAATCGTCTGGAAAAGAAAGTGCACAGCCTAATCATTCTGAACAAGATGGGATATCTTCTGGACAACTGTCCGGAAGGAGAAAACCTGGATATGAACAGCGTCATCGACAAGGCAGTGCTGTCGCTGCGGGTCATCCGGCCGGATATTGAGTTCCAGAGGGAAACAGAAGAGGGCGTGAAGTTTCACGGTGAGGAAGAACCGTGGCGCATTGTCGTTGAGAATCTGATCGACAATGCCCTGCGCTATGCCAAAACCTATATCCGCATTACGCTGAAAGACAAGGAACTGTGTGTCATCAATGATGGCTCTCATATTGATCCTGACAAGGCGGAAGCTCTCTTCAGGCCGTATGAAAAGGGGAGCGGCGGCCAGTTCGGCCTCGGCCTTTCCATCGTCAACAGGGTAACGACAACCTACGGCTATCATGTCCGGGCTGAGAACCTTCCGGAAGGAGTATGTTTCCGGATCTGGCGGGAAGCCGGGAAAAAAGAAAAGCAGAGACGTGAAAAAAACAGCCGACAGAAGAATAGTGCCGCAAAGTCTTAACGCCGCGGCACTTTTCATGTAAAATGGACAGCGATATGACGAAATATACTGAGATTGACGGTGTCCGCACAGCCTATCTTGAAGAAGGAAGCGGCAGGGATATTCTTCTGCTGCACGGCTGGGGACAGAATAAAGAAATGATGCAGGCAGTCTTTGATCACTTTAAAGACCGTTTTCATGTTGTCAGCATTGATTTTCCCGGCTTCGGAGAGTCGGCAGAGCCGCCGGAAGCCTGGGGAGTCCCTGACTATGAAAAACACCTGGAAGGTCTGATCAGGCAGCTTGGCCTGAAGGACATGATTCTGATCGGTCATTCTTTCGGCTGCCGGGTGGCGATCCGCTATGCGGCTGATCATCCCGATGAAGTCCGCAAGATGTGCCTGACCGGTGCTGCCGGCATCCGCCCGCAGCAGAACTTTGAGTCAAAGATGCGCACAAAGGCATACAAGGCCGGGAAATGGTTCCTGAAGACAACCGGCCAGACAAAAAAGCTGGAAGAACTGCAGAATCGGTCCGGTTCTGAAGATTACCGCAATGCCCGCGGCATTATGCGGCCGACCTTTGTCAAGGTGGTCAATGATGATGTCCGCCCGATCCTGAAGGATGTGAAGTGTTCTGTCCTTCTGGTCTGGGGTGACAGAGATGATGCTGCCCCGCTGTGGATGGGACAGGTTATGGAAAAAGAAATGCCCGATGCCGGCCTGGCCGTCTTTGAAGGCGACGATCACTGGGCATACTGGCATCAGGCAGACCGTTTCAACCGGGTTCTCGATGTGTTTCTGAAGGGAGATGAAACCGTATGATCATGAAAGTCATCATGGCTGCTTCCCTGGCATTTGCAATGCTGATGCCGGCCAAGCATGCTCTGCATATGTTCCAGCAGAACCGCTATGAACTCGGCCGTCTGTACAAATGGATGAAGGGAAGTATGAATACGCTTCTCGGCGGCAGTGTCGTTCCGCCAGCCCTGGCAGTCATCTGCCTGATCTGCGGCCTGCTCTTCAGAGGCGTCATCGGCAGCGCTGCTGCAGCCGCATCGCTGATCCTGATGGGGCTGTACATGTATGCCGACGAAAAGAAAAAGAACTATATCAAGCCGCTTGTCTATACGGCAAGAGTCAAGCGTCAGATCGCGGTTATGGCTGTGCTTGCGGCTGCTGTCATTCTGCTTGTTCTCAAAGCCCCGGCTCTGGCCGGCATCTGTGCTCTTTTCGGACCGTGGCTTCTGATCTGGCCGATGGCTCTGATCACTTCGCCGCTGGAAGCGGCTGTCCGTCAGAAATATCTGAATGAGGCAAAGGCCATCCTGAAGGATCACAAGGATCTGATCAAGATCGGCATTACCGGCTCCTTCGGAAAGACAACCACCAAGAATATCATGCAGGCAATGATCTCTGAGCAGTACAACTCACTGATGACGCCTGCCAGCTACAATACGCCGATGGGCATTACCCGGACAATCAGGGAAATGCTGAAGCCGATTCACCGGGTCTTTGTGTGCGAGATGGGAGCGGATCATGTCGGCGACATTACCGAACTGATGGAATTTGTTCAGCCGCAGATCGGTGTCGTAACATCCATCGGTCCCCAGCATCTGAATACATTCGGATCCCAGGAGAACATTACCAAAGAAAAGATGCAGATGATCGAACTGCTGCCGCAGGACGGCTTCGGCATTCTCAACTATGACAATGATTTTATCCGCAATTATAAGATCCAGAACAAGGTGGAGACAGTCACCTACGGTGTGCACAGCCGCGATGTCGACTATTATGCCGATGAAATCACATATACTGCATCCGGTTCAGTCTTTACCGTGGTCCACGGTGATGAAAGGGTGCGCCTTGAAACAAAGCTGCTGGGCGAACTGAATATTCTGAACATTCTTTCTGCTGTAGCCTGTGCCCGTCATCTCGGAGTTGACTGGAAGGTAATTGAAAGAGCAGTCAAGACAATGAAGCAGGTGGAACACCGCCTGGAACTGAAGATAATCAACGGCCATCGCTTTATCGATGATGCCTTCAATGCCAATCCGATCGGTTCGGCCATGGCTCTGGATGTTCTGGCCATGATGCCGGGAACCCGCTGGATCGTTACACCGGGCATGATCGATCTCGGAGTGAAGCAGGAGGAAATCAACAAGGCATTCGGCAGGAATATGGTGAACAAGGCTGATGAAGTCATTCTGGTCGGCCGCAGCCAGACGAAGCCGATCTACGAAGGCCTGCAGGAAGCCGGCTTTGATATGGATCATGTCAGTGTTGTTGACAGAGTCAATGAAGCATTTGCCATCGTTTATCAGAGAGCGGATGCGAATGATACGATCCTTCTGGAAAATGATCTTCCGGATGCATTTAACCACTAAAAACAAAGGATGAGAAATTCCACAAAAAAACATGGAATTTATTATTGCATTATTCCAACTGCCATGCTAATATAAATGAGCGCTGAAAAGTAACACAACATGCGCTTGGCAGAAGAGGAAATACTCAAGAGGCCGAAGAGGTGCCCCTGCTAAGGGCATAGGTCGGGAAACCGGCGCGAGGGTTCAAATCCCTCTTTCCTCGCCATTCATGGTCCTGTGGAGTAGCGGTTCATCTCGTCTCCCTGTCACGGAGAAGATCGCGAGTTCGAATCTCGTCAGGACCGCCATTACTGCGAGTGTAGTTCAATGGTAGAACGCCACCTTGCCAAGGTGGACACGGCGGTTCAATTCCGCTCACTCGCTCCATAAGAAAAGCGGTGGTAATCCATCGCTTTTTTGTTCTTCAGGGCAGAGTCAGTATATTTGCCAGCAGAAGGAGAATTGTTTACCATGAGAGACAGGAGGAACTGGAAATGATCAAGGTATACGGAAGCGTGAAATGCCCGTACTGCATGGTTCTGAAAGAAAATCTGGACCGCAACGGCGTCACATATGATTTTATTGAAATTCTCGAAAATCTGGGAAATCTCGGTGCGTTTCTGGCAATCCGCGACAAGGATCCGGTATTCGATCATCTGAAGGAAGTCAATGATATCGGTGTTCCGGCACTTGTTGAGGATAACGGAAAGGTCTGGACTGACTGGGAAAAATGGCTGACAGACAACGGCTATAAGATCTTTGTTCCGGAATCATCACTGATGCAGACCTGCAGTCTTGACCGCAAGGGCTGCTGAGCAGGGAAAGCGGACAATTAAAGAGAAGGAAACTTCTCTTTTTTTCTTACAGGAATGCCCGGTAGAATGTCAGGACATCATGATAGTATCTTTCACGGATATCAGCCGTGGCATTGAACAGTTCATGGCGGGATTTTTCGTAGGTCAGCAGGGTAACTGCCGGACAGCGGTCGCGGAAGGCATTCTGACCATCATTGCGGACCATATTGTCAGCGCCGGCCTGACAGATCAGCACCGGAACAGCGATCCGGGAAGCATTCTTCTGCAGGCGCTCGGCGGCACTGACAGCAGCCGATACCCAGCCCCAGGTGCTTCCCCAGGTCTGATAGGAGGGATCCTGACAGCGAAGAGTAAACTGATATTCATATCTGTCCTCATCAAGACAGGAACTGTGCTCAAATGCATTGGTGAATGTGAACGGACCCTGTCCGGGTGCATAGTCCTGTTCCTTGTCGGCTACCTTCGGATACAGCTTCAGGGCATTGAGAATCCAGTTCGGCAGATTCTTGATATCCAGCTGCATCATCGGTGAACTCAGCACGGCACAGCGGAACATGTCACGGTACTTTTCCAGAAAGAGAGCGCTGACGGCACCGCCCATTGAGTGGGCAAACAGGAACAGCCGGCCGGTCCGGTTATGAGGAATAACAACCTTCTGGATGAAGAAATGCATATCTTCTGTATATTCATCAAAATCCTTTACATGAACGCGCTGGTCTTCGGCATCATGGCTGCGTTCGGATTTGCCGTGGCCGCGCAGTTCCAGGAAGAAGACGGAGTAGCCGGCCTGATAAAAACGGCAGGCTGTTTCATGATACTTTCCGAAGAATTCGCAGAAGCCGTGGATCATTACAATGGATGCCTTTTCCTGGGGATGAACAGCTTCATAGTAATGGAGACGCAGACCGTCAAAGGAAGAGAAATAGCCGTCCTGCACACAGTGAAACAGCCACGGCCGCAGTTCTTCCTCGATATAGGTCAGATATTCTTTATTCATTGCGGTGAGCCTCCAGCAGCTGCCGCATCCGGTCAGGATAGTTGGTGATGACTGCATCCACACCCATGGCAAAGCATTTTTCGGCAAAGTCATCGCGGTTGACAGTCCAGACATTGATTTCCAGATTGTTTTCCCGGCACTGCTTCAGGAAATCCGGATAACGCAGATTGAATATCCACGGATGAATGGCATCAACATGATATTTTGCACAGTACAGGGGCATGTCGATGGGACCGTCCATATACAGGAAAGCGGTGCGGGCAGAAGGGTCAAGCTTCTGAATTTTCAGTACGGAATAATGATTGAAGGAGGAATAGATGACCCGGTCCTTCATCCCCATTTCTTCAGTCAGGGCAAGGATTTTTTTCTCGATTCCCTCATAGTCAAGAACACCGGTTTTCAGTTCGATATTGATTGTCAGGCCGGTCGGGCGGATCAGTTCAAAAACTTCTCTCATGGTCGGGATGCGGACAATTCCGCATTCCGGATGATCATAGGAAAAATCCAGTTCCTTCAGTTCGGCCAGAGTCTTTTCGCAAAGCAGTCCTTCGCCGCTGCTGGTACGGTCCAGCAGTTCGTCGTGGCAGACAACGATTTCACCGTCTTTCGACAGCTGGATATCGAGTTCAATGCCGTCTGCCTTCATGTCAGCTGCACCCTGAAAGGAAGGAAGCGTATTTTCCGGATAATAGCCGCTTGCACCGCGGTGAGCCCATATTTTCGTCATAGATTTCAGTCTCTTTTCTGTTTGTTCACTGATTATTATATCAGTGCAAAGATACTGGAAAAAAGACACAAATCTCAATTCGTGCCGTCTCTTTTGCGTTAATGAGATATAATAAGAAAAAGGGGATTTACCATAATGTTTAAAAAATTCAATCAACTGGAGAAAGCCTGGATCTTTTATGATATCGGCAATTCCGCCTTTACCATGATGGTTTCCACCATTATTCCGCTGTGGTTCAACACGCTGGCAACAGAAGCAGGCATGACGGATGCCCAGTATCTGGCATACTGGAGTTACGGCACCTCAATTGCAACAATTCTGGTCGCAATTATCGGTCCTGTCTTCGGAACGATTGCCGACAACAAAGGATTCAAGAAACCGATGTTTACAACCGTTCTGATGATCGGTGTCATTGGCTGCGCATTGCTTGGCGTTGCCCCCAACTGGCTTCTTTATCTGATTACCTATGTCATTGCCAAGGTCTGCTATCAGTCCAGCCTTGTTTTCTATGACTCGATGCTGACAGATGTTACGACGCCGGAAAGAATGGACATTGTATCTTCTCAGGGCTATGCCTGGGGCTATATCGGCAGCTGCATTCCGTTCGTTGTTGCACTTGCCTTCTATGCCCTCGGCATGTTCGGCAAGATGCCGATGAAGATCTGCATCATCATTGACTTCATCGTGATCGCTGCCTGGTGGCTGGGTGTATCAATGCCGCTTCTGAAAGAATACAAGCAGAAATACTATGTGGAAAGCAAGGGCGGAGCCATTGCCGAAAGCTTTAAGCGTCTGGGCCGCACCCTGAGTGATCTGGCCAGACGCAACAAGAAGGTGTTCTACTTCCTGATTGGTTTCTTCTTCTATATTGACGGTGTCTATACGATCATTGATGAAGCAGTTGCCATCGGCAGATCCTTCGGCTTCGGCGACATGATCCTGCTTGTAGTTCTGCTTCTGACTCAGGTTGTGGCATTTGCCTTTGCGACTCTGTTCGGCAAGCTGACGGAAAAATATGATTCCATCAATCTGATCTATGTATGTATCGGCGGCTATCTGTTTGTCGCACTGTTTGCCCTGACCATGAAGGAAGTATGGCAGTTCGGTGTCATGGCTTTCGTGGTAGGCATGTTCCAGGGAGCGATTCAGGCTCTGTCCCGCTCCTATTTCGCCCAGATCATTCCGGCTGACAACTCAGGTGAGTACTTCGGTCTCTATGATATCTGCGGCAAAGGCGCAGCTTTCATGGGAACGATGATGGTCGGGCTGACTGTTCAGATCACAAAGAGCGTCAATATCGCAGTCGGAACACTGGCGATCCTGTTCATTCTTGGATTCCTCTTCCTGCGCAAATCTGCCAGCATGAAATAATCCCCGTTTTACAGCAAAAAGGCACTGTCAGTTCATGATGACGGTGCCTTTTTTGATGGATCTTTTATAACATGTTTCTTATTTTTTCATGCCTTCACTGATGCCTTCAGAGATTTCCTCGGCTGCTCTGCCGAGGGCAGGGGAAATATCTTCGATGATATCTCTGGCAGCTTCAGCCGCAGCCGGAGCCATTTCCTGCAGTGCCTCTTTGGCGACAGGTATCTGACTCTGCATCATGTAGGCGGTGAGCCTGCGCCTGTTGGCGTGCATATGGAGAATCATGCCGAAGCCGGCAAGGGCACCGCACAGTACCCAGCCGAAGCCGACCAGACCCATCATCCTGAACGGCAGAAAATTACCGAACAGCAGAATGCCGCCGCCGATAAAACCAAGAACACCGAGTGTGATCATGATCCAGCTGACGATGTTCAGCCGCCGGGACTGTTTCAGATATTGTTCTTCATTCAGATACTGTCTGCTCATAAGTGCCTCCTTTTTTTATATTCTCATCTTAGCATACATGCATAAGAATGAAAAAAGGATCCGGCAGGCCGGATCCTGTAAGGGCAGTGAAGATTACAGACTGCTGAGATATTCGTGGATGCCTTTTGCGGCAGCTTTGCCGGCGCCCATAGCCAGAATGACAGTTGCAGCACCGGTAACGGCATCTCCGCCGGCATAGACGCCTTCCTTGGTGGTTTTGCCGGTTTCTTCATCGGCAACGATGCATCTGCGGCGGTTGATCTCCAGACCTTCGGTCGTGGAAGAAATCAGCGGGTTCGGAGATGTGCCAAGGGACATGATGACAGCGTCGCATTCGATCTCGAATTCAGAACCGGGAATAACAACCGGGCTGCGTCTTCCGGACTCATCCGGTTCACCGAGTTCCAT
>JAZPXY010000009.1:0-29306 GCA_045543875.1 Bulleidia sp.
AATTTTTTTAACTTTTTGAAAATATTTTTCTGATTTTTCTGTATTTTTTGAATTATTTACTGTGTTTTTCCATTATTTTTTGTTGATTTCACGCATATTCAGGAATATTCTTTTCTCATAAAAGGAGAAATGAATATGGGAAAGCCTTTTGAAGAATTTGGCAGCTTTGTATTCAGTGAAAGAGAGATGGAAGACCGTCTGCCCCGTCCTGTCTACATGTCATGGAAAAAAACCGTTGCCAACGAAAGCACACTCGACCGTCCCACCGCAGATGCCATCGCCCACGCCATGAAGCTCTGGGCCATGGAAAGAGGAGTCACGCATTTCACACACTGGTTCCAGCCGATGACCGGCGGAACTGCCGAGAAGCATGATTCATTCATAGAACCAGGTTCAGACGGACGCCCGATTGCCCGTTTCTCCGGCAAAATGCTGATCAAGGGTGAACCGGATGCGTCCAGTTTCCCCAGCGGCGGCCTGCGGGCTACCTTTGAAGCCAGAGGCTATACCTACTGGGATGTGACCAGCCCGGTATTCATCCGCGACAATGTTCTCTGCATCCCGACTGTCTTTGTCTCCTATACCGGTGAAGCCCTCGACCGCAAGGAACCGCTGATCAAATCCCTCGGTGCCCTTTCCCGGGCAGCCACCCGTGTGGTCAATCTTTTCGGCGACAAGGATGTCCGTTCCTGCAATATCTCGGTAGGTCTGGAACAGGAATACTTCCTGATCGACCGCAGGCATTTCGAACAGCGCCTCGATCTGAAGCTGACCGGCCGCACCCTTTTCGGTGCTCCCGCTCCGAAGCGTCAGGAACTGGATGATCATTACTTTGGTTCCATTCCGCACCGGGTCTCGGCATTCATGAAAGAAGTCAACGAAGAACTCTGGAAGCTCGGCATCTATGCCAAGACCGAACATAATGAAGTCGCTCCCGGCCAGTTTGAACTGGCACCGGTTTTCGCCAACGGCAATATTGCCATTGACCAGAACCAGATCACAATGGATATTCTCCGCAAGACAGCCGAGAAGCACGGTCTTGCCTGCCTGCTCCATGAGAAGCCGTTTGACGGCATCAACGGTTCCGGCAAGCACGACAACTATTCCATTGTCACCGATGACGGCCAGAATCTGTTTTCACCAGGTGAGAAGCCGGCTGAAAACATCCGCTTCCTCGTCTTCATGTGTGCCTTTATCAAGGCCGTGGATACCTACCCTGTCCTGCTGCGAATGAGCGCTTCCGATGCCGGCAACGATCACCGTCTTGGTGCCAACGAAGCTCCGCCGGCCATCATTTCGATCTATCTCGGCAGCTATATCGAGGATATTCTGTACAGTCTCTATCAGGGTCACGAATCCCAGAAGGGCAAAAATGAGATCCGCGATTTCTCGCCGGTAACAACACTGTCCTATATTCCGCACGACAATACCGACCGCAACCGTACTTCCCCTGTCGCCTTCACCGGCAACAAGTTTGAATTCCGCATGCTTGGCTCAAGCATGTCGGCATCCTTCCCGAATACGGTTCTGAATGCCATCATGGCAGAATCCCTGAACGAGATTGCCGACCAGCTGGAAGGCATCAAGTACCTGCAGGATGTCCGTGAAAAGGCAATCGACATCTGCCGCAATATTGTTCATGACCACAAGCGCATCCTGTTCTCCGGCGACGGTTACAGTGATGAATGGGTCAAGGAAGCAGCCCGCCGCGGCCTTCCGTCCGTGAAGTCATTCATTGAATCAGTGCAGATTCTCAGTGATCCGAAAGTTGTTGAACTGTTCACTTCTCTCGATATCTATTCCGAAAAGGAACTCTCCGCCAACCGGACGATCCTGGAAGAGCGCTATGAAAAGAAGATGGTCATTGAAGTCAGAACACTGCTGGAAATGACCAGACGCGATATCCTGCCGGCAATGACAGCTGAGCTGAACTTCAATTCCCAGGCACTGGTCAATGCTGGTACGGCTGCCCCGAAATATATCAAGGATCAGGTAAAGAAACTGTCAGCTCTGATCGATGATACGGCAAAGGCTGCCGCCGCCCTGGAAAAAGGCTGGGAAAAGGCAATCAAGGCGCCCGATACATTCACAGCCGGCAAGAACATCTATTATGATGTTTCGCCGCTGATGATGAATCTGCGGGAACTGATCGACAGCTATGAAACAATTGCCTCCCGTCAGTTCTACCATCTGCCGATGTACGAAGACATGCTGTTCAGTCTCTGATAAAAACAGAGCCCGCCGTACGGCGGGCTTTCATTATTCATTCAGGGATTCAGATGACGGGAAGTGTATTTTCTTTTCCTTCAGGCGGCGGTGGATCCAGTCTTCTGTCAGGGTATAGATGACTGAGAAGATCGGAATGCCGACAAACATTCCGACAACACCGAACATGGCACCGCCGATAATGATTGCGAACATGACCCACAGGGTCGGTAGTCCGACCGCATCACTGAGAATATGCGGACCGATGATATTGCCGTCGATCTGCTGCAGAATCAGAATGAACACCAGGAATTCCAGAGCCAGGATCGGATCGATGATCAGCAGGATCAGGGTACTGGGCACGGCACCGATAAACGGTCCGAATACCGGTATCATGTTGGTGACGCCGACAACGAAGGCAATCAGCGGGGCATACGGCATCTTCATCAGCGTGACGCAGATATAGCAGATCACACCGATGATCAGCGAATCGACAAACTTGCCGAAGATAAAGTTGTTAAAGGTCTTTGCGGTAAGGTTCAGTACATGCATCAGGTTGTCTGCCCGGTCCTGCTCAAAGACACCGTAGATAAACTTTTTGATCTGCAGCATGAATTTTTCTTCATCCAGCAGAATATACATTGTGATGATCACACCGATAAAGAAATTCAGGATTCCTCTGGCCACCGAGATCGAATAGGACAGAATCTGAGCCAGGCCGCCCTGCGCACCGGTCAGCCAGCGGGTCAGCTGCTCACCCATCAGGGAAATGCCGTTGCTGAGGAACTGGGCAATTTCCGGAGCACCGGAATTGATCCGTTCAATCAGCTCACGCACCGTCTGCACGTAGCCGTCAAATGAAGCAATAAATACAGAAAGGCTGCTGGCAAGCTGCGGGATCAGAATGGCAAAGAAGATGATGATTCCGGCCAGCAGAACAATCATCGCTGCCGCCACAGCCAGCCGGCGCTTGGTTTTTTTCTTCCACTTCACATCCGCCAGCAGATCTTCTTCGACAAAACGTCTGAGCGGGGCAATGATAAAGGCAAAGACAATACCGAAAATAAACGGTGTCAGGGCACTGAACGCCGCTCCGATTGTCCTGGTCAGCCAGGGCAGATTGTTCACCAGCTGAAAGAATACAACGATGATTATGCCGGCAATCGCAAATGCCTTGATGCTTTCCTGTGTTTCTTCTTTAAGGTTCGTAAATTTCATGGCCTGTTTTCCGTCCGCATAGATTATAGCACGTTCTGTTTTTCTTTTTTATTCAACACATCGAATATGTATATTGACGCCTTGAACATATAATGCTTTAATACATGTGTCTTTTATCAAGAATGGGAAGAGAGAGTCAGCTCTGTGACCCCATACCAACCTGCCGCGGGCAAGGTGGTACTGCTGACAGCGATAAGGAAGAGAACCGAATAGCATCGAACAGTCTCTTTCTGAAGCGTTTGAAAAGACTTGAATAGAAAGGGACTTTTATTATGACAAAAATGTATTTTACTTCTGAATCCGTCACCAGCGGACACCCGGACAAAGTCTGTGACTATATTGCCGATTCCATTCTGGACGAAGCAATCAGACAGGATCCCGACAGCCATATGGCAGTTGAGGCTACCATCAAGGATGATCTGGTTCTGATCTACGGCGAAGCCGGCACCAGAGCCGAACTGGATTACGGAAAGATCGCTCTGCAGGCAATCCATGAAATCGGCTATACCGAAGAGTATCATCCGATGATCAAGGTCAACCGGCAGTCAGCTGAAATCAATTCGGCAGTTGCCGGCGACGAACTGGGTGCCGGTGATCAGGGCATCATGTTCGGCTATGCCAGCAATGAGACCGAAAGCCTGATGCCGGCGGCAATTCATTATGCCCACCTTCTGGCCGCAAGACTGGAAGAAGTCAGACGCCAGGATGCACGTCTGTGCCCGGACGGAAAGACCCAGGTCACCTGCGAATATGATGACGGAAAACTGAAGAGAATCGATACGATCGTCGTTTCCACTCAGCATGTTGCAGGAATTGAGCAGGAAGAACTCAAAAAACTGATCATTGATGAAGTTATCAGCCCGGTCATTCCGGCTGAACTGATCGATGCCGAAACAGAATATCTGATCAATCCGTCAGGCTCCTTCATTGTCGGCGGCAGCTGGGGTGACTCCGGCACAACCGGCCGCAAGATTGTTGTTGATTCCTACGGCGGCTATGCCCCGATCGGCGGCGGCTGCTTCTCTTCCAAGGATCCGACCAAGGTCGACCGTTCCGCTGCCTACTATGCCCGCTATGTCTGCCGCAATCTGGTCGCCAACGGCCTGGCTGAAAAGTGCCAGCTGCAGCTCTCCTATGCCATCGGCAAGCCGGAACCGACTTCCATCAATGTCCAGGCATTCGGCACATCCCGCTTCACCGATGAAGAACTTGAAGATATCGTTGAAAGCAACTTCAGCTTCAAGGTTTCCGACATCATCAGCGAGCTTGATCTGAAAAAGCCGATCTACAGAAAGACAACCAACTACGGACACTTCGGCAAGAAGGATCTGCCCTGGGAACAGTTCAAAAAGATCGTTTACTGAGCATGGCACAGTCCATGCTTTTTTTTCATCCCATAAGAAAAGGGTGAATCATTTTACGATTCACCCTTTTCATTTTTCTTATTTGCCAAGGACGCGGCGGCATCTTGGGCAGAGGCCTTCCTCATCCGGTGTTTCACTGTAGTTCCAGCATCTCGGGCACTTGGTTCCGGATGCCTTTGTGACTTCCGGCTCACCTTCGCCGTTTCTGAATTCAGCCTTGGAAACGATCAGCCACTGGGCTGTATCTTCGCCAAGTGTGCTGCTGAAGAGTGCCTGCATGTCATCGGAACAGGTCAGTGTGACAGCTGCTTCCTGTGAGGATGCGATCAGCTTTTCATTGCGGGCATTTTCCAGTGCCTTATTGACATCGGAACGGACAGCCAGCAGCTTTCCGAATGTTTCCTTCAGTTCTGCCGCATTGGCATATCCCCTGACTTCCGGATAGGAAGTATAGTGTACGCTCGGTTCTTCATCATTGGAGAAATGCGTCCATACTTCTTCCGCTGTATAGACAAGGAACGGTGCCCACATCTTGACCAGGGCATCGGCAGCTGTCCAGTAGACTGTCTGCACCTGACGGCGGCGAAGGTCCTTCGGATCACTGCAGTAGAGAATGTCCTTGGTGAAGTCACAGTAGTAGGAACTCAGCTCATTGACCATAAAGTTCATCAGTGTCTTGTTGGCCGCAACGTAGTCATAGTCAAGTACCTGACGGCGGACACTGGCAACGACATCATCAAGCTGAACGAGAATATACTGATCAGCCGGTGTGAGATTCTCATAGCTGACCATATCCTTCTTCGGATCGAAGTCGGCCGGATTGATATTGCCGAGCAGGAAACGGAAGGTATTGCGGATCTTGCGGTACTGATCGGATACCTGCTTGATATTGGACGGGCCAAGCTTCAGGTCTTCCTTGAAGTCTGAAGTCATTGCCCAAAGACGGAACACATCAGCACCGTTCTGGTTGATGATATCCATCGGGTTGACAACATTGCCGACCGACTTGGACATCTTTTCACCCTTGGAATCGCAGACATAGCCGTGCGAGAGAACTTCCCGGTAAGGAGCTCCGCCCTTGACAGCCGTGCCGACGATCATGGAAGAGTTGAACCAGCCTCTGTACTGGTCAGAACCTTCAAAGTACAGGTCGCACGGATAGCTTCCGCCGCGTGCTTCCAGTTCATTCCAGGACGAACCGGAGTCGAACCAGACATCCATGATATCCGTTTCTTTTGTGAATGTTCCGTTCGGAGACTTTTCATTTGTATAGCCTTCCGGCAGAAGATCTTTCGCTTCTCTTTCAAACCATACGTTGGAGCCGTATTCTTCAAACAGATCAGCGATATGGTCAAAGACTTCCTTCTCCATGATCGGTGTGCCGTCTTCGCAGTAGATGATCGGAATCGGGACACCCCACAGACGCTGTCTGGAAATGCACCAGTCACCGCGGTCCTTGATCATGTTGTACATTCTGATCTGGCCCCATTCATTGTGCCATGTGACATGGTTCTGAATCTGGTCAAGAACAGCCTCCCGGACTTTGTCAATCGAGCAGAACCACTGCTTGGCAGCACGGAAGATTACCTTCTTCTTCAGACGGTCGTCATGCGGATAGGAGTGAACCATGCTTTCAACTGCCAGCAGACAGCCCTTTTCATTCATCATTGTGATGATCTTTTTGGAGCAGTCTTCAAAGAACAGTCCCTTGCATTCTTCACCGGCTTCCTCGTTCATATTGCCGTGTTCGTCAACGGTGCAGATCGGGGCAATGCCGTAGTTCTGCAGGACATAGTAGTCATCGAGACCGTGGCCGCCGGCCGTATGGACACAGCCGGTACCGTCTTCATCCGTGACATGGTCACCGACAATGACCGGGCACTTCTTGTCAAGAACCGGATGGGAATAGGTTACATTCTCGAGTTCCTTTCCCTTGAAGGTTCTCAGCACGCCCTGGTTTTCCAGATGGAATTTTTCCAGCAGGCGGTCAGCAAAGCTTTCCAGGAAGATCAGTTTTCCCTTTTCTGTCTGAATCTCGGCATAGGTCAGATCCGGATTCAGGGAGACTGCCTGGTTGGCCGGAATTGTCCACGGTGTTGTCGTCCAGATGACAAAGTAGTCATTCTCATCGAGAATGCCCTTGCCGTCGGCTACCTGGAATGCCAGATAGATTGTGGCATCCTTGACATCGCGGTATACGATTTCCGAATCGGCAATCGCTGTTTCGTTGTACGGAGACCAGTAGATCGGCTTCAGTCCCTGGAAGATCAGACCGTCCAGAGCCATCTTTTCAAAGGAGCGAATCTGACGGGCTTCAAACTCCTTGAACAGCGTGATATACGGATGTTCATAATCGGCAATCTGACCGAGACGCTTTTCCGTCGCCATCTGGGTGGCAATCTGTCCCTTGGCATATTCCATGCACTTGGAACGGAATTCTGCCGGTGAAAGCTTCTTTCTGTCAACACCGAGCTTCTGGATGGCATTTTCGATTGGCAGACCGTGTGTGTCCCAGCCCGGGAAGAACGGTGTGTAGAAACCGCTCATGGCATGTGTGCGGACGATAAAGTCCTTGATGACACGGTTCATCGCGGTGCCGGCATGCAGGTTGCCGTTGGCATACGGCGGGCCGTCATGCAGGATAAAGGACTGCTGTCCTTTGTGGCGGGAAATGATCTGGTTGTAGTGATCATTCTTTTCCCAGTTTTCCAGAATTCCCGGTTCCTTTTTTGCCAGATTACCTCTCATCTCGAAATCGGTATTCGGCATGTTCAGGGTTGTTTTGTAGTCCATACCTCTTCATATCTCCTTCATCAAAAATAAAACGTCCTTGATCTAAGGACGTCATAAACGCGGTACCACCTTAGTTCACCCCCTCAGGGTGCCCTCTTTTTCCTTAACGCGGAGAACGTTCTGCTCACAGGTGATGTCCGTTCCTGTCCTGCACGCCTGCTTTCACCCCTGCAGGCTCTCTGTGGATTCAGACAAGACGGCGCGTCCTGATCAGCGCAGTTTATCCTGGGCTTCTTTCAGCCACATCAGATCCGGCATTTCCGGAAGTTGGAAATCGTCCAGATCTTTCAGAAGATTTTCCAGTTTCTGGCTGGCTTCGGACTTGACGCTGCCGGCCTCCTGGTACAGCACCGAGAGATCTTCGAGGATCCCTCTGGCGGAAGCAAGTGCTTCCCTGATGATCACATCGGCATTCTTCTGTGCCGTATTGATGATCTCGTTCGCTTCCCGCAGCGACAGCCGGGCAATATTGTCGGCCGCCTCTTTGCGGGCTGCATCTGTTTTCTGCATTTCCCGGTAACGCTGCCGCAGGTCTTCCAGGTTCCTGGTGGTTTCCACCAGCTGATCCTGATACAGCTGCAGCTTCCGTTCCAGCTGACTGACTTCCGCAGCGTAGCGTTCAATGGCATCATCGACGGCGAAGCGGTCATAGCCGTTCTTTGTTATTCGGAATGTCGGCCTGCTGTTCGTCATCTGCGCACCTCTTACATACTCTGAAGAAATTCAGCTACGATACGATCGTTGCGGGTCTTCCGCAGGATCCCTAGATATGTAAATCTGCCGGTTCCGCGAATCGAAATCGTAACGTTATTATATGCCAATTCATCAGGTGCTTCAAGCGTTATATGATTGCACTGAACAAGCCCCTGACGGATCATTTCCTTTGCTTCGCTGCGGCTGCAGTGGGTCAGAGCGGCGACGATCGCATCCATTCTTTCGCTGGCACAGACCGCCTGAATTCTTTTGACCGAAAACACCTGAACCGGATGCTCATCCGTAATCTCAAAAGATACGCTGAGCTGATTGATGCGGATCAGATTGTCAATCAGGAAGCGGGCCATCGTCTCTGATGTGTACAGATAGATATGGTCATCTGCGATCCAGAAATCGCCGAAGCTGTGGCGGTCGATCTGCAGTGACATCAGAGCGCCGAGAATATCCCGGTGACCGATTTTGCGGAACCGCTGATCGATCGCAGCCTGAATGCAGACAATATCAGAAAAGTCATCTTCCTCATCCGCGAGGAAAATGACTTTCTTCTTTCTTGCGTCCGGATAGCCTCCGTCATAGCGTATGAAAGCTGATGGCGGAAACAGTTTCTGCATGGCAGCCTGTTCTTCTTCATTGAGAAAGGAAGAAGCCATCGGCCGACGCCATGTTTCGCTTTTATCTCTCAGATCATTCAGATGCGCTGCCAGGGAATCGTATTCGCCGGCATTATTCATCATCGCTGTCCAGAGAAATGACGCCGTCAACACTGACGCTCTTCGGAGCGCAGAGGATGACATTGTGGCCAATCTTCTGAATCGTTCCGTCCAGAGCAAATACAACACCTGTCAGGAAGTCGATTGTGCGCTGGGCAAAGTCACGCTGCAGACGGTGCAGGTTGACGACACAGGCTCTTCTCTGCTTGAGATGACGGCCGATTTCCTCAGCTTCTTCAAAGCTGCGCGGTTCAAACAGAACCATCTGGGCATCAGACGGGATCTGTGTTACTTTTGTCTGTTTTGATTCGTATGTGCTGACTGGCTTTGTTTCGCTTTCTGTGTACTCCAGTTCTTCTCCTTCATCCTCTTCTTCGTCGATCGGAGCGATGAAATTCTTGATCTTTTCGAATGCCATAATTCAGGACCTCCATAATCGAAAACATTATACCACAGTTGATTTTGCAGAATCAGCATATATTACCGCCGATATGCGGTATTTTCTGATTTCTTCAGGTTCCCGGATGCCTCAGTCCCGGCCGTACAGCAGTTCATCCAGTGATCCCATATCGGCAATGACTGTTCCCGCCGCATCAACCTTGTCCGCTTCATCCTGATCCTCTGACCGTACGGCAAGCCGGCCGTCTGTCTGCCGGAGCATGCTTTCCGCTCTCAGTTCGGCAACGGCAAGCACTGTCTGCCAGGCTTTCCGGTTCTTTTCCGGCGGGAAGAATGCCTTCGGATCCTTTTCCAGATAAGGGACGATCAGATCGTACACCCTTCCTGCTTCGTCCCGGTATTCGCCGGCCGCAATCACATCTGCCGTCTGTGATACAGCATCATGATATGCATTCCGGTATGCCTCATCCTTCAGGATCCAGTTCCACATCGGCCGGTCTGTATCGGCGATGATTCCCAGCGGTGAGTCGATGCCGGTATTAATGATATCCCTGCTGTCAGATGCAGTGCCCATCACGGCATTTTTCGGAAAAGTTCCGAAACAGGTATCGTAGTCCCACGGCAGCATGGCCAGTCTGCCGTCATTTTCATACAGATAGTAATTGTGCAGCATCGGTCCGGTATAGCTGTCATAGTTCACCAGACAGTTATGAACAGCAAAGTAGCGGATGATCTCCTCCGTATCCAGATACTGGTCCAGATCTTTCCCTTCGGAAAGAACCTTCAGTGCCCGGATGACTCTTTCCCGTGTCCCTTCATCTTCTGCCGTCTCGGCATTTTCAAATATATCCGGATAGGACTCTTCCCTGTCATCTCTGTAGACAAGATCGGCACCGCCGCCGCTGTTATGGGCGGCACTGGCGCCGGAAATCAGTCTGTCCATTTCCTCCTGATCCAGAGCCATATCACCGTCCTCCGGCTTATACAGTGTTCCTTTTCCATCCGCTGTCCTTTTCAGGAAGCTTTCCGAAACATCTTCGATGGCCGTATACAGTCCCTGGACTTCGCCATTGACACTCAGCCATACATAGGAAGCAAGCGGGGCATCAACCCCCATCCTGGCAAAGAGCCAGAAAGCCATGTATTCCTTCATTGCCGAAGCATCGGTGAACAGATTCTGAAGGTTCAGCTTGTTCAGTCCGTGATAGGTGCCGCCGTCTGTAAACTTTCCGAAATTCAGCCCGTAGCTGAATTTGTCCCGGCCGGCCTGAACGGTAAAGAACAGGCTCGAATTGCCCTTGGTATGAAAGGCAATGTCACTGATCTGCTCGCCGTCAATCACGGCATCGGCCCGGTATTTTGTCTTGGCCAGCGGATTTGCCATCTGATCCGCCCTGTCTTCTTCGCTCATCGTAATTTCTATGGTATGTACACGGGAAGTATCAAAGATAAGCGTCTCATAGGAAGCCGCCTCCTCCGCATCCTTTCCCCCGCCGGAACATCCGGCAGCTGACAGCATGACGGGAAGCACAAGTGCCAGTGTCATCGCTTTTTTCATTTTCATGATTCTGTGCCTCCCTGAACAGCGATTCCGTACCGAGCCGCATTCAGTATATCCCTGCATTCATCATATCCGACAAACCTGTGGGATGTGCAGGATTTGCACCCTGCCGGGCATATTGACAATTCCGCTGCTGTATTCCAGAAAGAAAACATGAGAACGAGCTGTATCTGCACATTCTCATGTTTCTGTTTTCCGGCACAGACCGGATCAATGAATGATTTAAAGCTTGTTGACCGTATTCCAGTCAAGCCGGCGGCAGATTTCCATGCCAAGCCGGACAGCGTTTTCATAGTCTTCCAGCGTGCAGTAGCAGTTGCTGGAATGAATATAGCGTACCGGTACGGAAATGACGATTGCCGGTACGCCGGCTTTGCTGTTGACCATGGCGCCGTTGGTGCCGCCGCCGCTGCGGACCGATTCCTGCACCGGAATGCCGCAGTCTGCAGCCGTATCCAGGGCAAGCTTCTGGAAGCGCCAGTTGGTGATCATGGAAACGTCAAAGTGCCGCAGCATTGGTCCTCTTTTGAGACCGGCCTGAATCATATAGTCTTCACTGAAGGTATCATCTGCCGGGCAGCCTTCAAAGGCAATCATGACATCCGGCTTCAGAGCTTCGGCATTGGAAAGAACACCGCGCTCTCCGACTTCTTCCTGCGAGGAGAAGGATCCCATGATATTGCAGGGAAGTTCTTCATCCTTCAGCTGATCGAGAATGTCGATGACAGCGGCAGCACCGATTCTGTCATCAAATGCCTTGCCGTAGAACAGGCCCCGCTTCTCATCAAAATCACAGCTGATATCAGGAACGCCGGGACTGCCGATGCCGAGTCCGAGCGCTTCGGTTTCTGCCTTTGACACTGTGCCGCAGTCGAGAACCATCGAAGCCACATCCAGCGGCTGATTCTTCTCCTGGGCACTCATAAAGTGCGGCGGCTTACTGGCAACGACTGCCTTTACAAGACTGCCGTCCTTTGCTCTCAGGCGGAAGGAACTGGTCGGGAAGGAACTTGCCGCCCATCCGCCCAGCGGCAGAAAGCGCATGGTTCCGTTCGGCTTCACGGCCTGAACAATGACACCGACTTCATCCAGATGAGCATCGAGCATGACCCGCGGCTTGTCGGAACCAGGTTCCTTTTCACAGCGGACATTGGTCATGTGATCAGTATAGGTTTCATAGTCCGGCAGTTCTTCCCGGACCAGAGCGGCTGCGTCGTCTTCGAATCCGGAGGGACCGAAAGCTTCTGACAATGCAATGATGCGACTGATTTTATCCATTTTCTCCTCCCTTATCTGATGCCTGAAAGATCATAGTTTTTCAGGAAGGCATCGGCCTTCGCACAGATATCTTTCAGTGTATGTTCCTCAAACGGGCTGTCCAGATCCGCACCTTTCAGCAGTTCGGTAAATACCTTGGATCCGCCCTGTTCGGTATAGCGCATGTACTGTGCCCATGCCGCCTTCATGTCGTCCTGGATCTTCGACCAGAATTCCAGGGCAACCGTCTGGGCCAGACAGTAGTCGATATAGTAGAACGGCATGGAATAGATATGATGCTGACGCTGCCAGCCATATCCTTCGCCGTATACCGGAATATCACCGTCCAGCTTCATCCACGGCCGGTAGATGCCTTCCAGCTTCTTCCAGCAGGCATGCCGTTCTGCCGGTGTCATTTCCGGATGGGCATAGACCTCATGCTGGAAATGATCGACCATCGTTCCGTAAGGAATGAATTTCAGGGCGCCGGCCAGATGTGAGTAACAATACTTGCGGGCATCCTCGCCGAAGAAATCATCTGCCCACTTTTCGGCAAAGAATTCCATTGACATGGAATGGCATTCACAGGCTTCCATGGTCGGATAGATATATCCTACCGGAACCCGGCGGCGGTTGACATACGCTTCAAAGGCATGGCCTGCTTCATGAGTAATGACTTCGACATCGCCCTGGGTGCCGTTGAAGTTGGCAAAGATGAACGGCACTTCATAGTCATAGATGCCGGTGCAGTAGCCGCCTCCCCTTTTTCCTTCTGTCGACAGCAGATTCATCAGTTCGCCGTCCAGCATGGTATGGAAGAACTCGCTTGTTTCCGGTGACAGCTCATCATAGAATTTTCTTCCGGCCGCAATGATGTCATCGGCACTGCCGGCCGGTTTCGGATTGCCGCTGCGGAATTCCAGCTGGTTGTCCGCAAAGGACATCGGATAATCCTTGCCGAGACGTTCTGCCTGGCGGCGGAAGACATCCGCAGCTGCCGGCACAACATACTTCTGCACAGCTTCCCGGAATTTCTCGACATCGTTCTGGTCATAGCAGTTTCTGCCCATGCGGTAATAGCCAAGCTGTGTATAGCCGTCATAGCCGAGCTTGCGGCCCATTCTGTCACGCAGCTTCACCAGCTGATCATAGTATCCATCCAGCTGTTCCTGATGATCCTTATACCACTGTCCTTCTGCGATCCAGGCCTTTCTTCTTCTCTCGTCATCCGGATCATTCTTGAACGGTGTCATCTGCGACAGGGTATAGGTATTTCCCTCAAACGGGACCTGGGCCGATGCCAGCAGATCTTCATAGGCAGAGACAAGACGGTTTTCCTCCTGCATGTCTTCGATGATTTCCGGCGCAAATGTCTTCAGTTCGATTTCGGCATTGACGAACATCAGCGTGCCGAATTCTTCCTCGAATTCACTGCGGAACGGACTCTCCAGCATTGCCCTGGAAAAAAGGACAAGATATTCCTGCAGTCCCGGCAGTGATGCATCCCAGAATCTGATTTCTTCATTATAGAATTCATCTCTTGTATCAATGTCATGACGGATCTGCGCCAGTTCCTTCTGGGTCATGACATGCTTCTCAAGCTCATCCTTGGCAAGGAAGGCTTTCCTTGCTTCTTCATAGTTTTCCGCCTTCTGCAGTCTTTCGGTAATCTGCTTCAGTTCCGAGGCAGTTTTCTGCAGATCGGGGCGGCTGTATTTCATTTCTGAAAACCTGATCATACTGATTTCTCCTGTTTCTATACGCATAATCATACAACACAATTTTCTTTTTTTCTTTGCCTGGGAATATGTTATACTCTTATATGCATTACGGAGAATTACCCAAGAGGCTGAAGGGGGCGGTTTCGAAAACCGCTAGACGTGAAAGCGTGCGGGGGTTCAAATCCCTCATTCTCCGCCATTGTTATACAGAAGCCCTGTCCAGGGGCTTTTTTTCTTTCAAGATACCCTCATGAAAAAACATGCCCGGGCATGTTCTGTTTCTTCAGTCCGCATGACTGCCAAAATAATGGGTGCCGATCAGCGTATATCCCTTTCCGCCGGTTTCCTTGTTGGACTGCAGCAGTGACACGGAGCTGACTTTCGCCGCCGCAAATGACAGATCAATCTGTGTTTTCAGTGTTTTCTGTTCGGCATCCACAAGCGTGAAATGCGCTTTGAACACATCATCGGCATAAGGAATGCCGTTCGCCTGCAGACAGGCACGGATTCTTTTCACATAATCGCCAAGAGCCGCATTGTCTCTGTATTTCAGGACATATCTGTCACGGATGATGTCAATGCAGTCCGGATCCAGTACCATTTCTGCGCAAGGAATCTTTCTGACAAGATTCATCACCCGATCCGTATCATCATAATCACCGATGAAGACAAGTGTCATGTGCAGTCTTTCCGGATCATAGTAATTCCCCTGAATTCCTTTGGCTCTGATTTCTTCCTGTACCCTTCTCAGTTTTTCCTTTGTTTCTTTATCGGGCAGGTATCCCAAAAACAAACGCATGGCGGTCCCTCTTTCTCTCAGCATTCCGTTTTTCCGGTACAGCGATATGAAACCAGTATAGTATATTTTTGCCTGCTGATCATGAACATCATCAATATGAACGGGCAAAAAAAGAAGATGCCTGTGCATCTTCTTTCAGTCTGAATCTTATTTTTCAATATGGGTTTCAACATATTCCGTGACAAACTTACGCTGGTATACATCGGTGATGGTGATACCATAGCGCAGGTCACATTCATCCAGCTTCTCGTCAGTAACCTTCATGGCGGTCATGGATGAAGGTCTGATCTTCTGACCGTACGGTTCTGTCTTAAGCAGATTGCCTTTTTCGTCATAGTAATCAAAGAGCAGTTCAACAACCTGTCCCGGCTTGATTTCTTCCATACCCTTTTCCATGACTGCGGTCGAATTGTCAGTCAGCTTATAGCCGATGACATGGCCTTCCACTTCCACGCCAGTCTCATCAGTGACCGGATCCCATTCAATATAGAGCGTGGCATTCACACCGTCAACTCTGGCCTTTACCGTGCCTTTATAGATTGTGCCGGCTTCAGTCTTTACGGCTGTATCTGCTTCATATGCGGCAAGCTGACCATTGATATGGATCCATGTGCCTTCATTGCTCATCATCGGATGATTATCGGCATCCAGTGCTCCCGGCACATCGTGACCGAGATAGCGCCAGCCCTCTTCACTCTTCTGATAGACGATCTGCTGGGAATCAGCCATGATATTCCATACCGAGTCAGGCAGCTGCAGTTCCCAGCCGCCGTCAACGGCAATCAGCGGGATTTCACCGATCTTCGGTGTATTGTCATAGTTTTCAAAACCGCTGACATACCATTCTTCTTTTGTATAGTCATTGACATCCTTGAGGGCAATGCCAAGGAATTCAATTTCATCACTGCCGCTTCTGGTGGCAGCCATGATGCTGAAATAGTCATCATAGAAGTTCTTTGCCTGTTTCATGCCGAGAGCTTCATACTGCTTGTGATCAAGGCCATAGGCACTGATCGTCTCATGCGGGAATGTCAGGGCAAGACCGTTGATGCCTTCGGCACTGGCGGAATTGCGGCAGATGATCGCCGCATCGGCAAGATTGATCAGATCGGCAATTTCCTGATCGGAAATAACTGATTCATCATAGTCGGCTGCCGCAAGATTCTGCAGATAGCCGATCAGGTCAACCTGTTCCTTGTTGTTGAAGGTATAGGAATTGCTGACAGCGGAAGCGATATCTGCATACTGGGCACTGCTTTCCTTGATGGCAGCGTCCTGAATGTCATACAGATTCAACAGACTGTCAAATGCCGGTTTGATTCTTGTCAGATCAATGAGCGAAAGCGTGCTGCTGCTGTCTTTCTTTCCGTCATTGCTCTTTTCGTTGTAAAGGTCGAAGGAAGATACCATCAGACGGCCGAATTCCTCACTGCTGAGGGTCGGATCCTTGGCCAGAGCTCCGAAGCCTGTTGTATAGTACCAGCCGAGACCGGATTCCACTTCTTCTGATGCGAGATAATAATCTGCATACGGTTCAAGAGCAGCAGCGACCTCGATATCCTGCATCAGGCAGGCATCGAAACCGATGACATCAAATTTGACATCTGCCCTTTTAATAGCATCAACGATTTCATTGACCATCATCGTTCCGTGATTGTTTTCCTTGCTGATATCAGTACGCTTGTTCAGCAGGTCCTGACCAAAGCCGAGCGATAATCCGCCGCCGTGGTCCCACAGTGCCAGCATATAGCGGTCAGCCGGATAATTGTTCTTTACATAGGTAATGAAGTTGTAAAGCTGTTCCGGTTCTGTCATGGCAATCGTATTGTCCAGCAGTTCCAGCCTGGTAATCTTTCCGTTTTCAATCAGATAGTAGCCGTTGGTCTTTTCTTCGATACCGCCGGTGAACCAGCGGGCAGAACCGCCGGCCTGAATGACAAACTTGAGGTGCGGTCCCTGTTTTGTCGCATCGATCATCTGCCTGATATTGAAGGAAGCCAGACCCTGTGCATCTTCCAGGTTGGATCCGATGATATATTCCATGACAACGATTTCCTGATCATCTGAATGATCCGGATAGTACTGTTCACGTCTTGGCGCAAACTGATCCAGTGAAAGATTTCTCTCAGCAAGCACATCTTCACGCTTGACAGAAGTATCTGTTACCTCCATTTCGGCAATCTTGCTGTAGCGTTCCTGCATCAGCAGATTGACAAAAAAGGAAGGCATATGCACTCTTGCCACGACGATGACCATGCCCAGCATGACGACTGCC
Source organism: Bulleidia sp. (assembly GCA_045543875.1). Classification (GTDB taxonomy): domain Bacteria; phylum Bacillota_I; class Bacilli_A; order Erysipelotrichales; family Erysipelotrichaceae; genus Bulleidia. The sequence goes on from JAZPXY010000009.1 coordinate 17,017, forward strand.
ATGCCGCCGAGCCATACCAGTTCACGGGCAGCCACAAGCAGGAATTGAATCAGACGGCTGTGAATCAGTTTTTTCCTGAATGTCGGACCGCCGTAGAACACTGACTTTTTCCGCGAAATCAGAAGCAGGAAAATGAACGGCAGGCACAGCATTCCCAGATAAAAGAAGATATTCTTTTTGAATGACTTGCAGATACGCCAGTACAGGCGGATCAGGAAAGTACCATATACGATCAGTGCCAGCAGAGTAAAAATCATTCCGATAAGAACAACGCCGGGTGTCGCACCCCTGATTCTGAAGTACATGCCGATTCCCAGGAACAGTGTGGCATATATCAGAGGATGCCAGAAGGAACTCATCGATTCAAAGTATATCCTTGAAAGCCTTCCTTCAGCTATAAACGGCACAATGGCCGGCCTGCCGTCCTGATCCAGTTTTCTCAGCAGCCGGTAATAGCCAAGCGACTGCAGGATCCATGGAATCACCCAGAACAGCGGTTTTGTAAAATAATAGATCCAGATCATTGATATCCCCCTTTCTTTTTTGTCAAAAGCATTCTTATTATACGTGATATTATCACGTATAAATCATTCAAATCCCTGTCAGAAAAGCACTTCCGTACAGAACTGACGGAAGTGCTGCAGATATGATTCGTGCAGGAAACTATTTCTTTTCGATTTCCTCACCGCGCATGTAGAATGGCACGGTCTGTTCCGGCATGCCGTCCTTGATGATCAGATCCGGTGTGCCCTGAATCAGCGGCTTCATATAGTCAACTGCCTCAAGGGTAATGCCGCGGTAGTTCTTTTCCAGCCATTCAGTCGGGAAATTGCGGACATAATTGGCAACCTTGTCAGCTTCAATGGCAAAGTATTCAGCGTCATATTCTTCCACATCCGTGCGTCTTCTGAGACCGACCATCATGCCGGTAAACTTCGGGTCGGCAGACCGCATATGGGCTGACATGCCAAGACGGTAGGACTCTGTCACATCCACAAGCGAAGCTTCGGAAGCGTGGCAGCGCTGGGCCGTGGACAGATCCTGAACCTTGCAGCGCGGGCAGACATCATTGTCGAGAATCATTTGCTCAAGGGCTTTTCCCGCTCCGCCCAGTACGGCATGGCCGAACAGATCGTTGCGGGCTTCGCCGGCAGCGATATAGGTTCCGTCTGCGTAATGTGCACCTTCGGAAATAACGACAAAGCACTTGGCATTTTCTTCAATGCATTCCCTGATTCTGTCCATGACCTTGTCTTCATCAAAAGACACTTCCGGAACAATCAGCACATCAACAATTCCGGAAAGACAGGCTGATGCGGCAAGCCAGCCGGCATCGCGTCCCATCGTTTCAAGAATAAATACTTCCCGGCGGGTAGGCGGATAGACACTGAGATCCTGCCAGCACTGCAGAGCGGTAGTGGCAATGAATTTTGCCGAAGAGGCAAAGCCCGGCGCGTGGTCTGTCTGCATCAGGTCATTGTCAATGGTCTTCGGGCATCCGATAAAGCGGCGGTTTTCAATATTATGGGCAGCCGCATATTCAGAAAGAGCGGCAACGGTATCCATGGAATCATTTCCGCCGGTATAGAACATCGTTTCGATATCATACTTTTCCATGATGCTGAAGATTTCTTCCATATCCTCAACATTGTCTCTTCTCAGCTTGTAGCGGCAGGAACCGAGCGCTGAAGCCGGTGTCTGGCAGAGAACCTGCAGTTCATGATCGGTGAGTCTGGTAAGATCGACAAACCGTTCCTGCAGAATGCCTTCGATACCGTTCAGGCCTCCGTAGACATGATCGTAAAGTGGATTCAGCTGGTTCGCCATGACAATACCGGCGACGGTCGCATTAATGACTGAACTCGGTCCGCCCGACTGGGCAACGATACAATTGGCCATATGTATTCACTCCTTGCATTATTTATACTTGCTAACTGTTATCTTAATTATAGCAATGTTGCAGTTTCTGGAAAATGAAAAACAGAAGGATCGCTCCTTCTGTCATCAGGCTTCTTCGCTGAGTTCCTCCCAGCGGTCCATCAGTTTTGCAAGTTCGGCATGAATATCATCGATATCTGCCTCCAGCAGATTCATCTTCTGATAGTCATGGTAGTATTCCGGTTCAAAGCGAAGTTCCTTCATCGCTTCCAGTTCTTCTTCCTTCGCCGTAATTTCCTTTTCGATCCTGGCGATTTCCCGGCGCCGTGATTCCGGCGACATCTGCCGGCGGGAATCCTCTTTCTTCTGCTGGCGGGCAGCAGCCGCTGCATTCACCAGATCTTCTTTTGCCTTTTCCTTCTCCATGTACTCGGCATAGGTCATCGGCAGAAAGCGGCAGGTGCCGTCATTTTCCAGCACCAGCAGAGCCGTGGCAAGGCGGGAGATGAAATAGCGGTCATGAGAAACAAACAGCAGGGTGCCGCTGAAATCCTTCAGCGATTCTTCCAGGGCTTCCTTGCCGGGAATATCAAGGTGATTGGTCGGTTCATCCAGAATCAGGAAATTGGCATGTTCAAGCAGCAGCTTGGCAAAGCTCAGCCGCACCTTTTCACCGCCGGAAAGGACATCGACCGTTTTAAAGACATCATCAGCCGAGAACAGGAACTGACCGAGCACGCTGCGGACAGCAGTGCGGTCGAGATCGGGATTTTCATCCCAGAGTTCTTCGAGGACAGTCTTGCCGGAAGAGAACTGAGCAAGCTGCTGGTCAAAATAGCCGGTTTCAATCTGATGTCCGAACAGGAAGCTGCCGCCAAGCGGTTCCACCTGCCCCATCAGCGTCTTGACAAATGTCGACTTGCCGGTGCCGTTGGGGCCGATGACAGCCACTCTGTCACCGCGCCGAATCTCCATGGTCACTTCGGCCAGAACCGAATCATAGCCGATCTTCAGATGATCTGTTTCCAGTACCCTTTCGCCGCCCTTCAGATATGGTGTAAACCGGGCATGAAAGGTCTTGCTGTCGGCTTTCTCCGGTTCCAGTTTTTCCATCCGCTCAAGATATTTGATCTTTGACTGGGCAAAGGCTGCCTTGTTTTTCTTATAGCGGAACTTTTCGATCAGTGCCTGCAGACGCTCAATATCCTTCTGCTGCCGTTCATAGGCAGCCATCTGCCGCTCCAGATCATTTTCTCTCTGTTCCGTAAAGGATGTATAATTGCCGGCATAGCGTTTCATCCGGCCGTATTCCATGTTATAGACACAGTCAACAATATGATCGAGGAACATCCGGTCATGCGATACCAGGACAACTGCCTTGGGATAGTTTTTCACATATCCTTCCAGCCATTCAATGGCATACAGATCCAGATGGTTGGTCGGCTCGTCCAGAAGCAGAACATCCGGCTTCGACAGCAGCAGACGGACAAAGGCAATGCGGGTCTTCTGGCCGCCGGAGAATTCACCGATCGGCCGCTTCAGATCGCTGAGTTCAAAGCCGAAGCGGGTAAAGACCGTTTTCATTTCCGATTCCCAGTTGTACCCGTTCAGTGCCTCAAAGCGCTCCTGGGCATCGGCATACTGCTTCAGCACCCGTTCTGAAGGATCATCCTTCATGATTTCCTCCAGTTCGTGCATGCGCTCCTGCAGATCAAAAATCTGCTGATAGATCGTCATCAGTTCTTCTTCAACCGTACGTTCATCATGCTCAAGAACTTTCTGGGCAAGATAGCCGATCGTTGTTCCGTTCTGCATGGAAACACTGCCCCGGTCAAAGTTTTCCTCGCCGCACATGCAGCGCAGAAAGGTTGTCTTGCCGCAGCCGTTGCGGCCGACAATGGCAATCTTTTCTGTTCCCCGGATTTCAAAATTGATATCTTCAAATACGGTGTCGGCACCGTAATATTTGGATGCTTTGCTGACCTGATATAACATAACACTACTATTCTACAGGACACGCTCTTTCTTTCCAACAAAAAAACAGGCTTTTCAGCCTGTCGTATGATGATCAGAACATCAGGTTCTTCGGCGTTCTGGCGAACGGGATGACATCCCTGATATTTTCCATGCCGGTCATGTACATGACCAGACGTTCGAAGCCAAGACCGAATCCGGAATGCTGGCAGCCGCCGTATCTTCTCAGATCGAGGTACCATTCCAGGCCTTCCTTCTTCATGCCGATTTCATCCATCTTCTTTTCCAGCAGTTCCAGACGTTCTTCACGCTGGGAGCCGCCGACCAGTTCACCGACACCCGGAACCAGCAGATCGCATGCCGCAACAGTCTTGCCGTCATCGTTCTGGCGCATATAGAATGCCTTGATTTCAGCCGGATAGTTGATCAGGAATGTCGGTCCCTTGACAATCTTTTCCGTCAGGTATCTCTCATGTTCGGTGTTGAGGTCCATGCCCCAGTAGATATTGCTGTTTTCAAATTCGACATCTGCCTGCTTCAGAAGTTCGATTGCCTCGGTATACGGCATTCTTCTGAATTCGGAGTTTCTGACATGATTCAGTCTGGCGAGCAGTGTTGTATCGATTCTCTCATTGAAGAACTTCATTTCTTCCGGGCACATTTCCATGACATAGTCAATGCAGAACTTGATCATGTCTTCAATGACATCCATGTCATAATCCAGATCGGCAAAGGCCATTTCCGGTTCAATCATCCAGAATTCTGCCGCATGTGTGGTCGTGTTGGAATTCTCAGCACGGAATGTCGGTCCGAAAGTATAGATATCACGGAAGGCAAGTGCATAAGCTTCCCCCTGCAGCTGACCGGAAACAGTCAGGCTGGCATGCTTTCCGAAGAAGTCGTCTTCATATTTGCCATCGCTTCTTGTCGTTACGGTAAAGGTCTCGCCGGCACCTTCAGCATCATTGCCGGTGATGATCGGTGTATTGACATAGACGAAGCCCTGGGACTGGAAGAACTGGTGAATTGCCATTGCCAGTACACTGCGGACTCTGAATACGGCAGAGAATGTATTTGTGCGCGGACGCAGATGACCGAGTTCACGCAGATACTCAAAGGAATGTCTCTTCTTCTGCAGCGGATAGCTGTTGTCGCAGGCACCTTCCAGAGTAATCTCGGTTGCCTGGATTTCAAACGGCTGCTTGGCATCCGGTGTTTCCACAAATCTGCCGATGACAGCAATGGCTGTGCCGGTCAGATATTTTCCGACCTTGTCATAATCGGCCAGCGTATCAGACGAATAGACGATCTGGGCATTCTGGAAATAGGTACCGTCATTCAGGGAAATGAAACCGACGTTCTTGCCGGCACGGTTGGTGCGGACCCAGCCCTGCAGCTGCACCAGTTCGAACTGATCCTTTTCAAGATCGGTTCCTTCCTTAGTCAGATCATACAATTCGCGAATGCTTACTTCTGTAGCCATAAAAATCTCCTCTTATTTCTGAATGGCATTTGTCTCAAAGACCAGTTCCTGGATGGATGAGACAATATCCACATTTTTGACATATACGCCCTGGGGAACACTGAAGTGCTCCATGGCAAAGTTTACAAAGCCGGTGATGCCGTTTTCAACCAGCAGATCAACCGTTTCCTGTACATGACTGGATATGCAGAGAATGGCAATGCGGCAGCCCGCCGGCAGCCTGGTGCTGACTTCACTCAGGGCATAGACCGGCACAGCCGTATCATGCACATGTTCCGGCTCCAGATCAAAGGCACATACAATTTCACCGACCACATGATTCCAGTGGTTGTAATTCAGCAGTGCCTTGCCAAGATTGCCGGCTCCGACAAGAATGATCTTCTCATCGAAGTTCATGCCCAGCTGTTCCGAAAAGATCGTAATCAGATTATCAACATCATAGCCGTAGCCCTGCTTCCCGAGATTGCCAAGGAAGCTGAAGTCACGGCGGATCGTTGTTGATTCGATGGATACATAATCGGCAAGTTCACGGGAAAGAATCCGGGTCTTGCCGTCTGCTCTCAGCTTGCGAAGTGCTTTCAGATATACAGGATATCTCTGCAGTGTTGCCTTGGGTACTTTTCTCTCTGTCATATTCATCACCATACCCATAGTAACACAAAAATCTTGTTTGTGAAAAAATTGTTTTTTATGTCAAATATCAATATTCCTCACCCGGCATCAGCATGCCCGGATCAGCTGCCGCATCAAAACCGCCGAACAGTCCGTGCTGATAAGCAATATATCCGGCTGCTCCGATCATTGCCGCATTGTCCGTGCAGCAGCTCAGCGGCGGAATGACCAGCTTTGTGTCAGGACATTCCTTTATATGTTCTTCCATCAGTTCCCTGAGCCGGGAATTGGCAGCAACACCGCCGGCCAGCACCAGCATGGACGGCCTGTATTCCTTCACCGCTGCCATCGTCTTTTTCACCATGGACTGCAGCGCCGTTTCCTGGAAGCAGTATGCGGCATCGGCAACATTGATTTCTTCACCCTTCTTCTCTTCTCTCTGGATCATCTGCAGAACAGCCGTCTTCAGACCGGAGAAGGAAAAATCATACGGTGTATCCGTTTTGGGAGTCGGCAGCTTGTAGTGCGGCTTCCCTTCCCTGGCGATTCTGTCGATCTTCGGTCCGCCCGGATAGCCGAGTCCGAGAACTCTTGCGACCTTGTCATAGGCTTCGCCGATGGCATCATCCCTGGTTGTTCCGATGACCTTGAAGTCCCAGTCACTTTCCATCCATACCAGTTCGGTATGACCGCCGGAAATGACCAGTGCCATCAGAGGATAGGTCAGTTCCGTCACAAAGCGGTTGGCATAGATATGTCCGGTCATATGATTCAGCGGCAGCAGCGGCTTGTGATATGCCCAGGCAATTGCCTTTGCGGCCTGCACGCCGACATGCAGAGAACCGATCAGACCCGGTCCCTGGGTATAGGCAACCGCGTCGATGTCATCCATGGTGACATGAGCCTGTTCCAGTGCTTCGGTCACAACCGTAGATATATTTTCCACATGAATGCGGCTGGCCACTTCCGGGACCACGCCGCCGTAGCGGGTATGTACATTGATCTGACTGGAAACGATATTGGAAAGAATCTCGCATCCGTCCTTTACCACGGCACATGCCGTTTCATCACAGCTGGATTCAATTGCCAGCAGCATCGTCATATTGATTACCTCCCAAAGGCCTGACCATGAGATCGGCATCTTCCCCGTTTTCATAGTAGCCTTTTCTGACCGCGGTTCTGATAAAACCGCTTTTCTGATAGAGACTGATGGCACGGGCATTGGATACCCGCACTTCCAGGCTGATGATTTCACAGCCGGCTTCTTCTGCCTCACGCAGGCAGTGAGCCATCAGTGCCCTGCCGATTCCCCTGCCCTGACAGCCTTCTGCGACCGCCAGATTCGCTATCTGAGCCTGTTCAAACATGATCCAGAGATCAGAATATCCGGCAATTTTCCCGTCTTCTTCATAGACTGACAGTCTGGCATAGGGATTCTCATTCATTTCATACAGGAAGTTGTTTTCCTGCCAGGGATCGGCCGGAAACAGCTCTTCCTCCAGTTCGGTGATCCTTTTCAGATCACGCTCTTCCATGCGTCTGATCATTTCTGAATCAGATATGCCTCAGACGGCTTCAGATATTCCGGCACAACAAGGTGAACGTTTTCCGCTTTCTTCCAGTGATCCTTCAGAGCCAGGAAGTTTGCGGCAATATCCGGCCAGCAGTCATCCTTTCCGATCAGATGGCCGTCGCCGATGATTTTTACATCTTCTGCAAGTGCGGCGATTTCCGCGCACTCCTCAGCCCGCTGTTCTTCCAGCGCCTCGCCGTTTCTGAAGCGGCAGGTATAGGCACGATGCCCTCTGGCATCGGTCAGCACCCGGCAGTCTTCCAGTCCGGCATACAGCAGCAGCGTGCCGATCGTATAGAGCGGAATCTTCCGCATCGCACATACGACCTTGGCTACAGTCATGGCAATGCGCACGCCGGTATAGCTTCCCGGGCCTTCGGAAATGACAATCTGATCAATATCTTCCGGCTGTATTTTCTGTTCTTCACACAGGGCAGCCAGCTTCGGAAAGATTTCCTCCGACTGCCGCTTCCAGCATTCTTCCTGAACGCTGCCGATGACTTTGTCATCCCTGATCAGAGCCAGCACCAGATAGATGTGGCTCGTATCCATGCATAATGTGATCATGCAATATCCTCCAGCAGTTTCTCATACTGCGCACCGCGGGCTTCAAAGACAAACCGGCGGCTGTCTTCTTCCAGCAGTGTAATCGTTATTTTCATATATTCTTCAGGAACCAGATAGGACACATACTGCGACCATTCAATGACCGTCAGTCCTTCATCTTCCATCAGTTCATCAAAGCCGAGATCCTGAACAGCACCTTCCAGACGGTAGGCATCGATATGGTACAGCGGCATGCGTCCCTGATAGATCTTCAGGATCGTAAAGGTCGGACTGGTGACATTGCGTCTGACGCCCAGGCCTCTGGCAATGCCCTGGGTCAGGGTTGTCTTGCCGGCACCGAGGTCACCGTCCAGCAGAAAGACCATATTTCTGACTGCTGCCCTGCCGATCTTCTCGCCAAGTTCGTGTGTCTGTTTCAGATTCTCTGTGCATACTTCCAAATGTCTCATTTTATCAGCCTCACGCCTGCCTATTATATTACGAAACCGCCGCCAAGAAAACTGCGCCGGGCACAAAAAAGCCTGCCTTCCGGCAGGCTGATCATTACATGATTCCGGGAAACGGCACAGATCCGTAGGAATGCAGGCCCGGCAGCAGTGTATTGACACCGATGAAGGTAAACAGTACGACCGGCACAGCAATCACAGCATACCAGGCCATTGCTGTTCCTGTCTTTTTGCGGCCCAGGCGCAGATGCAGATAGATCGCATACAGGATCCATGTAATCAGAGCCCAGACTTCTTTCGGATCCCATGTCCAGAAGGATGACCAGGCTTCTTCCGCCCAGATCGCACCGGTAAGGATCGTAATCGTCAGCAGCAGAAGACCGATTGCGATCAGACGGTAGATAAAGTAGTCCATCTCTTCCAGCCGCTCATCCTGGGGATTCTTTTTTGCGGCAATCAGATAGCGGATCCCGGCAGCTCCTGCCAGCATGAATGCGGCATAGGAGAAGGCTGCCGATCCGATATGGAAGCCGAACCAGGCACTGCGCAGGGCCGGCATCAGTTCCGTTACTTCTCTCGGCTGCAGGGCAGCATAGGAAAGAATCAGGAAGGTCATTGCCATGCCGGCTGCTTCGATCCATTCCAGATGAAAGCGGTAATGCAGAAAGATCAGAATGACGGCAATGCCCCATGAGAATGAAGCGGCAAATTCAAACTGGTTGGAAAGCGGAAGCCTGCCCGCGACAATGCCGCGGTATACAAGATAGGCCGTAGCCATCAGAGCACCGGCCATGAAAATATACCAGCCCAGCGCCTTGATCTTTTCTTTTTTGAAAACCATGCCGACAAAGGTCAGCACCATGGCAGCGAAATACAGGACAAGACCTGCAAAAAACAGAAAATCAAGCATTTCCTCTCTCCTTATTGCGGTTTACGATCTGTTTCAGTTCCAGACGCATGCCTTCCGGCTTGCTGCCGAGAACCGTATAGCCTTCTTTATCGACACTGACGATCACCGGCTGCATAAAGAATGTGATATACAGTCCGGCGGTCATGATCAGGAATGACAGCAGAAGCAGGGTATTAATGAACGGCGGAGATTCTTTGATGCGCAGTCCCGGATATTCCACCGGATCCAGGAATTCAAATTCCAGATCTCCGACTTCGGTTTTGTCGCCCGGGAAGGCAAGCATAACTTCCTTTTCCTGCCCGTTTTCCACCGTCATATATACATAGACCGGATTCTCATAGGATCCGGATGTACTTGTCACAAGTGACATCTCACCGTTTTCTTCCTTGAAATCGGGATATACATTATCATACAGCAGGCCATTTTCACCGTCTTTGGAAAGAAAATCGTTGCTGTCGATATAGAAGCGGTCTTCGTGTCCTTCACTGTCGCGGACAAGGATCGCACCTCTGGTTCCGTATGTCTGCTGGTATACCTTGTAGCGGCCGATGCCGGCAGGATGATTGACGCTGGTCTCTTTCAGTCCGGATTCCCTGCCGTCAGGAAGAATGATATTGACCGTGCTCTTGTAATCCAGACGTCCTTCAGCATCGGTGATGGAAAACTCATCCACATAGATTTCCGTTCCGTCATCCAGGAAGATGCTTTCTTTCGGCATGCAGGTACGGTCAATGATTTTGGGCAGATACATTGCCAGTGCCCAGAAGATGACAGTCAGCAGGATCCCGAGATGAGTCAGGAATGTGCCGTATCTGCCAATGCTGTTCTTGGAGAATACCGTTGTCTTTTCTCCGGCAGTTTCCCGGCAGCGGATCCGCCGCAGGTATTTTCTGACTTCTTCCAGAGACTTTTCATCCGTCTTTTCCACCGAAGGCACATGCAGGGCTGCTTCAATTTCCTTCTCATCGCCGGCGGGAATATTCCGGAAGCGGACGATGGAACAGAACGTCAGATTCAGGCACAGCAATGCTGTCACTGTCACAAAATACCAGCTCGTAAAGACATGGTCCAGCTGCAGCGAAAAGATCAGCGTATAATGATTCGGATATGCCCGTACGTATGTCATCGGCTCTGCATTCTGGGGAATCATGCTTCCGGCAACAGACATGATGCAGATCAGTCCGAGCAGAATGAGTCCGAATTTCATTGATTTCAGAAATTTCCAGATTTTATCCATAATATCAGTTCCTTTAAAAAAACCGTCCGCTATCGGCGAACGGTCAGAAGGCTGCCTGTAATACTGCTTTACTGCAGCATTGCATTCGCTTGATTGATGTATTCTTCTGCTTTGTCAAGGCAGTGTTTCGTCAGCTGCTTGTTATGTACGCCTTCGCTGTTTTCAACATAGACGAAGTCCCAGAACCACTGTGCATTTCTGACAGTGAGGCGGATGTCTTCCAGATCCTTGCCTTCGATTCTGCCTTCGGCGATTGCTGCCGCAAGATCGCTGTCCAGCTGTGCCAGTGCTTCACCCAGTTCGTTTTCACGGTCTGTTGTTTCTTTCTGGATAGCCGCAACTTCAGCTGCCAGATCCTTATGACACTTGGCGCAGGTATTGTTCAGGAGATCCTGATCATCCAGCGGTGATACCCAGTAATGGCTGGTATAGACGGTTCCGTCTTCAGCCGTTTTCTGCGGCATATGACAGTCAGCACAGGTCAGAGCCATGACGGCATTCGGGCCGCCGTGCGGGCTTCCGGCATTGAGGAATGTTTCAAATTCCGGATGCTGAACCTTCAGCTTGCAGACACCGGTATCCTCATCAACCCAGTCGGCAAACATGTTGCCTTCGGCATCGGTCAGGCTGTTCTCATATTCCAGCATCAGATCCGGTGTCATATTGGCAATTCCCTTGTAGGCAAAGGATGTTGCCTTTGTTGCCGGGTCAAAATAGTATTCGGAATGACACTGTCCGCAGGACAGGTTGGCAGCATCGATGCTGTCAAAGTCATCAGCCACAGCATTTGTCAGATAGCCGTGGGTAACGGTAATGGATCCATCGCCGACACCGTTGGCATGGCAGTGGAAACATCCGAACGGATCCTCAACTGAATCTGTGAAATCATCAAAAGCCATTGCATAGGCGCTGTCACCGTCATTCAGAACCTTGGCTGTAAAGCTGGAGGTCTTGCAGGTATAGCAGTTGGCAAGTTTATGCGGTCTGCCGGTGGCACTCAGGTCAGTGATGACATATGTATGTCCTCTTGCGCTGCCGTAGCTTACAGCAAATCCATAGCCTTCATACAGCTTCTTAATATATGGATTCTGTTCCGTATATTCAACGACTTCATCATTTTCATTATTCATCATGTAGGATGTGTACTGGAGCGGATACTGTTCGGCATAGTCATCTGCCTTGACAACCGTGACACCGGTTCCTGTTTCTGCCTTTTTGGCGGCGGTCACACCGGTGGATGACGGAGTTTCAGATGCTGCTGTTTCGCTCTGAGCAGGTACTGCAGCGGCAGGAACACTGCCCTTGTTTATATTGCCGGCAATCAGTCCGACGGCAACAGAAAAAGCAAGAACAATTGCGTAAAACTGCCAGTCTTTGGAATTGATATGTTTCATAGTTGATACCTCATACTCCTACATCATTATTCTATCCCATATTGATGTTCACAGTCAAAATAAAAAAGGTTTTTCATACAACAGAAAGGACAAAAAAAGACCTGGCAACGAGCTTACTTCACCCAAAGGGCTATGTCGGCCGCTGAAGTGCTTAACTTCTGTGTTCGGGATGGGAACAGGTGTGACCACTTCGCTATCGTCACCAGATCTATTTAT
>JAZPXY010000010.1:0-39086 GCA_045543875.1 Bulleidia sp.
GGAATGACGATGCTGGTGGTTACGCACGAAATGAACTTTGCCCGCAACGTTTCCAGCAAGGTCATCTTTATGGAAAACGGCCAGGTGATTGAAGCATCGGATTCAAAATCATTCTTTGAAAATCCGAAAGAAGAAAGAACAAAGAACTTCATTCAGACAATTCTGTCTGGAAGAGAATAGGAGGGAAAATGAAAAAGGCATTCAAACTGTTAATGACTGCAGCCATGGCGGCATCTCTTGTAGGGTGCTCCAAACCGGCAAAACCCGTGCTGGATCAGGTCAAGGAAAGAGGATATCTGATCATCGGCACCGAAGGCAACTGGTCCCCATGGACATATCATGATGAAAAGACCAACGAACTGACCGGTTTCGATGTTGAAGTCGGCAAGGAAATCGCAGCTGCACTTGGCGTGGAAGCACGCTTTGAGGAAGCTGCCTGGGACAGCCTGCTGGCTGGTGTTGATTCCGGCCGCTTCGATATCATCTGCAACGGTGTCGGCTATACTGAAGAACGTGCCCAGAGCTATGACTTCTCCGATCCGTATGTCTATACAAGAAAAGTGCTGATCGTTGCCGACAGCAATGATACGGTCAAGACATTTGATGATCTGAACGGCAGGACAACAGCCAACTCATCGGGATCGACATATGCTGCCCTGGCTGAAGAACTGGGTGCGAAGGTAGAGTATATCGATACTTTCGGAGAAACGATCACAATGCTGGAACAGGGAAGAATCGACGCTACCATCAACTCGGAAGTTTCCTATCTGGACTATATGACCCAGCATCCGGAAGCAAAGATCAAAGTCGTTGATCAGAGCGAAGGTGAATCTGTCTGCTACCCGGTCAAGAAGGGTGAGACAAGCCTGTGTGATGCAGTCAATGCGGCCCTGGCAGACCTGCGTTCTTCCGGCCGTCTGGCAGAACTGTCCGAACAGTTCTTCGGCGGAGACATCACAAACAAGTAATTCATCAGGTAACGAAAGCACTCATACCGTCATCAGGGGATGGGTGCTTTTTTAATGCTCACTGTATACGGCAAAACAAAAGGATCAGCGTAATGTGCTGATCCTGAAAGCTTTCAGTAAAGTTCTTCTTCGCTGACGCATTCATTCTTGATGCGGCTGACGAGATACTGCAGGCCGTCAATGACACGGGGGCGGATATCGCCGCCGATCAGTACCTGCATGATCGTATCGCCGATGGAGAGATGTCCCTGGGCCAGCCAGACACGGACATGGAAGATTCCCGGCATGTTCAGGGTATCGGCAATTGCGGACTTGACCTTTTCTTCATCATAGGAGAAATTCATGCCGGTGACTTCAGGAGTATTCTCTTCGGCAAATCTGACTTTTGCCTTTGCGGTTTTTCTGACGATTCCGGTATGGGTGAGATACATGCCGATCTCACCGGCCGACGGCTCTGCCTTCGCTTCCCTGATCCATTCATCGGAAGAAGGGCATGCGGGTGCGTGAACAAGATATTCCATGCTGTGCCTCCTGGCGGTTACTTTATTTCGGCCGCAAATGATACGGCATCTTCAGTGCTGAGCGGATTTGTAAATGCGGCGGAATAGCTGCATCCATTGTCAGTCCAAGTCAGCAGGCTGACGGCATCGTCATCGCCTCTGGCAGTGATTTCCTTTGTGCCGGCATGGAGAACTGTCTCCTGGCTGTAGGCATTGTATTCACCGCTGATGTCATCAGTTCCTTCCGCCTTGCGGATGCGTGCCGCTTCGCCTGCGGCATCGGCGTAGATGACTTCGATCATCGATCCGGTATAGACGCTGATCTGTGAGATTTTCCAGTCTTTATAAGACTCCGGATAAGCAAATGTGAAACCGGTGATATCTTCTGCTTCTTTGATAGTTTCGCACACCTGATACGGTGTAACGGTCTGGATATCCGGCCTGCGGGGCTTCATCAGAACCGGCAGCACGGCAATCATCAGCACGGCCGCAAGGATTCCTGCCAGCATTTTGCCGTTCAGCCAGCTGAAGGCAGGCTTTTCTTTCGGCAGCCAGCCGGACGGAGCGGCTTCGGCAATAAAATCATCGCTGATGTCATTGACTGCTTTCAGCATGGTTTCTTTTTTCATACGCTGTAGCCCTCCTCCTGCAGATAGGTTCTCAGTTTTTCCCTGGTTCTGAGCAGTGTCATCTTGACATTGCTTTCACTCAGTCTGTTTTCTCTGGCAATGTCCTTTACCGGGATCATATACCAGTATCGCTGGACAAAGATGATGCGGGCCTGCTTTTCACAGGTTTTCAGAAAGGCATTGATGGCATCGGTCAGCAGGGTAAGATCGAGATGTTCTTCCACATCCGATTCCTTTCCGACCACTTCTGCCATTTCTTCCAGACAGGCATCTGTTTCCGTGCCGCCGCGTTTTTCCGCCGTCAGCTTTTCATAAAGGTTGATGGCAATGTTGCGGCAGATCTTGCCGAGATATGTGCTCAGCCGCTCCGGCCGCTGGGGCGGAATGGTATTCCAGGTCTGCAGCCAGGTATCGCTGACACATTCTTCCGTATCTTCATGATCAAAGAGGATGCTGTAGGCAATCTTGCGGCAGTACTTTCCGTATTTCCTGTCAGTCTGGGTAATGGCATTCTCGTCTCTGTCCCAGTACAGTTCGACAATTTCAAAGTCTTCCATATAACAGATTATACAGGAGAAAGAGGATTTTCATCTTCTTTTCCCATCTGCTTATTTCAGGGTCTGCACCAGTGCTTCGGCCGAGGCTTCACTCATTCCGTATCCGGCCATGAATGCATAGGAGTATCCGCCGTTCTTCCAGCTGACGGTATGAATGCCGTCGGCATTGACTTTGAAGCTGGCTGTCACACCGGAGATTTCCTTTTCCTCATTTATTTCATAGACGTTGTAATCACCGGTGATGTCATCTTCCCGAACACTCTTGCGGACACGGATCTCAAGATTGTTTCCGTAGATGATCTGAATCATGTCGTCTTTGATATAGGAGATTTCAGAGATCTTGTATCCGTCGATTTCCTCCGGTGCCAGGAAGGAGAATCCTGCGCCGGCTGCAGCTTCATCCAGAGTATCGGTTCTGACAAACGGGTTGGCCATCTGGGCAGCAGCCTGAGCGGTGCCTTCTTCTTCAATTTCGAGGATTTCAGCATTGCCTTCAAGATCCTGATGAATCGTAATGATGTAGGTTTTGACAGCGGCTCCCGGATAGACGGCTGTTCCTTCACAGAGGAACTTATAGTTGGTGCCGTTGACGATCTGGGTTTCCAGCAGACTGATCGGACGGTAGCCGACACCGATCAGTTTTTCCATTGCCTTGTCAAACATCTCCTGCAGTTCCGGTGTGATGGTCTGATCTGATACGGCTGTCCAGCCGCCGAATGCCTTTGCTTCTTCTG
This sequence comes from Bulleidia sp., assembly GCA_045543875.1. Taxonomy (GTDB): domain Bacteria; phylum Bacillota_I; class Bacilli_A; order Erysipelotrichales; family Erysipelotrichaceae; genus Bulleidia. The sequence goes on from JAZPXY010000010.1 coordinate 3,389, forward strand.
CTTTTGCGGCACATCCGAATGTGCCTGCGAGCAATGCGATGACTGCTGTCATTGCGAATAATGTCTTCTTCATTTTCTTTACCTCCGGGCTTTCCTTTTGCCCTTTCACCTTCATACACAGGAAACTTCCTGCTGAGGTCACACTTTTTTGAAATTATTTTTTTTGATTTACTCTGCTTCGATTGTCAGAATGCTGGCGTTGCCTTCCAGGTCCTGATAGACCGTTACGACTGCAGTTCTCTTTTCAGCACCCGGGTACACCGTCTGTGCTTCGCAGAGGAATTTATAGTTGGTGCCGTTGACGATCTGGGTTTCGATCAGTTCTGTCGGTGTGTAGTCGACGCCGATCAGGCTTTCCGAAGCCTTGTCGAACATTTCCTTCATCTCTTCGGTAACGGCTGTATCTTTGGCTTCTTCCCAGCCGCCGGTCTTCTGAGCTTCTTCAGCCTTGACTGTGCATCCGGCTGCACCTGCCAGTAATGTAATAATCGCTGTCATTGCGAATAATGTCATTTTCATTTTCTTTACCTCCGGGCTTTCCTTTTGCCCTTTCACCTTCATACACAGGAAAGGTATCTGTCAGGTCACAAAAAAACAAAAAAAAGTTTTCTCCCTGCTCCGCAGGGGCGGAGAAAGGAGAAAACAGAATCGATTCTTTATGTGCTATTCAGAGTATTTCAGATCAATGGAATACGTTTCCTTTTCGAAATCAGCGGTCAGTTCTGCTGTTCCGTATGCGTTCTTCCATTCAATATGCATTTCAGAACCGTTCAGTTCAGATGTGATTTCAGCATCTTCCGAGAATACCGGGCAGGTATTTCTCATTCTGAGCAGTTCCAGCTGTTTCTGAACAACATCTTTTTTCAGTGCTTCTTCAATCTGTTCTTTTGTCAGGTTGGTGCGGTTGATTTCCTTGTGGCCGCCTTCACCGGCTCTGCGCATGCCTTCGTAGTCATTCTTTCCGGCAAACAGATCGAGATACCAGACCTGCGGCCGTCCGGGCATAAACAGCTGCAGGGCTCTTGCCATCAGCATCCGCTGATCACTTTCGCCAAGGGCACTGTAGTAGGTGGCATTCACCTGATAGTAGACATTTTTTGCGCCATGGAGGTCCTTGACGTAGCCGCCTCTGTCCACGGTAACCCGGATCAGATTCTGAATGCTTTCTTCCGGCAGAAGACCTTTCAGGTCAAGCAGGGGAATGCCGTCATGGCAGCCGAGCATGTTTACGGTCCGGATCTTTCTTTCGGTGATCTCATCCATCCACTGTTTCAGATAGGTTCCGTTCTTTCTTTCAAAGGCATCAATGAGCAGTCCCGGCAGGAAGAAGTCATAGACCATATATCCTTTTTCAGCCAGTGTCTTATAGATCTTTTCTTCATAGGAGGCGTGAATTTCCGGCAGTACGGTCAGGTTATGGGAACGGGCAATGCCGGCAACTTTTTCCAGCAGGTCCCAGGTTCCCGGATCATTCAGGAAGTTGCGCTCGCCCGGTTCTTTCGGGGCATAGGCAAAGGCATCGAGGCGGACAATGGAAGTGCCGTAGGATGCCAGCCTGGCCAGGGTTTCACGGTAGTAGTCCCAGACCAGATCGGATTTGATGTTCAGATCCATCTGGCCGAGGTAGGTGCGGCGGCTCTGGATGTAGTCCAGGACCTTTTCCTTGTATTTTTCCCAGCGGCCGAAAACCATCTTTTCGGGACTGCGGCCGGCTTCATTGTAGGCACTGCAGATGTCGGCAGCAGCGGAATACTGCAGGCTGAGATCGCGGACCAGTTCATAGGGATCCAGTTCCGGATACTGCACAGCCTGATAGAAGGTATTCCAGTAGGGAATCTCTCTGCCGTCAGGGAAGCGTACCATCAGGATCGGCAGTCCGGCCTTGCGGAAGAACATTTTTGAGAGGTATTTTTCATCAGGCTGGATATAGCCGCCGTCTGTCATTTCGCCGCAGCCTTCCCAGAATTTGTTCCAGTCGATGAAGAAGTCACGGTATCTGGAATCATCGCCGTTTTTCAGGATGTCCTGGAACTGCGGGGAAAGAACTGAAATATGATTCAGGACAAAATCCATCATCAGCCGGATGTTCAGCTTTTTGAGCTCTTCAATATCTTCTTCTGAGGCAAGGGCTTCGTTCAGGTCATAGTTGATCAGCGAGAAGCCGCGGTCGAGGTCAGAGTTGAAGATACTGGGGAGAATATAGAATGCTTCAAAAGCATTTTCAAATTCTTTCTTTTTGAGAACGCGGACGATATCGGACAGGGTTCCGCCCATACTGTCACAGTAGGCATTGAGAAGCGTACCGTTTGTTTTCTTGTTCATCAGGGTCTCAGAACCTCGCCTTCCTTGGAAATGATGATGTCGGCATTCGCTTCCATTCTGGCATCGAGTTTTGCCTGTTCGATTTCCAGAACCATGGTAACAAAGGCAGAGTCAGCCTTGCCGTCTCTGGCTCTGAACAGACGGTATGCCTTTGTCTCTTCCGGTGTGGAACGCAGGCAGACGGCAATGTCGACGCCTTTGACCTTTTCGGAACCGCTGTGGGTCCATTCCAGAAGGAGAACATCGGTATGGCTGAAGTCGATTTCGTCATACCATCTGGCATCTTCACTTCTGCCCATGCGCTTCATCCAGATTTTTTCATCACCGCGCTTGAAGGCAGCGAGCACTTCATTGACCTGGGCATAGTCCTGTTCCTTATCTTCGCCGAGATAGCCTTTCAGGCCTTCCCGGCCGTATTTCTGATAGACTGCCAGCCACGGATATGTTTCTGCTTCCTTCGGATCGGAGTCAGTTTCCTTCTTCCAGAGATCAGAGAGGACGGACTGCACATCCGGGCTGTAGACATTTTCCTTCAGAAGTCCCTTAAGGCCTTCGGAACGGAAGATGGAAACACGCTCGGCATCATTGTATTCGGGAATGCGGCGGGGATAATTGTCACCTGACATGGCATAGGCAGAAATGCCGGCTTCATTCAGATAATAGGTCAGAAGCGATGTTGTGACACTCTTGCCGGAGCCGGAGCCGCCGAAGATGGAAATGACATATTTCTCATCGCCTTTTTCATGCATCATCTTTACAAGCAGGCGGAACAGTGTCTGGGCATGCGGAATCAAGGCATCGGAAATGATGACCTTGTCTCCGGGCATGTCGCCGTGCGGCATATCTTCAATGGGCGCGGGGAATGTTCTGGTGTCCAGATCCTTCAGGATCTCTTCCAGTTTTTCCTGTAACATAAATGATTTGAACCTCCGTAAATCGTTATCTCTATTTTAGCAACGGATGTGTGACGCTGTCAGCGGTATGGGAAACACTTTCACATGACTTTCACAAAAAAGTGCTCCGCCGGAAAAGGCAGAGCACATGGTGCGGAAATGATCAGATCTTGTTGTCGCAGCCGAGCACGTCAATGATCTTGTGCTTGACCAGCTGCTTGATGTTTTCGCGGGCCGGCTTCAGATAGGTGCGCGGGTCGAAATCAGCCGGATGATCGTTGAAGTATTTGCGGATCGTGCCGGTCATGGCGAGACGCAGGTCAGAGTCGATATTGATCTTGCAGACAGCCATGGAAGCAGCCTTGCGGAGCTGTTCTTCCGGAACGCCTACGGCATCCGGCATGTTGCCGCCGTTTTCGTTGATCATCTTTACATATTCCTGCGGTACGGAACTGGAGCCGTGGAGAACGATCGGGAAGCCCGGTAGACGGCGGGATACATCTTCGAGAATGTCGAAGCGCAGCGGCGGCGGAACAAGAACGCCTTCTTCGTTTCTGGTGCACTGTTCCGGCTTGAACTTGTAGGCGCCGTGGCTGGTGCCGATGGCAATGGCCAGGGAGTCACAGCCGGTGCGGCGGACGAATTCCTCGACATCTTCCGGACGGGTGTAAGAAGAATCTTCGGCAGCGACCTTGACGTCATCTTCAACGCCGGCCAGGGTGCCGAGTTCAGCCTCGACGACAACTCCGCGGGCATGGGCATATTCGACAACCTTGCGGGTGATTTCGATGTTCTCTTCGAACGGCTTGGAGGAGGCGTCGATCATGACTGATGTGAAACCGTCGTCGATGCAGGACTTGCAGGTCTCAAAGCTGTCGCCGTGATCCAGGTGCAGGCAGATCGGCAGGCCGGTCTCAATAACGGCTGCTTCCACCAGCTTGACCAGGTAGGTGCGGTTTGCATAGGCGCGGGCGCCCTTGGAAACCTGCAGGATGACCGGAGCGTTGCATTCCTTTGCGGCTTCGGTAATGCCCTGAATGATTTCCATGTTGTTGACGTTGAAGGCACCAATGGCATAGCCGCCGTTATAAGCCTTCTCAAACATTTCCTTTGAAGTTACGAGTGGCATAATTATCTTTATCTCCTTTTCTTCTTATCTATATTATAAAACGTTATGGATAATCAGGCGGAAGATTTCCCGGATGAAGGGGAAAAACATGTGTCTGCAGGCGGCGGCAGCGCTGATTCTTCTTTTGGTATGGGAATATAGAAAAAACGCATTAAAGCATGCGTGAGGGTGCATGAATTGGAATCGCTTACATCAAATAGAATATAGATATCAGAAAAGGAGATTTTTGATATATGAACTGGGAAACACAAAAGCAGTCCAAACTTGAAAGAATGGATTGCGCATCATCCGTTTCTAATGGAAAAGTTGTAGCGACAGAAGATGTCGTAAAACTTCTCGAAGCTGTTATCCGTCCGGAAGACAAAGTTGTTCTGGAAGGATGCAATCAGAAGCAGGCAGCTTTCCTTGCCGGTGCTCTGACACAGGTCAGCCCGGATAAGATTAATCATCTGAACATGATTATTCCTTCCATTTCCAGAGATGAACACCTCGAACTGTTCGAAAAGGGCATTGCCGAAGAACTGAACTTCGCATTTGCCGGCGTACAGAGTGTTCAGCTTTCCAAGATGCTGGCAGCCAACAAGCTGCGCATCGGTGCCATCCATACATATCTGGAACTCTATGGCCGTCTGTATCTTGATCTGACACCGAATGTCGTTCTCCTGGCTGCTGACAAGGCAGACAAGGACGGCAACCTCTACACAGGCTTCAACACCGAAGAAACACCTACAATTGCAGAGGCAGCTGCCTTCAAGAACGGTATCGTTATCGTCCAGGTCAACGAAATCGTTGAAACAGAAGAACTGCCGCGTGTTGATATCCCGGGCGGATGGGTAGACTACATTGTCAAGGCCGATCAGCCGTATCCGATGGTTCCGCTCTTCACAAGAGACCCGGCTAAGATCCAGGACGCTCATATCCTGCAGGCCATGATGGTTATCAAGGGTATCTATGCAAAACATAATGTCCAGACCCTGAACCATGGTATCGGCTACAACGGCTGTGCCGTCGAACTGCTGCTGCCGACATACGGCAACGAGCTCGGCCTGAAGGGCAAGATCTGCACCAACTGGGTTCTGAACCCGCATCCGACACTGATTCCGGCTATCGAAGACGGCTGGGTCAAGCAGGTCTGCGCATTCGGCGGCGAAGTAGGTATGGAAAAGTACACACGTGCAAGAAGCGACATCTTCTTCACCGGCCGTGACGGTTCTCTGCGTTCCAACAGAGCTATGGCTCAGGTTGCCGGTCTGTACGGCATGGACCTGTTCCTCGGCGGCACACTGCAGATGGACTATGCAGCAAACTCTTCCACAGTTACAAACGGCAGACTGTCCGGTTACGGCGGAGCTCCGAACATGGGCAACGCTACCGGCGGCAGAAGACATACAACTCAGGCCTGGAAGGAAATGGCTCCGGGCGATGGCTCCCTGATCTCCGGACGCAAGCTGGTTGTCCAGATGGTCAAGAGCTCCTCCAAGTTCGGTCCGGCATTCGTTCCGGAACTGGATGCAGTCAAGATCGGAAAAGACGCAGGCATGGATTCTGTACCGGTCATGATGTATGGCGAAGATGTTACACATGTTGTTACTGAACAGGGTATCGCATATCTGTACACTGCCAAGAACGCTGCTGAAAGAGCTAAGCTGATGGGTGCTGTTGCACAGGGCACACCTCTGGGCGACACTCTGACAGCTTCTGAGATCGAATCTCTGAGAAACCAGGGCAAGGTAGCTCTTCCGGAAGATCTGGGTATCGACAGATCCCGTGCTAATAAAGATCTGCTGGCTGCAAAGACACTTGATGAAATTGCAGAAATCTCCGGCGGTCTGTATGAAGTTCCGGCGAGCTTCAAGAAATAAGAGGAGAGAAAAATGGCTAACGCAAAACAGGAAGAAATGTTAGAAAAAAAGGCGAAACTTCGCCAGGGCGGCGGTGAAAAGGCAATTGCCAGACAGCACAGCCTTGGCAAGTACACAGCCAGAGAACGTCTCGAAAAGCTGTTTGACAAGGACAGCTTCGTAGAGACAGGCTTGTTCGTAAAGCACCGCTGCACAAACTTCGGAATGGAGAAGAAGGAAGCAGCAGGTGACGGTGTTGTCACCGGTTACGGAACAGTCAACGGCAGACTGGTTTATGCATCTGCTCAGGACTTCACAGTTATCGGCGGTTCTCTCGGTGAGATGCAGGCAATGAAGATTGCCAACGCTCAGGAAGCTGCTCTCAAGGTCGGCTGCCCGATGATTTCCATCAATGACTCCGGCGGAGCCCGTATCCAGGAAGGTGTCGATGCTCTGGCCGGCTATGGCAGAATTTTCTACAACAACACAATGGCCAGCGGTGTCATCCCGCAGATCTCCGTCATCATGGGTCCGTGCGCAGGCGGAGCTGTTTATTCCCCGGCGATCACAGACTTCATCTTCATGGTCAAGGGAACAGGCGAAATGTTCATTACCGGTCCGCAGGTTATCAAGGCTGTTACCGGTGAAGAAGTTTCTGCTGAAGCTCTCGGCGGTGCCATGGCTCACAACCAGGTCAGCGGCTGCGCTCACTTCGCATGTGAGAGCGAAGACGCATGTCTGGAAGAAATCCGCACACTGCTCGGCTATCTGCCGCAGAACAACAACGAGCTTGCTCCGGGTTATGCATGCACAGATGATCTGAACCGTGTAAACACTGTTCTCGACACCATCGTTCCGGAAAACCCGAACAAGGCTTACGATATGTACAACGTCATCACCGAAATCGCTGATAACGGTGAATTCTTCGAATATCAGAAATATTTTGCTCCGAACATCGTTACAGGCTTCATCCGCCTGAACGGTCAGAGCATCGGTGTCATCGCATCCCAGCCGAAGGCTATGGCCGGATGCCTGGACATCAACTCTTCTGACAAGGCTTCCAGATTCATCAGAACATGTGATGCATTCAACATCCCGCTTCTGACACTGGAAGACGTTCCGGGCTTCCTGCCGGGCAGCAGCCAGGAACACGGCGGCATCATCCGTCATGGTGCAAAGATGCTGTTTGCCTACAGTGAAGCAAGTGTACCGAAGGTAACACTGATCACAAGAAAAGCATACGGCGGCGCTTACATCGGCATGTGCTCCAAGCACCTGGGTGCTGACTTCGTATTTGCATGGCCGAATACAGAAATCGCTGTTATGGGTGCTGAAGGCGCAGCAAATATTATCTTCTCCAAGGACATCAAGGCAGCTGAAGATCCGGCAGCCAAGCGCAAGGAAAAGATCAAGGAATATCAGGATACAATGATGAACCCGTACATCGCTGCTTCCCGCGGATATGTTGATGATGTCATCATGCCGCATGAATCCAGAAAGTATCTGATTTCCGCATTTGAATCTCTGAAAGGAAAGCGTGTGGATAAGCCATTGAAGAAGCATGGAAATATCCCGCTCTAAGGAGGACTTGAATGTTTGGTGAACATCTTACAGTAGGCGAAGCCACTCTTGTAGCGGTATTCTCGATTACAGTTGTCTTCCTGGTTCTGCTTGCGATCTCCTACCTCATCAAGCTGGTAGCAATGATCGTCAACAGCATGAACAAGCCGAAGGCTGCACCGGCTGCAGCTGCACCGGTCAAGAGTGCTCCGGCTGCAGAAGCAGCACCGGCACCGAAGGCAGAAGATAACAGTGCCCTCGTCGCAGCAATTACAGCTGCTGTGGCATGCTATCTGGGAAAAGAACCGGGAAGTTTTGTAGTAAAGAGCATTACTCCGTTGAATACGGAATCTGATTGGAGCCGTTTATCCAGAACGAGCGCATTACATTAAGGAGAGAAAATAAAATGAGTAAGAAATTTAATATCATCGTTGATGGCGTTGCACACGAAGTAGAAGTTGAAGAATTAGGCGGAAGCGCTGCACCTGTTGCTGCACCGGTTGCTCCGGTTGCTGCACCGAAGGCTGCTGCTCCGGCACCGGCACCGAAGGCTGCTCCGGCACCGAAGGCTGCTGCAGGCGCAGGCGATGTTACTGCTCCGCTGCAGGGAACAATTCTGTCTGTTGATGTCAACCCGGGCGACAGCGTCAAGGCTGGCCAGACACTGGTAGTCATCGAAGCGATGAAGATGGAAAATGAAATCGTAGCACCAGCTGACGGTGTTGTTAAAGCAGTCAGTGTAAAAAAGGGAGACAACGTTTCTGCCGGCGACTTATTAGTATCTTTCAACTAAGGGAGGCAACCAATGCTTGATATTCTATTGAGGTTCTGGGAGAGCTCCGGCTTTGCGCAGCTCTTTCAGTTCGATACTGTATTATTTGGAATTCCGCTTCCCGGAGAACTGGTGATGATCCTTCTTGCCTGCTTCTTCCTGTATCTGGCAATTCATAAAGGATTTGAACCGTATCTGCTGATTCCAATCGCATTCGGTATGCTGCTGGTAAACCTGCCGTGCGCAAACCTGATGCTGCATCCGGAAGGTGATGTCAAGGGCGGACTTCTCTATTACCTGTATCAGGGTGTTGATCTCGGTATCTATCCGCCGCTGATCTTCCTGTGCATCGGTGCCGGTACAGACTTCGGACCGCTGATTGCGAACCCGAAGAGCCTGCTGCTCGGTGCTGCTGCCCAGCTCGGTATCTTCGTTACATTCTTCGGTGCAATCTTCCTTGGATTCACCGGACCTGAAGCAGCATCGATCGGTATCATCGGCGGTGCTGACGGCCCTACTGCTCTGCTGCTGACCAGCCAGCTGGCACCGAATCTGCTTGGTGCCATCGCCATTGCGGCTTACTCCTACATGGCTCTGGTACCGGTCATTCAGCCTCCGATCATGAAGGCTCTGACAACAGAAGAAGAAAGAAAGATCAAGATGGAACAGCTCCGTCCTGTCTCCAAGACAGAAAAGATCGTGTTCCCGGTCATCGTTACAATCTTCACTGTTCTGCTGCTGCCGGATGCTGCACCGCTGATCGGTATGCTGATGCTCGGCAACCTGATCAAGGAAAGCGGCCAGGTTCCGCACCTGGTAGATGCTCTGCAGAACTCACTGATGTACATCATCTCCATTTTCCTGGGTATGACCGTCGGTGCAAAGGCTTCTGCTGACATGTTCCTGAGAGCAGAAACAATCAAGATCATCGTCCTCGGTGTCATCGCATTCTCGATGGGCACTGCCGGCGGCGTCCTGCTTGGCAAACTGATGAGCAAGCTGGACGGCGGCAAGACAAACCCGCTGATCGGTGCTGCAGGCGTATCTGCCGTACCGATGGCAGCACGTGTTGTCCAGAAGGAAGGACAGAAGTACAATCCGTCCAACTTCCTGCTCATGCACGCTATGGGACCGAACGTGGCAGGTGTCATTGGATCAGCTGTCGCTGCCGGTATGCTGCTGCTGTTCTTCAAATAATTGACTGAAAACCTGCCTGGATGATTTCCGGCAGGTTTTTGTTTCAGAAAATCTGCGGAGGCGGAAGGCATGTGCTGCCCCGCCTCTGCTCAGTTCAGCCTGAAAATCACATAAAAAGAAGCTAATATCTTCTAATGTTCCCGCAAAAGGGAGTATGATTAACAGGCAGGTGTGCATGCATGTGTAGCTGACGGGGCTTCCCGGAAAGAGAGACGCAGCTTGCGGGAAGACGGCGCTGCAGCCGGCTGTCTTCACTCCGCCGATATCTTTACTGCAGTATTCCTGTGGTTTTCTGATAAAAGTGCATCCGGTCCGATGTGTATCAGAGAATGCATAAAATGTTATGATTAAAGCGCAATGCATAACAGAAAATGCATAAATGCATAGCGCACAAAGTAGCGTTATGCAACCGCTTGCAAAGGTAGAATGGAATTGCACAGGGAAATATACAATTAGGCGAAAATGAAGACAAAAAAGCAGATGAAAAGTTTGAAACAAAGTGTATCATTAAATAGAATTATTTATGTTAATACCTGCGAAAAGGAGGTACATCAATGACAGTTCAAAGTGATGTGTATGTCATCATATTACTGACACTGATCCTGGGAGTCGCCATTGTGCTGATTTCAAAGAAAATTGACAAGCTGGATCCGTTTGCGGAACCGACAGGCATTGCCAAGCCGGTAATCCTTGGTCTGACAACGGTATACAACAGCGTCAAGAACAATGTCGGCACACAGACGGCAGACAAGCTGACACCGTATATCACGGTGCTGTGGGTGTATATCTTCATGAGCAACACCATCAGCATGTTCGGACTGAGCTCACCGACAGCAAATCTCAGCGTCACGCTGCTGCTGGCATTCATTACATGGGTGCTGATCCAGATTACGGAACTGAAGTACGGCGGTCTCGGTGCATATCTGCATGCATTTATCGAACCGATCCCGCTGATGCTGCCGATGAATATCGTCGGCAAGTTCTCGACCATGGCTTCCATGGCGCTGCGTCTGTTCGGCAACATCACCTGCGGCGGCATCATGATGCAGCTGATCTACTGGGGAGCACAGCTGGCGTCCAATGCGATCGGCGGCCTGTTCGGAGCACAGGGAAGTGTATTCAACTTCATGGCACCGATCATCACCCCGCTCCTGCATGCATATTTCGATCTGTTTGCAGGATTCATTCAGACACTGGTGTTTGTAACACTGACTATGGTTCTTATCGGAAACGATATGCCTGATGAGGCGAAAAGATAAACTTCAAGGAGGAAAGTTAAAATGGAGAAGGGTTTAATCGCAATCGGAGCTGCATTTGCAGTATTTACAGGTTTCTTAACCGGTCTTGGTGAAGCCACTGTTGCGGCTCACGCATGTGATGCTATCGGAAAGAATCCGGAAGCTGAAACAAAAGTTCGTTCCACAATGATTCTCGGTATTGCTCTTTCTGAAACCTGCGCTATTTACGGACTGCTCGTTGCCATTCTGCTGATCTTCGTATACTAATACGGGAGATTTGGAATGATTGATGTTGACATCATCAGCCAGCTGGTTCCCAATCCGCTGACTATGATCGTGCAGCTGTGCAGTACATTTGTTCTGTTTATGCTCGCTAAGATTTTTCTCTGGCCTGCGGTCAAGAAATTTCTGGATGCGCGTACGGAAAAGATGCAGTCCGATCTGACCGCAAGTGAGCAGGCAAAGCAGGCAGCTTTTGCTGACCGCGCCAAGGCTTCCGAAGAACTTTCGGCAGCAGCCGGAAAGGCAGAAGAGATTGTAAATGCAGCTGTAAAGCAGGCCAAAGATGAGAAGGCAAGTATTCTTGCACAGGCAGACAGAGAAGCGAATGCCGCCCGTCAGAGAGCGCATGATCAGATCGAAGCCGAACGTGCCCAGATGGTTCAGAGCATGCAGCGGGAGATGGTGGAAGTTGCACTGTCTGCTGCCGGCAAGCTGATCGGACAGAAAGATCCGGAAGAACTGGACCGCGATGCGATCGACTTGTTTGTGAAGGAAGCTGGTGCTCATGGCGAATGAAGTAGCTGAACGCTATGCACAGGGACTCTTTGAGCTTGCATGGGAAAATGACACGGCAGAAACAAAGAAGGCTCAGGCAGAGACACTTCTGGAAACACTCCGGAAGACTCCTGAACTGAATATTTTTCTGCGCGCTGCCAAGATTACAAAAGACGAGAAAAAGTCCTTTATTGAATCAGCTCTGAAGGATGTTCTGGACGGTGATATGATCCGGTTCATCAAACTGCTGATCGACAAGGGCAGAATCTATTATCTCCGCGATATGCTGCAGGAGTTTGTTGCTCTGGCAAATCAGAGACTCGGAATTGAGAATGCGGTCGTATGGTCCGCCCGGCCTCTGAAGGAAGCAGATATGAACAGACTGAAGGAATCGCTGGAGAAGCAGAGCGGCAAAAAGATCAATCTTGAAAATAAGATCGATCCGGAACTGATTGCCGGCATTAAGGTGGCAGTCGGTTCAAGGGTAACGGATATTACCATGAAAAACCGCATTGATTCATTGAAAGAGGAATTACTGAAAGGAGGTCAGGCATGAGTCAGATCAGACCGGAAGAGATCAGTGCCCTGATCAAAGAAAAGATACAGAACTATGACCAGCAGATCCGATCAGACGATGTCGGATATGTCATCTCTGTTGGTGACGGAATTGCAATGGTCCAGGGTATCGATAAGGCAATGTCTTCAGAACTTCTGGAATTCCCGCACGGTGTGATGGGAATGGTTCAGAACCTTGAAGAAGACCATATCGGTGTCGTACTGCTGGGCAATGACAGTGAGATCAGAGAAGGTGATGAAGTCAGAAGGACCGGAAGAATCGTTGAAGTTCCTGTCGGCGATGAACTGCTCGGAAGAGTTGTCAACGCCCTCGGACAGCCGATCGACAACAAGGGTCCGCTGAACACCACAAAGACACGTGCGGTTGAACGTGTTGCACCGGGTGTCATGACAAGAAAGTCTGTCTTCCAGCCGCTGATGACCGGACTGAAGATCATTGACACAATGATCCCGATCGGAAAAGGTCAGCGTGAGCTGATTATCGGTGACAGAGAAACCGGTAAGACAGCGATCGCAATTGATACGATTATCAACCAGAAGGGCAAGAATGTGAACTGCATCTATGTCGCTATCGGACAGAAGGAAAGCACGGTTGCCCGTCTGGTTCAGAAACTTCGTGAAAGCGAAGCCATGGAATATACAACCATCGTCAATGCCGGTGCTTCCGAATCTGCACCTCTGCAGTTCATTGCACCGTATGCCGGATGTGCGATGGGTGAAGAATGGATGGAACAGGGCAAGGACGTCCTCATCGTATATGATGACCTGTCCAAGCACGCTGTTGCCTACCGTACCATGTCCCTGCTGCTCCGCAGGCCTCCGGGACGTGAAGCCTATCCGGGTGATGTCTTCTATCTGCACAGCCGTCTGCTCGAAAGAGCTGCCAAGCTGAGCGACGAACTCGGCGGCGGTTCCCTGACGGCACTGCCGATCATCGAAACCCAGGCAGGTGACATTTCCGCCTATATTCCGACGAATGTCATTTCCATTACCGACGGTCAGATCTTCCTGCAGACAGACCTGTTTGCGGGCGGTGTCAGACCGGCTGTTGACTCGGGTCTTTCCGTATCACGTGTAGGTTCGAGTGCCCAGACAAAGGCAATGAAGAGCGTGTCTTCTTCACTGAAACTGGATCTGGCTCAGTACCACGAGATGCTGTCCTTTGCACAGTTCGGTTCTGACCTGGATGCAGCGACCAAAAAGATCCTGGATCACGGTGCCATGCTGACGGAACTGCTGAAGCAGCCGCAGTATCAGCCGCAGTCCATGACGGATCAGGTTCTGTCTCTGTATGCCGCCAAGAACGGATATATGGACAAGATCGCGATCGAGGATATATCTTCGTTTGAAAAGTCCCTGCACCGTTACTTCCATGAGAATCTCAAAGATGTCTGCACGGAAATCGAAGAAAAGGGAATCATCACAGACGAAATAAATGCAGCGCTGAAGGAGGGCATGGAGAAAGCAACGGAGCAGTTCCTGCTTGTTAAAGGGGTGAAGTGATATGCCGCAGTCAACACAGGCACTCCGCACCAGGATTAAATCCGTAAAATCCACGCGCAAGATTACCAAGGCGATGGAAATGATCGCCAATGCAAAGCTTGTCCGTCAGAGAGCGAAGATGGAAGCCAACCGTGAATATGCACAGAGGCTTCAGGATACAGTTGATGAAATCGCAGCCAAGAATCCGGAGATTGAAAACAGATTCATTCATAAAAATGCCGGAAACCGGGCCTGGACAGTTGTCTTCTGTTCCGATCTCGGACTCTGCGGAGGCTATAACCAGAACGTTGTCAGACTGGCAAGAGAGAATCTGAACCGCGAAGATCCGTTATTCCTTGTCGGTACATCCCTGATGCGTCAGCTGAAGGAAGAAGGCTTCAATATTGTCAATGAGGAGCCGGAATCTTCAGACCGGATCAACTTCATGCGTCTGAAGGAGATTATTGAATACGGAACAGATATGTACCTTTCCGGAGAAGTTGACAAAGTGCAGATCCTCTACACAAGATTTGTCAACACCATGTCATTCCAGCCGGAACTGGATGTTCTTCTGCCGTGTGATCTGAATTACACGGAGAAGGAAGAAGCCCCGGCAGATGACCTCCATGTGGAAACACTGTTTGAACCGAACGCGGAAACGATCCTTGACAAGCTGATTCCGATGATGATCCAGGACGTGGCATATGCCGACTGGATGGAATCGACAACAGCCGAACAGGGAAGCAGAAGAGTCGCGATGAAGACAGCCACGGACAACGCGGATGAACTGAGCGCAGACCTCATGCTTGAATATAACAAGGTGCGTCAGGCATCTATTACCCAGGAGATCACCGAAATTGTCGGCGGATCGGCTGCGGTATAAAAGAAAGAAGGTAACAAATGAGCGAAACAGGAAAAATTGTACAGGTCATCGGACCGGTCGTAGATATTCAGTTTGAACCGGAACATTTACCTTCCATTAAGAACGCGATCAGGATTCAGAACGGCGCAGACGGAAGTGCAATGACGGCGGAAGTCGCACAGCACATCGGTGACGATATTGTCCGCTGCATCGCGATGAGCTCCACTGACGGTCTTGTCCGCGGCATGGAATGCGTTGATACAGGAAAGCCGATCGTTGTACCTGTAGGTGATGAAGTTCTGGGACGCATGTTCAATGTTCTGGGCGAGCCGATCGACGGCCTCGGTGAAGTCAAGGCTACAAAGTATATGCCGATTCACCGCGAGGCTCCGACATTTGCCCAGCAGCAGACAACCAGTGAAATCCTGGAAACAGGCATCAAGGTCATCGACCTGCTGTGCCCGTATTCCAAGGGTGGCAAGATCGGTCTGTTCGGCGGTGCCGGTGTCGGCAAAACCGTCCTGATGCAGGAACTGATCCACAATATTGCCATTGAACATGGCGGCCGTTCCGTAGTTGCCGGCGTCGGTGAAAGAACCCGTGAAGGCAACGACATGTACTATGAAATGAAGGATTCCGGCGTATTGCCGAATACAGTTCTGACATACGGACAGATGAATGAATCTCCGGGTGCCAGAATGAGAGTTGCTCTGTCGGCTCTGACCATGGCAGAATACTTCCGTGATGCCGAGCATCAGGATGTGCTGCTGTTTATCGATAACATCTTCCGTTTCACCCAGGCAGGTTCCGAAGTATCGGCGCTGCTGGGACGTATGCCGAGTGCCGTAGGCTATCAGCCGACACTGGCTACCGAAATGGGTCAGCTGCAGGAAAGAATCACCTCGACGGATGAAGGTTCCATCACATCTGTTCAGGCAATCTACGTTCCTGCCGATGACCTGACAGACCCGGCTCCGGCTACGACATTCTCGCATCTGGATGCCCGTCTGGTTCTTGACCGTTCGATCGCAGCTCTGGGTATCTATCCGGCTGTTGACCCGCTGGCATCCTCATCCCGTATGCTGGATCCGCTTGTCATCGGTGAAGAACATTATCAGGTTGCCCGTGAAGTGCAGCAGATTCTGCAGAGATACAAGGAACTGCAGGATATCATCGCAATTCTCGGTATGGAAGAACTCGGTGAAGATGACAAGAAACTCGTTAACAGAGCAAGAAGAATCCGTAACTTCCTCTCCCAGCCGTTCTCTGTTGCGGAACAGTTCTCAGGTCTGCCGGGCATCTATGTGCCGGTACAGGAAACCGTCCGCAGTTTCCGTGAGATCCTGGACGGCAAATATGACGACCTGCCGGAAGCAGCATTCATGAGCGTCGGTACGGTTGAAGATGTCGTCAAGAAGGCAGAGAGTCTGAAATGAGCATGATCCATTGCCGCATCGTGACACCGCACGGTGTATACAAGGAAATGGACACACCGATCATCAATGTAGATACCGAAGACGGACAGAGAGGTATCCTTCCGAACCACATGCCGATCGTCATGATGCTGAAGATCGGCAGGATGGAAACAGAGGAAAACGGAACCCGTCAGGAGTATGCGGTGGCAGGAGGCCTGTTCTATTTCCGTGATAATCTGGCCGAGATCCTGACCGATGCCATTGAAAATAGAAATGAAATCGATGTTGAGAGAGCTGCCCGCGCCAAGGAGCGTGCAGAAAAGCGTCTTGCATCCGATGATCCGAACTATGACCTGCAGCGTGCGAGAATTGCCCTTCAGAAGGCAATTAACCGCATGAACGTCAAGGGCATACATTAATCAGAGACCCTGTAATGCATAGAATGCATGCAGGGTTTTTTGATTGATATCAGAAAAGATATAAGTGAAAAACGAAACAGTTAGTATTATCTTTTTATATCAGTTGTGATAGAATTCACGCAAGGAGAGTATCTATCATGGCAATCACTATTTCAGAGCTTGAATACTTTTCGAAAACGGCAGAGCTTCAGAACATCACCAAAGCAGCTGAAGCCTTACATCTGACGCAGCCTTCTCTCAGCCGTTCGATAAGTTCTTTGGAATCAAACCTTCAGGTCAAACTGTTTGACCGGGCAGGAAGAAGTGTAACGCTGAATCACTACGGAGAAATCGTACAGACCTATGCCGACAGAATTCTTACCCTGCTGAAAGCAATGGAAAATGAACTGAATGATGCCAGTTCAAAAGAAGAAAGAACAATTTCGGTAACGATCTCATCGGCTTCATCGATTCTTCCGATCATGATCAGCGAATTCAACAAAGCAGCACCCGACACACATTTTTCAGTCAAACAGCAGCCGTCGTCGCTCAACTATAATGATTTTAATACCGACTTCAACTTCTTCTCGACTAAATCACCGATTCACAACGATCATACCGTAACTCTGCTGAAGGAAGACCTGGTTCTGGCAATCCCGCAGGACTACCCGCAGGCAGAACAGAGCAGTGTCAAGCTTTCGGATTTTGCGAACTACGGATTTATCTCCCTGCAGACCGGAAAAGATCTGCGGGCAATCACTGATTATTACTGCTATGAAGCAGGCTTTATTCCCACTATCTTCCTGGAAAGTGACAGTCCGTTTACAATCAGGGAATTCATCAAGGCCGGACTCGGTGTAGCCTTTGTGCCGGAGATTACCTGGTGCACGGTGCGGGGACAGGGCATCAAGCTGATGCCGATCCGTTCCCCGAAATGTTGCCGCTATATTCATCTGTCCTGGCAGCCAAACGGCTACCTTTCCAAGCAGAGCATCCGCTTCCGTGACTTCCTGATCAATCATTTTGAAGAATTCGCAGTCGCAAACGCAAAAAAGGCCCGCTGAAACAATGAATCTGAAAGCCAAGATCCTGAAAGAAATGAGCAGTCATACTGATACCTTTTTCTCCGGCGAAGCTCTTGCCAGGGAACATGAGGTATCAAGGGCAGCTGTATGGAAAGCAATTCATTCCCTGGAAAAGGAAGGACACCAGTTTGAGTCTTCCTCAAAGGGATACCGCTACCTGCCCTCCAATGATCTGCTGAACCGGGAAATCATCCTGTCTTACTGTCCGTCGGATCATTATCCGCTGATTGTTTTTGATACGATTGATTCAACAAACAACTACGCAAGAACAATTGCCTCCGATCCCGGCGTGCACGGCACGCTGATTGCCGCAAATCATCAGACAGCAGGAAGGGGCAGAAGGGGACACTCATTCTATTCACCGGAGAATGCCGGTCTGTATATGACCCTGATCATCAAGCCGGAATCGAAGGTGCAGGAAATGCTGAAGGTAACGGTGGCGGCAGCCGTGGCGGCGGTTGAAGCCATTGAGGAAACGTCTGATGCCCATCCGCAGATCAAGTGGGTGAATGATCTGTTTATCGGCAGAAGAAAGATTGCCGGCATTCTGACAGAAGCCATTTCCGATTTCGAGACAGGCGATCTGGATGCCGTCATTATCGGCATCGGCATCAATATCCGGGATACGGAACTTCCCGAAGATATTGAGAATATTGCCGGCGCCATCAATGATCCGTCTCTGTCACGCAGCCGCCTGGCAGCAGTGCTGTGGCAGAAGCTGCTGTACTGGACCGAGCATCTGGATGATCCGCGTCTGATGGAGGCATACCGCAGCCATTCACTGCTGATCGGACGGCAGATCGAATATGAGATCAGTTCCGAAAAGCGCAGCGGCAGAGTGACGGATATCAATGATGAAGGCAATCTGATCGTACGGAATGAAAAGGATGAGGAAATCATTCTCAGTTCCGGGGAAGTATCGGTAAAGACATGGTAATAAAAAAAGGTTTCTGACCAGCTGATCAGAAACCTTTTTTGAAAGGGTTTTGTTATTCAGTTCTCAGTGAATGAAGAGACGAAGTACTGTTGTGAAGACCGTCGGTGTCAGCAGGCAGCCAAGACCTGTATAGAAGGTAGCAACCATTGCACCGTACGGAACGAGCTTGGCGTCAACAGCAGCCAGACCGCCGGCAGTACCGGAAGTGGAGCCGATCAGACCGCCGAAGATCATGGCGCCTGTCGGGTTGTCCAGCTTGATCTTCTTGGCGATCAGCGGTGCGATGATCATGGCAGCGATGGACTTGACAGCACCGGCTGCGATGGACAGGGCAACAACGTCAGAGCTGACGCCGAAGGCAGCACCTGTAACCGGACCGACAACGAATGTCTGAACGCCGGCACCGATTGTTGCGAGTTCATAAACATCTGTATAACCGAATGCCAGACCAATGACAACACCGATTACAAAGGAGAAGATCAGACCGAGAGCCAGAGCAACGATACCGGCCAGACCAGCCTTGACGAGGTTCTTCGGATCAATGCCCCAGGCTGTGGAGATGATGGCGAAGTCACGCATCATGCCGCCGCCGAGAATACCGATACCGCCGAAGATTGCATACTTCTTCATATCATCGCCGGAGCCTACAGCATAGACAACATCTGTGATACCTTTGGAAGCGGATGTAAGAATGCCGGCATCAAGCTGCTTGTGAGCGATAACGCCGCCGATATAGGCAACAACCAGAGCCAGCAGGATTGCGAATGCAGAACCCATTCTCTTCTGACCGATCAGCGCAGCGATCTTGTAGCCGAGGAATGTAACAACAGCTGTAAGGATGAAGGATCCAACCAGGCCATAGCTGGCAGCCATTTTTGCAAAAATACTCATTGAATGTTTCCCCCTTGATTAGTCCTTCGCAAGCTTACTGATCAGCGGAATTGTCAGAAGCGGAATGATAACAGCCAGAATACCGGAGATGATCGGAACCAGACCGGAAGCGACAGCAGAATATACGTCCTGGTTCATGCTCATGGCAACTACGACCGGGATATAAAGAGCGGAAATGAATTCAATACCGCCTTCTGTCTTCGGATTAAGCTTCTTACCTGTCTTTGCAAGATATACCTGAATAAGAATAAAGAAAACCATGGCGAAGCCGACGCCGCCGACATCGCTGTTGAGGCCCAGAGCTGCACCAAGCAGGTTGCCGAGGAAGCAGCCGGCAAACATGCAGGCACCGATAATGCCCAAACCATAAATACCCATAAATTGCTCCTTTCAATAGTATTGGTTTATTTATATGGATATTGTAATGTGAGCGCTATCATGAGACTTATAGAAACAGGGTTAACAGTTAATACATTATTTGAATACATGCAAACAAAAAAAGAATGACCGGAATCATTCTTTTTTCTGATGCTTCAATCAGTGCTGGAAAGCTGCTTTCATCTGCTGCAGAGCAGGGATTTTTTCCATCTGCGGAGCGATGACTGTAACGGCAATCATCTTGATCAGATCGCCTGGCAGGAAAGGTATTACACACGCAAGCAGAGCACCTTTGATGTCCATTTTGGTGATGGCAATGAACCAGATCGTGCCGAGAACATACAGCACGACAGTACCGATCAGCATGCCGATGAAGCAGGCGGCAGTACGGTTCTCCTTTGCTCTTTCATAAAAGAAACCGCTGAGGAACGCGAGCGGAAGATAACCGAACAGATAGCCGCCGGTTACACCGAAGAGGATGCCTGCACCGGAAGACCAGCCGGCAAATACCGGGACGCCGATGGCGCCGAGAACCAGATACAGAGCGGTCGCAATCGTTCCGTTTTTGCTGCCCAGCAGTACTCCTGCCAGCATAACGGCGAAAGTTGCCAGGGAAATCGGCACCTCACCGACGATCGGCAGAGAAAGGGGTGCAAGTACTGAGATGACAGCTGTCATCAGGGCAATAAAAGCCATTTCTTTTGTTTTTGTGTTCATACAGTCTCCTTCGTAAACCTGAATTGGAATAAAGGTTTACCTGAGACAATAATATATAAAAAATCCATGAACATTCATAGAAAAAGTACATGGATTTATTTATTTTCTGAATCATTCGCGGTTGACGACGGAATCGATGACAATTGCTATCTTGACGGTTGTCAGACCGGCGGCACAGGCCAGAATGTTAAACCAGCGGTCGGCCAGGGCACAGAGGATCAGCACAGCCGCCCAGATGGTAAAGTTGAGCATGAAGTGGCCCATGGTTCCGCCGGAATTCCGCATGCGGATGGCGGTGTCACAGAAACGCTCGGTAATTTTGAAGGTCAGAACGGAAACGGCACAGCCCAGCAGCCAGCCGGTGAGACACTGCCAGCTGATGAAAACGGATAAGCAGCCGATTACTGCCAGCGCCGCAAAGATACGCCATGTTTTTTCTGTCATAGTACCGTCCTTTCTGCAGGATATGCACTTTCATTGTAATGATTTTTGCAAAAAGAAAAAGTAAATTTTGTGTTATGAGTACATGCCTGCTGAAGCGTGATATGATTCAGAAAAGGACAGTAGTATGAAACAATACAGAATCATGACAATGAACATTCTGAACAGCAGAGTGTACGGATATGGCAAAACCCGTTTTGACAGACGGAGCCGGGCCATTGAAGAGATGCTTCGGGAAACGGATCCCGATCTGATCGGCGTTCAGGAACTGACCGATGAAATGCTGCCGGTGATGGCACCGATATTCGAAATATACGGCATGTGCGGCAGAAGCAGACATTCGCGCTATAACAATGAATATGCGGCAATCCTTTATAAAAAGGAACGGTTTGAAGTAATCAAGCAGCAGACATACTGGCTGAGTGACACACCGGATGTGCCGGGATCACGTTTTGCGGCGAGTCAGTTTCCCAGGATCGTGACATTTGCCCTGCTCAGGGAAATCAGCACAGATATGGTATTTTCTTTCTTCAGCACGCATCTGGATGTCAATTTCGCATCCGTCAGATGCCGGCAGGCACAGGTGCTGAGAGATCTGATTCTTGCCCATCACCGCGGCAGTTTCACTGCTGTCTGCGGCGATTTCAACGACGTGAAGGATTCCGATACACTCCGCATCATCTGTGAAGCCGGTCTTAGGGATACTTCCGAAGACAGTCTCGGCTCGACACTGCGGGGCAGAGGCGGAAGCGCGAGATATCACAACCGGCCGGTCGACCATATTCTTCTCAGCAGTGAAGTCAGGGAATGCAGCGTCACAAAGATCACTGCCGAATATGGCGGCTGCCGGCCTTCCGATCATTTCCCGCTCCTGGCGGATATTACATTATAGAAAAAATCAGAAACGCTCGCTGCAAATGTATCAGTCAAAGCAGAAATATCCGCGAAGATCAGAATGCAGAAAACTCATTGTTCTGAGATGAAATTTGGAATTGATATTGGACAGCAATCATTGTTAGAATAAGGTAGCGTAAATAAAGGAGATATATTATGGCTATTGAAGCAGGCGATTTTAAGACAGGCTTGACAATACTTGTTGACGATGATCCGTACATGGTCATCGAATTCATGCATGTTAAACCGGGCAAGGGTGCAGCGATTCTGAAAACAAAGATGAAGAATCTGAACACCGGAAATACCATTGAAAGAAACTTCAACGCTTCCACAAAGTTTGAGCAGGCGATGATCGAAAAGAAGATTGTCAACTTCTCCTACAGTGTTGACGGTGTCTATACTTTCATGGACATGGAGACATTTGAAACATATGAACTGACAGAAGAACAGATCGGTTTCAGCAAGTACTTCATGATCGACGGTCTGCAGGTTTCCCTGATGATGTACAACGGTGCAGTTCTGAATGTCGATCTTCCGGCAACTGTCAACCTGACTGTTGCGGAAACAACTCCGGCAATCAAGGGTGCTCCGTCCACACAGACAAAGGATGCCACAACCGACACCGGTCTGACACTCAAGGTTCCGCCGTTCATTGAACAGGGTGAAATGATCGCAGTCAGCACTGCCGACGGCAAGTATTCAGGAAGGGCTTGATTCAAGTCCTTTTTTCTCATATGAAAAACAGAGTTGCACTGATTACCGGAGCTGCCGGCGGCATCGGCAGCCGGACAGCGCTGAAACTGGCAGAGGCAGGATACAGCATTGTTCTGCATTATTACCGTTCCGAAGAAGCTGCCGCTGAACTGCAGGAAAGAATCCGGAAAGAATATGGTATCAGATGCATGATGGTGCAGGCAGATGTCGCGGATGAGAAGCAGGTTGACAGAATGGTTTCTCAGATCGAGCAGGAATTCGGCGGTGTCGATATTCTGATCAACAATGCCGCTGTCGATATGCCGAATCTGTTCGGCCTGAAGACGGCCGAAGAATTCCGCCGGGTGCTGGATGTCAATGTCGTCGGCGCCTACAACTGTGCCAGACGTGTATACCGGCATATGCTCGATCAGGAATACGGGCGGATCGTCAATGTCACATCGACAAACGGCATTAACACCTACTATCCGATGTCATTTGACTATGATGCCTCAAAGGCGGCACTGATTTCCCTGACCCATAATCTGGCAGTGCAGTTTGCACCGTATGTGACGGTCAATGCCGTTGCCCCGGGCTTTATCGGAACCGAAAAGGAACTGGAAGGCTATGATGAAGAATTCCTGCGGCAGGAAACGGAAAAGATCCTGCTGCAGAGATACGGCAGGCCGGAAGAGGTCGCTTCGGTGATCTGTTTCCTGGTCAGCGATGAAGCTTCCTATATCAACAATACTGTGATCCGCATTGACGGCGGACAGCCGCAGAGCTGCTGAATATGAAAGGACGTATGTCTTGATTGACACGCGTCCTTTTTTGTCAGCTGTTTTTCATGATTCTTGTCAGCGCCAGCATGATCGACAGCCGGCCGTATTCCGGTGAAAGTCCGCCCTGCATATAGAGTGTATAGGGAGGAATGACCGGCGCATCGGCACTCAGTTCGATCGTGCTGCCCTGGGTGAATGCCCCGCAGGCCATGACTTCCTCAAAGGGATAGCCCGGCATCGGTGCCGGCATGACCTGGACGAAGGAGTCGACAGGAGAAGATTCCTGCAGAGCCTGGGTAAAGGCCACCAGACTGTCTCGATCGCCAAGCTCCACGGTCTGAATGATGTCGGTTCTGTCTTCATTCCAAGCCGGGGACACATTTTTATATCCCAGCTTTTCCAGCATCCAGGCTGAGAAAACGGCTGTCTTCAGGGCTGAATTGACTGCCTTGGGAGCCATGAAGAGACCTTTGAAGAAGGAATTGTTCAGGTTGAAATTGGCACCCTGTTCCTTGCCGAGGCCGGGAGCGGTCAGGCGGTCGGCAACCATTTCGATCAGGTCTTTCCGTCCGGCTACATATCCGCCGGTTGCAGCGACACCGCCGCCGAGGTTCTTCATCAGCGAGCCGACAACAATATCGGCACCGGCATGACCAGGTTCTCTTTCTTCGACCAGTTCGCCGTAGCAGTTGTCGACCATGATGATGACATCCTGGTTGACTTCCCTGATTCTGCGGATGAGATGTTCAATATCGCCGACCGGCAGGGAACGGCGGGAAGAATAGCCGCGTGATCTCTGGATTTCAACAAGCCGGACATCGTTTCTCTGCAGACGGCTGACGATCGCTTCTTCATTGAAGGCGTCATTGACCAGATCGATCTGTTCATACTTTACGCCGTGTGCCTTCAGGGACTGGCTGGAGCTGCCGTAGAGGCCAATCATTTCCTGCAGGGAATCATAGGGTGTGCCGGTCAGGGAAATCATTGTGTCGCCGTGCTTCAGCAATGCGGAAAAAGCAAGGAAGAGAGCGTTTGTGCCGCTCATAATATGCGGTCTGACCAGGGCATCTTCGCAGCCCAGCACGCGGGCAAAGATTCTCTCGAGCTTGTCGCGGCCGGTATCATAGTTGCCGTAGCCGTTGATATCTGCGAAATCGGTATAGGACACGCGGTTTTCAATAAAGGCAGAAAGAATCCGGTCGGAATTCTTCAGGCATACGGCATCCAGTTTTTCATATATTTCTCTGAGATCCTGGTCTGACTGTTCTGCCAGTTTCAGAATCTTTTCATCTACTTTATCAAGTATCATGGCTGACTCCTTTTTCAAACAGTCCTATTATATCCTTTTTTTCATATCCGATAAGCATTTCCGCAAAGTACCGGAAAGACCTGTAAAATGGAGGTATACAACGGAGGCAATTCTATGCAGAAAATCAATCTGAGCAGAGACTGGCATGTCTATCAAAGGGATGATGCCTTTTCCATGGTGACGGCCGTTCCCGATGATGCCGTGCTGAGTGATATTCCCTATGACGCTCTGTTTCATGATGAGCAGAAGGCGGACAGTGTCAACGGCGGCCGCACCGGCTATTTTGACAGCGGTGTTTATTATTATCAGAAAGATCTGACGATCGCGGAAGAAGATATCGGAAAGCGCATGATCCTGAAGGCGGAAGGTCTCTTTTCCAAATCGTTTGTCTATGTCAACGGATCGCTTGCGGCAAGCGGCAGTTTCGGCTATGTCAGCACGGTCTGCGATATTACGGACTATGTCACTGCCGGCAGGAATACCCTGCTGATCATCTGCCGGACGGATGCCTTCAGTTCCCGCTGGTACAGCGGCACCGGCATCCTGCGGCCGGTATATCTGTATGTCGGTGATGATGTATATACCGAACCTGATTCTCTGTGGATCCGCACCGAGGCCCTCAGCAGGGAAGGTGCTGTTCTGCGGGTTACGGCTGATATCAGAAAGAATTCGGCCGGTGCTGCCGCAGCTGATGCTGTGCTGCAGATCAGGGATGGGGAAAAAACCGTCATGGAAGAAATGTTTCCGGTCCGGATCAGCGGCACCTATCATCTTGACCGCCGCGTTTTCCTGCGGGATGTGCATCTTTATGATGAAAAGGATCCGCATCTGTATACGGTCATTCTGAAGGTCGGAGAAGACGAAACAGAAATCGTCACCGGTTTCCGGCATGAGACATTTGATCCGGTGCACGGCCTCTGCATCAATGGCCGGACGGTAAAGCTGCGCGGTGCCTGCCTTCATCATGATGAGGGTATCCTCGGCGGCATTTCCCTGAAGGCATTTGAATACTATCGGATATCACTGCTGAAGGAAGCCGGCTTCAATGCTGTCCGCAGCGCCCACAATCATCCTTCGCAGGAACTGCTGGAAGTCTGTGATGAACTTGGCGTATATGTGCTGGATGAAGTCTGCGACATGTGGACGAAGATGAAAGGCTTCGGCGACTATGCCCAGTATTTCCAGGATGACTGGCAGCGGGCAATTGACACAATGGTCAGGGAAGACCGCAATCATCCCTGTGTTGTCGGTTATTCAACCGGCAATGAGATCTCGGATATCAATACCGAGAAAGGTTTTGAAACAGCGCATGACCTGTATGAGCGGATCCATTCTCTGGATGACAGCCGCTTTGTGACCAACGGCATCAACGGTGCCTTTGCGGCCGGCGAGGAACTGATCGACATTGCCGTGGATCTGACCGGCATGGACAGAACAGTATTCGAGAGCGGCGACGTCAACCGGTTCATGGGCCTGATGGCCACCCGGATGAATGAGATTGTTACGCATCCGGTTGTCAGCAGAGTTGTCAGCCGCATGGACAGCTGTGTTGATGTGCAGGGATACAACTATATGACCGCCCGCTATGAGAGCGATGCCGCAAGGTATCCGAACCGGATCATGCTCGGCACCGAGACATGTCCGCGCCAGATCGCAGAGAACTGGCAGAAGATCATGCGTCTTCCGGCGGTGATCGGCGATTTCACCTGGACCGGCTGGGACTACATGGGAGAACTGTCGGCCCCGTATCCGGCGCTGAACAACGAAGCAGGCGATATTGACCGCTTTGGATTCCGCCGTCCGGTTTCCTATTACCGGGAAATCGTATACGGACTGCGGCAGGAGCCGTATGTCTGCGTGCGTCCGCCGGAAATGTACGGAAAACCACGCGAATTCGGACCGTGGAAATTCACTGATGCCGCTGAAAATTGGAGTTATGACATTCCGGAAGGAACGATGATGACAGTGGAAGTCTATTCACCGGCAGCAGAAGTCAGTCTCTATCTCAACGGCCGGCTGATGGGACAGAAGGAAACGAGAAACTGCCTGGCCCTGTTTGATGTGCCGTACCAGGGCGGCGAGCTGAAGGCGGAAGACAGCAGCGGAAATACATATATTCTGCGCACTGCCGACAGAAAGACAGCACACCCGGTCCGGGAGGACAGAGAATATGACGGCTATATTTTCTCGCGTATTTCTCTGCAGGATGAAAACGGCCTGCCGGTTTTTGCTGAAGGTGAGGAATACAGCTGTGAAAGGGAAGGCATGGAACTGATTGCGGCTGCTTCTTCTCAAACCGTTCATGCGAAAGGATTCCGGAATCCTGTGATCCGGCTGTACGGATCCGGCGGTCTGGCTGTATACCGGCGGCCAAAGCACTGATATCATGACCGGAAGAAAAGCAGAAATAATCCGCCGCCGTTACCGTTTCAGCGGTGCTGTGCAGGGGGTCGGCTTTCGCTACCGGGCAGTTCATGCGGCCCGGGAAACCGGTGTCACCGGCTGGGTCAGAAATGAAAGCGACGGCACTGTCAGCATGGAAATCCAGGGTACGGAAGAAGAGATCGACATGGTGCTGCAGATCATCCGGCAGAGCCGGTGGATCGACATCCGTGACATCAGGATGAAAGAGATTCCCTGTGAGGATGAACGGGATTTCGGTGTGAAGGACGACTGGTGGTACTGAAAAGGACAGCTGTCCTTTTCTTTTTGCGGATTCCGGGTGAATGCGTGCAGCATACGATATAATGACAGAGATACAGAAATGAGAGGCTATTATGATCAAAGTGATTCTGCTTGATATCGACGGCACCCTGACAAACAGCGACAAGATCATCACCGCCAGGACAAAGCAGGCACTGCTTGCGGCCCAGGACATGGGAATCCGTCTGGCAATTGCCTCAGGACGGGCAGATCAGGGGCTGTACCAGTGGGCGAAGGAACTGGACATGACAGCGCATCACGGCATTTTTGTCTGCTACAACGGCGCCAAGGTCATGGACTGCCAGACCAAAGAAGTGCTGTTTCATCAGCCGATGTCCGTTGCGGAAGGAAAGGCAGTCCTGGAACATATGAAGCATTTTGATGTCAGACCGATTATCATTCATGATGAATATATGTATACCAACGATGTGTTTGCCGGCATGATCAGCCGCACTTCCGGCGGGGAAAAGATCAACATCATTGAATATGAGGCAAGATCCAACGGCTATATTCTCTGTGAGAAGCGGGATCTTGCGGCTTTTGCGGATTTCCCTCTGGAGAAGATCCTGACTGCCGGCGAACCGGATTATCTGCAGGAGCACTGGCAGGAAATGGCAGCTCCTTTTGCCGGCCGGCTGTCTTCCATGTTTACAGCACCGTTCTACTATGAATTCACCGCCCGCAGTGTCGACAAGGCTAAAGCCATTGCGGCGGCATTCGGGGCGATGGGATACAGACCGGAGGATATGATTGCCTTTGGCGATGCCCAGAATGACATATCCATGCTGGAATATGCCGGCATCGGCGTGGCAATGGGCAATGCGGCGGAAGAAGTGAAGGCGATTGCCGATGAGATCACGCTCTCCAATGATGAAGACGGCATTGCCGAAAGCCTGTACCGGCATATCAGCGGGCTGAAAAAGGAGGCAGCATGAGTTCCGGAGAATATATGAAATGGTTTGAAGATGCCAGATTCGGCATGTTTGTGCACTGGGGCGTGTATTCGCTGATCGGCAGAGGAGAGTGGGTCCGCAGCAATGAGCAGCTTTCCGCGGATGACTATCAGCCGTATGTTGAACAGTTTCAGCCGCAGTCGTTCGATGCCGATGCCATTGCCTCGCTGGCTGTGCTGGCCGGCATGAAGTATCTGGTCTTTACCGCCAGACACCATGACGGCTACTGCCTGTTTGACACAAAGACAACGGAGTATCAGTCAATGCATTATACCGGTCATGATTTTGTCCGGGAAATGACAGATGCCTGCCGGCGGCATGGCCTGAAGACAGGCCTGTATTATTCTCTGATTGACTGGTATCATCCCGATTATCCTCATTTCGGCGACCGCATTCATCCGGAACGGAACAATCCGGCCTGGCGCGGTGTCCGTCATGACTTTGACAGCTATCTGCGGTTCATGCATGAACAGATCCGGGAGCTGTGCACGAATTACGGAAAGATCGATCTGCTGTGGCTGGATTATTCCTATGACAACATGCGGGCAGAAACATGGCACGGCAGCGAACTGGTGCAGATGGTCAGATCCCTGCAGCCGGGAATCATCCTGAACAACCGTCTGGAGGCAAGCGGCGAAGACTTTGGCTCACTGCTGAGCGGCAGTCCGGCTGTGACTGCCGGCGATTTTGTATCACCGGAACAGATCATTCCGCCCCGGGGAATCACTGACTGCCTGGGAAATCATGTGCCCTGGGAGGCATGTGTGACGATGAACAATCACTGGGGATACTGTTCGGAAGATCATTATTTCAAGCCGGCCGGAATGCTGATAAGGAAACTGGCTGAATGTGTTTCCAAGAACGGCAATATGATTCTGAATATCGGACCTGACGGTGACGGAAAGATTCCGGCGGCGAGTGTGCGCATTCTTGAAGAGATTGCCGGATGGATGATGCACAGCGGCGAATCCATTCACGGCTGCGGAGCAGTTCCGGAAGACAAGCCGGAATACGGCCGCATTACCGGCCGGGGAAAAACACGGTATTATCATGTCCTGGAGGGCATGATCGGCGGCGTGCCGCTGATCGGCCTGAAGCGGGATGAGATCAGAAAGATCACGCTGCTGAAAACCGGCAGGGAGATTCCTGTCTCGGATTCCTGGATCACCGGCAACTATCCGGACCTTGTGTTTGCCGATATGGGAGAAGATCCCCGGCTTCCGGATGCGGATGATACGGTCCTGCGGGTAGATCTGGCAGACGCTTCGGATCCGGGCCGGTAAATGATAGAATAGTGAAGACAGAAACAAAGGAGGTGCAGGATGAGCATATTCCGTGCATCTGATATTTATCTGCCGAAAACGGCAGAACCGGAAAAGTGGGCAGTCATTGCCTGTGATCAGTACACATCACAGAAGGAATACTGGCAGGAAGTCAATGCGTATGTCGGAGACGCTCCTTCCTCGCTGCATCTGATTCTGCCGGAGGCATATCTTGACCATACCGATCCGGCTGAGATCGACGTGATCAATGAAAACATGAAAAAGTATCTGGAAAACGGGATTCTTGCCCTGTATCCGGACAGCTTTATCTATACGGAACGCACGCTGCAGAACGGAAAGATCCGCCGCGGCATTGTCGGCATGATGGATCTGGAACAGTATGACTATGCCCAGGGCAGCACATCCCTGATCCGGGCTACGGAATATACGGTGGCGGAGCGGATTCCGCCGCGCATGAAGATCCGGGAAAATGCCGTTCTGGAACTGCCGCATATTCTGATGCTCAGCGATGATATTGATGATCTGATGCTGGGATGCTGTGAAGAAATGAAGGAAGAACTGCCGGTGCTGTACAGCTTTGATCTGATGATGAACGGCGGCAGGATCACCGGCCGGCTGGTGCAGAATGAAAACAAGAAGCGTCTGGAGGAAGCGGTCAGTGCCTATGAAGCAGATGTCCGGAAGCGCTATTCCGGTCTGTGCGGGCAGGAAATTGCTTATGCGGTCGGTGACGGAAACCATTCTCTGGCTGCCGCCAGAGCCCATTACGAAAAACTGAAGCAGGCGGGAGCAGGAGCGGATCATCCGGCCAGATATGCCCTGGCGGAAGTGGTCAGCCTTCATGATGACAGCCTGATGTTTGAACCGATTCACCGGCTGGTGAAGACCGATGTCAAGGCACTGCTGCGAGAACTGGAAGAGAAAAACGGGAAGGGAAGCTTTCCGCTTACGTGGCTTACCGCCTCAGAAACCGGCAGGCTCATGCTGGATACGGGGAATCAGGAACTGCCGCTGGCTGTTCTGCAGAGACAGCTGGATGACTGGCTGGAAAGTAATCCCGGAGAAATCGACTATATTCACGGTGAGGATGCGCTGCAGAAGCTGGTGCAGGCAGAGAATACAGCCGGATTCCTGCTTCCGGCCATTGCCAAGGACCGTCTGTTTGCGGATGTCCTGAACAGCGGTGTTCTTCCCCGCAAGACGTTTTCGATGGGTCTTGCGGATGAAAAACGGTACTATATAGAGAGCAGGAAGATTGTCTGAACATATGAAAACGATTGTGGAAATTTATGATGCGCAGCAGATACTGAATCTGGTGACGCCATATATGGAAGTGCCGGAGAAAGTGATTTTTCTGTATGAGAAAAGTGATGAGCAGAGAATTCACAACCCGGTGATTCATCGTTATCTGGACTGTGAGATTGAATATCTTAAGGTCAGCCGGCAGACCATTTCGGAAGTATGCAAAACGGTCCGCAGGGATGACACTGCCTTTGATATTCACGGCGGCAATTATTTTGCCATTGCGGCTGTCTCCCAGATTGCCGAAGAACGGGGAGCCGAACTGTACTACCCTGATCTGGAAACCGGGAAGATGCTGATACTGAAAGACGGAAAGGTGACGCTGAAGGACCTGATCCTTCCGAAGCTGACGGTCAGCGAGATGGTTGCCCTTTACGGCGCAAAGGTAAGAACCCTGCCGGAAGAACAATATGATGAGCGCGGCCGGCGGATCGTGGAAGCGTGCATGCGGGCCAAGCACCGGAACAACAAGCGGTGGGTAAACTTTACCAAGACCATCGGCAATCTGTTCAAAAAATACGGAACCAGGGATGTCATTACGACGGAGGCATATATCTACCGTGAGCACCGCAGTATCTTTGAAGAGATCAGAGATACATTTTCGGTGCTGGAAGATGATTACAGGCATCTGCGCTTTAAACTGGCTGATCCGGCCTATGCCCAGCTGCTCGCTGATCCCGGGGTGGCATTTGAATATGATACCTATTATCAGCTGACCGACAGCAATTGCTTTGATGATGTTGATATCCGCGTCAATGTTGACTGGAACGGCGGGGAATTTACAGCCAGCGATCCCAACAGTGAATTGGATGTCATGGCAACGCTGAACAGCCGCATGATCTGCATTTCCTGCAAGTCCGGCAAATATGATCAGCAGGCTGTATATGAAGTCAAGGCCAATGCCGAGAAGTTCGGCGGTGAAAGAGCGGTTCCTGTTCTCTGCACCGATCTGAATGAAAACCATCCGGAGCTTGTCAGCAAAGCTGAAGAACTGGGTGTTCTGGTCATCGAATATCAGGGAATGTGGGAGCGAAAAGCAGTCGAAAAGATCATGGCGTGGATGAAGAAAGGCAGACGCGGCCAATGAAGATCTATATCATCAGACACGGCGAAACCGACAGCAACCGGCTGGGACTGCTGCAGGGCGGATCGGACCGGCCGCTGAATGAAAACGGCATCCGTCTGGCCCGGCTCTGCGGACAGGGAATGAAGGGAATTCGTTTTGACAGATGTATCAGCAGTCCTCTACAGCGGGCAACTGAGACGGCCCGGATCGTTCTGAAAGAAAGCGGAAACGAAAATGCGGAATTATTTCTGGATGAGCGGCTGCGGGAAATCAGCATGGGTGACTGGGAAGGAAAGCACTTCCGCACCGATGAAGACGGCGTTGATCCGGAAGCCATGAAAGTGTTCTTCGGAAATGCCTTTCAGTTTTCCGGATTTCCGAACGGTGAGACGATTGTCTCGCTGATGACGAGGACCCAGTCCTTTCTGAAAGAACTTGCGGCTGCCGATGACGGCAGCACCGTTCTGGTTTCCACCCATGGAACAGCACTGCGGGCAATGCTCAATTTTCTTTATGAGGATCCGTCTGATTTCTGGCATGGCCATGTACCCTATAACTGCTCGGTCAGCCTGGTGACCGCTGAAAACGGCGCCCTGAAACTGACGGAAGATGACAGGATCTGGTATGACCGGAGCCTTGTCGTTGACAGATATGCAAAAACAGAAGATTAATATTATTGATTATTAATATATAAAGAGGAACTATGGGTAATTTTCTGATCAATACACTGGGAATCTTTCTTCTGATCATGCTGGGTGTCTTTCTGTTCTATAAGCTGAATCCGGGGTATTTTGACCGGCAGCTTGCCCGCCGGGCCAAAAAGATCAGAGATGCCCAGGCAAAAAAGGATGAGCACCTTCTGGGCCGCAGAATGACAGTTCCGCGGGAAGGCAAAAACGGCGTCAGGGTCAATCTGTATGAACCAAAGTATGTGCAGGATGAAAAGACACCGGTCATTTTTCTTGCCCACGGCGGATCGTTCATGGACGGCTCAGCCGATCAGATGGATTCTTTCTGCAGCAGATGCTGTGATCTCTGGGATGCGCTGATCGTAAATATCGACTATACAACGATGGATGTGAAGCAGTTTCCGTATGCCCAGGAGGAAATCCGCGATACGGTGCTGTACTTTGCTGTGCATGCCGGTGAATTCAATGCCGATCCCCATCGCTTTGCCCTGACAGGATTTACTGCCGGCGCATACCTGATGGTCGGAGCAGCGGCACTGCTGAAGGAACAGGGCTTTCAGCCATGCGGGATGATTTCGTTCTATCCGATTGTCGATGATGCCATGATCCATATCTGTGATATCGGAGCCCATATCAGTCCGTTCACGCTGGTGACGACCGGCGAGGATGCCATGGCCGACAGATATCCGGTTTATCTTCAGCATCTGGAAGGCGGCGGCGTGGAAGTGACACGCAAGGAATATGAATCATGCGTGCAGAATTTTGCCGAATACAACAATCCGGAATTCAAGGATAATCCGCAGTATCAGAACAGCCGGGCAATTGATGATGAACAGGCTGAATTTGCCCGCGCCTGTGAGATCTGGATGGGATCTGAATTTGAGCGTTTTTTTGAGAAGCAGGCAAACTGAACAGTACATGAATGATTGTACTGTTTTTTACTTTTCTGCTGGTTTTTGAGGTGGTAAAATTTTTCCTGTATTGGAGGAAATCATCATGTGTGGAATTGTCGGCTACAACGGAAGTGAAAATGCGGCTGAGATCCTGCTTGAAGGTCTGGCCAAACTGGAATACCGCGGATATGACTCTGCCGGTCTGGCTGTACGCAGCGGCATGAATGATGTCGAAATCGTCAAGGCCAAGGGAAGACTGCGGGTGCTGGCTGAAAAGACCAATGACGGAAAGGCTCTGAAAGGAACACTGGGTATCGGCCATACAAGATGGGCTACGCACGGTGAACCGTCGGAGAACAATGCCCATCCTCATATCAGCGATGACAGAAATGTTGTCGGTGTTCACAACGGCATTATTGAGAATTATCAGGAACTGAAGGAAAAGCTCCTGCGGCATGACTATACATTTTATTCAAATACAGATACGGAAATCGCCATCAAGCTGATCGACTATTATATGAAGAAGTATCAGGAAGGTCCGGTTGATTCGATTGCCAGAGCGATGATGCGCATTAAGGGCTCCTATGCCCTGGCCGTCATGTTCAAGGATTATCCGGAAGAACTGTATGTGGCGAGAAAAGACAGCCCGATGGTAATCGGAACAGCTGATGGTGCGACATTTGTCGCATCGGATGTGCCGGCCATTCTGAAGCATACAAGAACGGTCTATTATATCGGCAACCAGCAGATTGCCAGAATCGGCAAGGGCACGGCGGAATTCTTCGACATTGACCGGGAACCGATTCAGCTGGAAGCAGAAGAAGTGACATGGGATGCAGAAGCGGCAGAAAAAGGCGGCTTCGAGCACTTCATGATCAAGGAAATACACGAACAGCCCAAGGCTGTCAGGGATACCATCAGCTCGGTAGTAAAGAACGATGCCATTGACCTCAGTGAAGCGGGACTGAAAGATGAAGATCTGGCAGCGGTCAGAAGCGTAATCATCGTTGCCTGCGGCAGTGCCTATCATGTCGGCCTGGCCGGACAGTATGTCATGGAAAAGATGGCAAGGATCCCGGTCAGAGTTGAACTTGCCTCAGAGTTCAGATACCGTGATCCGATTCTGTATCCGGATGATCTGGTCATCGTCATTTCGCAGTCCGGTGAAACAGCTGATTCGCTGGCAGCGCTGCGTCTGGCCAAAGAGAAAGGGGTGCCGACACTCGGCATCGTCAATGTTGTAGGTTCTTCCATTGCCAGGGAAGCAGACCGTGTCTTTTATACCCTGGCCGGTCCGGAAATTGCGGTGGCAACGACAAAGGCATATTCTGCTCAGCTGGTTGCTGTATACGCGCTTTCGGTACAGCTGGCAATGGTCAGAAAGCAGATCAATGAAGAAGAATATCAGAATCTGATTGAAGAGCTGCAGGCCCTGCCGGCAAAAATGGACCGGGTTCTGGAAGACAAGGAAAGAATCCAGTGGTTTGCGGCAAAGTATTCAAACGCAAAAGACATGTTCTTTATCGGCCGCGGCATTGACTATGCGATTTCCATGGAAGGATCGCTGAAAATGAAGGAGATCTCCTACGTTCATTCCGAAGCCTATGCGGCAGGCGAACTGAAGCACGGCACGATTTCTCTGGTTGAGGAAGGAACGCTGGTAGTCGGCGTATGCACACAGAACGGCCTGTTTGAAAAGACACGGTCCAATATGGCGGAAGTAAAGACAAGAGGCGCATATCTGATGGGCCTGACAAGCTACGGAAACTATGCGATCGAAGATACGGCAGATTTTACAGTATATATTCCCCGCACCAGCGAATACTTTGCGACATCACTGGCAATTATTCCGCTGCAGCTGCTGGGATACTATCTGTCCGTCGCCCGCGGCCTGAATGTGGACAAGCCCCGCAACCTGGCCAAGTCAGTTACCGTGGAGTAGCCGGCAGAGCTATATAAATAATTTATTATTAATAAAACGGGTATCCATAGATGGGTACCCGTTTTGGTTATTGGAGCAAGCAAAGAAAAAAGTAAAACATGCATGTATGTTTGATGGAAAGAGGCAACAAATTTTTTAAAATAATGCTTTACAAATTTTAGAAAACTGGTAATATGTTCTTGCTCGCTGTGAAACAGGACAGACAATCCGGTTGGAGACGACGAAGAAAATAAAATTTCTTAAAAAAGTTGTTGACAAGAGTTGAATAGCGAGGTACA
>JAZPXY010000011.1:0-82180 GCA_045543875.1 Bulleidia sp.
ACTGAGAGGAGAGAAAGAATGAAAGAGAGATACGAGAGAGCAGAAGTCGAGATGATGGAGCTTGAAACAGAAGACATCATCAGGACAAGCGGAGAGGAAGACGAAACAGAACCTCTGTAGCATAAATAGTTTTAAAAAGACCGTTAATAAACGGTCTTCTTTCTAATTATAAAGGAGTTCATTATGAAGATACGAGCAACCAATTTTGCTAAGATATTTGTCATTGTCTTATTATTGTTTACTGGCTGTAGCAAGAATGAATCGGTAACCGACAACATGTCTGATGATGAGAAAATAAAAATAATCGACTTTACTGGAATGACAAAAGAAGAAATTGAAGGATGGCTCCACGACCATGAAATTAGCAGGATTGTTTTCCAGATTCCTGCCAATACCGAAAGTCAGTTTTCATATAGTATTCCTGAATGTGGAAGCAGTATTACAAAGAACAGTGAAGTTACGATTGTTTTTGAAAGAACTACTGTTTCGGAAATAATTGTTCCGGATTTTTCCGGTGCTGATGCAGAAGAAATACACAAATGGGCGCTTAGTAACGGTTTACATATTGTTTATGAGTATACTGATGAAACCGATGCGCCGGTAAAAACAAATCTTATTCTAGACAGTTCTGTTACATCTGGAGATACAATTATAATTACGATTCCCGGTGATGAAGATTTAGAATCTGATATGTACAATGAAGATGAATCAGAGCACAATTATTATGACCCATATGTTTATCCGGAAACTGATGAAGATGAGACTGAACCGCTTTAACAGGTGTGAATATGAGAGATTTGATCATTCGATTGGCTGATACAAATATACAAGTGGAATATGAAAACAACGAAAAACTTGTTTCTTTTCTGTCTGATTATATTGTTCATAAAGAGCCTGAGTTTTCTGTTAAGATTACCGAAGAAATGATAGCTTTTGAAAGAGAAAGAAGTAAAGCTTCATATTCAGAGGCATATTATGCACGTCTGGCACTTTACCGATCAATAATTGAGAGAATGATTGAAAGGAAGACATTGCTGATTCATTCTTCTGCTGTCAGTATTGGAGGAAACGCAATACTCTTTCTGGCTAAAAGCGGTGTCGGCAAAACGACACACACACTGCTCTGGAAAGAGGCACTCCAGGAAGATCTTAAGATTATAAACGGAGACAAACCACTGGTAAAAATAACAAGCAATGAAGCGACTGTATATGGTACCCCTTGGAGCGGAAAAGAAAAGTATCAAATGAATGATTCAGCAGTCATACGCGCTATAGCAGTTTTGGAAAGATGCGAAACAAACAGTACAGAAGAGATCACCTTTGCTGAAGCATTTCCTTATCTTGTTCAGCAAACTTACATTTCAAAAGATCTGGAGAAGTATCAAGTTGAATTATCCTTGTTAAATAAACTGAATAACAGTGTCAGATTTTACAGAATATGTTGCAATATGAATGTCGAAGCAGCATTGACAGCATATCAGAAAATAGTTTTGGAGGGTTTTAAAAATGATCAGACTGAATAGCAATTTCTTATTACATGATACCGGAGATGAAAAAATGATTGTTTCGGTAGATGATCGTTTTCATGGAATTATAAAGCTTAATTCTACTGCAGCTTTTATAGTCGGCAGATTGGTAGATGGTACAACACGTACAAAGACCATTGAAGACCTTTTAGAAAAATATGATGTGACATACGAAATCGCTGAAGCGGATGTTAATAAAGTGATTGACGATCTTCAATCAATTGGAGCAATTGATGAAAACTAGTACCTCTTTGGAAGAACAGTTAAAAAAGGACGGGAAGATCATCTATAAAGTTAATGGAACCAGCATGTACCCAATGCTGAAACAGAACCGGGATCTGGTTGCAGTTTTTAGTGTTGGAGATGGGATAGACTGCGGCGATGTCATACTGTATAAAAGAAAGAAAGATGGTGCTTTAATACTTCATCGCGTTATCTCTGTTCAGAATGATTACTATATTCTGCGTGGAGATAATTGCAGTACTTCTGAAACTGTTTTACCTGATCAGGTTTTGGGAAAACTACAGTATTATGTACACGATGGAAAAATCATACAGTTAACAGATTCGAGTTATAGATTTTATAAGCGGCTTTTGCCATTTTTATATTCAAAAGCTATTTTTAGAGATTATTATTACAAACTTAGGAAACTAATCTGAATTGATGAATTAAGGGTGTTAGCGCTCATCCATATGGACCATTCTGCGCTCATCTAAAACGGCCAATTCAAGAGAATGTGAAAGAATTTCTGTAAAAACAGAATAGGAAGTAGTCAAAGGGTCTCCTGTGATACATTCGAAGATAGGAGACCTTTAAAAATGGCAAGAAGAGAAAAGAAACCAGTCCATAAAGTTGAAATGACCGAAGGAAAACGGCAGATCATCCAGCAGTTGTTACAGGAATACGATATTGAGAGTGCTGCAGATATCCAGTATGCACTCAAGGATCTGCTCGGCGGAACAATCAAGGAAATGATGGAAGCTGAAATGGATGATCATCTTGGCTATCAGAAATCAGAGCGTTCTGATTCCGATGACTACCGCAACGGCTATAAAGAAAAGACACTGAACTCAAGTTATGGATCCATGCGGATCGAGGTGCCGCAGGACCGTAAATCCACATTTGAACCGAAAGTTGTAAAGAAGAGACAGAAAGATATTTCTGACATTGATCAGAAGATCATCTCCATGTATGCCAAAGGAATGACGACACGGCAGATCTCTGACACGATGATGGATATCTATGGTTTTGAGGCTTCAGAAAGCTTTATATCAGATGTGACAGACAAGATCCTGCCGAAGATCGAAGAATGGCAGAACAGGCCTCTGGATGAGGTATATCCGGTGATCTTTATCGATGCGATCCATTATTCGGTAAAAGACAACGGCATTATCAGGAAAATCGCCGCTTATGTGATCCTTGGTATCAGCTGTGAAGGAAAGAAAGATGTTCTTACGATCGAGATCGGTGAGAACGAAAGTGCCAAATACTGGCTTTCCGTACTGAACAGTTTAAAGAACCGGGGTGTGAAGGATATTCTGATCATCTGTGCAGACGGGCTTACAGGGATCCGCGAAGCGATTCAGACAGCATTTCCTCAGACAGAATATCAGCGCTGCGTACATCAGGTTCGAAACACACTGAAATATGTGGCAGATAAGGACCGTAAAGCATTCGCAAACAATCTTAAAACAATCTATAACGCTCCCACAGAAGAACAGGGGCGTGCCAACCGTGACCGCGTCAGTGAAAAATGGTCAGAAAAGTATCCGAATGCCATGAAACGATGGGAGAGGGATTGGGATGTGATTACCCCGATCTTCAAGTTTTCATCCGATGTCCGAGTGGTTATCTATACGACCAATGCAATCGAAAGTCTTAACTCCACATATCGTAAGCTGAACCGTCAGAGGAGCGTTTTTCCCAGCAGCCAGGCACTACTGAAAGCACTGTATCTGGCAACATTCGAGGCCACAAAGAAATGGACCATGCCAATCAGAAACTGGGGCCAGGTTTATGGCGAACTGTCAATCATGTATGAAGACCGGCTTCCGGAATAGACCTAAAAAGGGCAGCGTAACCTGCCCCCGATTGACATACCGGCCGGTATGCCCTATATATTAGTCAACGATTTCCATGACGGCTTTGACGTCAGCCGGTCAGGCATATTTCAAAACTCATATCACAGGATATCCGTATTTACAGAAAAACTCTCACAGTCTCGAACGATTGCTCAATACCCATCCCAATGACTTCTTTGAACATGATTTCCGATAGTCTTTATATTCTATCCGTCATTTCATTGATTTGTCTGAGTGTGAATCCAACTCTTAACAGAGATCCGTATAAAGGTGCGAGAGCCATGTCCCATATACCATCACTGAAGAATTTTATCAATTCACTGGATAAGTATTCTGTTGTAAGGTTTCCTTCAGCATCAACAAACGGGACAAAGAGAATCTCGTTGTCTTCATAGGTATCATCACGAAGGGAATGGATTTTCATGATTTCTTCGGAAGTTAACGGAGTAATAATGCTTCCGACGATATTCCATTGGCCAAAAGCCTTGTCTATGACAAGACCGTTCACCTGGATCTGAATTCCGGTACAGTCTGAACAGATTTCTTCACGGAATGCTCTTTCGATTTCATTGAACATATACTCTTCATCGGCAGTGTCATATTCATCACCGGCATCATTGATGCCGGTCAGTTTCAGCCCTTCAACGATGGAACTGTCATACTGCAGAGGTCTGACTTTTCTTCGGATACTGCGTCTTGTGAACAGGAACTTATTGTCAGATGTTATAACCATGAATGCCAGTCCCATGGCATTGGGAATCGTATATACATCACTGCGCCAGTCATATTCAGCAATTTCTTTGCTGAGATCAAACTGATTCCATAATTTCAGAGTTTTATAAAATAATCTGTATTCTATTTTCTGATAGCGGACAGAGATGTTCTTTTCTTCGGTTTCATCAGAAAGAATGACATCTACACCTACCAGTGAAATCATATTGTTATTCTGGATCTCATATTCAAGATCTGTATGACTTCTGTCAATTTTTCTGTAAAGCGGAAGTTTTGCAGATGTCAGATCAAAATAGATGTTTTCCGGAAGAATTCCTGTCTTGCTGTCCCATACAACAGCATCCACATGG
This sequence comes from Bulleidia sp., assembly GCA_045543875.1. Classification (GTDB taxonomy): domain Bacteria; phylum Bacillota_I; class Bacilli_A; order Erysipelotrichales; family Erysipelotrichaceae; genus Bulleidia. The sequence continues at coordinate 4,690 of JAZPXY010000011.1, forward strand.
GTAGGAATTACACCAAAGTAGAAATTGCCGTTTGCTGTATTGTTCTTATAGAAAGAATCCGGCAGCATGTTTCTGGAAATGTTATAAAACAGCACATCCTCTTCATCGGTTGCAGTAGAAAAGAATACTGCATTTCTCTGTGACAGCAGTCTGACAGTTTCTTCCGGTTCTTCAATACCGGCATTGCCGATCAATGTAATAAGAGTATCTATTTCATCCGGTCTGAAACCAGTTTTTCTGTCCAGGAAAACTGTAATAATGCTGAACTGATTATCACTTTTGATTCTTTTGATGATTTCCAGTACTTCTCTGGCTGTGATGCATTCAAATATGTTTTCAGAGGAAAGAAAGTCTTTGGTAAAATCAGGATCTATGAACATGACGGCACACTCAGCTTCACTGATAAGATCAGCCGGATCAAGTCTGTAATTTCCGTTTATTTCACTGTCGGAATACCAGACTTTGCCGGGAAAGTTATGTGCAACCAGATATCTTTTGAACAGTTTTGCAGTCTGAGCTCCATACCTGCGGTAACAAATAAATACATCTGTTTCATGTGCCATAGGAATTCCTCTTTTCACTATTATGTAATTATTGTAAAGAATATGTTCGGGATGTTGAACATATTTTTATATGTATAGTAGCAGGCTTCACCTATATTGATGATATCATTTAAGGTGTATATCCGGTCATACAGGGAACACCAGAAAATCTGCTGGAATACATATCTACACTGCAGTAGGAACTGATAAATGGTCTACTGCCGGAAGCCTATATCGGCAGTAAAGTCCTTGAAGAAGCTTGTGGATTCAGATCGTCAATCGATATATTAAAAACTCAGGAGATTTGTACAAATTAATCATGAATAACAAAACGAACATTGTTAAAAATCAACATTACTATTCGCGGGGATTATTGAAACATTTTGCTGACGATAAACAAAAAGTATTTATATATAATCGCATGGAAAAGAAATTCCGCCATGTGAATTATCAGAGTATTTGTTATCACAAATATACATATGAAACTGTTAATAAAATAGATAACATACTTGAAAATCATCTTAGTGAGTATGAGAGTCGAGTTATTCCGATTGTTGATAAAATCCTGAAAGAGATGTCAAAAGGGAACATGCCGGTTGTGACAGAAAAAGAGATTGAGCTTCTCTGGGATTATATGTGGCTTTAATCTTATCGTACTGACTCCGGCAAGCTAAAACTCATAACAAATTTAGAAGGAAGAAGCATAAAAAACAGGACCCATCCAGTTGAACTTGATGAAATCAAAGCTGATGAATATAGTTTAAACAGATTTAACGAGATATATAAAAAACCAGGAGCTTTGGAATCGCTGCTCAAGTTTACAAAACGTCCTGCAAATATGCATTTTCATATTTCATTTTGTGGCAGTGAAACTGAGAACTTTATTACTGCAGACAATCCTGTCATATCTACCTTGAATTCAAGTGGAAAGCCCTTTTCTCAATTGATGATGCCGATTGATCCGTTTGTTTATATAGAGTTTCAGAATGAAGAAGAGAATTGTTCTGATAATACAATAGTGAGTATGCATCCGAATAAGATCAGGTATGTTAACAGAGCTATTGTTAATACAGCAAACTATTATGTTATTTCAGATAGACCATTTGATGTGGCTATGACAGGCTATATTAAAAATCGCTTTGAAAATAAAGACTGGGAACCTGATTATCCTTTTACAAAACTGCATTAATAATTAAATATCAAACTAATATATAGAAAGATATTAATAACTTCTTTTAATGAAAATTGAGTAATGGAGAAATGATTGGAGGGGCTTTCAGTTTTCAAGCGAACTAGAAATGGTGTTCAAACTCAGCACTCCAATAATGAATTTGCTTTTTTATATTGTTGAAAAAGGAGGTTAATATGGCTGTTAACAATTATCTGAATGTTGAACCACTCTCATTAGAGATTGCCAATGAAATGGCGGAGAAAATGACAAATGAAAACTCCTATGATGGGATACTTCTTGAAGAAGAACTACTGCTGAATATCAAATACGGGTTCATTGTTGTCACACATCTTATGACCTTTCTGGAAAGTTTTCTCAATACTATTCTCAACCGCAGTCTTGGAATTAATGATGAATCTGTGCTCAGTAAAAACATTGAAAAGAAACTTGAATTTTTATGCTGTGTATATAAAAAAGAGATAACAGCAATATATAGGATTCCCGAATATCGAACGTATAAACGTATACGGAAAGTTAGGAATGAAATGATTCATTATAAACGATCCTATGTTGGTGAATCTATACAGCTTCCGCGTATAAAATTTGGCAATTCCTATGCTGATACAGTATTTACGCAGAAGGAAATGAAAAGATGTATCGGTGATTTTGTTAAATTGGCAGATGAGATAGCTAATGTGTTCGGATTGAAGACATTCCATAATATCCCAATTATTGCCAGTGATGGGAGAGATGAGCTAGTTAATTATGTATATGATCCTAAGTCTGTTGATATTGATCCAAACAGAAATATGGATGATAGCAATCAAAGAGAACAATGGTCATTAACACATTCCGATAATAATTCTTCTTATAGGAAATTAAAAAATGAAGAGTTGTATGAATTACGGGAAAAGTACTATCACAAATGTAGAAACATTGAGATGACATTTCAATACAATTCATCTGCAGTAAGCATCGATGACTTGAACACTTATCATTTATTAATTGAAGATCTGATTGCGATTAACAAGGAAATAGCGGAAAGAATCGAAAAATCAGAATACTGGATGCAGATGATGCTTCGGTCTGCCTTAGGGTATGCACAACTTTATCCAATGGTTAAAAGACAGAAAGCGTTTGTTATAGTGAATCTTTACCGAAACTATGAAGTTTTTTCTGATCCACAATTGATTGCGAGATGTCAGGTTCCTTATGCAGAAAATACAAAACTTAGGGATTTATTCATTCAGCTTGGATTGGGGAATCAGGAGTTTAATATTGTTGATGCGAACACTCTGCAATACAAGTTTATTCATGTTCCTTTCTATGATAATGGGGAAACTGTATATTGGGATTTACGCTATGAAAATATAACAATCGATCAATATCTCACCATATATCATTGCAATGAAATTAATGTTTTGCCTTTTGATTATCATGCAATTGGTGGAATCGGAAATACGATACCGGAACTATTCACAGAATTATTGGATTTTGTAAATGAGTTTATGGAAGCTCAGCCCTTTCTCAGCAGTATTTTAAGTAATGTTATCGCCGGTTTGATTTGCACAGGTGTAATGAATTGTGTAAGAGAGGTTAAGGAGTTTGCATCACGCGGAGCAAATTATTCTGCAATATTAAAGTACCTTGAAACAAAACCAGAATGGGATGAAAGGGAACTAATGAAAAAGTGGAAGATTAATTCACAGGAAAATCTTGAATTCATAATGTTCGGTATGGGGTATATTAAGCAAAATGGGAAATATTGTAAATGGAAATAAAAAAGTATATGCATAATTTTAGATGCAACATGAATGGATGAATACTATATAGCCGCCGGTCTGTACAGATCGGCGGCTGTTTTTGATATGGTGTTCAGTCTTTCCAGTGTTTATATGATTCAGGGAGATAGGCAGATGTTGCATTGACCATGTCATCTACAAGGTCTGTTACTTCTTAACAGGAAGGATTATGGCCTTTGACAAGGGGATCATTCATGAAGGCATCAATGACAAGCTTGCGGCATGCGCTCATGTTTTCTCCGTTGATGGCGTTATAGGCTGCTTTGAAGATTCTGCTGTGATTTTCAACATGAGGAAGAATCAGTTCTCTGATCTCTTCACTGCAGCTTCCGGCCTGGATGGGGCGTACGGAATTGTGGGAGAATACGGCATTTGTTTCTACGACAGCGTCTTTGGGGAGATTGCGGATCTGAAGGGCTGTGTTGGGCAGGTTGACATTGGAGATGACACGTTCCAGACCGAGGAGGGCTTTGATGAGAAGTACACCTTCTTCACCGGTTGGCTTGATGTCGATCTCCTCTTTTTCTTCATATAGTCTTTCACTTCTGGCCAGACGTTTTTTCAGGTCTTCTTTTCGCCAGGATACCGGAGTCAGGCGGAAATCCCATGATTCAGCTGTTTCAGGATCTTTGAGGTATTCATCTCCGGGCATGAATTCGGCCAGGTGTCTGTCACCTGCTGCGGCAATGGCACCATAGCGTTCAAAGAGATCCATCTTGACTCTGTGCTTACATACAAAGACAGAGTCTTTTGGTTTGTCATGGTTCAGATCGAGAGTATCTTCAAAGCCTTCATCTTTATGTTCGGCAATATATTCTTTGTAAATCGGAAAGAGGTCTCTTCCCTGGCATGATGCTTCAGTAAACCATGTGAAGTGATTGATGCCAATGACATTGACATGAACATCATGCCACTCATTGACGGTATTTCCTGTCTTCAGTTCATAGATATCCTTGAGGATTTTCTGGGTTCCGAATACTTCGTGACAGCATCCGAATGCCTTGATATCAGGGAATACTTCATACAGTGTTTTGACAAGGATGCTCATGGGGTTGGTATAGTTGATAACCCAGGCATCAGGTGAATATTCTTTGATTGCTTCAGCGATTTCAACAAACATCGGAATGGATCTTAAGGCACGGATCATTCCGCCGGGACCGGCAGTATCTCCGACAGACTGGTAAATGCCAAGTCTTTCCGGCATATGGACATCGGCTTCCATTTCATCAAATGTTCCCGGCAGAATGGAAATGACGACAAAGTCACATCCGCTCAGTGCTTCCCTGAGACTGTTGGCAGTCTCAAACTGCCAGCTGCCTTTTACATCCTTTCGGCTCATCAGATGACTGCCGATTTTTTCATTGCGGAGAGCTGCGGCACGGTCAATATCATACAGTCTGATTGTGCCGGAGATTCTTTCTTCACTGGCAAGGTCGGTCATGAATGTCCATGCCCAGCCGCGGCTGCCGCCGCCAATATAGGCAATCTTAAGATCGGTGACGTTTCCATTATTTAAATACTGCATCAGGGTGTCTTCCTGTATAACCGCTATCTTCATATAACATGTGCAGATGAAAATCAATTGGAATGAACAGACCGAAACAGCAAAGGCGGAACTGATCAAAAAATGATTCTGTGCCGGTGTCTGTATCTGCATGGAATGATTGTCCTTCTGATATCATAAAAATATGGATAGACATGTAAAAGAAAACGGAAAACTTGTTATCGAAACGCTGACAGATACCTTTTCTGTATGCAAGGTAAAAGACTGGTCTGACATTGATCTCAGTCAGCCTTTCTGCTTTGCGGCTCATACAGAGGAAGAGAATTCACTGCTGTGTCCTTCCGGCATGGTTCCGGACAATGTCATTATCAGAAATGACGGATGGCGGGGGTTCCGCATCAGGGGACAGCTTGACTTTTCACTGATCGGAATACTGTCAGGAATACTGAAGATACTGGCAGATCATGAAATCAGTGTCTTTACGGTTTCAACGTTCAATACTGATTATGTATTTGTCAGACAGGAAGATTTTCAGAAGGCACTGCAGGCATTGAAAGGTTCATACACGGTGTCTGGACAGGGAAGAGAAGGATGATTCTATGGCAATGGATGCGTATGAGAAAGTACTGAACTATTACGGTGTTCATCTGGAACTGGACTATCCGAAACCGGAAGGAGAAGAGAAACGGATCCTGCAGAAATACGGCAGGGTGAAAGAACATATTACAAGGGATATTATTGTGCCTGGAGATATTTCACTGCATGCCCTGAATCATGCCATTCAGAGAGCTTTTGGCTGGCAGAACGGTCATCTGCATCATTTCAGCATGGACGGCAGTTTTCATAAAGACAGACTGATGGAACTGACGGAGAATCAGTTCATCACATTCCTGAAGTACTGCGGCATTTACTTCCGTCTTCCTTATGATCCCGGAAACAAAGAAATTGCTGAACGGGTCTATTACGATGACGACTATGAAGGCTTTAAAAGTATCAGAAGCTGGCAGAAAAGAAAATATACCGGACCGTATCAGTATCCCGGCACATTTGAACATTATCTGTATTCTCAGCGCGAGGCAGAACGGCTGCTGAAGAACTTCCGGAAGATTCCGGTGATGCCGGGCTTTGATGAGTATCTTAAGAGTAAAAACAGAAAGCATCCAAAGCGTACATATATTGACATTGAAAAGGCAGATCTGAGAAGTGCCGGAATGTATTTCAACAGTATGATCGGAGAGATCTTGGAACGGCTGCCGCTGACATCGGTACTGACAAATGAAGAAGTTGACTGGAAAAGAATCAAAAAGAACGTATCTGCACTGGACGCAGATAAAAAAGAAGGAGTCAGGCAGCTGAAGGAGTATGAAAAGAAAATGGATGAGTTTTTGCTCATCCTTCAGAAGCTGGATGCCATCTTTGAGAAAGGCTCCGGGTTCAGTGCCGAAGAAGTACAGTTTTATGCTGAAAACAAGCATTGCCGGGAGGCTGCCGCGGATACGTTCATGAAATATATGGCATTGCTGCAGGGGACAGGAAACATCCAGGAACCTTTCCTGAATGAACTTCACTATCTGTATGACTATGGCACCGGATGGGATGTCAGAATTACCATGACAGATACCTACACCGTCAGTCTGGAAGACTATATGCATCCTGTTGTCACCAAAAAGACAGGGGAAATGACTGCGGATGAAAAAGATATTTTGCTTAAGGCAGGCAGAACCCATTCTGTCAAATGTCTGAAGTATGACGGCTTGCCGCTGCCGGATGATGTCGGAGGCATATCCGGCTATATCGATTTCCTCAGGAAGTTAAAAGAAGGTACTCCGGAGGAAAAAGAACAGCTGAAAGAATGGGCAGAAATGCAGGAGTGGTCAGGCAGGAATATCAAGCCTGAGAATCTGCTGTAGGCATAAAGAAAACGGAGAGAAAAGTCTCCGCTGATACATTATTTCTTCAGAACCGGAAGTGACAGTACATTTTCTTTGAATACCGGATAGGTGAAGGTATTCCTGTAGAAGTCTGCCGTACTGGATCTGAGGGTGATGTCATAACTGACAACCTGCTGGTAATCAAGAGAAGGCTGGATGTTGAATCCGATCTTCTCTTTTTCAATGAAGGACCAGGTATCGCCCTTGACTGTATTCAGGACCGGCAGTCCGGCCGCAAGATAATCCAGACTCTTTCTGGAAATGAGCGGAACCGATATTTCCCTGATGATGTTCAGTCCGTAATGGCACTGATCCAGGATCTGTTTCTTTTCCTCAGGATCATAGATCCATCCGTGATACAGAACAGCGGCACCGGCTGACCTGGCAGCTTCCACCAGCAGGTCAAGATTCTCACCGCCGCCGATAATATGCAGGGTAACCGGCTTATATGCAGAGATATTTTTAATGACATCCCCGGTCTTCTGGTTATCGACCATGTTGTCAATGGTGCCGAGAAAACAGAGATGGATTCTGTCGTCCGGCAAAGCCTGCGGCAATACCGGACGTTCGGTATCTCTGGCGAGATAGATGGTTTTTACGGGAGTATTGTTCAGATCTTCCTGCAGAAGATCTTCAAACTGCCGGCAGGAAGTGATGATGTGATCGGCAGACGGAAGGGATTTGCTGCGGATGTTTTTCAGGCGGCTCTGAGGAAGAAGGCTGCGGATCTTCTCTGCCGGCAAAGTTTCCGGCCAGCAGTCACAGGCATCAAATACCAGTCTGATTTCCGGATATTTTTCTTTGATCTTTGCGGCTTCCTGCAGAAGTGTGATGGGCGGAAACATGACCCACAGCAGATCAATTTCTTTATGGTGACGGTCAATATAGCGGAAGATCTTTGCGGCAAGTTCCATATGGGAAGATATCCGCCGGGATGAGAAATCAGAATAATAAGGTCTGGCATGGAAAAGACGGTATCCTTTTCTGGTCTCCACCTGTTTTACCTTATCCTGATGTTTCCAGTCGGAAGCCAGGATAATGACCGAATGTCCTCCTTCCAGAAAGACCTTCATCAGCAGTTCTGCCCGCGGCTCATACATATCCAATGCTGTAATAATACAGATATTCATGGGAGTTCTCTTCACTTTCTTATATTCTCATTCTATCATCCGTGACCGCACAAAAGGGCTGCACTTCATCGGGTTTATGACAGGATATGACGAAAAGTTCCTTGCGGATGCGGCTATATTACGTAAAATAGATAATATGGAACAACAAAACAGACAAACAAAGTACGCAGTTTTTATTAAACCTATTTTTTTTGTGACAATACTGATCATCATTCTCTCTCTTTTATCCGTCATGGTGCGGCCGGCAGACAATGATGTTTTTAATCTGCCGAACTATATACGTACACTGGATAATGTAAAAAGAGAAAAAGAAAATACGATCGATGTCATTTTTGCCGGTGACAGTGAGGCAAGTGATGCTTTTTCACCGCTGCAGTTCTGGGGCGAACAGGGCATCAGCTCTTTCAACATTGCCAATCCGGCCCAGATCCTGCCGGACTCCTATGCCCTGATGGCCCAGATCGTCAAGGAACAGAAGCCGAAGGTTCTTGTGCTTGAAACCAGCTGTATGTATCTGAGAGCCTATATTCACAGTGATGATCCGTGGCTGGCAAGAGCAGAAAAACTGTTCCCGATCCTCCATTATCATCAGGTATACCGTCTTCTGAAGCCAAAGAACGTTGACTTTCAGAATGTAGAAAAGACAGACTCGATGAAAGGATTCTGGCTGAAGACCAATATCCGCGGCTATGAAGGATCCATGGAATACATGGGCCCTGTGGATATGCCGGCGGAAGCTCTGACAGCCGACTGCATCAATGTCATGAATCAGTTCTATGATCTGTGCAAAGAACATGATATTCAGCTGATCCTGACAACCATTCCGGCGCCGGCATACTGGACCTACAGCAAGCACAACGGTGTCAAGGGATGGGCTGACGAACATTCCGTTCCGTATATTGACATGAACCTGATGCATGAAGAACTGCAGATGGACTGGTCGCAGGACACTTCGGACGGCGGCATTCATCTCAGCTTCCCGGGAACGATCAAGGTCTGCCGCTGGCTTGGCCAGTATCTGAAAGATACCTATCAGCTGAAAGACCACCGAGGCGATCCTTTATATGACAGCTGGAAGTCAGCTTATGAAGAGACAAATCTCTATGGAGGAACAGGCGCATGAGCTACCATTCAATCGGCTTTTTTGCTGTATTCCTTCCGATCGTTGTTGTCCTGTACCAGCTGTGTGCCGAGAAGCACCGGTGGATCCTGCTGCTGGCCGCCAATCTGGTCTTCTTCTGGCTCTGGAGCGGCACCGGTGTCGTGTATCTTCTTGCGGCAGTTGTCATCACCTGGTTCTTCGGCGAAAAGCTGAAGAACATGGACAAGCCGCCGGAAGGAATGGACAGGAAAACATTTAAAAAGAAAAAGAAACTGGTACTGACAGCAGGCATTCTCTGCGTGCTGTCACTGCTGGTTGTCCTCAAATATACCAATTTTATCGGCAGCACCCTGATGGGATCCAGCTGGACGGCTATCAAGATCTATATTCCGATCGGCATTTCCTATTACACGCTGCAGGCCATTGCCTATCTCTGCGATATCTCCAGCAAAAAGGGAGAGGCAGCACCTTCCATCGGCAAACTGGCATTGTTCATGTCATTCTTCCCGACAATCTGTGAAGGTCCGATTGCCAGATACGGCGAAATCGGTGAGCAGCTGCAGGAAGGCAGACCGGTCACCTATGAGAACCTTTCCCAGGGCTATCAGAGGATTCTCTGGGGCCTGTTCAAGAAGATCGTCATTGCCGATCATCTGGCACCGGCAATGGGGGCTCTGTATACCGTATACCGTTCCTTTGGCTCCATGAGCCTGTTTGCGATGCTGCTGTGCACAATACAGATCTACATGGATTTCTCGGGTACGATCGACGTAGCCATCGGAGCCGGAAAAATCTTCGGCATTACCATGCCGGAAAACTTCCGGCAGCCGTTCTTTGCCAAAAATGCCGGTGATTTCTGGCGCAGATGGCATATGACACTCGGTGCCTTCCTCAGAACATATGTGTTCTATCCGGTATCTCTGTCAAAGCCGGTCAACAGACTGACGAAATTTGTCAAAAAATACAGCAAGACAGCTGCCAGATATGTCGGACCGCTGATTTCCCTGTTCTGCGTATGGATGTGCAGCGGTATCTGGCACGGACCGAGCTGGACCTATGTCGGATACGGCCTGTACTATTTCGTAATCATCTTCATCGAAGTGCTGCTGGAACCGTTTGTCAAAAAGCATATCAATGAGAACTGGCTCTGGTTCCGCATCTTCCGCTTTGTCAAGCTGTGCATTATTGTCGGCATCGGCGAACTGTACTTTATGGCGCCGAATGCGGAAACAGCACTGGAAATGCTGAAGAGCATCTTTACCAACTTCAGTGCATCTACCTTCCTCAGCGAATGGACATCGCTGGGACCGGGACTCTCGGACTATCTGATCAGTTTCGGAAGCTTTGCGGTCGTCATTGTAATCAGTATCCTGAAGGAAAAGAACATCTCCATCCGGTCGGCTGTTGAAAAGCTGCCGGTACCGGTCAGATGGACATTCTGGTATGCGGCAATTCTGATTGTTGTATTCTTTGGTGCCTATGGCCCCGGCTTTACGGCTCTGGATATGATGTATGCCGGATTCTGAGGAAAAAAGACACTGCTGAGAATCACGGACTCTTATAGTAAAATGTAAGAGGAGAATGGGATATGGCTAAGAAAAGAAAGAAAAAACAGAAACGAACCCTCAGCGCAATGTTCCTGTGGCTGCTTCTTTTACTGTCGGCAGTACTCTTTTTCATTGCGTTTGTGAAACTGCCAATGTTCCCATGGCTTTGGAGCGTCTATCTTTTAGTGATCCTGCTGGTCGTGCTGTATCTCATGTTTCTGCTTTCCAGAGCGCACAACAAGAACTCACTGGTGAAGACCCTGAATGTTCTGCTGAGCCTTACGCTCTTTGCCATGTCAATCGTTTTCCCGAAATATACAAATGAAATCGGAAGCCTGTTCAATACCGCTCTGGGAAAGAATGCCAGGATCAATCTGTACGTCATGTCAGATGAGTATATGGAAGCACATCCTGATCTGTTTCAGAATGTCATCAAATCGGAAGAGCTTGCCGGCTACAGCAAGGCTGTCTTTATCACTGAATACGGCCTGGATCAGCTGAATCAGGTATATGCCGTCAAGGAACTCAAGACGGAAATGGGCGTCGACAGCATTACTTCCATTGAGCGTCAGTCCGCCCAGGATGCTGTGCGGTCACTGTATCAGTTTGAAGGCGATGTGCTGATCATGGCAGAATCCTTTGAATCAGTGATCAAGGAAACAGAAGGCTTTGAAAACTTCAAGAAGGAAACAAGAATTATCGGCAGCTATTCACGGCCGATCGATACTGATATTCAGCCGAGTACAGCGGCAATTACAAAGGAAACATTCTCGGTATTTATCGGCGGCAATGATGAAGAAGGTGAACTGAGCCTGGAAGGCAGAACCGATGTTGACATCGTTCTGACGATCAATCCGAATTCCCATCAGATTGCCATGATCAACATGCCGAGAGACTCCTATATTCCCAATCCGTACTGGGGCAACGGCAGAGACAAGCTGACCCATCTGGGACTGGTGGGAATCGAGAATACCCTGGCCGGTGTCAGTCAGTATTATGATGAACCGGTAGAGAACTTCGTACTGGTCAACTTTACGACATTTGAAAAGATCATCAATGCCATCGATGGTGTTGATGTGGATAATCCATATGCCTTCGGCTTCTGGGATGATGATACGGTCTGGTTTGAAGAAGGACCGATCCATCTGGACGGTGAATCGGCACTGCTGTATGTCCGTGAAAGACATACGCTGCCGGACGGAGACTTTGGCCGCAACATGCACCAGCAGCTGGTACTGAAGGCAATCATTGACAAGCTGGCAAGTCCCGATGTCATCCTCCATTTCAATGACCTGCTGAAGGCCATGAGCGGAACATTCCTGACCAATCTCTCCAGTGATTCGATCTATGCATTCTGTCAGAAACAGCTGGATGAAAATATCAAATGGAATATTGTCAGCTACAGGATCCTCGGTGAATCGGATTACGGCGAATGTGCCAGTGCTCCGGGTGAAGCCCTGTCAGTTGTCTATGTATACCCCAACCAGGTCGCATTTGTCCGGGAGGTGCTGAATGAAGTCAGCTCCGGAAACATTCTTGAACAGATGGAACTGCCGGAAGGTAATTTTGAATCTGACGATCCGATTATCGGATACGGATGGTAAGGCAATAGAATTGCAGAGGAAAAAACTATGAAAGGTATTATTTTAGCAGGCGGATCAGGGACAAGACTGTATCCTCTGACCACGGTAACCAGCAAGCAGCTGCTGCCGATTTATGATAAGCCGATGATCTACTATCCGCTGAGCGTTCTGATGAATGCCGGCATCAAGGATATTCTGATCATCAGCACACCCCAGGATACACCGCGGTTCAGGGAACTGCTGAAAGACGGCAGCCAGTTCGGCATTCAGCTGTCCTATGCCGTGCAGCCATCACCCGACGGACTTGCCCAGGCATTTATTATCGGTGAAGAATTCATCGGTGATGACACCTGTGCCATGATTCTCGGCGACAATATCTTTGCCGGCCACGGCCTGAAGAAGCGTCTGAGAAATGCCGTAGAGAATGCAAAGAACGGCAAGGCAACGGTATTTGGCTACTATGTTGATGATCCGGAGCGTTTCGGCATCGTTGAATTCGATGAAAACGGCAAGGCCATTTCCATTGAAGAAAAGCCGCAGCAGCCAAAGTCCAACTACTGTGTTACCGGTCTGTATTTCTATGACCAGAGAGTTGTTGAATATGCGAAAAATCTGAAGCCGAGTGCCAGAGGCGAACTGGAAATTACCGATCTGAACCGGATCTATCTGGAAGACGGTACTTTGGATGTTGAGATTCTCGGTCAGGGCTTTACCTGGCTGGATACAGGAACCCATGAGTCTCTGGTTGAGGCAACCAATTTCGTCAAGACGATGGAAGACCATCAGCACCGCAAGATTGCATGCCTGGAGGAAATCGCGTATCTTAATGGATGGATCTCCAAAGAGGAAGTGCTGAAGACATACGAAGTACTGAAGAAGAATCAGTACGGTCAGTATCTGAAAGATGTCATTGACGGAAAATACAGAGATCCGCTGCATTAATGCCAAGGAGAAAGACTGATATGAATATTATCGTTACCGGCGGTGCCGGATTTATCGGAAGCAACTTTATCTTCCATATGTTAAAGGAACATCCGGATTACCGGATCGTATGTCTGGACAAGCTGACCTATGCTGGCAATCTGTCGACACTGGAACCGGTCATGGACAATCCAAACTTCCGCTTTGTAAAGCTGGACATCTGCGACCGTGAAGGTGTCTATAAGCTGTTTGAGGAAGAACATCCGGACATGGTTGTCAACTTTGCGGCCGAGTCGCACGTTGACCGTTCCATTGAAAATCCGGAAGTATTCCTGCAGACAAACATCATCGGCACGGCCACCCTGATGGATGCCTGCCGCAAGTACGGCATCAAGAGATACCACCAGGTATCAACCGACGAAGTATACGGTGATCTGCCGTTGGACAGACCGGATCTGTTCTTTACCGAAGAGACACCGATCCATACTTCTTCCCCATACAGCTCCTCCAAGGCAGGTGCGGACCTGCTGGTGCTGGCCTACCACAGGACTTATGGCCTGCCGGTTACCATCAGCAGATGCTCGAACACCTATGGTCCGTATCATTTCCCGGAAAAGCTGATTCCGCTGATGATCATCAACTGCCTGCATGACAAGCCGCTGCCGGTATACGGCGAAGGCCTGAATGTCCGTGACTGGCTGTATGTCGAAGATCACTGCCGGGCCATTGACCTGATCATTCATAACGGCAAGGTCGGAGAAGTATACAATGTCGGCGGCCACAATGAAATGAAGAACATTGATATCGTCAGGCTCATCTGCAAGGAGCTGGGCAAGCCGGAAACACTGATTACCCATGTCACAGACCGCAAGGGACATGACATGAGATATGCCATTGATCCGACCAAGATCCACAATGATCTCGGATGGCTGCCGGAAACAAAGTTTGCGGACGGCATCAAGAAGACCATTCAGTGGTATCTGGACAATGAAGACTGGTGGCAGCCGATCGTATCCGGTGAATACCAGGATTACTACGAAAAGATGTATAAAAACAGATAAAAGGGAAGGAATTCCCTTTTATCACAAACGGGAGTGCAAATATGAAAGTTTTTGTAACAGGCGTCGGCGGTCAGCTGGGTCATGATGTCATCAATGAACTGTATAAAAGAGGACATGAAGGTGTCGGCAGTGATATCCAGCCGGAATACAGCGGTGTACAGGACGGTTCTGCCGTTGTAACGGCACCGTATGTTTCCCTCGACATTACTGATAAAGAAGCAGTTGAAAAAGTTATCCGGGAAGTAAATCCGGATGTGGTGATTCACTGTGCTGCCTGGACTGCTGTCGATATGGCGGAAGATGATGACAAGGTGGAAAAGGTGCGGGCCATCAATGCCGGCGGAACCCAGAATATTGCCGATGTATGCAAGGAGCTGGACTGCCCGATGGTCTATATCTCCACGGACTATGTCTTTGACGGCCAGGGAGAAACACCATGGGATCCTGACTGCAAGGATTACAAGCCGCTGAATGTCTACGGCCAGACCAAGCTGGAAGGGGAACTGGCAGTTGCCAATACCCTGGACAAGTACTTCATTGTACGTATCGCATGGGTATTCGGTCTGAATGGCAAAAACTTTATCAAGACCATGCTCAATGTCGGAAAGACACATGATACCGTACGCGTCGTCAATGACCAGTTCGGCACTCCGACCTATACCCTGGATCTTGCCAGACTGCTTGCCGACATGATCGAAACCGATAAATACGGCTACTATCATGCGACCAATGAAGGCGGCTATATTTCCTGGTATGACTTTACCTGTGAAATCTACCGGCAGGCCGGATATACAACCAAAGTCATTCCGGTCACAACCGAAGAATACGGCTTAAGCAAGGCCGCAAGACCGGTCAACAGCAGACTGGATAAATCCAAGCTGGTCAGAAACGGCTTTGAACCGCTGCCGACATGGCAGGATGCCCTGGCCAGATATCTGAAGGAGATTGAATACTGATATGGGACAGATCAAGGTAGAAAAGAATATCGGAGGCATTGAAGGCCTCTGTGTCATTACCCCGGCTGTACACGGAGACAGCCGCGGCTATTTCATGGAAACCTACAGCCAGAGAGACATGGAAGAAGCGGGCATTGACATTACCTTTGTACAGGACAATCAGTCAATGAGCACAAAGGGTGTACTGAGAGGCCTGCATTTCCAGAAACACTATCCCCAGACCAAGCTGGTCAGGGTCATCAAAGGATCTGTCTTTGATGTGGCCGTAGACTTAAGATCGGATTCTGCCACCTACGGCAAATGGTATGGTGTGGAACTGAGTGAAGAAAACAAGAAACAGTTCCTGATTCCGCGCGGCTTTGCCCACGGTTTTCTGGTGCTGACCGACACCGCTGAATTCTGCTACAAGTGCGATGACTTCTATCATCCCAATGATGAAGGCGGCATGGCCTGGAATGATCCGGAAATCGGTGTTACATGGCCGCAGGTTTCAGGTGAATACAAGGGTACGGCAAGCGGGGAAGGCTATACGATGGAAGACGGCACACCGCTGAATCTGTCTGAGAAAGACCAGAAGTGGCTGGGCCTGAAGGATACATTCAGATTCTGAGGACGGTATGGAACATTCTTTTGTGATATGTGCCTATAAGGAAAGTCCTTATCTGGAAGACTGCATTCTGTCGCTGAAGAAACAGACATATGCGTCGGACATTCTGATGGTCACATCGACCCCGAATGCATATATTTCTGATCTGGCAGAGAAATACGGCATTCCTCTTTATGTCAATGAAGGGGAAGGCGGCATTACCCAGGACTGGAATTTCGGCTACAGCAAGGCGCATACAAAGTACATAACGATTGCCCATCAGGACGATGTCTATGCGCCGGCATATGCCGAAACAGTCATTGCGGCAATGAAGAAGGAACCGGATGCCCTGATTGCCTTTACGGATTACGGGGAACTGCGGAATGGTGAGGAAGTAAAAACCAACACCAATCTGAAGATCAAGCGCATCCTGCTGGCACCGCTGCGCCTGAAGGGACTGCAGAAGGTCAATTTCATCAAGCACCGCATTCTTTCCCTCGGCAATCCGATCTGCTGCCCGGCGGTTACCTTTCACCGGGAACTGCTTCCGGAACAGGTCTTTGCCAACCACTTCCGCAGCAATGAAGACTGGGAGGCATGGGAAAAACTGGCCGGCAGGGAAGGTGCCTTTGTCTATCTTCCCGAAATCCTGATGTATCACCGGATCCATGAAGGCTCCGAGACATCGGCGATCATTGGTGACAGCAGCCGGAGCAGAGAAGACTATGAAATGTTCCGCAAATTCTGGCCGGAAAAGATCGCCAGGGTACTGACGAAACTGTATTCGGCAAGTGAAAAATCAAATCAGCTTTAAACAGGAGGGCAGACCTCTTGTTTTTGCTGTATAGGCAAAATGAAGGCTTTACGTTAGAATAGTTGAAGAAATGATGGTGAAAAAGCATGAAAGTACTGATTATCATACCTGCGTATAACGAATCCGCCAATATTGTCCGGGTGGTGGACAACCTCGAAAAGAACTTTTCGCAGTTTGACTATGTTGTCATCAATGACGGCAGCAAGGACAATACGGCAGAGATATGCCGGCAGCACCATTATCATCTGATTGATCAGCCCATCAATCTCGGCCTGGCCGGAACATTCCAGACCGGCATGCGGTATGCCTGGGAAAACGGCTATGATGCGGCGGTGCAGTTTGACGGCGACGGCCAGCATCGGCCGGAATACATCGAAACGATGATGCATAAGATCGAAGAAGGCTATGACATTGTCATTGCCAGCAGATTTGTTGAAAAGGAAAAACCGAAGACCCTGCGCATGTTCGGCAGCAACATCATTCAGACGATCATCAGACTTTCCTGCGGCAAGAACATCAAGGATCCGACCAGCGGCATGCGCATGTTCTCGCGGCGGATCATCAGGGTACTGGCCGGAAACATCAATATGGGACCGGAGCCGGATACCGTCAGCTATCTGATTAAGAACGGTGCGAAGCACTGTGAAATACAGGCGGTCATGGATGAAAGAATTGCCGGTGAGAGCTATCTGAACCTGAGCCGAAGCGCCCAGTATATGATGACGCAGTGCATCAGCATTCTCTTTATCAACTTCTTCAGGCCGAAATTTGAATTGGACGGAAAATAGTTATGAATACAGTATTCAGAATTTTATTGATTGTCATTGCCCTCTGTTCCTTCTGGTTTGTGATCCATCAGATCCGCAAGGCACAGCTGCAGATACCCGACAGCATTTCCTGGATGGGATTTGCCCTGATCTGCGTCATTATTGCCGTATTCCCGCAGATTGCCATCGGTCTTGCCAATCTGCTGGGCGTGCAGTCGCCGGTGAATCTTGTGTATCTGGTCATCATCGGCCTTTTGATCCTGCGGGTCTTCCGGCTGAGCCTGAAGATTTCCCAGCTGGATACGAAGGTCAAGAGCCTGTCACAGCGCATTGCAATCAAGGACTATAAGGAAAGCAGAAAAGAACAGGAAATGTAACATGGAAAAGGCAATTGTAATACTTCCGACATATAACGGAGAAAAATATCTGACCGAGCTGCTCGACAGTATTTTTAAGCAGACGTACGACAATATTGAAATCATTACCAGAGATGACGGCTCCAAGGACAGAAGCGTTGAAGTCATCAAAGAATATGCGGACAAAAACTGCCGGGAAGGCAGAGCGATCCGGATCATTCCCAATGACGGCAGAAATCTCGGTGTCCCGGACTGCTTTATCGAGCTGCTCGAGATCGGCAATGATGCCCAGTACTATTTCTTTGCCGACCAGGATGATTTCTGGCTGGAAGACAAGATGGAAAAGGCAGTCGCCAAGCTGAAGACGGCAGGCGATACCCCGGCCATTCACTTCGGTGCCTACAACAAGTGCACCTCTTCCCTGGAATATATTGAACGTTCGGTGCCGCTGCAGGGGGAAATCGGCCTGCGTCAGGTCATGTATGACTACTTCCCGCTCGGCTTCAACCTCAGCTTCAACAAGGCACTGTATGACTTTGTATTTGCCCATCGGCCGAAGCGCATCATTTCCCATGACAACTGGTATGCCCAGGTTGCGGCCGGCTGCGGCAAGTTCCTCTACAGCAATGAACCGTCGGTACTTTACCGCCGTCAGGAAGGGGCAGTATCCTACGCCAACCATGACAAGCTGAGCTTCTTTATCTGGCGTGTCAAGCGCTTCTTCGGCAACGGCCGGAAGAAGCTGACGGAATGCAAGGAAATCATTGCCGAATACGAAGATCTCTTCCATGACTATCTTTCCGATGAAGACAATGAAATGCTTGTGACCTTCACCAAGGATTCTGTACCGAACTATTTCAAGCGGATTTTCTATCCGAAGCGCCTGCGCCTGAAAATGAGCGATGAGATTGCCCTGCGCATCATCTTCCTGTTCGGTCTGCTGTAAGAGGTAAGCATCATGGCAGAGCCTCTTGTTTATATTGTTCTGGTTAACTACAACGGCTATCAGGATACCGTTGAATGCGTGGAAAGCCTGAAGAAGATCAGCTACGGCAATTACCGGATCGTCATTGTCGAGAATGCATCGAAGGATGCGGAAACCTTGCGGAATGATTCATTCCTGAATGAGAATGCCGTCATTCTTTACGCTGAAGAAAACGGTGGGTTTTCGGAAGGAAACAATATCGGGATCCGCTATGCCATTGACCATGATGCCGATTATGTATTATTGCTGAACAACGATACCGTTGTTACGGAATCGTTTCTTGATGCCCTGGTGGAAACGGCCGAGTCCGATCCTTCCGTCGGCATTGTGACCGGCAATATCAAATATTATTACAATCCGGAAGCCTACTGGTATATCGGCGGCGACTTCTTCCGCAGCACCGGCTATTCGATCATGACCAAGTTTGCCAAGGACATGCCTTCACAGCCGCATGAAGTTTCCTTTGCGACCGGCTGTCTGATGCTGATAAGGGCGGATTATATCCGCAAGCATAACGGCTATCTGAGCAATGAATACTTCCTGTATTCGGAAGACACGGATTACTGCTGTGCTGTCATTGACCATGGCTATAAGATCATGTGGACACCGAAGTGCCTGATCTATCACAAGGTCAATGCCTCCATCGGCAAGAGCAGCACGATGCAGCAGTATTACTTTGTCCGCAACTATCTGATCGTTGCCAGAAAATACGGAACCTGTTTCCCGCTGGCCTATATCACAAGAATGCTGCTGAGCGGATGGGAGATGATGAAATATCATTTCAGCCCGAAAATCGTCATGGAAGGGTTCCGGGATTATCATAGGAAAGTCACCGGCAGAAGCAGTCAATACTAGAGCTTCCTGCATGTGATATAGTTATATGGATGGAAAACGCATTATTTAGAAAAAACTTTATCTGGAATGTCATCGGATCCACCCTGAACGGATTCAATTCGATGTTCTTCATGATTATTATCAGCAGAATAAACGGTACGGATACAGCCGGCGTGTTTACTCTGCTTTTTTCAGTCGCAAATCTGCTGTGGG
This sequence comes from Bulleidia sp., assembly GCA_045543875.1. Classification (GTDB taxonomy): domain Bacteria; phylum Bacillota_I; class Bacilli_A; order Erysipelotrichales; family Erysipelotrichaceae; genus Bulleidia. The sequence goes on from JAZPXY010000011.1 coordinate 24,495, forward strand.
TCATCGGCATCTATGCCGGCCGTACCTTCCAGATCACTGACAAGAACGAATACTACAACAACAGTGACTATGTGCTGAACCGTGTGCTTTCATGTGCACTGATGCTGGTGATCGGTTTCGGTTACTGCCTGTTCCGGCAGTATGACCTGTACCGGACATCACTGGTAATGATCCTGACCTTCATGCGAGTCCTGGAGGCAGGGGCGGATGTTCTGTACGGCCTCATGCAGAAAAATGATGAGCTGTACAAGTGCGGCATCTCCCTGACTCTCAAGACACTGATCGGACTGGTCGGACTGATTGCTCTGGATCTGATCACAAAAAACATTCATCTTTCCTTCCTGCTGGTATCGCTGATCTGGCTGGGGATCATGATCGTATATGATCTGCCCAGCAGCCGCCGATATATCACCGACAGATTTGATCTCAAGAAGGCCCTGCAGCTGTTTGGCTCGGGTTTCTATTCGTTTGCCTTCTACTTTCTGAATGTATATCTTGCCAATGCGACAAAGTATGCCCTGGAAGGAAGAGTCTCTTCCACTGCCCAGGCAATGTACGGTATTGTCCTGATGCCGGCAACGCTGATTAACCTGTGTGCCATCTATCTGCTGCAGCCGTATATCAATGAGCTGCGCAAGCAGTACAAGGATGAAAAGATCACGGAATTCAGGAAGTCGCTGCGGCTGATCATCGGCGGCACGGCCGTGATCGGCATCCTGGCCCTTGCGGCTGCGACACTGCTTGGCGTTCCGGTTCTGAACTTTGTCTATAAGATCGATATCCGTGACTATCTGCCATGCCTGCAGCTGATCATCATCGGTGCCACCATCATTGCCATTGTCACGGCGCTGTCTACAGCGCTGACAACAATGCGCAATACCAGGGTGCAGTTCTATATCTATCTGATTGTTTCCCTGATTGCCCTGGTCATTACTCCGCGCATGGTGGATGCCTCCAGTGTCCTCGGGGCATCGCAGGCCTATCTGCTGATCTCGATTCTGCAGCTGGTATTCTATCTGGCAGCGTATTATATGAATCTCAAAAAATGGCGCACAGAACTGGCGCAGAAAGCGAAAGGAGAAGAACAATGAACATCCTGCATATTTCTCCATATGTACCTGATGTCAGAACCAATCATGCCGGCGGTGTATGCATGGGCAAGGAAGTGGAAGCCCTGCGGCAGAACGGCAATCATGTGACGGTTCTGACCTTTGTGAACAATGAACTGGAAGAAAAGCTGATCAAGGATCATCCTGATTATGAATATGTAAAGACTTCCCGCCAGGAATATGTTCTGAAAGTTCTTTCCCATCTGAACATGCCGAATCTGTTTGCCCTGCGGAATTCAAAAGAATTTGAAAGAAAAATGATCGAAATCATTGAACGTGATCATATCGATGCGATCCATGCCGAATACACGGCCATGGGTCAGTTTTACAAGATTAAGGAAAAGTATCCCCATATTAAATTCAATCTGGTGGAACATGATATCGTTCTGCAGTCCTATACCAGACTGACAGATACCAGCACCGGCCTCAGGAAGCTGTATTATGCCTTCCAGAAAAAGCTGGTCCGGAAGTATGAGGAAGAATACTGCCGGAAGGCCGATCTGGTCTTTACCCTGAATGACAAGGATGTGCGTCTGCTGGAACAGCTGTACGGCATTACCGGCGCCCGCATCATTACACCTTATTACGGTGTGGACTTTGACAATATCAGCAAAGCCGAGAAAATTCCCCACAGCCTGTGCTTTGTCGGCCAGATGGGCAGGGAGGAAAATCATTCGGCAGCGATGCGCCTGATCCGGATCTTCAAGGAGATCAACCGGCCGGACTATCAGCTGACGATCATCGGTGCCCATCCGAAAGAGGAACTGCAGGCCCAGGCGGCAGACAATATCCGGATCACCGGCTTTGTCGATGACATCAATGAAGAAATCCTGAAGAATGAAATTGCCGTATTCCCGCTTCTGTTCGGGGCCGGCATCAAGCTGAAGGTCCTGCTGGCCTTCGGACTCGGCCTGCCGGTCATTACGACGGCTGTCGGCGCCGAAGGAATTGATGAAGACGGCAGAGTTCTGCAGCTGGCGGAAACGGATGAAGAAATCAGGAAACAGATTACCGGCCTGCTGGATGATCCGGAGAAGCTGAAGCAGACTGCCGAGGCTTCGGTTGAATATGTCCGGGAACACTTCGGCTGGGAAAAGACAGAAAAACTGTTCAGAGAAATATACTCTGACTGAAGAATGGTGCAGCTATGATAGCAATGGAAACGAAAAACAGGATCAGCAGAAATATACAGGAGAATCTGTTCCTGTATATTCTTCTGCTGTTTATGGGCAGTGTGGCAGTCAGATATGTGTTCTCTGACTTTGTCAAAACACTGTATGTCTACAGAGATGAATTATTCTATTATTCGATTGCGAATAATATGCTTACGCACCGGGGCATTACCGTATACAACGCCTACAGTGATTTCCAGAAGATCCTTTACAGCTTCTTCCTGATGCCCGGCTTTGTGGCCAAGGACAATGTGCTGCGCGGTCATCTGTTTGCCCTGATCAATTCGGTGCTGATGAGTTCGGCCATATTCCCGGTCTATTTCCTTTCCAGGAAAATCATCAAAGACAGGAATACGGTTCTTCTGCTGGGATTTATCACGATTCTCCTGCCGGACAACTGCTATACCATGACCTTCATGAGTGAGAATGCCTTCCTGCCGTTCTCGCTGCTGATGATCTATATGGTCTATACCCTGTTTGAACGGGAAAACAACAATCAGCTGTCAGTGCTTCTGGCAGTTGGTGTCGGCATTGTTTCCTATCTGGTGTATCTGTGCAAAAGCGTCGGGCTTGTCCTGCTGCTTGCCTACGTTCTCTATGAATTCTGGAATGCATTCACGGCCCGGAAAGACAGGGAGCAGCTGATCAAAATCGCGGTGCACTTTGTGATCGTGCTGGCTGTATTCTATGTTCTTCAGAAAGTGGTCGGCAGTGTACTGTTCCCGGTTACCGGCACCTCTGAGCAGATTGCCGGCACATCGGTACTGGGCGAAGAAGGAAAACTGAAATATCTGTTCTACAGTGCAATGTATTTCGGTGTCTATATCATTCTGGGATCGGGGGTTGTCACTTCCGTATTCCCGCTGGTCCGCTTCAATCAGCTTTCAAAAGAAAGCAGACGGCTGTATGTCTACACCATGGTGACAGCGGTTGTGGCGGCCGGTGTCATTGCCTATATGATCTATATCGGCGAAGACTTCCTGAGCGTATCGCCGCGTGCCCATCTGCGCTATGTCACATATATCTGGATGCCGTTCTTCATTGTCTATGCCAGTCTGCTGGAGACAGACGACCGTCATCCGTCCCTGATCCACTATGGCATTCTGGCAGCACTGATGCTGTTTGTGTCGTTCTATTTCAAGGGAATCGTTGATGTATCCGGTCTGGATCAGATGATGCTGAATTATCTGGACCGCTTCAGCAGCAAAATGATTCTGATCTACCGCATTGTTCTGCCGCTGCTTACCGTCGGCCTGTTCTGGTTCTTCATGAAAAACCGGCCGCTGTACCGGATCGTCACACTGGTGTTCTTCTCCCTGCTGATGCTGCTGAACAATGCCCTGGGTGCGGTCTATCTGGCGTTCTGCTATAAGGTTCCGGAAAATACAATGATTGAATTCATGAATCTGCAGGATATGATCCGCTCCAACAAGGATAAGAATTTCCTGGTTGTCGGCGAAGCGAATCTGGCAGTGCTTGATGAGGTTCAGAGAATGGCAGATACATTCCTGAATGAAAAGAATGTATATACCACCGACATTTACAGCCTGGTTGAAAGAGAAGATGAAAACGGCCTGAACATCGCTGAAGAAGGCATTCTGATTTTCCTTTCCACCCACTATTATGAAGACCTGGATCATGCCGACTATCTGATTGTCCGCAAGAGCTTTGAGATTGAAATCGATCCGGCCGGCTGCGCCAGAGTAGACTGGATCGACAACAGATACTTTGATGTCTATGCCCTGAATGATCCGAAAGTCATTCCGTTTATCGAAACACCGTTCAGGACGGAAGACAATATCTATACCGCCAGAGTGGACAAGGAATCATTTAAGTCTGATTTTGTTCAGGATGACATCGGCTTTGAATCACTCGGTGAGGGATACCTTCTCAAGGGCTCAAAGATTCCGCTGAATGCCGGAACATATTACCTGGTTCTCCATTTCGACGCCATTCCTTCTGAGGCAGTGAATCAGCCGGGAGAAATCTCTCTTGGTGTTGTTGAGGAAGAAATTGAAAAAGAGGGCGGAGAAATCGAAGTCATTGAAAAAACAATTCTGCAGTCAGAACTTTCATACGGTGAAACTGCCTATACCACTGGTCAGTTTGCGATCGACAGTGACGGCAGACAGCTGTCTGTTCATCTGAAAACACCCGGCAAGGGAATCAGAATCAGCTCGATCGATATCGTGAGATGCGATTAAGGACTGATCCGCAGGGTTTGATTGGAAGTATAAAGAAACCGGCGAATATGATAGAATATGAATGGTTCTTCGGGACCGTTCATATTTTTATAATGTTTTGAAAGGCTTTTAATGAATATTAAACAGAAGAAAGAACTTGCGATGATCGGACTGAATCTGATCGTTGTGGCACTGAATACAATGTGGTTTACCTTTATCTGGCTGCATTACTATTCAGAGTCGGTATATTATATTCCCTTCTACGGCCGCGGCAACTATGCCATCTACGGCATTTTTGCGGTGGTCTACTATTCTTTTGCCAAGCTGTACGGCGGCTTTGGCCTGAAAAATACAAGAGCTACGGAAATTGCCTATTCGCATGCCATTGCCATTGTCATGACGGCCATTACCATGTTCTTTATCATCTGGCTTCTGACCAGATATACACCGGCCATTCTGCCGCTTGTCGGGGGCATGTTCCTGTGGATGGCAACAGCAGTTGCCTGGGCAAAGCCTGCCAATCTGATCATGCGGCGCATCTATCCGCCGACACCGACCGTCATCATCTATGACAATCCGGCAGCCTTCCGCAAGGGACTGTACATTACCAAGGTGGCTGACTGGCGCTACAACGTGGTCGGAACGATCGATGTCGAAGAGGGGGATGACAAGGTCTTTGCCTTTATCCATGAGAAAAAGGCCGAAGCTGTCATGCTGTGCGGCATTCATTCCAGTCCCCGCAATACGATTCTGAAATACTGCATTGCCGAAGGCCTGGAAGTATATATCCGTCCGAATATCGGTGACTATATTGTCAACTCTTCCGAGCAGCTGGTGCTGGCCAATCTGCCGATCATGCTGTGCAACAGATCATCGCAGGCACCGCTCTATGCGCTGGTGAAGAGAGTCTTTGATATTCTCTTTGCCCTGGCAATTCTGATTGTGTTCTCACCGATCCTGCTGATCGTTGCCGGCCTGATCAAGTCCTATGACGGCGGACCCGCCCTGTACAGCCAGGACCGTCTGACCAAGAACGGCAAGATCTTCCGCATCTACAAGTTCCGTTCCATGCGCGTCGATGCGGAAAAGGACGGCGTTGCCAGACTGGCAAAGCAGGATGATGACCGCATCACTCCGGTCGGCAAGTTTATCCGTGCTACCAGAATTGATGAACTGCCGCAGATGATCAATATCCTCAAGGGTGAAATGTCAGTGGTCGGACCGCGTCCGGAACGCCCCGAGATCACTGCCCAGTACGAAAGAAACATGCCGGAATTCTCCCTGCGTCTGCAGGTAAAGGCCGGCCTGACCGGCTATGCCCAGGTGCACGGCAGATACAATACAAGTCCGTATGACAAGCTGCAGATGGACCTGATGTACATTGCCCGTCAGGGCATTGCGACCGACTTCAAGATCATCCTTGAAACGATCAAGGTTGTCTTCATGCCGGAAAGCACGGAAGGTGTTGCGGAAGATGAAACGACTGCCGCAGACCAGGATAAAAAGGCAGAATAAAACAGATATAAATTCAGGAAGGTGAACAGACATGAATATTATTCTTCTGTCCGGCGGATCAGGAAAGAAACTGTGGCCGCTGTCGAATGATATCCGATCAAAACAGTTTATCAAACTGTTCAAGAACAATGCCGGGAAGATGGAATCCATGATCCAGCGCATTCACCGGCAGATCATGCAGGTTGATCAGTATGTTGACATTGTCGTGGCAACCTCCAAGCAGCAGGCTTCCACCGTTGTCAATCAGCTGGGAAGAAATGTGGACATTTCAGTAGAACCGGAAAGAAAGGATACCTTTCCGGCAATCGCACTGGCGCTTGAATACCTGAAATGCATCAAGAATACATCCCTGGATGAACCGGTCATAGTCTGCCCTGTGGATATTTTTGTCGAGGATTCCTTTTTTGATACATTCAAGGATCTGACCGATTATGTCAGCAGTCATTCCGGCATTACCCTGCTCGGTACCGTTCCGACCAATGCCAGTGTCCGCTATGGCTATATCACACCGGCAACGGAGGACCGTGTTTCCGATGTTGTTTCCTTTGCCGAGAAGCCGAATCTGATCATGGCCCAGCGTCTGATTCAGAACGGGTCCCTCTGGAATGCCGGCATTTCCGCATTCCGTCTTGGCTATATGACAGAGATTGCCGAACAGCTGCTGGATTATACCGATTACTATGATCTTTACAACAAATATACGGATGTGAAGGCAATCGGCTTTGAAAAAGCTGTGCTGGAAAAGGAAAAGGAAATCCATGTAGTACGTTCGGAAGATACGATCAGGGACCTTGGTACCTGGGATGCACTGACCAGTGCAATGAGCGACAGGATCATCGGCAACGGTACGATCGACAGAGCCAGTGAGGATGTATATATCATCAATGATATGGACATTCCGGTCCTGGCAGTGGATCTGAAGGATATTGTCATCTCTGCTTCCCAGCAGGGAATCCTCGTTTCCAGCAAGGAAGAATCCATTGATATCAGTCCCTTTGTCGACCATCTGACCCATACCGTCATGTTTGCCGACAAGTCATGGGGAACACTGAAGGTGCTCGACGTCGAAGATGACTCGATGACGATCAAGCTGCGGGTCAGAGCCGGCCGGAGAATGTCCTATCACAGCCATGAAAACCGTGATGAAGTATGGATGATCATTTCCGGTACCGGCAGGACCGTCGTTGACGGCATGGAACAGCCGGTTCATGCCGGTGATGTCATTACCATGGAAGCCGGATGCCGCCATACGATCATTGCCGATACCGATCTGGATGTCATTGAGATCCAGAAAGGCACAGATATCAACGTACAGGACAAGATTAAATACGATCTGGAGTAAGACTGTGAAAAACAAGCCCTTTTTACTGAAACCATGCGGAAAAGATTACCTTTGGGGAGGCACGCGCCTGCGCGATGACTTTTCAAAGGATATTGATATTACGCCGTTTGCCGAGTCCTGGGAGTGTTCGACCCACCCGGACGGACAGAGCACGGTCGCAAGCGGTCCGGACAGCGGAAAGCTGCTTGGTGATGTACTGAAGGAACATCCGGAATATCTGGGAACACATCCTTCCGATGAATACGGCATTCCGATTCTGATCAAGTTTATCGATGCCAAGAAAGATCTTTCCGTACAGGTTCACCCCAGTGATGAATATGCCCGGGAATTTGAAAACGGCCAGTTGGGCAAGACGGAAATGTGGTATGTACTGGATGCCAAGCCGGGAACAAAGCTGGTATACGGATTCTACCGCGATATCAAGAAGGAAAATCTGCGGAAGTATCTGGAAGACGGATCGATTGAAAAATATCTGCAGAAGGTCGATGTAAAGAAGAATGATATCTTCTTTATTACCCCGGGAACCGTACATGCGATCGGTGCCGGCGCTCTGATTGCCGAGATCCAGGAAAGTTCCAATCTGACCTACCGCATGTATGACTACAACCGCGTGGACAAGAATGGAAAGAAAAGAGAACTGCATGTCGACAAGGCGCTGGATGTGGCAAATCTGAGTGCCAGCAGCAAGCCGCGCCAGCCGATGCGCGTTCTGAAATACAAGCCCGGCTATGCATCAGAATTATTAAGCCGCTGCAAATACTTCCAGGTGGAACGCCTTCTGATCAATACTGAGCGTCTCCGCAGCATGTATTCGTTCCATACGGAAAGCAATTCCTTTGAAGTATATGTATGCGTTGACGGCTGCGGCACCCTGACCGATGAAGACGGCGATCAGATCAACTTCTTCAAGGGCGATACGATATTTGTCCCGGCTGACAGCCAGGAAATCAAAATACACGGACAGGTACAGTTCCTGAGAGTGAACTGTTAAAAGGAGGAAAACATGTCTGATATACATGAACTTTATGCCAGCTGGAAAGAAAAGGCGAATGCCGATCCGGATGTTGTCAGTGAACTGGCCGCAATGGCAGGCGATGAGGCAAAGATCGAAGATGCCTTCTACCGCAATCTGGCATTCGGAACCGGCGGACTGCGTGGCGTCATCGGCGCCGGCACCAACCGCATGAATGTCCATACGGTAGCCAAGGCTTCCCAGGGACTGAGCGATTATATCAATAAAAACAACAGTGAAAAACCGTCTGTTGCCATCAGCTATGATTCCCGCATCAAGTCCACTCTGTTTGCGGAAACAGCTGCGGCAATCTTTGCGAAGAACGGCATTCATGTATATATCTATTCACAGCTGATGCCGACCCCGTGCCTGAGCTTTGCGGTGCGTGAGCTGAAATGCGATGCCGGTGTCATGGTCACCGCCTCCCATAACCCCAGCAAATACAACGGCTACAAGGTATACGGTGCTGACGGCTGCCAGATTACGACCGAGGCCGCAAAAGCCATTCTGGCGGAAATTGAAAAGCTGGATGAACTGAGTCTGGAAATCCCGGATTTCAAGGCATATCTGGAAAGCGGTGACATCGAATATATCAGTGAAGATGTCTATACTGCCTTTGTTGAATGCGTCAAGAAGCAGACCATGCTTACGGAAAATGACAAGATCGACAAGAACGTTGCGATCGTCTATTCGCCGCTGAACGGTACCGGTCTGAAGCCGGTGCTGAGAACCCTGAAGGAATCCGGCTATACCAATATTACAGTGGTAAAGGAACAGGAAGAACCGGACGGCAACTTCCCGACCTGCCCGTATCCGAATCCGGAAATCAAGGAGGCAATGGCTCTGGGCATGGAATATGCCGCAAAGCACAATGCCGATCTGCTGCTGGCAACCGATCCGGATGCCGACAGGTGCGGCATTGCCGTGAAGAATGAAAACGGTGAGTATGTGCTGCTTTCCGGCAATGAAACCGGCCTGCTTCTGCTCGATTATATCTGCTCGCGAAGAATTGCCAATGGCACCATGCCGGAACATCCGGTATTCGTCAAGACCATTGTCACAACCGACCTTGGCGAAAGAATTGCCGATCATTACGGCGTTGAGACCATCAATGTCCTGACCGGCTTCAAGTTCATCGGTGAAGTCATCGGCCGACTGGAAGCACAGGGACGTGAAAATGACTATATCTGCGGCTTTGAAGAATCCTACGGCTATCTGACCGGAACCTATGTCAGAGACAAGGATGCTGTAGATGCGGCCTTCATGATCTGTGAAATGTTTGCCTACTACAAGACCCACGGCATCAGCCTGCTGGACAAGCTGAATGAAATCTACAGCACCTACGGATACACGCTGCAGACACTGCACAGCTATGAATTTGACGGCAGCTCGGGAATGAAGAAGATGGCTGCGATCATGGGCGAATTCCGCAAGGACATTCAGAGCATCGCCGGCAGTGCTGTAAACAGCTTCGCAGATTACAGCCTGGGCATTGACGGACTTCCGAAATCGGATGTGCTGAAGTTCAAGACGGAAAAGACTTCTGTCGTTGTCCGTCCTTCCGGAACCGAACCGAAGCTGAAGACCTACATCTCAGTAACGGCAGACAACAGGGAAGAAGCAGAAAAGATCGAAAAGGCAATTTACGAAGATCTGGAAACAATTATCAAATAAGTAAAATATATGCCGGACGTCACGGATGTGATGCCCGGCTTTTTTCAATGTTAGGCGGCGGCCGCGGAGAGGCTTAGAATAAAGTTCATGTTATGGTAGAATAAACTGTGTATGGAATCTATTAAGACGAACCGTTTTTCGGTACTGATGAGTATCTACCACAAAGAGAATGCCTCTTTTTTTAAGCGAGCCATGGAAAGTGTCTGGGATCAGACCCTGAAGCCGGCAGAAGTCATCCTGATCGAGGATGGCCCGGTCGGGGAAGAGATTCATTCTGTCGAAGCACTGTTTGCGGAACGGAATGAGATTGCACTGAAGATCGTGCCGCTGCAGGAATCACATCAGCTGGGACGGGCGCTGGCCATTGGCCTGGAGCACTGTTCCTGTGATATTGTGGCTCGAATGGATACTGATGATATTGCCCATCCGGACCGGTTTGAAAAACAGATGAACTATCTGAACAGCCATCCTGAGGTCTCTGCCGTCGGCAGTGAAATCAGTGAATTCATTGAAGAAGGAACCATCGAACGCACGAAACAGATGCCTTCTGATCCGGATCAGGTCTATCAGTACGGAAAGTACCGGAATCCGCTGAATCATATGACGGTCATGTTCAGAAAACAGGATGTTCTGGCGGCCGGCAGCTATCGGCATTTCCCGGGCCTGGAAGACTATGATCTCTGGATCCGCATGCTGGCGAAAGGGTATAAACTGGCAAATATTCCCGAGGTGCTGGTGGATGCCAGAATCGGCACTGCCTTTGCCGAAAGAAGAGGCGGAAAAGAATATACAAAGCGGTATATGAAGCTGCGCCGGATCCAGCATGAACTCGGATATACGAATGCGGCTGAGTATGCGGCAGCCTGCATTCTGACCTGGGGCATGACAGGCGTGCCGAATCAGATCAGAAATATATCCTATAAATTACTGAGGAAATAAAACTATGAAGATACTGATGGATGCCCGCTCGCTGGGTGTAAAGCCCAGCGGCATCGGCATATATATTTACAATCTGATCAAGGAACTGGCCAAAGATCCGGAATTTGAATGCGCCCTGATTACGGATGTGGCAATGAGCAATGAAATGAAGGAATTTGAAGCCCAGGGACTGACCATCTACCGTTATGGAAAGAGTGTCAAAAAGAACCTGCAGCTGTATTCCTACTATAAATTTGTCCAGTGGTGCATTCACGACTGCCGGCCGGATGTCTTCTGGGAAGGCAACAACCTTGTGCCGGTGAAGATCGTCAATCCTTACGGAAAACTGGTGACAACCATTCATGATATGTTTCCGCTGTCGGATCCGGAACATTTCGGAAGAGTATATCCGTACTATTTCCGCTTCGGACTTGCCCAGACAATCCGGAACTTTGACTACTTTGTCTATAACTCCGTGAATACCAAACAGGAAACCGAAAAGTATTTTCCTGCCATCCGTGAAAAGAACAGCTTTGTCGGATACATTATTGTTCCTTATCTGGAAAAGAGGGAGATTACCGACAACGGCAGTTTCCTGTATGTCGGAAATCTGGAAACCAGGAAGGGAACTGATATTCTTCTGAAAGCCTATGCGAAGTACAGAAGCATGGGCGGCACAAAGAATCTGCGTCTCGGCGGCAAGGTCAGGGAAGAGGGGATTCAGCAGCTGCTGGACAAAACCACAGCCGAAACCGAAGGTGTCACATATCTTGGATATCTGACGGAAGATGACAGAAACCGGGAGTATGCATCATGCAGCACATTCCTGTTCCCGTCGCGGGCAGAAGGATTCGGAATTCCAATTATAGAAGTAATGAATTATAATAAGCCGGTAATTGCCGGAGAACTGGACACTCTGAAAGAGATTGTCGGTGACGCAATTGCATATTTTTCGCTCGCAGGCGATCCGGTGGAGAATCTGGCAGCAGCCATGTTAAAGGAAGACGCCAAGGCAGATCCGGAAGTGTACAGACAGGTGATTGAGAAATACAGTCCGGAAGTACTGAGCGAACATTACAAGAAGTTCTTAAGGAAAATATATGAATAAGAAAGTTAAGGAAGCAATCAAGAAAGTTGTTCCTGTCAACATGCTGAGATGGTATCGTGACAGGGTTAATCAGATCCGGCTGAATCAGATGGGAAGAATTGAAAAGGTCCCGTTTGACAAGGATGCTTTTCCCTATGGCATCAACCTGGTGGGATCTTTTTCGCATGATTCCGGACTGGGTCAGTCCTGCCGTCTGGTCGCAAAGGAACTGGACCGTACGAATATTCCCCATAACTTCATCGATTTTTCTGTGTCGGCAGATATCCCCCACAGCAATCATGAGTTTGACGGCAGATATTCCACGGAATATAAATACGGCATCAACCTGTTCCACATCAATATGCATGAATTTGACAAGGCCTACCGCATGATCGGAAAAGAAACATGGGACAGGCATTACAATATTGCTTTCTGGCTGTGGGAAATGCAGGAATTCCCGAAGCGCTGGATTCCGATGATCAATCAGCTGGATGAAATCTGGACACCGGCAGAATTTGTCAGTGAAGCCGTCAGAAAGGTAACTGACAAGCCGGTATATACCATCCCCTATACTGTGGAAGCACCGTATGATGAAAAATATGACCGGAAACATTTCGGCCTGCCGGAAGACAAGTTCCTGTTCCTGATGCTGTTTGACAGCAACTCGCTTTCTGAAAGAAAGAATCCGAAGGCTGTCATCCGTGCCTTCAAGAAGGCATTTGCGCCAAATACCGATGATGTCGGAATCATCATCAAGATCGGCAATGCCGGCAAGAAGGAACTTGATGAACTCAGAGATTCCCTGAACGGATATCATGTTTACTATATCAACAGGATGCTGCCGAAAGAGGAAGTCAACAGTCTGGTCAGATGTGCGGATGTCTATGTTTCCCTGCACAGATCGGAAGGATACGGTCTGGTGCTGGCCGAGGCAATGCTGCTGGGAACGCCGACCATTGCCACCAACTATTCTGCCAACACCGAATTCCAGACCCGGGAAACCTCCTGCCTGGTTGACTGTAAGATGATTCCCCTGACGGAGAATCTCTATCCGTATGAGAAGGGATATCTCTGGGCGGATGCCAATACCGATCAGGCCGCAGAATACATGAAGACACTGTATTCCGATAAGGAAAAATACAACGCCGTCAAGGATGCCGCACTTGCCTATATGCACAGTGAAGACAGAGTCAGAGAACCGGTGGAACTGCTGGAGAAGCTGACAGCCAGAATTTATGAGTAAAATCATAGCGAAGAATAGAGGAGTTTATGCAGCTGTTTAAAGAGTTATATGCATACAGAGAGATGATAGCCAGTCTGGTTCATCGTGATTTAAGAGGCCGTTATAAAGGGTCTGTTTTGGGTTTTGCCTGGACTTTTTTGAATCCTCTTCTGCAGCTTGCCGTATATACACTTGTCTTCTCGGTCATCATGAGGGCAGGAATCAAGGACTACTATCTGTATCTGTTCGTTGCCCTTGTTCCCTGGATTTTCTTCAGTTCCTGCATTTCCGCAGGTGCCAGCTGCATCAGAAACCAGGGAGATATGATCAAAAAGATCTATTTTCCAAGAGAAGTTATCCCGCTGTCTTTTACCATCAGCCAGTTCATCAACATGTGCCTGAGCCTGCTGGTTGTGTTTGCGGTTCTGCTGATCTCCGGAAAGGGACTGACACTGTCAGCCCTGCTGTATCTTCCCCTGATCATGATCATTGAGTTCTGCATTGCCCTTGGCATGAACATGCTGATATCTGCCATCACCGTCTATGCCCGTGATGTTGAATATTTCATGAATATTCTGGCAATGGCATGGCAGTTTGCGACGCCGGTCATGTACGGCCTGGAACAGGTGCCGGAAGTACTGGTTCCGTATTTCAATCTCAATCCGATGACGGCGGTCATCGTTGCCTACAGGGATATTCTTTATTATGGAAGAGCACCTGAATTAAATACCCTGATCAATGCTGTTCTGTTTGGTATTCTGACACTGACGATAGGTTTCTATGCCTTCGGAAAACTGAAAAAGCATTTTGCGGAGGAACTGTGATGAAAGACATACAGAACGCGATTGAAGTAAATCATATCACCAAAAGCTTCAAGGTTTTTCTTGATAAAGGAAACACCCTGAAGGAAGTTGCCTTATTCAGCAGAAGAAGAAAATATGAAAACCGAGTTGTTCTCGATGATATCAGCTTTACGGTAAAAAAGGGTGAAACGGTTGCCCTGATCGGTCATAACGGCTGCGGCAAGAGTACAACCCTGAAGATGCTGACACGGATCATGTATCCCGATTCCGGAACCATTGAAATGGCCGGCAGAGTTTCCAGCCTGATCGAACTGGGTGCCGGATTTCACCCGGATATGAGCGGCCGCGAGAATATCTACATCAACGCATCGATTTTCGGTCTGACAAAAAAAGAAATTGATGACCGTCTGCAGGACATTGTCGAATTCTCGGAACTGGAAGAATTCATAGACAATCCGGTCCGTACCTATTCTTCCGGCATGTATATGCGTCTTGCCTTTGCTGTTGCCATCAATGTCAATGCCGACATTCTGCTGATCGATGAGATCCTGGCTGTCGGTGATGCCAACTTCCAGTCCAAATGCTTTGAAAGAATGAAGGAACTGAAAGGCTCCGGCGTAACGATCGTTATCGTTACCCATGACTCCAATACCGTCAGAACATTCTGTGACCGGGCAATCTGGATCAATGAAGGCCATGTTGTTGAAATGGGCAATTCGAGTGTTGTCGTTGACAAATATCTCGAATATATGAACGAAGCCCGTCTGAAGCAGGCAGAAAAGGAAAAGGAAAAAGAAAAAGAAGCAGAGAAAAAAGAGGAATCAGCCACGCACTTCGGCAACGGCAAGGCCGTGATTGTTTCCTGTGATATCCTCAACAGCAAAAGGGAAGTCGTCAATGCCTTGCGGGCAGACGAGAAGTATTATCTCCGCATACATTACAAGGTGAATGATCCAAGTGCCAAATTTGTCTTCGGAATGGGAATCTATACCCTGGACCGGCTGTGGATCTTCGGCACAAACAATCTGCTGCGGGGCGATGATCTGGAAATCAAGGATGAAGGCATCGTTGAAGCGGAATGCGAACCGCTGAATCTGTTTCAGGGCAAGTATATTCTGCAGTGCTCGATCGTTGAAGACAATCAGACACCGTGTGATTTCTACAGTGAATACTGCCGCTTTACGGTTGTAAACAACATCAGGGAATCCGGTCTGATCCATTATGATACATCCTGGTATACAGCAGAAACTGAGCAGGAGGAAAAGAAGAAATGACAGTAGAAAAGACAGCGAAGCTGCAGTTTGAAGATATTCTGGAGAATGCCTATCAGGAAGCAGAGAAGCATAAGAATGAAGCGCCGCAGTTCATCGAATTCTCATCGATCCCGCTGCCCGGCACAAAAGAACTGAACGAGGCAGACAACGGCGTATTTGACATGGATATCATGCAGGAGTCAATTGATTCCATGAGCACGAACTATGAGATTCAGGCATGGCGTCCTCTGACTTCCGGAATCCCGGTGCTTGGTGCAGTCATTCTGTTCTTCAAAAAGCTTTTCCGCAAACTGATCAAGTTCTATATTGAACCGATTGTAAATGATCAGACCAATATCAACCGCAATGCGGCAATTGTATCAAACGAATTTGCAAACTATATTGAACTTCAGCAGAAGAATCAGCAGCTGACAGAAGCCAGGATCCATGGCCTGGAAAACAAGATTCTGGATTTATATGACCAGAACAGACAGCTGCAGGAAGAAGTGAATCGTCTGAAAAGTGAAAAATCTGAAGAGACTTCCGACAGCGCTGAGTAGTTAAATCCTGCTGTCAGGACATCTTCTGTTTCACATCCATCTGTTCAGCAGTACAGCAGCGTACAGACTGTTGTAATGTGCATAAAGTGTGCTATTTTAATATGGCATTGCCGGAAAGCATCAGAATGGCGGCAATATGAAATCTGCTTCTGAACAGAGGGCAGATAGAAATGGTTTAGGATGTATTTTATGAAATTAACCCCACGCAGATTGATTACTTATATCTACTTCAGCATCTGTTTTTTGCTGCTGTTTTCTCTTCCCGTACATGCATATATTGACCCCTCGGTCATGACCTATGCAATCCAGGCTTTTGCCGGCATTGCTGTTGCTCTGGGAACAGTTGCAGGTGTTTTCTGGCGGCGGATGAAGAAATGGCTGTTTTCTTATCTGGGAATTTCCGGAAAAAGAAAAAAAGCATATGAAAGCGACGAGGTTCTCTGCTATAAAGACCGGGCAGTCAATGAACGGATCAGAAAAAAGGTTGAAAGAGAAAATGAAGAGAATCAGAAAAAGCAGAGCACTGACAACAGGCTGAGTCTGAAATATAAGTTTTTGAATGCTGTTCCGCTGTGTCTCTTTTTGTCAGTGACTTTTTTTATGGCGATACCCGGATCACTGTTCCTGGGCAATATCGATGAGTTTAAACTGACCTTTGACGAAGTATTTCCGACCCTGCTGTGTGATACCTTGGTGTCATTTCTGCTCATGCAGCTGATTCTGCTGTTTGTTCCGTCGAAGACATACAAAATACTGACCGGCATCATATTCTGGCTGGGTATCATGTTCTATGTGCAGGGGGCATTTTTAAACCCTGCTTTCCGTGCTTTTGACGGGGTGCCGATCGACTGGAGCAAATTTCAGACCAATGAATATCTCAGCACCGGTCTGTGGATTGCATCTTTTGTATGCATTCTGTTCCTTTTCTTCAAATATCACAAGGCATCCAGCCTGCTGTCCGGCATACTGTGCATCATGCTGGCGGCAGCCCAGGTGATTTCCCTTGTCGGTCTCAACAATTCCACGGAACTGCATCTGATCAGTGACTATCACGTCGCAAAAGACGGAGAGTTCTCTTTCTCGAAAGAGAAAAATACCATTGTCATGGTTCTGGATACATTTGATTCCCTCTGGTTTGAACAGCATATTCTGAGTGATCCTGAAATCATCAGCCAGTTTAATGATTTCACCTATTACTCTGACTGTGTTTCCAGTGCAGCACCGACCCTGCTGGGTGTTCCTCTGCTGCTGACGGGTGTGACCTATGACACTGACAAGGAATACAATGCCATAACCGACCACAACGCCCAGCATGATGCCTACCTGTCAGATGCATACAGTGAATCCAGTCTGTTCAGAGACCTGAAAGAGGAAGACTATATCATCAGGCTGTACACGGATCTTTCCTATCTGTATGGCTGTGACTATGAACTGATCGACAACATCAGGAACGAGGAAGTGAACTACACCATTTCCGACCGTCAGAGCTTCTATTCATCGCTTCTGAAGCTGACAATGTTCTTTGTTGCACCGCAGGTTCTGAAGGACAGATACTGGATGGCAAGAAATGAATTTTCTGATTATGTCAGACTGGAAGGCGGAAAGGTGTCACAGTTCAAGATTGATGATCCGCAGTTCTATATTGACCTGAATGAGACGTTCTCGGTATCGGAAACAAAGCCGGTATATATGTTCTATCATCTGTTTGGTGCCCACGGCCCGTATACGATGAACGAGAAGAGTGAACGTGTTCCTGAAAATATGGAAGGACAGGGTCATCTTGCCCAGATGCGGGGTTCGTTCAACATTGTGACGACAATGATGAATAAAATGAAGGAGGCCGGCATTTATGACAATTCCAATATCATCATTACGGCCGACCATGGTTTCTTCCATCTCTATCAGAACGCAATGATTCTTTATAAGCCGGCAGATGCCCACCAGGATGCACTGCAGACCGTTGATACACCGGTAACATTCGTCAATCTTTACAACAGTATTTCGGAAGACTCACTGGATGCTCCGGTCCATTATGGTGAAACACTGGAGGAAGTTCCGGAAGAAATCAGAGATCGTTCTCATTATATTGAAAACAGACTGGCGAAGGAGGCATATCCTTCAAATCCGGCATTCGACAAAGAGGGATTCTCCGAGTTTACCTTCCACGGCAAGGCAAGGGAATGGGATTTGGTCGATTATGTCAAATAGACAGGTAGGTGAATAAATGAAGATTATACAGGTTACACCGTCATTGGGATATGGTGATGCCGTTGGCAACAACGTCATTGCGATTGACAGACTGCTGAAGAGAAACGGCTATGATTGTGTCGTATATTCCGGTCAGTTTGACAAGCGGATTCCGGATGATATCAAAAAAAGAGATATCAAAGACTGGAGAAAGCCTGCCAGGGAAGATGTTCTCATCTATCATATGGCTTCCGGCTGGGATCATATTGAAATTGTCAAAAATGCTGAATGCAGAAAGATGGCAATTTATCACAATGTTACTCCGCCGCATTTCTTCAAGAGATATGATCCGCAGTCCTGTAAAATGTGCAGCGAAGGCTTGTCAGAAGTAAAAAGCCTGAAGGATATCTTTGACTTTGTTGTCGCAGATTCGAATTTCAACAAGGGTGATCTGCTTTCCTACGGATATACCCGGAATATCACGGCAATTCCGATTCTGATCAATTTCAAGGATTATGAGAATGAACCGAACTGGGAGCTTGTCAATAAATATAAAGATACGGAAGGAACAAAAATTCTGTTTGTCGGCAGAATTGTTCCCAACAAAAAATATGAAGATCTGATCCGGGCTTTCTGCTATTACAAAAAGATCTATGATCCGAAGGCCAAGCTGTTCCTGGTAGGCAAATACAATGAAAATGATCTGTATTATCAGCGGCTTGTCAGATATATTGAAGAACTGAAGGCGGAAGATGTTTATTTCTCAGGCCATATCGGCTTTAAGGATATTCTTGCCTATTACCGCCTGGCAGATATCTTCCTGTGTCTGAGTGAGCATGAAGGCTTCTGTGTTCCGCTGGTTGAAGCAATGTACTTTGACCTGCCGATCGTTGCCTATGATTCCTGTGCTGTCGGTGAAATACTGGGTGACGGCGGTGTTCTGATCAATGACAAGGACAGTCTCTATGTTGCCAGTGTCATCAATGAGATCATGAAGAATCCGGAAACGGTAAAACAGCTGAAGGATGCCGGCAGGGAACGGCTGAAGCGCTATGACAATGCGATCATTGAAGAAGAACTGCTGGCGGAACTGAAAAAATACTTTGACGGAGAACTGCACGTTTAAGCTGAGGTAAATGAATATGAAAAAGATTCTTATCATTGGCGCCGCCGGTTTTGTCGGCAATCATCTGATTGACCATATTCTTGAAAACAGACCGGACTGGCAGGTAACGGCAACGAAAATGCCGCAGGAAACAATCAATAAGAACGTGGAAGTCATTGATCTGAATATTCTCGTTCCGGAACAGATCAGCGAAGTTCTGAATGCAGTAAGACCGGATTATATTTTCCATCTGGCAGCCCAGAGTTCCGTGGCATTGTCCTGGAAGAATCCGCAGCTGACCATTGACATCAATATCAAAGGCGCTGTCAATCTGCTGGATGCCGTCAGGAATCTGGATTACAAACCCAGACTGCTGCTGGTAGGATCGGGAGAAGAATACGGCCATGTAAAGCCGGATGAAATTCCGATCATTGAAGACAACAATACCAGACCGGGCAATATCTATGCGGTAACCAAGGTAACCCAGAACATGATCGGAAAGCTGTATGCGGCCGGCTACGGCATGGATATCATGAGCACCCGCTCCTTCAACCATACCGGACCGAACCAGGCGCCGATGTTTGTTGTGGCAGATTTCTGCAAGCAGGTGGCTGATATCGAAAAAGGCATTCAGGAGCCGGTGATCAACGTCGGAAACCTGTCTGCCCGCCGAGACTTCACGGATGTCAGGGATGTTGTCAGAGCCTACTGCCTTCTGATGGAAAAGGGAAAGAGCGGCGAAACATACAATGTCGGCTCCGGACATGCCCTGGAAATCAGGGAAATCCTGAACACAATTATTTCCTTTTCGAAAAAGGAAATTTCCGTCAATGTCGATCCGAACAAGCTGCGACCGGTGGATGTTCCGATCATTGAGGCAGATATCACAAAGATCCAGGAAGACACCGGCTGGCAGCCGCAGATCTCAATAACCCAGACAATCCGGGAAACACTTGATTATTACAGGGCTCTTTGATATGAGACGCTATGATATAATTTCTGAGGATAACAGGTGATACTATGACAGAATTAAAGAAAACCGTATTGATTATGGCCGGAGGCAGAGGCACAAGATTCTGGCCGAAGTCCAGGAAACAGCTGCCCAAGCAGTTTCTCTCACTGACCGGCGACGGCCGGACAATGATTCAGCTGACGGTTGACCGTCTGCTGCCGATCATTGACATTGAAGACATTTATATTGCTACAAACAAAGATTACAAGCAGCTTGTCAAAGAACAGCTGCCGGGCATTCCGGAAGAGAATATTCTCTGTGAACCGGTCGGCAGAAACACAGCACCGTGCATCGGACTGGGTGCTGCCCATATCGCAAAGAAATACGATGATGCGATCATGATCGTTCTGCCGAGTGACCATCAGATCAAGATGCCGGATATCTTCCGCAGCACTCTGGAAGATGCCTCGGCACTGGCAGAGCAGGGAGACAATATCATTACCATCGGTATTACTCCCAATTATCCGGAAACAGGCTACGGATACATCAAGTTTGTACCGGACAAAAAGAGCGGCAATGCCTATGAAGTCGAAAAATTCGTGGAAAAGCCGAATCTTGAGACGGCAAAGAAATATCTGGAAACAAGACAGTATCTGTGGAATGCCGGACAGTTTGTCTGGAAGGTATCCACGATCCTGAAGAACCTGCAGAAATTCATGCCGGATTCCTATGCCCATCTGGAAAAGATCAGTGCTGCCATCGGCACCGATGCCTATGAGGAAACCCTGCAGGCTGAATTCGGACAGATGGAAGCTCTTTCCATTGACTATGGTGTCATGGAGCGTGCTGACAGCATCTACGTTTTCCCGGGAAATTTCGGCTGGGATGATGTCGGATCCTGGCGGGCTGTCGGCAGATTGCAGGATGAAGATGAGAATGGTAATATCATTTCCGGTGATGTTGTCATCGTTGACAGCAAAAACTCCATTATTCAGGGAGACAAAAAACTGATTGCGGCTGTCGGTCTGAACCATGTGATCATCGTTGACACCGAAGATGCCATCCTGATCTGCAACAAGGAAGATGCAGGAAAGATCAAGGATGTCATGAAGCAGCTGGAAGAAACGGGCAGAAATGAACTGCTCTGAGATATAAAAGGAGAGAAAAATGAAGAAAGCATTAATTACCGGCATTACCGGTCAGGACGGTTCCTATCTGGCAGAATTCCTGCTGGAAAAGGGATATGAAGTACACGGCATCATCAGAAGATCTTCGGTTTCCACAACCCAGAGAATTGATCATCTGCTTGCTCAGAACCTTCTTCACATTCATGAAGGAGACATGTCTGACTCCTCTTCTCTGATCCGCGTTGTCGGTGAAGTTCAGCCGGATGAAATCTACAACCTGGCAGCTCAGAGCCATGTTCAGGTTTCCTTTGATGCCGCCGAATATACCGGTGATATCGACGCTCTCGGTGTTCTGAGAATCCTGGAAGCAGTTCATATCAATCATCTCGACAAGAAGACACGCATCTATCAGGCATCCACTTCCGAACTGTACGGAAAGGTTGAGGAATGCCCGCAGAATGAAAATACACCGTTCCATCCGTTCAGCCCGTACGCTGTTGCCAAGCAGTACGGCTACTGGATGATCAAGGAATACAGAGAAGCCTACGGCATGTTTGCCTGCAACGGCATTCTCTTCAACCATGAGTCCGAGCGCAGAGGCGACAACTTTGTCACCAGAAAGATCACTCTGGCAGCCGGCCGCATTGCCTGCGGTCTGCAGGACCATCTGGAACTCGGCAACCTGGATTCGAAGAGAGACTGGGGCTATGCCAAGGACTACGTTGAATGCATGTGGCTGATCCTGCAGCAGGATGAACCGGATGATTTTGTCATCGCAACCGGTGTTCAGCACACAGTCAGAGAATTCACCGAGCTTGCCTTCAAGCATGTCGGCATCGACCTTGAATGGAAGGGTGAAGGCATTGATGAAAAGGGCTATGACAAGAAGACCGGCAAGATGCTGGTATGCGTCAATGAGAAATGGTACAGACCGACCGATGTCGTCAACCTCTGGGGCGACCCGACAAAGGCAAAGACAAAGCTTGGCTGGAATCCGCTGAAGACAAGCTATGAAGATCTGTGCCGGATCATGGCCGAACATGACCTTGAACTTGCAAAGAAAGAAATGAACAAATAATCATTGTTCAGATATGATTGCAGATTTTTAACATCAATATATAATTAGCAGCCATCTGACCAAAGGTATCACGAAACATTGAGCCGGATGGCTGCTTCACTTTTTAACAGCTGCCACGGCAGAACAAGAATGAGAAATACGCTGTATTGAATTAAATGAGGTGAATGACAGATATGGAATGGATAACCACACTATTTACAAATGTAATCAACTGGTGCTACCAGCTGCTGAACAACTATGGCTATGCCATTATTCTGTTCACCTTTATCAGCAAGATCATTCTCCTGCCTGTTTCCCTGTGGACGTATTTCAATTCCATTACCATGATCAAGATTCAGCCGGAAGTCAATGAACTGAAGGTAAAATACTTCGGTCAGAAGGATGAACTTGCGGAAGCACAGTCCAGACTGTTCAAGGAAAGAGGCTATCATCCGCTGGCATCCACGATTCCGCTGATTCTTCAGCTGGTACTGCTGGTAGGAGTTACCGCAGCCATCCGTTCCGGCATCAACAATCCGGCCATCAACATGGATTTCTACGGCATCAATCTGGCGGATGTCCCGAGCCAGAAGGGTCTCACCCTGATCTGGGCGCCGATCATTGCCGGCCTTTCTTCGCTGGTGCTCAGTATTGCCCAGAACCGCAGCAACGTTCTCCAGCATGAACAGTCGAAACTGAACAAGTACGGAACCATGCTGTTTTCAGTCGGACTTTCCCTTTATCTGGGCTGGTTTGTACCGGTCGGTGTTGCTGTCTACTGGGTTTTCAGCAACCTGTTTGCCGTACTGCAGATGTACATTACCAACTGGATCGTCAAGCCGCGGCAGTACATTGACTATGAGCGTCTGGAAGCCAGCCGGGCTGCTCTGAAAGCACTGCAGAGCGTCGGCAGTGATAAGAAGGAAAGCTTCTTTTCGGAAAACAGAAAGAGAGAACGCGCTGATTACAAGAAGTTCTTCTCAATTGAAAATAAGCATCTGGTATTCTATTCAGAACGGAACGGTTTCTATAAATACTTCAAGGCATATATAGAGTTCATTTGTAACAACACCGATATTCCGGTTCATTACATCACCAGTGATCCAAAGGATGAAATCTTTAATATTGCCAAACAGAATCCGCAGATTCTTCCGTATTATATCGGCGACAATAAACTGATCACTCTGATGATGAAGATGGATGCCCAGATGGTTGTCATGACCATGCCGGATCTGGAGAATTACCACATCAAGCGCAGCTATGTCCGCAAGGATGTAATCTATGTCTTTGTTCAGCACGGTATCGGAAGCGTCAACATGACACAGCGTACCGGAAGTATGGATCATTTCGATGTCATATTCAATGCCGGTCCGCATCAGCGTGAAGAAATTGAAAAAACGGAAATTGCCTATCATCTGCCGAAAAAGACACTGGTGGATGTCGGCTATCCTTTGCTTGATGAAATGCGTGCCCAGTATAATTCCTCCCCGCACCAGCCGAATGCAAGGAAAAAGATACTGATTGCACCGTCATGGCAGAGTGACAATATTATTGACAGCTGTCTGGAAAAGATTCTTGAATCCCTGAAAGGAAAAGAATATCAGGTGATTGTCCGTCCGCATCCGCAGGAAGTGCGTATGAAACAGGAATATATGAATCATCTGAAAGAAGTATACGAACCGCAGGGAATTGAAATTCAGACCGATTTCTCTTCCAACAATCCGATTCTGGAAGCTGATCTGCTGATTACAGACTGGTCAGGTATCTGCTGGGAATATGCATTTACGACTCTGCGGCCGATCCTGTTTATAGATACGCCAATGAAAGTAATGAATCCGGAATATCAGAAAATCGATACCGTTCCGCTGAATGTGCTGCTGCGCAGTGAACTGGGAATCAATCTCGGACTGGATGAACTGGACAAGACAGCAGAGAAAGTCGCATACCTGCTGAATCATAAGAACGAATATCATAAAAAGATCGACAGACTTGCACATCAGTATATTTACAACCTTGATCACTCGGCCGGCATCGGCGGTGAATTCATTATTCAGACGCTGCAGAAGCAGGCGCTGAAACAACAGCAGCAGGATACGCAGAAGAAGCGATGATTCTTTCTGCCGTGAACAAAATGGAACCTGCAGTTCAATGACAGCAAACCCTTAAGGGTATATGTAAAAAGGAAAAAGGGCAGATGTTAAAAAAAGAATTCAATCAGGAAAACCTGCATATTACTGTTGTCGGCGGCGGCAATATCGGCACTCAGTTTGCCTGTGTCTGTGCATCAAAGGGATACGATGTGACGATGTGGTGCAGCAGGCCGGAAGCCTTCAGCAAAGATCTTGTGATTGTGAATGAAAATGAACAGATCACTTCCGGAACACTGCATGCCGTAACGGATTCACCGGAAACGGCAGTGAAGAACTGCGATTTCATGTTTGTCACATATCCGGCATTTATGCTGCGGTCACTTGCTGAGACAATTCTTCCGTATGTGCATGAAGGACTGTATATCTGTGTCATTCCGGGCACCGGCGGTGCTGAGTTTGCCTTTCAGGAATGCATTAAAAAAGGGGCAGTATTATGCGGGCTGCAGAGAGTCCCGGCAGTAGCACGGCTGGAAGAATACGGCAAGAGAGTTCGCTGCGAAGGACTGCGTGACAGACTGTTTATTGGATCCGTTCCTTCCGCATATGCTGAAGATCTTTCAGAATTCATGTCATATCTCTGGGGAATTCCGTGCAGTGCCCTGCCCAATTATTTGAATGTGACTTTGACGCCCAGCAATCCCATTCTGCATACAACAAGACTCAGAACCCTGTTCAGGGATTATACTGCTGAAAAGGTATATGACCGAAATCCTTTGTTCTACGGAGAATGGAGCGATGATTCATCTGAACTGATGATGGCATGTGATGAAGAACTGCAGAATATGTGCAGAAAACTTGATCAGATGGATCTGGCCAATGTCAGATCACTGAAACTGCATTATGAGAGTGATACTGTGCCGGCTATGACGGCAAAGATCAGAAGCATCAAAAGCCTGCATAATCTGAATTCGCCCATGATTCAGACCGAGGAGGGATGGCTTCCTGATTTTAAATCCAGATACTTCACGGCAGATTTCCCGTATGGTCTGGCAATCCTTGAAGAACTGGCAGATATTCTCGGGGAAGAGGCACCAAACATCCGCAGTACAATGAACTGGTACCGTCAGGTTACCGGTGACTGCAGCAGACTGAATCTGCAGGACTACGGAATTCATACCAAAGAAGATTTATATGATTTTTATGACTGAGTGCTGTTCGCCTTACAGCTCCGGTTCTGTCGGTCAGAAAGGATCATTGTAAAAAACAAAAAAAAGGATATGCCCGGATAGACAGCCGGTAAGCTGTACAGCGGGATATCCTTTTTTTGTTATCTGAGATTCGGCAGTTCTTCCTGCAGAGCAGCCAGAAGAATGTCGTTGTCTCTGGTGTCTCTGACTGCCAGGCGGAGGAAGCTGCGTCCTTCTGTTTTGGAGGTCAGTTCCTTGATCAGAAGATCGTGCTTTACCAGCAGCACTTCCAGCAGCTTTTTGGGAGAGATGCTGTGGCCCAGTTCGACCATGACATAATTGGCCTGGGAAGGAATGATGCGCAGTCCGTCAATTTCGGACAGTCTGCTTTCAAAACGTTTTCTTTCAGCCCGGAATTTTACCAGCGCACTTTCATAATCCTTTTTATACTTCTCTTCAATCTGCATGTAGAATTCCGCGAAAGAGTTGATATTCCAGATGGCAACGTCCTTCTTGATATACCTGATCATGTCCGTATCACCGGAGGCCAGCACACCCAGACGGAGGCCGGGCACACCGTAGGATTTGGAAATGCTTTTCATGACATACAGATGCGGATTGGCATTCAGGATTTTCTGATCGATCAGGGTGTTGTCCGGTTCGTCGGAGAAGTCGGCGAATGATTCATCAATGACGAGACGGATGTTCTTTTCTTTAGCCCATCCGATCAGTTTCAGCAGTCCTTCTTTGGGAATGTAGTTGCCGCTGGGATTGTCAGGATTGACAATGATCAGATTGCTGATGGGCTTGTCACTGAAGAAGCCGATGACATCGTCTGCCGTATAGCTGTAGTCATCGTTCTGCGGCACAAAGCTGATTGAGTTTTCCTTGGCGTAGCGGTTGGGATATTCCTCAAACGTCGGACGGATAAATCCGGTACATGACTGCAGGGCATTCATCAGGCTCTTGATCAGTTCGGCAGCACCGTTGCCGACAACGATGTTTTCCTGGCGGACATTGAAGTTTTTGGCGGCAAGCAGGCTGTTGACCTGCATTCCGCTTGGATATTCTGTCAGCAGGGTGTCAAAGCTGGCCCGCAGTTCATCTTTCAGACGCTGCGGCGGATAGTATGGATTGACAAGATAGCAGAAGTCCAGCAGCTTCGGATAGCGCCAGTAGCCGCCGTACCTCTTCATCAGAAGTGCGGCCTTGTCTTCATCGGTTCCGGCAAAAATCGAAGAGGCAATATCGAGGTCCTGGATGTCATCGATTTCATACCATTTTTCGCCGTTCAGCCGTTTGGCAAAGATGACCGGCTGATCAAGCATCGTGATGACACGAAGCACCTGTTCATAATATTCATTTTCACCCAGTGCCTTCTGGTAGGCAGTCAGGAACGGAACATAGTAATTGACAGAGAACGATTTGCTGAACTTATAGATGTTGACAGTCTTGAAATAGACATCGGTGTCATTGAATTCCAGTTCCTTGCCGGGAATAAAAGCAGAAATTGTATCGTCATCTCTCAGTTTGACACAGGTTCCGTCCATCCAGGATTCATATCGGTCAACGACCGCGAGTGTCTCACGCGGATCATTGACAAGAGAGTCGAGAACGGCATCCTCAAAGATCAGATCGGATTCAAACAGCAGCGTATCATCCTCGCACAGTTCTTTCTGGGCGAGGGAAAGAGAATAGATATTGTTCGTTTTGTAATAGACCGGATTGTCAATGAACTGAATCGGAACGGAAATATCCAGGGTCTGGATATAGTCGATCAGTTTCTTCCCTTCATAGCCGACAACAATGACAATTCTCGAAACGTTCTGTTTTTCAATCTGGTGAAGCATGCGTTCGATCAATGTGACATCATTAACCTTTACCATGCATTTTGTGTTGTTCTGGGTCAGTTCTTTCAGACGCTTGCCCATGCCTGCAGCGAGTATAACAGCCTGCATATGATACCTCCAACATTCATGCACACATAAATGTATGAATATTATAACTTTAATTGCCTGTAATGTAAGTTTAAAAGAACGGAATTGTCTCTTTCCGAGAGGACGGCAGAGACAATTCCCACATTTTTACCATATTTGCGACAGGTAAATATGGTAAAATACATATGTTTTACTGAAAGGAGAGTTTTTATTATGTCCGAAAGAAACAACAGACCTGCAAGTGAACATACTGAGCAGCTCTCGTTTAATATAAATGACAACGGCCCGGCGCCGAAGAAGAAAACCGTAAAAAAGAAGAGAAGAATCAGTCCGCTGGTATTCTGGTTCATTCTTCTGATTGCGGCAATTGCCTTTGCCGTCATGTTCTTTACCCTGCCGATGTTCCCGATGAAGTGGAAGCTGATCGTAAGCGGCATTGTCCTGGCGGTGCTGCTGATCATGCTGATGCTGTCTCTGTATATGAAGAAGGGCAGAACCGTCATCAAGATCGGCAACCTGCTCCTGGCCATTATTCTGGCTGTGGTAACAGCCCTGCTGCCGTTCTATAAGGCAAGAGTTTCCGACGTTGTCACCAAGGCAAAGCCGGAAGAAATCATGATCAAGATGAATTTCTATGTCATGTCGGAAGACTATGCGGCTGCCCACGGCGACGTGTTCGGCGGCGGTGTTCCGGCCAAGCTTGCGGATCCGGTCGAAGATCTGAAACAGTTCATGAACTCCATGTTCATTACGGAAATCAGTGTTGACTATCTGAATCAGAGAAGTGCAATCAACGAGCTGAAGCAGGTGATCGGCAAGGAAGACATCGGTGTCATCGACCGTAATTCCACTCTGGAAGCAGTCCGGGCACTGTACAGAAATGAAGGTCAGGTCCTGATCCTGAATGACGCATATACTGCCGTAGCCCGTGATTCCGAGGAATTCGAAAACTTCGACAAGGATACACGTCTTGTCTACACGATTGAAATTCCGGAAGAACATATCGAAATGGCAGGCGGAAGCACAGAACTGACTTCCGAGCCGTTCTCGGTATTCTTCGGCGGAAACGACCAGGAAGGCGAACTGAGCCTGGTCGGCAAGACCGACGTTGACATGGTTGTTACCGTCAACCCGAATACCTATCAGATTTCCATCGTTTCCTTCCCGCGTGACTCCTATGTTCAGAATCCGGCTCTGGGATACGGACCGGACAAGCTGACGCATCTGGGCATGCAGGGACTGCAGAATACACTGTATGGTCTGGAGAATATTCTGGGCGTAACCATCAACAACTATGTACTGATCAACTTTACGACCTATGAAAGCATCATCAATGCCCTTGGCGGCGTAGATGTTCAGAACCCGTATGCCTTCGGCTTCTGGGACAACGAGAATGTATGGTTTGATGAAGGCCCCGTTCATCTGAACGGTGAAGCAGCTCTGCTGTATGTCCGTGAAAGAAAGACACTTCCGGACGGCGACTTCGGCCGAACCATGCACCAGCAGCTGGTCATGAGAGCAATCATCGAAAAGATGACAAGCTTTGAAATGATCACCAAGTTCGACGCCATCCTGACAAGCATGAGAGGCACATTCCTGACGAACGTATCAGACAGTGCTCTGTACGGACTCTGCCAGAAACAGCTGGATGAGAACATCCACTGGAACATTGTCAACTACCGTGTACAGGGTGATATCGGCATGGCCCAGTGTGCATCGTCCGGTGTACAGGCACTGTCGGTTGTCTATCCGTATGCCAACCAGGTTGAATTCATTGCCGGTGAAGTCCAGAAGATCGTCAACGGTGAAACCGTTGAACAGCAGGAACTGCCGGCCGGATGGGGATATCTGGTTGAAGGTATTCCGGGCGTTGAAGAAGAGGAATACGTTGCACCGGTGGAAGAACCTGCTCCGGTTGAGGAATATGCAGAACCGGCACCGGAAGTTCCTGTGGAACCAGTTCCGGAAGAACCGGTTGAACCGGCACCGGAAGAACCGGTTGATCCGGCACCGCCAGCGGAAGGCGGCGAGGGCGGTGAAGGCGGCCAATAAACTTCCGCTGTACGGCAATATTCGGTATCATACTGTTAAAGGTGAGGAAAAGAAAATGAACAGATTAAAAGCAGCAGCCCTGGCAGGCATACTGGCATTATCGATGACCGGATGCGAAAAAAAAGAAGAAGTAAAGGTCCTCGACGCTTCATTCGGCGATACACTGTCCACCATGTTCTTTGACTATAAGGTTGACAGTTTCCGTCTCGAAGATTCTCTGGAAGGTGTTGTTCCCCACGACGGATATAAGTTCCTGGTTGTGGATGTGACGATCACAAACACATCCGGAAGCCCGATCGGAATGACCGACAGAGACTTCTTCATCAGCTGGGATAATGATGACAAGAATTATGATTATCCCTACACTGTCTATGATTCAAAACAGCTGGTCAGCACCCAGCTGGGCGAAGAATATGAAATCAATTCCGAGAAGGAAGATGATTTCAAGAGCGGATCGCTGGTCTTTGCGGTTCCGCCGGAAAAGACAGACTTTGCACTGAAGACCCAGGATTATTACGTCAAGAACGATACCGGCGAAACAGTGGAAGGTGATGTCTATACACTCTCCTTCAGTCTCGGCAATGCGGAAGCACCAGCCGAAGCACCGGCTGAAGCTCCAGCCGAAGGCGAAGCCTCAGACAGCCAGTAAACAATGAACTGCGGCAGTGAGAACTGCCGCTTTTTTGTGGCCTTTACAGCTCGGCATCAGGCATTTTCTTATTGCGGCTGGAAAATATGTGTGTTACTGTTATTAAGCATTTGAAGGTTTTTTTGTAATGGCAAAAGATGACAAGGTGATCCTTGCGTGTGAAATATGTTTATCCAGAAACTACACAACGCACAGATCCAAAACAAAAAAAGAAAGACTGGAGCTGAAGAAGTACTGCCCGAAGTGCGGCAGAACAACGCTCCATAAGGAAACCAAGTAGGAGGTTACTGTCATGGCAGACAACAAAAATACAAAACCGCAGAAGGACCATTGGTTCACATTCGAAGGTATAAAGAAAGAAGCCAAGCGTGTACGCTGGCCAAAGTGGAAGAGTGAAGGAAATACAGCCGGTATCGGACAGAACCTGACAGAAGTTGTAGGCTTTACCGGATTCTTCGCAGCTTTCTTCGTATTATGTGACTTCATTGTTACATTCTTACTCAAGTTTATCGGTATTGGAGCGTAAGGAATATGTCAGAAGAGAAGAAAATCAACCCGGTCATCGATGATGAACATGAAAAAAGATGGTATGTAGTCAATACCTATTCCGGACATGAAAACAGAGTCAAGGACAACCTTGAAAAACGTCTGGAAACCATGGGTATTCAGGAACAGCTGTTCAGAATCGTGGTTGCCGAAGAGCCGGAAATCGAAATCAAGAACGGCAAGCAGGTCGAGAAGATGAAGAACATGTTCCCGGGCTATGTATTTGTTGAAATGAAGATGACAGACGAAGCCTGGTATGTCGTCCGTAATACTCCGGGCGTTACCGGATTTATCGGTTCCTCCGGCGGCGGCGCCAAGCCGTTCCCGGTATCACCGGATGAAATGGAATCCATCCTGAGAAGAATGGGTCAGTCTGACAAGAGGGTCGTTGTTGACTTCGCTGTCGGCGACACCGTCAGAATTCTTACCGGTCCGTTCTCCGGCATGGAAGGCACTGTTTCTTCCATGAATGATCAGACTCAGACAGCCAACGTCCTGACCATGCTGTTCGGACGTGAAACACCAACCGACATTAATTATAATGATCTGCAAAAAGTAACAGAGGAATAAGTCTCACCAGCATGAGACTTATTTTTGCAAAAAGGGGATCAATCGTAAGCGAGGGGATGAAAGTATGAAAAAGCTGATAACCATGATTGCGGCTTTAGCCATGCTGGCGAACAGTCCGCTGATCGTATCTGCTGAAGACGGAAATTCTGCAGACGAACCCGAAAAAACAGTGCTGCAGACAACGGAAGCAGAAAACACATCTGAAGAACTGAATGCTGCGGATGAAGAAAAAGCAGAAATGCTGAAGCAGATCATTGAAGAGATCCGCAGCGAAAAAGAACTGCCGGAATTTGTTTTTGACGAGGAACTGAATCAGAAGGCGGAAGAGAACAAAGACGACATTGATGTTCTGAAGGAAGAATATGAGATCCTCAGCGTCACAGCAGATCAGTTCGATTATGATACAGTCCATGAACTTCTCTGCGAAGAGGACTTGATTCTTTCTGAGGAAGCACGGAATATCGGCTTCGGTATCCATACAGATGCGGAAGGTGTTTTCTGCATTCAGATCATTTCTCCGAAAGCGGCAGACATAGAGCTGAAGAATACTGCTTCCTCGGAAGAAGAAACAGTCACGGAAAGCGAAGAAACTCCTGCCGAACCATCTGAAGAGAAGAAAACAGAAACGGATTCTTCGGAAGAAACAGAAGAATCGGAAGAAACAAAGGAAGAAACTGCCGAATCTGAAAAAACTAAGGAAGAAACAGACGAATCCGAAGAAGCTAAGGAAGATGCTGAAGAAACAGCTGCTGAAGAAGCAGAGGATGCAGTCGATAAAAAGACTGCTTTGAAATCAGCTGCCGAAGAGACTGCAGAGGAAGAAACGGCACCGGTGACGGTGTATTATTCCACACATCTTTCTGATATTGGCTGGACCGGAACTGTGACAGACGGAAGTGAAACCCGTTCCGGACGTATTGAGGCATTCAGAATCTATACCAAGCTGCCGGAAAATGAACTGTCTGTCAATTATCAGGCACATGTTCAGAATATTGGCTGGATGAATACTGTTTCGGCAAATGCTGCTGCCGGTACGACCGGCAGATCTCTGCAGGTAGAGGCTATCAGAATCAGCCTGTCCGGTGAAAAGGCAGGACTGTACAAGGTTCAGTACCGGACATACGTGACCGGACAGGGATGGACCGGATGGTCGGAAAACGGAAAGACCAGCGGCACGGAAGGAATGAGCCTTGCCATCCGTCAGATCCAGGTCAAAATCGTTCCTGTTAACGGCACGCAGGAAACTGCCGAAGCTGAAAAGATAGATATTGCATTCAAGTATTCTGCCCATGTGCAGAATATCGGCTGGCAGGGTGAGAGGACAACCCCGGCCATGGCCGGAACAACCGGCCGCTCGCTGCGTCTGGAAGCCATGCGGGTCAATCTGACTGATGATCTTCTGGCCATGGGAAATATCAGTGCCACAGCCCATGTACAGAATGTCGGCTGGATGAGTCCGGTGGGCAACGGCGGCACCATCGGCACAACCGGCAGATCTCTTCGTCTGGAAGCTGTCAAGCTGTCCCTGACCGGAGAACTTGCCAAGAAGTTCAATATTTACTATCGTGCCCATGTCCAGAACATCGGCTGGCAGGGATGGGTTTCCAACGGTGCAGTTGCCGGAACATCCGGAAGAAGTCTTGCCATAGAGGCAATGGAGATACAGATCGTGCCAAAAGATGAAGCATTCCTGATAAAGAATCCGGCCGAAGAAAAGAAGACCGGTTTCCATACTGAAATCATTAACGGTGCCAATGCAAAAGTCTATTATGACGATAACGGCAATATTGTAAAACGCAGCTTCAAAAAGGATCAGGTGTATTATCAGGTCAATGAAGTGACCGGTGCCATCATTCATGAACAGAAACTGTTCACGGACAAGATCTATATGCATGGCATTGATATCAGTGAACATAACGGAAATATTGATCTGACCCAGTACCAGAACGGCTTTGTGATCATCCGTATCGGCTGGTGGACAAACCCGGATACCAAGGCGATCCGCAATATGGACCTGTGCGACAAGTACAATATTCCGTACGGCGTATACCTGTATGACTATACAACCGAAGTGGAAGATGCTGTTAAGGAAGCAGAATTCACGCTGAATATGATCAAGGGCAGAAATATCCGCTGCGGTGTATGGTTTGATATGGAAGATGACGGATGGAGAGCCAGAAACGGCGTCGCTCCTGACAATCCGCGGATTTCCGAATTGTGCAAGGCATATTGTGACCGCATTGCCCAAGCCGGATATCATGTCGGCATCTATGCCTCCTATTCCTGGTTTGAGAACTATATCAAAGGCTGCGACAAGTATGACAAATGGGTTGCCCACTGGGGCAGCAATGACGGCAAGTGGAATAACGACCTGTCTGCCTATGCACCGCTGCATCAGTACACAAGCAACGGCGGCCTTGACCAGAATGTCATGTACGTTGATCCGTATTATTTCAGATAAATAACCACAAGCAGCAAAAAACGTTCTATCATTGAAACAGAGGAACTTCAGAATGAGACGATTACTTTCTTTGCTTATCAGTGCATTCATTGTCATATCCAGTGTTCAGTGTGTTTCTGCGGAAGAGATTCCGGCAGAAATTCCCGGCGGGGAACAGACCGAAGTACAGGAGCCGGCCGAAACCACAGAAGTGATACCGGAAGGATCTGATGCCGTCATACCGGCAGAAGAGGTTCCGGCAGCACCTGAAGTCACGGAAAGCAGTGATGCGGCAGATGATCAGCCGGCAGCGGAAACGGAAACACAGGAAACTGCTGAACCGGAAAATCCTGCCGCTGAAACGCCGGCAGAGACAGTCACAGAAAGTCCTTCTGAAACAGATACGGCAGAAACATCAGGCAGTGATGAAACCGTTCCCCAGGAAGTGACTGAGACAAAGGAAGAAACTGCGGAAGAACCGGCCGCAGAAGAAACGCAGCCGGAAACAGAAGATACTGCTGAAGAAACCAAAGAAGAAGAAAAGACGGAAGAGCCGGAAAAAGAAATTGATCCGGTCATCAGTGTTTCCGCCCATGTAGAAAATATCGGCTGGATGTCATCGGTATCCGGCAAAAATGTCAGCGTCGGTACAACCGGCCGTTCGCTCCGCATGGAAGCGATCCGCTTTACGCTTTCTGAGGAAATGAAAGAACTTGGCGGCATTGAGATTACAGCGCATGTTCAGGATATTGGCTGGATGCGGACCGTCAGTGATGATCAGACCGCCGGCACAACCGGCCGTTCCCTGCGCATGGAAGCGATCCGTCTCTCCTTTACCGGGGAACTGGCAGAAAAATTTGATCTTTCCTATCGTGTTCATGTCCAGGATATCGGCTGGACGCGATGGGTAAAGAACGGTGCTCTGGCCGGCACAACCGGACAGTCCCGCCGTCTTGAGGCAATTGATATTGCCATACAGCCAAAAGGAACTTCTCAGGCCGGCAGTCAGGATATTATTGTTGTTCCGCCGCAGTCGGGCGGACCAGTCATGCCGCTGCAGGCCCGGGCCCATGTCCAGGATATCGGCTGGACCGGCTACGTTGATAACGGCGGCACCATCGGCACAACCGGAAGATCCCTGCATATGGAGGCTCTGACCGTCAGGCTTTCACCTGAGCTGTTAAGCCAGGGCAATGTGTCGGTTCAGGCCCATGTCGCAAATATCGGCTGGCTCGGCGGTGCCGGAAGCGGTGAAACCGCCGGCACGACCGGCAGAAATCTGCAGCTGGAAGGCGTCAGAATCACTCTGACCGGGGCCCTGTCTGAGAAGTATGATATCTATTATCGTGCCCATGTTGCCGGCGTCGGCTGGCTGGCATGGACATGGAACGGTGAGCTTGCCGGCAGTGAAGGCTGCAGCCGGGCAATTGAAGCCCTGCAGATCGAGATTGCCGAAAAGGGGAGTGCAGCCCATGCCACCGGCCAGGGCTACATTGCCTATCATAAGACACAGTATGATCCGGTCTACTACAGTCAGGCTGATCCGGCCTGGGCAGGAAAAGTCTACGGAAGATGGGCTTTTGCCGGCACCGGCTGTGTGCCGACCGCAATTGCCATGACCCTGAGTGCGATGGTAAGCGTCAGTCTGATTCCGACTGTGATCGGTGACTATCTGCACAGCATCGGCACCTTCAACAACAGTTTTGCCGGGGCAAGTTCCGACAGTATTCCGAAAGCAGCGGCCAACTGGGGAACCAAGGCATACGGCCTCTCATCGGCAGGCGATATCAGAGAAGCACTGAAAAACGGCAGAACCGTACTGATTGCCGTAAATCCCGGCACCTTCTGTCCGCCCGGAACAACGCATGAAATTCTGCTGTTCAATCTGAATCTGAATGACACATATGTTTATGATCCGCTGGTATCATCCCGCAATGGGTGGTATAACGTTGATATGATCTGGGATCAGCGAAGCAGCGCTGCTGTCGACTGGGTCGGCGGCTATGTGGCATACGCTTTATACAAATGAATCTGAATAAAGAGTCCGCTGCGTTGTCAGTTTCCAAGACATGACAGTGTGGCTTTTTATTGTAAACGGGGGGTGAAACAGATATGACAAAAAATATTCTGGAATGGCTGGAAGCCAGTGCCGATAAGTGTCCGGACAAGACCGCATTCGGAGATGACAACGGCGATATCAGTTTCCGTGAGCTGAAAGCAGGCGCAGAAATCTGCGGAACTTATTTTGCGGAATATATCAGTCCGAAAGATCCGGTGGTTTTCTATCTCGAGAAAAGCAATCTGGCGATCAGGGGCATGTTCGGTGCCGTCTATGCCGGCGGCTTCTATTCACTGATTGATACCAGACAGCCGGCGGAAAGAATTCATAAGATCCTGGAAGTTCTGGAGCCGAAGATCATTGTGACCGATGAACAGTTCCATGAACAGGCTGAAGAAATCTTTGCCGGTTATCGGCTGGTGCGCATTGAGGAAATCCTGGCATCCGGAGAAGCAGATCATGCACTGCTTGCCGGAATCCGGGCTCAGGCATCGGCGGAAGATCCGGTCTATGTCAACTTTACCAGCGGCTCGACCGGCGCCCCGAAAGGCGTGACGATCTGTCATCGTTCGATCATTGACTTCATTCCGCATTTTACGGAAATCTTCGGTATTACCGATGCAGATATCATGGGCAACCAGGCACCGTTTGACTTTGATGTGTCCGTCAAGGATATCTTCAGCGGCATCTATACCGGTGCCAAAGTACAGATTATTCCCCGCAGCTACTTCTCCAATCCGACAAAACTGATGGACTATCTCTGTGACAAGGACGTCACGGTTCTGGTATGGGCAGTCTCTGCCATGTGCTTTGTGTCGATCATGAACGGATTCGGATACAGAGTTCCGGAAAAGATCCGCATGGTCATGTTCAGCGGTGAAGTCATGCCGATCAAGCAGTTCAATATCTGGAAGAAGTATCTGCCGGATGTAAAATATGTCAACCTGTACGGGCCGACGGAAATTACCTGTAACTGCACGTACTATGAACTGGAAGACAGAATGTATGAGAAGGATGAAGTGATCCCGATCGGAAAGCCGTTCCCGAATGAAGATGTATTCCTGCTGGATGAAGACAATCATCTGGTTGCCGAGCCGGGTATTTCCGGGGAAATCTGCGTTGCCGGTGACTGTCTTGCCCTGGGCTATTACCATAATCCCGAGCGCACCCGTGAAGTATTTGTCCAGAATCCGCTGAAAGAAGAGAAGGAAATGATCTACCGTACCGGTGATCTTGGCGAATACAGGGAAGACGGCAATCTGGTATACAGATCCCGGAAGGATTTCCAGATCAAGCATCTCGGACACCGCATTGAACTGGGGGAAATTGAAAGCCAGGCACAGGGCATCGACGGAGCTGAGCGAGCCTGCTGCATCTATGATTTCAATAAGAAGCGCATCTATCTGTTCTATGTCGGAACGATCGATAAGAAGGATCTGCAGGAAGAACTGAAAGAGAAGGTTCCGCCGTTCATGATTCCCAACAAGATGATCCAGGTAGAGGAAATGCCGATGACCAAGAACGGCAAGATCGACAGAAACAGACTGAAGGAGATCGGAGGCATCAAATGATAGAACTGAATGAACTGAAGAATCTGGCAGACAAGTACGGAACACCGTCCTTTATCTTTGATATTGAAGCTCTGAAAAACAGAGTGAATCAGATGAAGGAGATTACCGAAGGAAAATACAGTCTCTGCTATTCGATCAAGGCGAATCCGTTCCTGATTCCGGCCATGCGTGAACTTGTCGATCATCTGGAAGTCTGCAGTCCCGGCGAACTGGCCATCTGTGAAAGGCTGAAGGTTCCGGCCGAAATGATCATCTATTCCGGCGTCAATAAGGGAAGAACAGATGTATCAGAGGCATTTGACTACGGTGTCATTCACTTTACGGCAGAATCCATTCATCAGATGGAACTGGTGAATTCGGCTGCCGAAGAAAAAGGCCGGGATGTATCGATCCTGCCGCGGCTGACAGCCGGAACCCAGTTCGGCATGTCCAGGGAAGATCTGGTGTATCTGATTGAAAACAGGGATCGCTATCCGCATGTTCATATCGAGGGCATTCATTACTTTGTCGGCACCCAGAGAAAGAAGCTGGATCGGCAGAGAAAAGAACTGGCAATGTTAAAGGAACTGTTTGCGGAACTCAGACAGACATATGGAATCGAACTGAAGAAGCTGGAATACGGTCCGGGTCTGCCGGTGCCGCTGTTTGAAGGAGATGATTTCTCTGATACCCTGCAGCCGATGAAGGAACTGCAGGAAACACTGGCGGAAGTATCTGAATGGGCAGAACTGACGGTGGAAATGGGCAGATTCATTGCCGCTGAGTGCGGCACCTATATTACGGCTGTCGCTGATCAGAAATCGGAATACTGCATCATGGACGGCGGCATCAATCACGTCAATTATGTCGGCCAGATGATGGGCATGAAGAATCCTGTCATCCGTCATATCAAGACAACTGACAGCAGCGAAAGCAGGGAATGGATGCTGTGCGGAAGTCTTTGCACAACGAATGATGTCATGGTCAGAAAGATCGCATTTGACGGCTTGTCAATCGGCGATATCCTGGCATTTGAAAATATCGGCGCCTATTCGGTCACCGAAGGCATCTATCTGTTTTTGAGCCGGACGATGCCGAAAATCATTCTCAGATACGGAAAGAATGATGATCAGCTGGTCAGGGACACGAAGGAAACAAGCGTATTAAATACGCCTGTGTTACAATAAAACTGTACAGCAGGCTGTTCAGACAATCAGGGGAGGGAAACAGCATATGGAAGAAGTAATTGAAGTACTGCAGGACATCAAGGATGATGTCGACTATGAAACATGCACAACGCTGATCGATGATCATATTTTTGATTCATTTGATATTCTTCAGCTGATCAGTGCATTGAATGATACATTTGATATCTCGATTCCGGCATCTGAAATCGTACCGGAAAACTTCAACAGCGCCGCAGCACTGTGGAAGATGGTACAGAGACTGCAGGAAGAACAATAAAGAACAGGAAGCCATATTGTAATCGTCAGGGAGATTGTTTATGGCAAGAAAGCTGAAAAAGAAATATCGGGTGATACTTCCTGCAGCTGCTGCAGCATTGGTTTTACTATTGGCTGCAGTTTTTCTTTTTACCAGTGTCATTCCCGGCTGCCAGTACCGCCAGGCGGCAGAGCTGATGGCGGAAGAGAAATATGAAGAGGCAGGTGAAATTTTCAGCTCCCTTGGCAGCTATAAAGATTCTGAACAGCTGAAAGAGGAATGCGAAAAAGGCACGGTGTATCTGCAGGCTGTGGCAGATATGAAAGCCGGCAGTTATGAAAGCGCCGCGGAAAAGTTCAGCACCGTTTCCGGTTTTAAGGACAGTGCACAGCTGATGGAAGCCTGCCGTGCCGCAGTGCAGGAAGAGGCGTATGACCAGCTGATCGCCGAAAAGAAGTACGGTGAAGCCTTTGTGCTCCTGCAGACACTGCAGAAAACTGCAGATGCGGAAAAGCAGAAAGAAATTGACGGAAAGCTGAATCAGCTGGCCGCGGAATTCTTTAATGCGGGAGATCAGGACAATGCCCTGGCTGCCCTTGATGCAATCAGTGATCAGAATACGGCAGATCCGGAAATACGGCAGAAAATCGCCGACCAGAAAAAAGCTGCCGAAGAAGCTGCTGAGGCAGCTGCCCGGGCAGAAGAATCCGGCCGCGAACTGGCAGAAATGATCATTACCGATGAACAGTCAGCCGCCCGGGCCAAGGAACTGATTTCCGTTCTTCCTGAAAGTGAAGATCTTACCCAGCTGGCCCAGCTGATCGACGGCATACGGCCTTACCTTGGCACATACTACAGTGCCGACGGCAGCCGTGCCGCATCCATTGAGATTACCAATGACGGGGCAGTGATCATCGACGGCGGAACCATCTGTGTCCTGCAGTATCCGCTGCTGACCGGCAGGGCATATACCAATGAAAGCAGCTACCGGGAATATACGGTCTATGACACAAATACGATCACTGTCATCGGCATGGAGAACGGTGCAGCTGTATCGTATGACTCCTATACCAGATGAACCAGGCAGAAAAACTTGTCAGAAATGATAAGTTTTTTTTATAATACTGCAGTGTTCAAAAAACTATGAACCAACGGGCAGATGAGGTGAGATGATGTGGAAAACATTGAAGTCTGAAAATGTTCTGGATACAGCATATGTCAGCGTTGAGAAACATGATGTGCTGACCGAAAGCGGTGTTCGGATTGATGATTTCTATACCGTCACGGTGCATGATGCGGTCGGAATCATTGCCCTGACTGCTGAGGGAAAGATCCTGCTGAAAAAAGAATACCGCTACAGCCGCCGTGCCGAAACGATCGAAATCCCGGCCGGCATGATCGAGCCGGAAGAAAAGGATCCGCTTCTGGCTGCACAGCGGGAACTGCGGGAAGAAACCGGATATGAAAGTGATGAATGGACGTATGTCGGACCATTTGCCGAGAATACATCGAAGCTGACCAATACCATGCATATATACCTGGCGGAAAACTGCCGGAAAACACATGCCCAGCATACCGATGCCGGTGAAGACATTGAACTGATGGAAACCGGACTGCAGGAAGCTGCTGATATGGTGATGAAGCGTCAGATCAGCGATGCCACATCTGCTTTCGGAATTCTGTATGCAAGCCGAAAAAGCGCTGTCTGAAGAGCTTTTTTGCGAAAATGAAAACATGTTGCATGCGGCAACAAAAATATTCACAACAAAGGCATGAGTATTTATAATTGAAGAGTAGTTTTTTTTGTTAGATTGGAGATTTATTATGGGCAAGTATTTTGGTACAGACGGTTTCCGCGGTGAGGCAAATGTCGTATTGACATACGAACATGCAGTAAAGATCGGCCGCTTCCTTGGCTGGTACTACGGAAAAAGACTGGACAAGAAGGCTAAGGTAGTAATCGGCAAGGACACCAGAAGATCCTCCTACATGTTTGAGTATGCATTATGTGCTGGCCTGACAGCTTCCGGTGCAGATGCCTATATCATGCATGTTACAACGACCCCCAGTGTATCCTATATTGCAAGAACCGAGGATTTTGACTGCGGCATCATGAT
Source organism: Bulleidia sp. (assembly GCA_045543875.1). Lineage (GTDB taxonomy): Bacteria > Bacillota_I > Bacilli_A > Erysipelotrichales > Erysipelotrichaceae > Bulleidia. The sequence goes on from JAZPXY010000011.1 coordinate 65,413, forward strand.
TTCCGCATCTCATAATCCGTATTATGACAACGGCATCAAGCTGATCAATGACCACGGTGAGAAGATGGATGAAGAAACCATCCTCAAGGTCGAAGACTATATTGACGGAAAGATCGATGTACCGGTCGCTGAAAGAAATGAAATCGGCCGTACGGTCGACTATGTGGAAGGCAGAAACCGCTATATCGGCTATCTGATTTCCCTGTCCAAGTATTCCTTCAAGGGCAAAAAGGTCGGTCTGGATGTGGCCAACGGTGCCGCATGGTCCATTGCCAAGGGTGTATTCAATGCCCTCGGTGCCAAGACTTATGTCATCAATGATGAACCGGACGGATACAATATCAATACCGACTGCGGCTCCACCCATATCGAGCACCTGCAGAAGTTTGTTGTCGACAACGGCCTGGACATCGGCTTTGCCTATGACGGCGATGCCGACAGATGCCTGTGCGTTGACGAAAAGGGCAATGTTGTTACCGGCGACCACATCATGTACATCTATGGCCTGTACATGAAAGAAAGAGGCAAGCTGCTGAACAATACCATTGTTACAACTGTCATGTCCAACTTCGGCCTCTACAAGGCCCTGGACAAGGTCGGCATCAACTATGAAAAGACCAAGGTCGGTGACAAGTATGTCTATGAAAACATGGTCCAGAACGGACACCGTATCGGCGGTGAACAGAGCGGCCATATCATCTTCACAAAGTATGCCACAACCGGTGACGGTATCCTGACATCCCTGAAGATGATGGAAGTATTCATTGAAAAAAACAAGCCGATGAGCGAACTGGCTGCACCGGTAGTCTTCTATCCGCAGGTTCTGAAGAATGTCCGCGTCAAGTCCAAGCCGGAAGCACAGAACGATCCGGATGTACAGGCAGCTGTACAGAAGGTTGCCGATGAACTCGGCGACACCGGCCGTATTCTCGTCAGAGAATCCGGAACCGAACCGGTCATCAGAGTCATGGTCGAAGCTGAAACCGATGAAATCTGCGAGAAGTATGTAGACTCTGTCATTGATGTCATCAAGGCAAAGGGACATATTGCATAAATACTTAGAAAGAGGATAAAAAAATGAGAGTAGTAATTCAGGATAACTACGACAAGATGTGCAAATGGGCAGCTGATTACATTGCCAATAAGATCAACTCCCACAAGGAAGACAGACCGTTTGTGCTGGGTCTTCCGACAGGCTCCTCTCCGATCGGCGTTTACAAGGAACTGGTCAGAATGAACAAGGCCGGTGAAGTATCCTTCGCCAACGTCGTCACCTTCAACATGGACGAATATCTGGGTCTGCCGCATGAACATGACCAGAGCTACTGGTACTTCATGCATGACAATCTCTTCAACCACCTCGTTGACATGAAGCCGGAAAACATCAACATCCTCAACGGCATGACCGATGATCCGGAAGGCGAATGCGCAAGATATGAAGAAAAGATCGCTTCCTGCGGCGGCATCGACCTCTTCATGGGCGGCATCGGCGTTGACGGCCACCTGGCATTCAACGAACCGTTCACATCCCTGACATCCAGAACCGGTGTCAGAGACCTGACAACCGACACCAGAATCGTCAACAGCCGTTTCTTCGGCAACGATCCGGAAAAGGTTCCTGCCCAGGCACTGTCCGTAGGTATCGGAACCGTTACAGACTCCAGGGAAGTTCTGGTTCTGATCAGCGGCCACAACAAGGCAAGAGCCCTTGCGGCAACTGTGGAAGGCAACGTATCCCACAAGTGGACATGTTCCGCCCTGCAGATGCACAACGGTGCCATCATCGCCTGCGATGAAGCAGCCTGCGGCGAACTGACAGTCGATACCTACAAGTACTTCCTCGATATCGAAAGAAAAGAAAGACTGTAAGAAAACAGACAGATGATTCCCTGAGGACTCTCGCATTGAGAGTCCTATATGTTTTTATGTGCAATATTAATTAGGCACAGGCAGACAAATCAGTTATGATGGATGTGCAAAAAGTTAGGAGAAACGTATGGCAAAAGCAACCCGAGAAGCATACGGAGAGGAAATCGCAAAACTGGTTCAGGAAGATGACAAAGTCGTCGTTCTGGATGCCGACCTTGCCGGCAGCACCCAGTCCATCAAAGCCAGAAATGCCGTTCCTGAAAGATTCTTTGATATCGGAATTGCCGAACAGGACATGGTCGGGGTTGCGGCAGGATTCGCATCCAGCGGCTACAAACCCTATCTATCCACCTTTGCCATGTTCGGCAGCGGCAGAGCCTGGGAACAGATCCGCAACAGTGTTGCCTATCCGCAGCTGAATGTCAAGGTCATCTGCTCGCACGGCGGCATCAGCGTCGGCGAAGACGGTGTAACCCATCAGGCTCTGGAAGATATTTCCATCATGAGAGACATGACCGGCATGTCAGTCTTTGTCCCCTGTGATGCCAATGAAACAAAAGCAGTAATCCGCTATATCCACTCCCATGAAGGACCGTGCTATGTCAGACTCGGACGCCCGAAGGTCGATGACATCTATGGCGAAGATGAAGAATTCGATGTCACAAAGGTCCATGTATTAAAAAAAGGAGAAAAGATTGCTGTATTCTGCTGCGGCCTGATGGTGCAGAGTGCCCTGGCAGCGGCAGAACTTCTGGCACAGGAAGACATTCATATCACCGTTGTCGATGTATGTGCGATCAAGCCCTGTGATGAAGAAGGCATTGTCTCCGTACTGGAAGCACATGACACCATCTTTACCGTGGAAGAACATTCCATTACCGGCGGTCTTGGCACCATGATCTGCGAAGTCGCGGCCGAACGCTGCCCGCGTACGGTGCACCGGCTCGGCATGTACGGCTTTGCCGGATCAGGAAACTGGAAGACACTGCTGAAGGAATACAAACTGGACGGAGAAGGCATCTTCCGCAATATTACCGGCTGTCTTCATGACAATGCCGAAAACAGCTGAGGATCATTCACATGAAACAGATCAATGAACAGATCATCATCCCGAAGGTCACTGCGTCCGTCCTGCCGGACCGGAGTCTTTTCTGGAAACGGGATGAAGAAGAAAAAGAAGATCAGACAGGCATCCGCATTACCGCTCAGAACTGGAGTGAATATCTGCGGGTCATTCAGCGGGTATATACCGATTCCACAACCGATGCCAGATCCTATACCAGAGGCGTGAACTATCTGCTCATTCTCAAGGATGAGTATATCGAACGCCTGGACAGCAGTAAGGAATCCGTTGTTGAAATCAATACAAAGTATTCGCAGAGCCTGTCCTATGCCCAGTATAAGGACGGCAAGCTGAGCACCGGTGAAAAGGTCAGCGGTGAGAATGCATCGCAGCGGATCATTGATACGTTCCGCTGCACTTCAAAGGCTGATCTGGACGCCTATCTGAAAAAGATGGAGGCTGATGTACAGAAAGAAGAAGTGACTGTCCGCAACATGGGACTGCGCAGCGGTGCAGCCATCGGCTGGTTTGGCTTCCAGCGCTATAAGGACAGTCTGGATTCCTCTTCCGTATGGACAGACGAAAACATCTTCGGCTGGTGGGGAACCGATGACTTTGTCATTACAAAACTGGAAGGTGTCATCTATCTGAAAGACGAATAAGAAGAAAACAGAGCTGCATCACTGATGCCGCTCTGTTTTTTCTTTTTCAGTCATCGAGACCGTATTTCTTCCGGATATCATCGGGGATCTCTGCATCTCCGATGATTTCATTTCCCTGCCGGATCAGTTCTTCTGCCGAACATACATGGAAGATGCCGATACTGTCAGAAAACTGACTTTCAACAATGATCTCCTGGTTTTTATGGTCGTACTCCCATGCCTGTTCCATCGTGATCCGCGGCGAATCCTGGCTGAGATCAATGATATAGAGCGTATTGTTGAAGAACAGGGACAGGGTATTGTCATACAGGTTCCAGCAGAAATCATGGTAATAGTCATAGAATGAACTTTCCGGAACCGGAACCGAATAGGTTTTGATGACCTGGCCCTGATCGTCATAGATGTTCAGCAGGCCGCGGTTTGTCAGAACCGCAAGCTGATTGTTGATGAATGAGAATGACAATACATTCATCATATCCTGCGGCAGATCCAGAAGCGTCTTCCCGCTTTCATCTGTCACCCGGATGGAATCGGATGTGCGGAAGGCGATCTTTCTGTCCGCAAAGACAGGCTTGTATTCATCTGCCGGCAGGTTTTCATCATTGAGCTTTGTCAGGGAAAGATCACTGAGACTGATCAGGTACAGATTATGATCATCTGTCTCCGCCAGACATTCTCTGCCGCCGCTGCGGACAGTGATCCTGGCAGGTGAGAATTCTTCTTCCAGTGCCCGGCTTGTGATGGTTTCTTTGCCGGACACAAGATTAAAGGAACTGCCGTACAGCATCTGTTCTTTTTTGGAATAAGCCAGTGACCAGACGGTATCACCATTTACCGCCGCCGCCAGATCATTCAGATCCAGGGAAGAGAAGAGACGGAAATCTTCGGTTTTGCCGTCAGAAAGATTCATGCGTCTGACAACGGCAGAATTGTATTCGGCGGCAATGGACCAGGCAGTCTGACTGTCGGCAGTGATGCCGTAGAGACCGGCAGTATTGTTTCCTTCCGGATAGGAGAAGCGGATGTGGTGACCTGGGTCTTTGCGGTCATAGATCAGAATCGGTGTTTCGTCTGTGCTGAACTGCCAGGCAGTGACCGCGATATAGTCATCAGACACTTTCATGACGCGGATCATATTTTCATTCAGTTCAGCGAATGTCTGATAGTTTGGATTATCCAGTTCCTGATCATAGCGAATGACGGAATGACTGCCGGTGCTTCGGATCAGAACGCCCGCCTGGGAATCATTGGCATAAAGAATTCCGTCCGCTGTTCTGGCGGTAAATGCCGGCAGGGTGCTGTAATCTTCATCTTCCAGGGGCAGTATGGCAATACTGCCGTTGCTGAGAAGGGAGATGAAACTGTTGTTGTTTGCAGAAAGAATTCTGATGACAGAAGACGGATATTCAGACTGGCGGATGATTTCGCCGGTTTCAGTATTGATATACGTCTGGGTCTGGCCGGTGGAACTGATGAGGCATTCATGCGTTCCGCTGTCATCGGAATACGATGACAGACAGAAATCAGATGCCGAGGACAGGGTATGGGAAAAGTCATGCGACCATAGCTGCTGCTGACCGTCAGCGGACCAGCAGGAAACCGTCCAGTACATGGGTGAATAGATATCCAGCTGACCGACACTCATGGCTTCCCGGGAAATATCATAATCCACGGTGATGATATTCCCGCTCTCGGTAAAAAGCAGATCCAGCGGATACAGGAAGCGCTGCGGCAGAACAGTCATGGCTCCGTGATTCAGCAGGATGACGGAATAGGAATCGTCATCTTCGGCAATGCTGAAAAGGATTTTTCTGCCGTCATCGGAAACTCCCATCTGATAGGGATAGGTTTCCGGAGCGGAATATGTATTGAGAACTTTGCCGGTGTTGTCGGTATCATAGATGCCGGCTCTGGTATGAAAGATACAGCCGCCGTCATAGCATTCCGCCCGGGTGATCCTGTCAGGCAGGCTGAATTCTGCCAGCACTTCCCCATTTTTCTGACTGTAAACCGCAGCGTTTTCATTGTGCCATGCAAGCAGATCATGGTCGGAATTCTGCCGGACACTCATCATTCCGGGAAATTCAACAGTTGTGATGACCTGATTTTCAATCAGGTCAAAATATGTCAGGCGATAGTCCATATCAAGCATGATCATTACCGTCTGGGAAGAATCCAGCCAGAAATCCAGGACCCCGGCCTCACTGCTGTATTTGTCGGCCGCAAAATATATTGTCTGCCGGCCGGAAGGCAGATAGGTGCCGATGGCATCGGCCAGAGCTGCTTCCGCCGGGGCAATGACAGGTCTTTCACTGCCGTCTTTCGGCAGGGCTTCCAGCGCCAGCTGGATGGCCAGGATCCGGTCCTGATCATTCAGGGCTTCTGCAGAACCGAAAGACAGATACTGGGATTCATTGATCTGTGACTGCCGCAGATTCTCACTGATGCGCAGATTCGACCAGACCAGCCAGGCAATAGCCGCAGCCGCAAGCATGCCCGCGCCGCCGGCAATGGCAAGCAGCCGTTTCTGCCGGTACTGTCTTGCCCGCTGCACCAGTTCATCATAGGAACAGCCGAGAATGACGGCCGCAAGCCGCGGCAGTTCCTGCTTTCTGGCTTTACTGAAGGGCATCCTATAATCACAGGACAGCGGTTCCAGCGGAACTTTTCTGGTCTGTTCCTTGCCGTTTTCATCGGTATATGTTTCCAGCCGGTAAGTCAGCCGTTCCGGCAGGATATCTTCCGGTTCTCCTTCGGAAATGACAGTCAGAACCCGGTTCTGATCATGTGTTTCCAGAAACAGTTCAATTTCCCGCTTTACCCAGGAAGATTCGGCTGTATGCGGGGAACAGATAACGATCAGATAATCCGACTGGGCCAGAGCTGTTTCAATGTCCGTGCCGAGATTGCTGGAAAGGGGAAGTTCATCCTTGTCGCGGAAGATCCGTTCGATCTTTCTGATGCCGGAACTTTTCTGAATCGCTTCCGGAATGCGGAAATGTTCCAGCTGCTTCTGTACTTCTGAAGCAACCGCAATATCCCTTTCGGTATGCCGGTATGATATGAATGCATTGTAGTGTGTGATCATAGTTTCATTATGCCATGAAACCTTCTGAAAAGATCCTGTTATAAAACAGCTGCCTGATGTCTCTGAGGCAAATCTGTGATACAAAAGAAGTATGCTCAGAAACTGCCTGAAAATCCTGTTCGTTCTCTGTTTCTGCTGGTTCCTGATTCCGGTATCTCATTTCATACTGAATATCGGAAACATCACCGGCATGATTGTGTCTGCGCTGCTGTACCTGTGTACTGCATATTATGAACAGCTTGTGTCATGGCTGAAGAAGATCTGGAAATCGGCAGCCGGAAAAGCAGTGATTTCGGTCTGTGCAGTGATCCTGCTGGCCATCTTCTCAGCTGCCGGATTTCTCGGTGTAAAGATGCTGACAAGCATCAATACGGTGAAAGAGTATCACGGCGAAACGGTTGTCGTACTGGGCTGTGAAGTCAGAAAAAGCACGCCCAGCCGGATGCTGATGGAACGCATCCGGGCGGCACATACATTCCTGCAGGAACATCCTGAGGCAAAATGTGTTCTTTCCGGCGGCCAGGGCTCCAATGAAAACGTCAGTGAAGCAGAAGCGATGCATGTCTGGCTTGTGAATAACGGCACTGATCCGGCCAGACTGTATCTGGAAGACCAATCCACTTCCACAAAGGAAAACCTTTCCTTCTCACAGAAGGTCATCGAAGAAAACAATCTCAATCCTGACATTGTGATCATTACCAGCGGCTTCCATGAATACCGGGCCGGCCTGATTGCCGATACACTGGGACTGAAGCATAAAGGGTATGGTTCCCATACCGTATGGTGGCTGATGCCGACATTTGCCGTCAGGGAAATGTACGGGATCCTGTATCAGTATCTGACACAGCAGCAATGAAAACCATTCAGCCGCATCAATGGCTGGCCGCAAAAAGATGTAAAAAAGGGGATCCGGACTTCCGGATCCCTTTCAGTGATTTAGAGGTTATGCAGCAGCGGCAGCTTTCTGCTGGGCCCTGATTTCCTTGACATACTTGTTGGTATTGAAGGCATACAGCAGCTGGGCTGTCATGACGACCCAGATGAGCGGTTCGCACCAGCATACGGCATCGTAGCCGAACATCGGAATGAAGATGTAGACAAACAGGATCTTGCCGACGAGTTCGATGACGGAGGAAATCATCGGGATCAGTTTGGAACCGATGCCCTGCAGGGCAAATCTGGTCTGAATCAGAACACCGAGGATCGCATAGAACGGTCCGACAATATACAGCATCTTGGAGCCGTTGCCGATGATTGTCGGGTTGGTGGAGCCGCTGATCAGTCTGACCATGGCCGGAGCACAGGTGAACAGGAAGGCGGAAACGATGGCTGCCACAACAAAGTCATAGATGTAGGCATCCTTCATGGCCCTGAGAATTCTGTCACCCTGGTTGGCGCCCTTGTTCTGGGAAATGAAGGCAGATACGGCAACGCTCATGGACATGAACGGCATATTGCAGAACATGTACAGCTTTCTTGCGGCAACATGACCGGCAATGATTTCCGTGCCGAGGCTGTTGATGCCGGACTGCAGGATAATGGAGCCGACCGATACGATGGATCCCATCAGTGCCATGGCATAGCCCTGACCGCCGACATCCTGGAACAGTTCCATTTCAAACTGGAAGTGTCTCGGCTCCGGCACAAGAATCCGAGTGTATTTCAGAATATAGACAATGCAGAGAACAACTGATACACCCTGGGCCAGGACGGTTGCGATTGCGGCACCGGCAACGCCCATCTGGAAAGTTGTGATGAACAGGACATCCAGGAAGATATTGAGCAGGGAAGAGATGATCAGGAAGACCAGAGGCATGACCGAGTTGCCGATGGCTCTCAGCATGCAGGAAGCCAGGTTGTAGGCAAACATGACGACCAGGCCCAGCCCGATAATATGAATATAGGTGTGGGATTCTTCGATGATTTCAGCCGGTGTATGGATCAGCTGCAGCAGCGGTCTGAGACCGACGATGCAGAGCAGCGTCAGCACGGCACAGGTGATGGCACCGATCAGAATGGAAGCTGCAACAGCTTTCTTGATCCGTTCTTCATCGCCGGAGCCGAAGGCACGGCCGCAGACGATTGAGAAACCGTTGCCGAGGCTGTTGCAGAACTGCACCAGCATTTCGAATACGGCTGCGCAGGCACCGATGGCTGCCAGGGAATTCTCGCCCAGGAAGTTGCCGACGATGGCGGTGTCGACAGCGTTGTACAGCTGCTGGAAGATGTTGGAAATAAGAATGGGGATCATGAAGATGATCAGAGACTTCATGATCGGACCGTGAAGAAGGTCCACCTGTGTTTTTTTCATTGCTCAATCCCTCCGTAATATTCGAGCATATTGTACATACCGATGGAGTACAGTCCCTTCCGGCGGTATGGATCCAGATCACTGATATGCATAATGGCAGGCATATGCCGCTCCGGCAGTGAAGCATCATCGAAATCGATATCAGTCTTCACACTGTCACTGCTGTAGGCAATGATTTCCGGGTTCAGAATGGCTGCGACTGAGAGAATCATTTCTTTCAGAAGTTCTGAAGGGGAGACATTCTTTCTCTCTTTCATAAAAGGCAGATAACGGACCTCGCCGGCGGCGTGGGAGAAGCCGTTGTACAGCCGGCCGTTGATCATCACCCCGCAGCCGAGAACCGTTGCGGCAGCCTGATAGACAACCGCGATATTCTTCCGTTCCGGATCTTCGTTGCAGAAGCCGATGGCTGCCACATTGACGTCGTTCTCAATGACATAGGGTACATGGAAGTTCTCTTCGATCCAGGCCGCAATGTTCATGGAGAAGACTTCGCCGTTGGTAATGATGCCGTTGGCGCAGACACCCGGGGTACTGATCAGAATCATGTCGGTATCGGGATGCCGTTTCATCATGACTGACAGTTCTTCATGAAGATAGGCATCATCCATTTCGGCAAATTCCTTTTCATAGGTATCGGAAATCATACCGGCAAGATTCATGCGGCAGGTACGTGAACAGAAACCGTTTTCCGTACGCCTGACGTCCACGGCCAGGAAATGTTTCCAGGCCGCATTCAGCACATAGTGATGGGTTTTTCTTCCGACCGTGCTGCCGGACTTTTCAAAGAGGAGAATCTCGCCTCTTTCTTCCAGCAGGCGGATGACATTGATTGTTGAACCATGGGACAAGCCGGTTTCACGGCGGATCTTGGTCATTGACAAAACATCACCGGAATAGAAACATTTCCGGACCGCCTTGATGTTCTCGTTTTTCAGGTCTGTTCCTCTGGCCATATCCCTATAGTAATGATGATACAGCAGAATTGCAATAAAAAGTCACGAGATGACTTAATCATGTATTCATTGTCAGGAAGAGACCGGATGAACTATCATGAAAGCAGGAGAAAAAGATTATGAAAAACATCATTCAAGGTACGTTTGATACAGTGATTACAACACATGACTGGGGCTGCGGCACAAAGTGGATGCTTGTGCATTTTGAGAAGCAGCTGGATCATTTTGACAAAGAAGACATCACCGTAACAGAACACAAGATGGCAACCGACTTTACAAAGATTCCGGAATTCCCGGTCAATGAAGTCAGAGTGCCGCGCACTATTCTGGACGCATATCTTGCGGATGGAAAGGGAAACAGATGTGAGGGTCCTTCCTATGAAGCCGTCATTGAACTGGATGTTTCACCCTTTGAAGGCTCGCCGCTTCTCTTCAGCATGCATACCCAGTACAATACCTGGTCTGATCCGTATGAACTGATCCTTGCGTTAAAGGAAGGGCATCATGTCACCAGCGAAGGAGAAAGCGTGGATGCCCTGGCAGTTGATCCGGTTCCTCTCAGCATGGCCACCGATGCCGATGCCATGACCATGGATCATTTTGAGGCTTCCGACGGTGTGGCATATGACTATGTCAGCTATAAACCTGAAGGCGGCTCGGATCAGCTGGTCGTCTGGCTGCACGGACTCGGAGAAGGAGGCACAAAGGATACCGACCCCTATGTCACAAGCATAGCCAATAAGGTGGTGGCCCTGATTTCCGATGCGTTTCAGAATACGGTCGGAAAGGCCAATATTCTTGTGCCGCAGTGTCCGACCTACTGGATGGACAATACCGGTACCGGCGAAAGCCTCTTCGGCGGAAAGATTCAGGCCGACAACACGTCCTACTATATGAATTCCCTGACTGAACTGATCCAGCATATTCAGAAAGAATACAATATCCGCAGGACGGTCATCTGCGGCTGTTCCAACGGCGGTTTCATGACCCTGCTGCTGGGCATGGATCATCCCGAACTGTGCGACGGCATTGTGCCGATCTGTGAGGCGGTTCCCTACAAATCAATTACCGAAAAGCAGTTTGCCAATGTAAAGGATCTGCCGATGTATTTTGTCTATTCCGAAGATGACAATGTCGTTGATCCTTCCCGGCATGAAATTCCGACTCTGAAGAAGCTGAAGGAACTGGGAGCGGAAAAGCTGTATGTATCGACCACCGAACATGTTATCGATACTTCCGGAAAGTATCAGGATGCCAAAGGCAACCCGCACATGTACAGCGGCCACTGGTCATGGATCTATTTCTTCAACAACGAATGCGATGCTGGAGGGTATAAAGCCTGGGACTTCATCCGCGACTGCCTGAAGTAATATCTTTGTGCATCGGAAATTCTTTTTCTGATGTATGATAGTAGGGCATGATCAGGAGGTGAACCATGACAAAACGAGTGCAGCGGTCGGCAATTATCACCGCCATTCTGACAGGCATCTTCCTGCTGTTTACGGTTCTGGTCAGAACTGTGGATGTGCAGGCAATCGGACCGATGAGTACATCCGTCGGCTTTGCGTCTGTCAATGCCTTCTTTTTCCGGACACTGGGAACCAGCAGCTTCTGGTATACGATATCCAAAATCGGCGGGATCATCAGTCTGGCAGCGGCCTTTCTGTTCGCCGGCATCGGTGCCATGCAGCTGTATCAGCGCCGCAGCCTGATGAAGGTGGACAGGAATCTTCTCTGCATGGGAGGCATCTTCCTGCTGGTGATTCTTCTGTATATTCTCTTTGACAAGATTCCGGTCAATTACCGGCCGGTGCTGGAAGACGGTGCCCTGGAAGCTTCCTATCCGTCGACCCATACGATGCTGGCATGCGTGATCATGGGCTGTGCCCTGATTGAATGCCGCGAGGTCGTAACCAGAAAGAGCACGCTGAAGTATATCCAGTGGTTCTGCCTGGCCGTGATCGTCATTACCGTGATCAGCCGGATGCTGTCGGGGGTCCACTGGTTTACCGATATTATCGGCGGCATATTCATCAGTCTGGCCCTTGTTTCCCTGTACCGGACGCTGGTGCTCCACTTCCGTCCGAAAGGAAGAAAAAGGCCGAAAACAAAGGAAAATCCGGCAAATTCATAATTGACGTAAGGTGTGCGTTGAAATATAATAATCACGCACACTTTTTTTGTGTGCGCATGCGTGGGAGGGTGACGCAAACATCCGCAAACCACTGCATGTGGAAATCTAAAAGAAAAGGAGAAACCACATGGCAAGAAAGAAAATTGCTAAGATCTGCAAACTGCAGTTCCCTGCCGGCGGCGCCAAACCGGGTCCGGCACTCGCATCTGCCGGTATCAACATGCCGCAGTTCTGCACAGACTTCAACGCCAAGACAGCTGACCGCAAGGGCGACATCGTTCCGGTCATCATCACAGCGTATGAAGACAAGACATTTGACTTCGTCATCAAGACAACTCCGGCTGCTATTCTTCTGAAGAAGGCAGCAGGCATTGCCAAGGCTTCCGGCACACCGAACACAGTCAAGGCCGGCAAGATCACAGAAGCTCAGCTGAGAGAAATCGCTGAGTACAAGATGCCGGACCTCAACGCCAATGACGTTGAAGGTGCGATGAGAATTGTAGCCGGCACAGCCAAGAACATGGGCATTGAGATCGAGGGGTGGAACTGATGGCAGGCAAGAAGTACGCAGCTGTTAAAGCTATGGTTGACCGCTCCAAGGTCTACAACTATAAAGAAGGAATTGAACTGGCAAAGAAGACAAACTGCGCCAAGTTCGATGCTTCCGTTGAAGTATCCTTCGTTCTGAACGTTGATCCTCGTCAGGCTGATCAGAACATCCGTGGTGCCATCGTTCTTCCGAACGGCAACGGCAAATCCCAGAGAGTCCTGGTTATCACTCAGGGCGCCAAGCTGGAAGAAGCCAAGGCAGCCGGTGCTGACTTTGTCGGCGGCGCAGACAAGATCGAAGAGATCCAGAAGGGCTGGCTCGACTTTGACAAGATCGTAGCTACACCGGACATGATGGGCCAGCTGGGTAAGCTGGGCCGTCTGCTTGGACCTAAGGGCCTCATGCCGAACCCGAAGACAGGCACAGTCACAATGGATGTTGCCAAGGCAGTTGATGAAATCAAGAAGGGTAAAGCTGAATACCGTGTTGACAGAGACGGCAACGTCAACGTCATGATCGGCAAGTGCTCCTTCACAGATGAGCAGCTGGCTGAAAACTTCAAGACACTGTATGATCAGATCGTCAGAGTCAGACCGGCAAGTGTCAAGGGCGGATACATCAAGAGTGTCACACTGTCCACAACAATGGGCCCTGGCATCAAGGTATCTGTAGAGTAATCAGACAAAGAATGGGATTCATTTGCGGAATCTCATTTTTTTGTGCTTTTCAGGCAATGTTCACATTGCCTTCCTTTTTCTTCCATATTCGGGAAGTATTCTGTAACCATCAGATGAGGAGCACATCTGATGATCATAATTCATTCATAATTCCTTTCCCCCTCAATTCAGAATGAACATGAAATGATACCGCCGCAGGGCGGTTTTCATTATAATGGTGTACAGAAAGACAGGTATGAATATGCTGAATCAGAAACGAATGAATCATGTACTGGAAAAACTCAATGCCGGGGCGATGCTGGTGACAGATCCGCTGGCAATATACTATCTGACTGGTAAATGGATTTTCCCGGGTGAACGTTTTCTCGGCCTGCTGATCCGCAATGAAAAAGAACCGGTGCTGTTTGTCAACAGCCTGTTCCGGTTCGATGAAGAAATCGGCGTCCGCAAGATCTACTTCCAGGATACCGATGATATTACTGCCCTTGTCAGAAATGAAATTGACAGAAATGAGGTGCTCGGTGTCGACAAGATCATGCCGGCAAGATTCCTGCTGCCGATGATCCATCAGAATATTGCCAGGGAATTCATCAACGGTTCACCGGCGGTTGATCATACCCGGGCAATCAAGGATGCCGAAGAAATTGCTCTGATGAGGGAATCTTCCCTGATCAATGACCGGGCCATGGCGGAATTCAAAAAGCTGATCCATGCCGGCGTGACAGAAAAGGAAGTTGCTGATCAGACCATGGCCATCTATCAGCGTCTGGGGGCAGAAGATTTCTCCTTTACGCCGATCGTTGCCTTCGGCGTCAATGCCGCAGATCCCCATCATATGCCGGATGACACGGTTCTGAAGGAAGGCGATACCGTTCTCTTTGATATCGGCTGCAAATATCACAGCTACTGCTCGGATATGACGAGAACTTTCTTCTACAAGAAAGAACCGACAGAAGCCCAGAAGAATATCTACAATCTGGTCCGGCAGGCCAATGAAGAAGCGGAAGAGATGGTCCGGCCGGGTATCAGGCTCTGTGACATCGACAAAAAAGCCAGGGACATCATCACCGCCGGCGGCTTTGGCCCTGACTTTACCCACAGACTCGGACACTTCATCGGCATTGAAGACCATGAATACGGCGATGTATCCCAGGCCTTTGCCGATCTGACCCAGCCCGGCAATATCTTCTCCATTGAACCGGGCATCTACCATCCGGCCATCCTCGGATGCCGCATCGAAGACCTGATCCTGGTCACCGAAGACGGACATGAAGTGCTGAATCATTATCCCCACGATATTGAAATCATTGAATGAAGTGAAAAGAGTGAGCAGGCTCACTCTTTTGTTTACAGATACTGTTTCAGGAAACGCATGACATTGCCAAAGGCAATGGCCTGGATTTCTTCATCGCTGAAGTGTTCTTCCTTCAGGCCCTGAATGAAATTCTGGGCCTGTTCAGGGGCGAGAATGTCGTAGTCTTCCTTTTCTGAATAATAGGCTCCGAAATCAAAGCCGCAGGCAACATGTTCGACTCCGACGAGGTCGGCAATATACCTGGCATGCTTGGCCAGATGACGGGCATTCTGCTTTGCTTTGTCATTATGGATGAACATATTGCATGCATTCATTCCGATCAGGCCGCCTTTTGCGGCAAGTGCCCGCATCTGCTGGTTGGTCAGGTTGCGCTCCACTGTGCATAATGACTTGGCATTGGAGTGGGTGGCGATGATCGGCAGACGGCTTTCCTCGAGAATATCCCAGAAGGTTTTCTCATTGGCGTGTGATACATCCACGATCATGTGCAGATCATTCATTGTCCGGACTGCTTCTTTTCCCATGTCGGTCAGGCCCCGGGCCGGATCGCCGCTGTTGCCGGTGGCCAGATCATTCTGATCGTTCCATTCCAGGGAACCGATGCGGTTGCCCTGAACATACAGCCATGTCACCTTTTCCTTGATGTTGTCATGAATGCCGCACATGCCTTCGATGGTCATCAGGAACATCGTCTCTTCCGGATCTTCCTTCAGATCGCCGGCGGAGAGGATCAGGGAATAGCCGGAGGAAAGAATGTCTTCCTTTACCATCCGCACCGTTTCCTGCATCTCTTCCCAGGATTCCTTTCCGGCAAAGAAGGAAGCGGCACTGGTCCAGGTGATTTCACCTGTTTTCAGGCGCTCATGCCATTCGCTGCGCAGTACGGAACGGTTTCCTTTCTGGTATGACGGGCGGATCGCTTCGGCCAGATCCGCATGCAGATCAAATATTTTCATTGCTGAATCTCCTTGTCATGTTCAGTATACATGTTTCAGCGTGTTATTTGAGCGGAAAGAATATATAATGAATTCATCAGGATGCCTGAAAGGGGGAACGCATGAAACAGATCTATGTGACCATTTCCAAGAAATTCTACTATGACTATGATGATGAAAAGCTTCCGTACCGTCCGGGCGTCTATTTTCAGGAATTTGCCAAAGATTTCAATTACAGCGGTCTTCCCGTTGAAGAATGCGTGGCAAATCTGAACCGGAAACTGGCAGTCAACAATGCGGTGGCAGAAGCAGAAGAAACTGCTGTCCGCGTTGATCTGTTTGTGCATTATCCATCCGAGACAAAGGAAAATGTCTACGACAGAGTGGTCAAGATCGACGGCTGAGGCCGTCTTTTCTTTTTGGAGATCGAGTTTCTGACAGTACTGCTGATTTGTGTCATACTGGAAACGTAAAGGAGAAATGAAGATGGATCCGAATATTGTCAAAAGAAATGATCTGCTTGCCCAGAAGGTCATCCGCGGACTGGAATCCCGCAATATGACCGGCTACTATGTTCAGACAAAAGAAGATGCCATGAAACTGGCACTGACGCTGATTCCCAAAGGCAGCACCGTTACCATGGGCGGCGGCATGAGCGTTATCGAGACCGGTCTGGTCGATGCCCTGAAGGCCGGTGACTACAACTACATTGACAGAGAGACAGCGGAAGACAGAAGAGCAGCGATGCTGCAGGCATATGATGCCGACTTCTTCCTGGCCAGCTCCAATGCCATTACCGAAGACGGCGTGCTGGTCAATATCGACGGCAATGCCAACCGCGTATCAGCCATTGCCTACGGTCCCAAGAAAGTGCTGATGATCGTCGGCATGAACAAAGTATGCAAAGATACTGATTCAGCCATGAAGAGAGCCCGCAATGTGGCAGCTCCGATCAACAACCAGCGCTTCAGCAGCAATAATCCGTGCAAAAAGACCGGTGCCTGTGCCGACTGCAAATCACCGGATACGATCTGCTGTCAGTTTCTGATCACGAGATATTCAATGCACAAGGACAGGATATCTGTGATACTTGTGAACGATGACCTCGGCTCCTGATGATACTCATGGATATTGAAAAGCGCCGGTAAAGGCGCTTTTTATATTGTGTTTTTTACATACTGAAACGTGCAATTAGTGGAATAAAAAAA